>CAZNMY010000009.1:0-95594 GCA_964574325.1 uncultured Devosia sp. | reverse complement strand
CCGCTGGTGCCGCGCAACGACCCGACGCTGATGTTCACCAACGCCGGCATGGTGCAGTTCAAGAACGTCTTCACCGGCCAGGAGCACCGCCCCTACAAGACCGCGGCGACCTCGCAGAAGTGCGTCCGCGCCGGCGGCAAGCACAACGACCTCGACAACGTCGGCTACACCGCGCGCCACCATACCTTCTTCGAGATGCTCGGCAATTTCTCGTTCGGCGACTACTTCAAGGACCGCGCGATCGAACTGGCCTGGAACCTCGTCACGAAGGAGTACGGCCTCGACGCCAAGAAGCTGTCGGTCACCGTCTATCACGACGACGACGAGGCGTTCGGCATCTGGAAGAAGGTCGCGGGCCTGCCCGACAGCCGCATCATCCGCATCGCGAGCGACGACAACTTCTGGCGCATGGGCGACACCGGCCCGTGTGGCCCGTGCACCGAGATCTTCTACGACCACGGCGACAAGATCCCCGGCGGCCCCCCGGGCTCGGCCGATCAGGACGGCGACCGTTTCATCGAGATCTGGAATCTCGTGTTCATGCAGTACGAGCAGCGTGGCCCCGGCGATCGGGTCAGCTTGCCCAAGCCGTCGATCGACACCGGCATGGGCCTGGAACGCATCTCGGCCGTGATGCAGGGCACCCACGACAACTACGAAACGGATCTCTTCCGTGCCCTGATCGCGGCCTCCGAGGAAGCGACCGGCGTCAGGGCCGAGGGCGAGCACAAGGCTTCGCACCGTGTCATCGCCGACCACCTGCGCGCGTCGAGCTTCCTGATCGCGGACGGCGTGCTGCCGCTCAACGAAGGCCGCGGCTACGTCCTCCGCCGCATCATGCGTCGCGCCATGCGCCACGCTCATCTGCTCGGCGCAAGAGAGCCGCTGATGCACCGCCTCGTACCCGCGCTTATCCGCCAGATGGGCGAGACCTACGGCGAGCTGACGCGCGCCCAGGGCCTGATCACCGAGACACTGCTGCTCGAGGAAACCCGCTTCCGCAAGACGCTCGAGCGCGGCCTCGGCCTGCTCTCCGAAGCGACCACGGGCATGAACAAAGGCGCGACGCTTGCCGGCGACGTCGCCTTCAAGCTCTACGACACCTTCGGCTTCCCGCTCGACTTGACCGAGGACGCACTGAAGGCGCGCGGGATCAAGGTCGACAACGCCGGTTTCAACGCCGCGATGGAGAAGCAGAAGGAAGACGCGCGGGCCGCCTGGAAGGGCTCGGGCGACACCGCCACCGAAACCGTCTGGTTCGAGGTCAAGGAAAAGGTCGGCGCGACGGAATTCCTCGGCTACGACACCGAGACCGCCGAAGGCGAGATCCGCGCTATCGTCTCGGTCGGCAAGGAAGTGAAGGACCTCAAGACCGGCGCACACGGCGCGATCATCCTGAACCAGACGCCGTTCTACGGCGAGTCCGGTGGCCAGGTCGGCGACGAGGGCCTCATCAAAGGCCCGAAGGGCGCGCTGTTCCGCGTCACCGACACCCAGAAAAAGCTGGGCGACCTGTTCGTGCACGTCGGCAAGGTCGAGAAGGGCTCGTTCAAGATCGGTGATCATGTCGAGCTGGAGGTCGATCACGTCAACCGCGGCGCGATCCGCTCCAACCACTCCGCCACGCACCTCCTGCACGAAGCGTTGCGCCAGATCCTCGGCACCCATGTCGCCCAGAAGGGCTCGATGGTCTCGCCCGACCGCCTGCGTTTCGACTTCTCGCACACCAAGCCGATGAGCGCGGAAGAAGTTCGCGAAGTCGAGGCGCTCGCGAACCTGATCGTGCAGCAGAACACCCCCGTCCAGACGCGCCTGATGGCGGTGGACGACGCGATCGAGTCCGGCGCGATGGCGCTGTTCGGCGAAAAGTACGGCGACGAGGTTCGGGTGGTCTCGATGGGGTCAGACCCTGCGGGTCTGACCCCACTTACGCCCCCCCCGGCACCGGGGTCAGCCCCGCAGGGTCTGACCCCACGGAAAGGCAACAAGGCCTGGTCGGTCGAGCTGTGCGGCGGCACGCACGTCAAGCGCACCGGCGACATCGGCCTCGTCAAGGTCGTCGGCGAGAGCGCCTCGGCTGCCGGCGTCCGCCGCCTCGAAGCGCTCACGGGAGACGGCGCACGCGCCTACCTTTCGCAACAGGACGAGCGCGTCCGTGAAATCGCCGCCCTCATGAAAACCAAGCCCGACGACATCGTCGAGCGCGTGAAGACGTTGATGGACGAGCGCCGCACGCTCGAAAAGCAACTCTCCGACGCCAAGCGCCAGATCGCGCTCGGAGGCGGCGGCGGTGGTGGCGATGCAGCCAGCGCGGCGGCCTCGGCGATCAAGACGGTGGGCAAAGTGAAGTTCTATTCACGCACCGTTCAGGGCCTCAACCCGAAGGATCTGCGCGGCCTCGTCGATGACGGCAAATCCCAGGTCGGCTCCGGCGTCGTCGTCATCGTCGGCGTGACCGAGGACGGCAAAGCCGGCCTCGCCGTCGGCGTCACCGAGGACCTGATCAAGTCCTACAGCGCCGTCGATCTCGTTCGCGTCGGCGCCGAAGCCCTCGGCGGCAAGGGCGGCGGCGGGCGTCCCGACATGGCGCAAGCCGGCGGTCCGGACGGATCGAAGTCCACCGACGCGTTGGCTGCCATCGAGGCGAAGTTGGCTTCTGCGTAATCGTAGGTCGGGTCAAGGGCCGCCCTTGCGGTCCGCGACCCGACACCTGCGGTTTGCCTTGAATTCGTCGGGTCGCGCTCCGCTTGACCCGACCTACGAGGGATCACCATGTGCCGCTGGATCGCCTACCTCGGTGAACCGATGTTCCTGGAGGACTTCGTCACGACGCCGCAGCAGAGCCTGATCGTGCAGAGCCGGTCGAGCAAAGAGGCCCGCAGTGCGGTCAACGGTGACGGCTTCGGGCTGGGCTGGTACTCGGATCGCATGACGCCCGGACTGTTCCGTGACGTCCGCCCGGCCTGGAGCGACGAGAACCTGCTGTCGCTCGCCCATCAGATCAAGGCGCCCCTGTTCTTCGCGCACATCCGCGCCTCGACCGGCACTGCGACCACCCGCGCGAATTGCCACCCGTTCTCCGTCGGCCGCTGGATGTTCATGCACAACGGCAAGATCGGCGGCTGGGATACGCTGCGCCGCCGCGTCGACAGCGCCATCCCCGACGACCTCTTCAAACACCGCCTCGGCACCACCGACAGCGAGGCGCTTTTCCTGCTGATGCTGGCGAACGGCCTCGACCAGGACCCGGCGGGTGCTGCATCGCGCACGCTCGCGATGATCGAGAGCCACATGCGCGAGCTTCGGATCGAGGAGCCGCTGCGCGTCACCGCCGCGTTCTCGAACGGTGAGCAGATCTACGCACTCCGCTACGCCTCGACCGGCAAGCCCGAGACGCTCTACACCCGCCAGCGCCGCGACAACTCAGGCCGCCTTCTCGTCTCCGAGCCGCTCGACGACGGCCGCGACGACTGGCTCGCCGTCCCCCCGCAGAGCTTCGTCGAGGTCACCCGCGAACAGATCTCGTGGCGCGATTTCCGGGCGGTCGCTTGAAAGGGGTTGTGGGGATTCGAGATTGGGTTTTGGGGAACGGCTGAGCTACTCTCGCCCCAGTCCCCAACCCCAAGGCCCCAAAACCCCATGTCAGACGCCCTCATCCGCGAGATCGCCGCCGCCAACCGCATCCTCGCGCACTTCGACGTCGTCGATGCGTACGGCCACATCTCCCATCGCGATCCCACGAACCCAAAGCGCTTCCTACTCTCGCGATCGAAAAGCCCCGAGCTGGTCGAGCCCGAGGACATCATGACGTTCAACCTCGACGGTTCCGTCGCCGACGGCCGCAAGGACAAGCCGTATCTGGAGCGATTCATCCACGCCGGCATCTTCGAGGCGAATCCCGAGATCATGTCGGTCGTCCACAGCCACGCGCTGGAGGTGCTGCCGTTCTCGATCTCGACGGTGCCGCTGGTGCCGGTGATGCACGTGGCGAGCCACTGCGGCGCGCACATGCCCGTATGGGACATCGCCGACAACTTCGGTGACACCGGCCTCCTCGTGACAAACCTCGAGCAGGGCCGCGACCTCGCGACCAAACTCGCCAAAAACCGCGTCGCCCTGATGCGCGGACACGGCTTCGCCGCTGCTGGCCGCACCATCGGCGAAGTCTTGAAGATCTCGATCTATCTGCCGCAGAACGCCCGCGTTGTCATGGACGCGATGCGCCTGGGCGGCGGCTTCAAACCGCTCTCGCCCGGCGAACAGGCGATCCGCGACGCCGACGGCCCCGGCGGCCGAGAACTCGACCGCGCCATGGAATACTGGGCCGCCAAGGCCGGCGCCAGCCACCTTCTGCCGCCGCGGAAATAGTCCGGCTTTGACCCTCATCGGACGTCGCCGATGCTCGGTACGGCTGCCCCAATCTCAGGTGTCATCCTCGGGCGAGCCGCAGGGCGTTAGCCCGCAGGCTCGTTCCCGAGGACCCATGGTGCCGCGCGCACCGGTCAGTGGTCCTTTGGGCTCGTACTTCTGCATCGCGGGGAAGAGATCGTGCCAATCCGGGTTGGTTCGCTCGATGAGGTTGATCTTCCAAGCCCGCGGCCACAGTTTGATCGACTCCTCGCGCTGGATTGCATCCTCGACATATGTGAAATCCTGAAACCACATCAATTTGTAAACGCAGTACTTCTTGGTGAAAGCCCTGCCGCGGCCTTCACGATGATCGTGCACGCGCTTGTCGAGATTGTTCGCTACGCCAGTGTAGAGAGCGCCGTTTGGACGACTGGCCAGGATGTAGACGGAGTAGATGTGCTCGTCGGACATCGTGCGCACCACTTCAAGGACCAGCACTCGTTGTCCGATGGGTCCTGGGCAGCTGCGCCATCGGCCTGCGGCCGACGGCTTGGCCCAGGATGACACGTCGAAAGTTGGAGAGAAATGCCTGCAAGTGGCGCCAAGCCGACATACCGTCATCCACCTCAACTCGGCCTGACATTCCCCGCGATCGTGGTGCGCATCATCAGGCGGCGCTCGCCGGGGGAGAAGTCGGTGCGCGCGTGCATCGAGCAGCGGTTGTCCCACACCACGAGATCGTGCGGACGCCAGACGTGCTCGTAAACCCATTCCTCGTTCTCCGAATGATCGAACAGCGGCGCCAGCAGAGCCATCGCAGCCTCCCGCTCCATGCCCTCGATGCCGACCGTCATCAGCCGGTTCACGTACACCGCCTTGCGCCCCGTTTCTTCGTGCGTGCGGAAAACCGGATGGCTCGACTCGTTGACCTGCTCCACGCCCATGCCGTCGTCGCGCTTCGCCTCGCCCAGCCTATACGAATTGAACGCCCGCTTGCCCTCGAGCTTTTCCTTCATCGCCGCCGGCAGCGTCTCATAGGCGCGGTAGCAGTTGGCGAACCGCGTGTTGCCGCCCTTGGAGGGCACCTCCAACGAGTAGAGGCACGTTCCCTTGTGCGGCTTTTCGACGTGCAGCATGTCGTGGTGGAACCACATCTCGCCGTCCGGCAGGTTGCCGATGGCGACTCCGTTCTCGCGGATGTTGGAGATCAGCATGATGCCCGGCAGCAGCTTCGCCCAGCCCGACGGCAGCAGCTCCGCTTTACGGTTGGAAATCGCCTGCTGGCCGAATACCTGCGTCGCGTGGATCAACTGCTCCTGCGACAGTTCCTGCCCGCGGAACAGCAGGATCAGATGCTTCAGCCACAGCCGATAGATTTCGGCACGAGTCGCCTCATCGAGCGGCTTCGTCAGATCGACGCCGCGCACTTCAGCGCCGATATGCTCCGTCAGGGGAACGGCGGTAATGGCCATGCGGCGTCTCCTCTCGATATCCGGCTTCGAATAGACCGGAATCACCGCGCCTGTTCAAGCTGCTGCGCAGTGAATGTCGCCATGCTTGCCCTCGGCGCAATTCGAGGGCAGGTTCGGCCCGAATTTCATCATGCGGCTTGCATACGCCGAAGCCAGCAACAGACGAGAGAGAAAAACCATGGCCGGCCCAGCAGCACCCTCGCCCACCGAGCTCAAGGAGCATCTCCGCATCATGCGCGAGTTGCGCCAGCAGGGACAGGCCGCCATGACCTGGGGTCTACCCAACCCCGCGACCGAAGCTGCCGTGCTCGGCATGGGCCTCGTCATGCGTGACCGCCTCGCGGACACCGCAATCCCCGACCGCGCAACGGCAGCCGCAGCCATCGCCGCCGGCATCCTCGACAAGACCATCGGCAAGATGCCGCAAGCCTCGGCGTTCCAATGCGCGAAGGGCTGCAACTACTGCTGCCACTCCGCAGTCTCGGTCTCGGCACCGGAAGTCTTCCGCCTCGTCCGCCTGATCGATGCAACGCCGTCGATCGACAAGGCCGCCGCACTCGGCCGCGCCAACGCGCGTAAGGCATCGACCATGGAAGTCGTGATGGCGTTCAAGACGCCCTGCCCCCTGCTCGTCGACGGCAACTGCAGCGTCTACGCCGAACGCCCGATGGGCTGCCGCCAGTTCGTCTCGACCAACCTCGACGGGTGCCGCACGGCTTTCGAGCGCGGCGGCAGCGAGCTGCCTTTCGTTCCCGCCGCCGCCAACGCCGGCCTCGTCCTGCGCTCCCTGTTGCTGGGCGCGGCTGCCTCGCTCGGCCTCAATGCCGCCACCTACGAGCTGTCGAGCGCGCTGTCGATCGCACTTGCAACGCCCGACGCAGAGACGCGCTGGCTCGCCGGAGAGAACGTCTTCGCCGCCGCACTGCAGACACCGCAACCGCCGAACATGCAAGGCTCCGTGCAGCGCTGGTCACAGATGCTGACGGGATTGTTCGTCTGAACCTGGCCTGGTGCTCCAGCATCGACGACAGAATCCCAGGTGTCGTCCCGGCACTTGTTGCCGGGATCCAGTGGGCCGCTGGCGTTGAGCCTGCTTAAAGGTGGATCCCGGTGACGAGCACCGGGATGACAACGCGTACAAAGTGTCAGCATCCGAAAACCAGCAGCCGCCCCATTGAAGGACCTGCCCATGGCGATCAAGAAGCGCGCAACCACACCAGCAGCTCCGGCACCCGACGAGGCTGCGTCGCTCAATCCGCTGCTTGCCTCCTGGATCGGTCCCTACGAGATCCCGCCGTTCGGAGAGATCAAGCACGAGCATTTCAGGCCGGCATTCGACGCCGCTCTCGCACGCCACGAAGAAGAGATCGCCGCCATCGCCGGCAACAAAGCGAAACCGACCTTCGCCAACACGATCGAGGCGCTGGAACGCGCGGGCCAACTGCTGTCGCGCGTCGGCGGCGTGTTCTGGAACCGCTCGGGCGCGCACACCGACGCCGAGATCCAGGCGATCGAGCGCGAGATGGCACCGCGCATGGCGGCCCACCGCAACGCCATCACGTCGAACAACGAACTCTTCGCCCGCATCGCAGACCTCCACCGCCGCCGCGAGACGTTGAAGCTCACCGCCGAGCAAACCCGCGTTCTCGACCGCACCTACCGCGGCTTCGTGCGCGCGGGTGCCAAGCTCGACGCTGCCAAAAAAGCCCGTATGGGCGAGATCAAGCAACGCCTCGCCGTCCTCGGCACCGCGTTCGCCCAGAATGTTCTCGCAGACGAGCGCAGCTACGAGCTGCCGCTTCCGACGAAGACCGACCGCGCCGGCCTGCCCGACTTTCTCGTCGCCGCCGCCGCCAGTGCCGCCAAGGAGCGCGGCTCCAAGGCGAGCCACGTCATCACGCTGTCGCGCTCGCTCATCGAGCCGTTCCTGACGTTGTCAGCACGCCGCGACCTGCGCGAGCAGGCCTGGAAAGCCTGGATCAGGCGCGGCGAGAACGGTGGCGAGACCGACAACTGGAAGATCGTTGCCGAAACCCTCGCGCTGCGCGACGAGCAGGCGAAGCTGCTTGGCTTCAAGACCTACGCCGCCTTCAAGCTCGACGACACCATGGCGCGCACGCCGGCCGCCGTCATGAAGCTGCTCGACAAGGTCTGGAAGCGCGCCCGTGCAAAGGCCCTCGTCGAGCGCGACATGCTGCAACGGCAGGCCGCGAAAGAAGGCTCAAACATCGCCATCGAACCGTGGGACTGGCGGCACTACGCCGAGAAGGTGCGCCATGCCGAGTTCGCGGTCGATGAGGCCGAGATCAAGCCTTACCTCTCGCTCGACAACGTCATCGCCGCAGCATTCGCGACAGCCGAGCGGCTGTTCGGGCTGCGCTTCTGCGAGGTTCACGGCCTGCAGCTTCTGCACCCGGACGTGCGCGCTTTCGAGGTGATGGACGCCAAGGGCAAGCACATCGGCCTGTTCCTCGGCGACTACTTCGCGCGGCCATCGAAACGCTCCGGCGCGTGGATGAGCGCCTACCGTACACAGCAGAGGCTCATCGGCGACATCCGCCCCATCATCAACAACACCTGCAACTTCGCCAAAGCGCCGGACGGCCAGCCGACACTGCTGTCGTTCGACGACGCACGCACGCTGTTCCACGAGTTCGGCCACGCTCTCCACGGCCTGTTGTCGAACGTGAAATACCCTTCCTTGTCGGGCACCGCCGTTTCCCGCGACTTCGTCGAACTGCCCTCGCAACTCTACGAGCATTGGCTGACGCAGCCCGTGCTGTTGCAGGAGTTCGCTCGCCACCACGAAACCGGCGAGCCGATGCCGCGCGCGCTGATCGACAAGATCAAGGCGGCAGCGACCTTCAATCAGGGCTTCGCCACGACGGAGTTCCTCGCTTCCGCCATCGTCGACATGGACTTCCATGCCTCGACTACCGGTGGCGATCCCAAGTCCCGAGAGGCCGAGACATTGGCGCGCATCGGCCTGCCGCGCGAGATCGTCATGCGCCATCGCACGCCGCACTTCGCGCATGCGTTCTCGGGCGACGGCTACTCTGCGGGCTACTACAGCTACATGTGGTCCGCCGTGCTCGACGCCGACGCCTTCGCCGCCTTCGAGGAAACCGGCGACATCTTCAACCCCAAGGTCGCCGAGCGGCTGCGCAAATTCGTCTACGGCGCCGGTGGTTCTCGCGACGAACGCGAAGCCTACACCGGCTTCCGCGGCCGCCTGCCCACCGTCGACGGCCTGCTCAAAGTCCGCGGCCTCGACAAGGCAGCGTGATATCTAGCGGGGTCAGACCCTACGGGTCTGACCCCATGACGCTTTACGGCGTGTCAGGTCGTAGGTTCGCATGAAAGCCATCAATTGCCATGGGTGTTGCGTCGAGCCCTGCGAGGCCCAACATCCCCGGCGTGCCGCGAAATGTGGGCCGCGGTCCGCACAAGTAGCGGGCCTCGACCCAACACTCATGGCAAATGATTCGCCGTCCCGCCGGATGAAAGCGCATGATGTGCGAGGAGGCGGCGGAACAGGTCGTTACGTAGAGTGGTGGCTCGACCGCAAGACCCAACATGACAGGGCCGGACCGCCGCCCATATTACCAGTCCATGTCAAGAAGCCGGAACGACTCGCCGGTGTTCTCACCTGGGGGGGGTATTCTCTATATGTCAGGATCTTCGAGATTTTCTTGCGGAGCGCAACGATGAGGCGGATCTCGTCCCTGTGGTCGTCCAAAGTCGATATTTAAGTGAGCCAATACCATATTATCTGATCAGCCACCAACTGGACTTGACCCGATTTCGTGGAGCGCTGTGATGTGTGGATCATGCGCTTCTGAGTGATGCTGCGTCCACCTCCTTCCTTGTCGTGGGGTCATCCTTCCGTCCCGGCCCACGCGCAGTGACAGCCGGCGCGCGCAGGCGCCGTCAAGGTCGGCCGGCACGCTGCCGGTACGGCTGGCTCGCCTGCTTCCAGGCCGCACCTTGATGGTGTCGAGCACCGAGGCAGGATCGTGCGCACCGGGAGACGCCGCACCCACAGCGCACGCCCGCTCGAACGCCTTCGGCGACAGCATACAGTTTTTTCGTGGCGATCAACTCACGCGATGCGCAGCAGGCCGAAGTCGTTCGTCGCATTGGCTGCAGCCTGGAGCGGACGCCACCATGCCTCGTTCGCCAGATACCAGCGCACGGTCTCGGACAATGCCTGCTCGGCCGTGGTATCGGCGGACCAGCCGGTATCGTGGGTCAGCCGTGCGGTGATGGTGCTGTCCGCGCCGTCGATCAGCGCCGCGACTTCATCGGCGCGTTGCTTAGCGAGGTGCTGCGGCGGCACGCCAGACCGCGGGCCGTGGCGGGCGACGAGTTGGCAGACGCGCGCGGACATGCCAGCGGGGTTCATCCGGCCGCGGCCGGCGACCGAATACGTCGCGCCCGGCGTGCCTTTCGCCAGCATCGCGAGCAAGGCCGAGACGTGATCTTCGACATAGAGCCAGACGCCGGGTTCTCCGGCGTGCGCCGGGGCGTCGTCGCCGTCGATGGCGGCGATCACGGCCGAAGCCACGGGATGGCCGGTGAACTGGTAGGGGCCGAACGTATCGGCGGCCTTCGAGACGATGGTCGGCAGACCGTAGCTCTTGTGGCAGGCGGAGACGAGTTCGTCGGCGCCGGAACGGCTGGCCGTTGCGGGCGTATCGCGGCCGGCGACGGAGGATACGTTGAGAAAGCGGAACTTCTCCTGTCGGGCGAGCGGAAGCGTCGACCAGTAGTCGCGGGCGGCATCCAGCATGCGCCAGGTGCCGAGCACGTTGGTCTCGAAGGTCGCCTCGGACGAAGTTGCATCGGCGCCCCACTGGCGCTCGAACGCGGCGTGCACGATCGCGTCCGGGGAGAACGCCTGGAGCAGCGCTGCCATACGCTCGCGATCGCAAACGTCGGCACGGCGGAAGGAATAACGGGGGCTGCGGGACACGGGCTCGAGCGAGGCGAGGCTGGAGGTCGCGGTGAGCTTGTCGAGATTGAGCACGGTCGCGCCGCGTTCGCCGACCAGTTTCCTGCACACGGCCGAGCCGATGAAGCCCGCGCCGCCCGTCACCACGATACGCATTACGCTACCCCGAAGCCACTCTTCACCGATCGTCACGGATCGTCACGCAGACGGGTCAAAATACGAGGCCCGCGTAAGTGCCGCGTTAAGCACGATCGGGACGTGCCGACATGGTGAACAAGTGGTGAAGGGGTCCATCGGCTCTGGGGTTACAGCACCTTCAGTCCCATCAGGCCGGCGATGAGGTTGCGCTGGATCTGCGAGGAGCCGGCAGCCACCGTCGAGGACCGGCAGTCGCGATAGTGGCGCTGCATATCGAATTCCATGGAGTAGCCGTAACCGCCCATGATCTGCATGCCCATGTTGGCGACCTTGGCGTAGGTTTCCGAGGAAAACAGCTTCGCCATCGTGATCTCGGCCAGTGCATCCTCGCCGGCCGCGACCTTGAACGCGGCCTGATAGGTCAGCGCCTTGGCGGCCGCGACGTCGGTCTGCATGTCGGCGATCATGTGCGCTATCGCCTGGTTCGTGCCGATCGGGCGGCCGAACTGTTTTCTCTCCTTCGCCCAGGCCGCAGCCATGTCGACGACGCCCTGCGCGGAACCGCAATTGCCGGCGGACGAGACAACGCGCTCGATCTGCAAACCCGACAGGACGCACTCCCAGCCCTTGTTCTCACCCCCGACGAGGCGGTCGGCATCGACCTTCGCGTCGGTGAAGAACACCTCGTAGGTGCCTGCGCAGTGGCGGCCGAGCATGTCGAGCTTGTTGAGCTTCACGCCGGGCGTATCGTTGTCGACGAGGATCAGCGAGATACCCTTGCGGTAGTGCACCGACGGGTCCGTCTTGACGTAGACGAACATGGTGTTGTCGCGCGCGCCGGCAGCCGTGTTCCAGAGCTTCTGGCCGTTGATGACGTAGCTGTCGCCTTGGCGTTCGGCGCGTGTGCGCAGGGCGCCGACATCGGAACCCGCCTCGGGCTCCGACATCGAGATCGAGAACCGGCGCTCGCCCGAAACGATCCTGGGCAGCCAGTATTCCTTCTGCGCCTCGCTGCCTTTCATCAGCAGCGCGAGGGCGCAGAACATCGAGCCGCCGTAGCACATCTGGAAGTCGGCGCTGACGTAGGCGATCTCCTCGACGCAGATCGCGAGGTCGATGGCGTTGCCGCCCATGCCGCCGTACTGCTCCGGGATGGCTGCGCCGAGCATACCGGCCCTCACCCACTCGTCGTAGAGCTCGTAAGGATAGGCTTTCGCTTTGTCCTTGGCGCGCACGTAGTCGCGAGTGGCGTGGGTCGCCATCAACTTGGCGACGCTTTCGCGCAGCAGCTTCTGCTCGGTGGTGAAGGCGGTCATGGGGACGTGCTTCCTCGTCGATTGCGGCTCGTCGCAGGTCTCTGGTGTCTGGTGTCTGGTGTCTGGTGTCTGGGAGCATCAGGACGCGGCATGGCGAGGATTGCAAGAGGCGCGGCCTGCGCCATAGGTCGCGCAGGTCGCCGGTGCGCGATCGCGCCTTGGAATTGGCCTGCCACACTTGACTTCAAGCGCGTGCTGTCATCTTTTCCGCGTCGCCCATGCCGATGCAAACGCGACCAGCCCTGCTTCTCGACCGCGACGGCGTCATCAACGTCGACCGAGTTTTCGTCAGCCGTCGTGAAGACTTCGAGTGGATGCCCGGCATCTTCGATGTCGCCCGCACCGCGATACGGCTGGACATGCCGATCGTCGTGGTCACGAACCAATCGGGCATCGGGCTTGGTAACTACACCGAAGACGATTTCTTCGCGGTCACGGCCTTCATGCGCGAGCGGTTCGAGCGCGAAGGGGCGGCGCTCGCCGCTGTTTATCATTGCCCATTCCATCCCGATGCGATCGAGGAGCGCTACCGGGCGGCGGACCACCCCTGGCGCAAGCCCAGGCCGGGAATGCTGCTGGCGGCACGGGACGATCTCGGAATCGATCTCGCGGCGTCGGCGATGCTCGGCGACAAAGCGGTCGATATCCTGGCTGGCCACGCCGCGGGCGTCGGCGCGCTCGGGCTGATCGGCAACGCCGTCGTATCGTTCGACGGTGGGCCGCAGTTCGAGCGTTTCCCCGATCTCTCCGGCGTTCCCTCCTGGCTCGAAACGCTTTTGGCGGTATAACTCAATGCCCCGCGGGGCCTTCGCCCGGGTCAGAGAGAAGTGCGACGGGAGCATCCCATGAATTTCCGCCAGGCTTTCGGGAGGATGACGCCGGGGTCACTGGCCATGGTTTCGGCCATGGTGCTGGCGGCGGTGCTAGCCTCGATCTTCGCGGCAGCACCATCAGCCGCGCAGACCCCAAACGCCGGTGCGACGCGGGCTGCCACACCCGAGGTCCGTGTCGCGGACAACGTGTTCGTCGTCCCCGACCCCAGCGCGCGTTCGATCACCGGGTGGCTGATCGTCAAGGCGGGATGCGCCGATGAGGCCGACGGCCAGTGCCGGGGCATCGCCCACTATCTCGAGCACCTGCTGTTCATCAACCGCGACAACGACCACAAGGCCAAGGTCGCATTCTTTTCCGACGGCTCGGGCAACGGCTGGACCACGCATCGCACCACCGTCTACTTCCAGCGCTTCCCCTCCAAGCCCGACAGCAACGCGCAGAACCTCGACAAGCTTCTCGGCTACTTCGCGGGAATGCTGAGCGGGTTGCGCGTCGAGCAGGCCCAGGCGGAGCGCGAACGCAACGTCGTGCTGCAGGAGTACCAGCAGAACACCGGCCGCAATCCATTCGCCCGCTTCGGCGTCGCGCTCAATCTGGCGCTGATGCCGGGCGATCCGCTCGGCCAGCGCGTGATCGGATCGCCAGAGACGATCAAGGCGTTCACGCCGGAAGCAGCCAAGGCGTTTCACGATCGCTGGTATGCCCCCAACAATGCGGCGATCGTGCTGCACGGGCCGATCGACAAAGCGAGCGTGGAGGCACTCGTCGCTCGTCACATCGCGCCTTTGCCGACCAAAACCCTGCCGCCGCACGGCTGGAAAGTTCCGCGTACCTACGAGGCCGGCAGCCGCTCGCTGCGCTCCACCGAAAGGGATGCGCGACAGACCGGGCTCTATCTGGAACGCATCGTCACCATCGATGAAAGCGAAAGTCAGCGGAAAGAGAACGACGCGGCGCTGAGCGTTGTGGGCGGCTTCCTGTCGAGCCGCCTCACCGACAGTCCCAGCGAAATCCTGGTCGAACGCGACAACCTCGTAACCGATGCCCGCCTGTCCCTGAGCCGGGTGCGAACCGGAGCATTCAGGATTTCGTTCTCGGGCGTGCCGGCGAGCGGCGTCGATCCGGATAAGGCGATCGCGGCCGCGCGCGTCTATATCGCGGAACTCGCGCGCAAGGGGTTGCCCGACGAGATCGTCGACCGGCTGAAGATGAGGATCCGGAACGAGCGCGCACTGCTCACCCATCAACCCGCACTCTATGCCCAGGCCCTGACGAACTGGCTGTCGGCGCACTACGATCACGAAGCCTGGCAGCAAAGGGGCAGCGATCTCGAAAAGGTGACCGCGACCAGCGTCAACCGGCTGCTCTCGCTCGTCGCGGGGCCGGGCCGCGAAGTGGCGGGCATCATGCTGCCGGGTGCTGCGGCAGTGGCCGGCGGCCGGCCCGGTCCGATCGGCGGGACGATGCCGACGCCCGCCGAAACGCCGCCGCAATTTTCAGCCGGCAGGATCGACACACGATGAGGATCAGAAACCTGACTACGGGGTGCCGGATTTCGGGGTGCCGGCGCATCGCCGCCGCCGGGCTCGCAGCCCTGCTTCTCGGCCTGCCGGCAGGGGCCTCGCGCGCGGACACGCCGCCGCTGTTGCACTTCGAGACCGTCAAGACGCCCAAGGGCCTCGTGTTCCAATATCGCGAAAAGCCGTCGACGCCGTTCGCCGCGATCAGCTTCGGCATGCGCGACATCTGGGGAGTGACCACACCGGGCAAGGAAGGCTTCAGGGAGCTGGGCGCGTCGCTCGTGATGCAGGGCGCGGACGGTGCCGGCCAGACCGAGTTCGTCGAACGCCTCAAGGATCTCACCGCGACGGCATCGATTTCGTTCGGACCGTATTCGACCTCGGGCAACGTGCGCGCGCCGACGGCGACGCTGGCGGCATCGATGGCGCTCGTCGCTTCCGCGTTGAAGGGCGCGCGGCCGAGCGAGCGGTTGCTCGAACGCCTCAAGCAACGCGCCGGCGGCAGCGATGCACAAGCGGCCTCGCGCGCCGAAACGATCGCATCGCGGGCGGCGTTGTGGTTCGCACTCGGCGATCATCCGATGACGCGCCGCTTCGACCCCAAACGGTTCGATCGGATCGGTCGTGACGACCTCGCGCTCTGGCGGGAAGCTTCGCTCGACCGCTCGCGCCTGAGACTTGCCGCGTCGGGGCGGATCGCGAAGGGGGAAGCCGCCGCCATCATCGACGATGCTTTCGCGGACTTGCCCGTTCTGGCGCCGCTGACGCCACGTGACTGGCCGGACGTCGTGATCGACGGCAGCACCATCGTCGTCGAGCACGACACGCCGCAGTCCACCGTGCTGCTCGTCGGGCTCACCGGCATCCGCCAGGGGCGCGACGTCGAAACGGCGCAGATCGCGACAGCCGTGCTCAGCGGCAGCAACGGCCGGCTCTGGCAGGGCGTGCGCGCGAGCCTCGGCTCCACCTACGGCGCGAGTGCCGGGATGATGCTGGTCGGGCCGGGCAAGCGGCTGATCTCACTGCGCTCCGCGGTCGACAACCGACAGGTCAAAGCGTCGCTGGATGCACTGAGGGAGGTCTATGCGAAATGGCGGAGTGAGGGCGTCACGCAAGCGGAGCTGAGCGACACCACTTCGCGCATGGTCACCGGGTTCCGAGACGCCATCGACGAGCCCGCGCGCGCCAACGGCATCGTGATCGGCATGCAGCTCGCCAGCCGCGACATCTCCGAAGTCTACACCTACGAGGCCCGCGTCGGCGGCACCGATCGGGCCGCGCTCAACCGCTTCATCGCGGAGAAGTTTCCAGCACCCGAGGCGTTCGTGACGGTCATCGTCACGCCCAGCGCCGAAGGGCTCGGCGCATCCTGCGTCGTGCGAAGCGCCGAAGAGGCCAAAGGCTGCCGCAAGCCCAAGCCCTAGGACGCTCGGAACAACAACAGAATCGAAAATCGACTTTCCCCCTCCCCCTCGTGGGCATGGGGCGGGGGTGGGGGAGCCCCCTCACCTGATTTTCGTTCGGCTTCCCCCCTCCGGCCCTACGGGCCACCTCCCCCACGATGGGGGGAGGAGAACCGAGAGGCCGGAGCTGAAGTGGTAGTGGCTATTTTTCGGAACGGCCTCGGTGCCATGGCGCAGGCACCGTTCGCGCGTGCCGGTAGGGCTGTTATAGTGCATCCCCATGGCGCAGGGTAACTCGTCGAGAAGATCCTGCCGGCGCTGAAGGAAGGCCGGGACGTTCACGACGAGGCCGAGTTCGCTGCGTTGCATTTGTGAATGTATGCGGCCCGTACGCGACACAACGACATCAGGAACATCATGCCGATACCCGACATCGCCTCTCCCACCCTTTCGCTCGGCGTCATCGGCGCGGGAACGATGGGACGCGGCATCGCACAGGTGGCGGCCGAAGGCGGCATCACCGTCCGCATCTTCGACGCCAACCCGGGAGCGGGTGAAGCGGCGCGCGCGTTCGTCGAGAAGATGATCGCGCGGCAAGCCGAGAAGGGCACGATCACGGCCGATGCTGCTGCGGCCATGGCGGCCCGCGTGTCCGTCGCCGCGGACCTCGCGGAAGCCGCTCGCTGCGATGTCGTCATCGAGGCCATCTACGAGGATCTCGCCGCCAAGCGAAACCTGTTCAAGGCGCTCGAGGCCGCCGCAGGGCCCGACACGATCATCGCCACCAATACGTCGTCGCTTTCGGTTACCGCGATCGCAGCTGTTTGCGAAAAGCGCGACCGCACGGCGGGGATGCACTTCTTCAATCCCGTGCCGCTGATGAAGCTCGTCGAGATCATCCCCGGCCTCGCCACCGCGCCCGACGTGACAGACGCGCTCGTCGCGCTGGCGAAGCGGATGGGGCGCGAGCCCGCGGTTTCGGTGGACAGTCCCGGCTTCATCGTCAACCACGTCGGGCGCGCCTACGTGCCGGAAGCAGGGCGCATTGTGGCGGAACGTGTCGCGGCGTTCCACGAGGTCGATCGCATCATGACGGGCGCGCCGGGCTTCCGGCTCGGGCCGTTCGCGCTGCTCGACCTGATCGGCTCGGACATCTCGGTGGCGGCGATGGAGAGCATCTGGGGGCAGTTCTTCGGCGAGCCGATGTATGCGACTGGCCCTGAGTTGAAGTTGCGCGTGACGGGCGGGCTCTACGGCCAGAAGAACGGGCTGGGCTGGTATGCCTACGACAAGGGCAAGCGCGTGGAACCGCCGGCCGCCGCAGCATCATCCGCGCGACCGAAGCTCGTCTGGGTCGCGCCGAGTACCGCGTGTCCGCATTTCACGGCGGACCTGACCGCCTATATTTCGGAGCAGGGCATCGGCGTCGACCGCTCGGCGGCGCCGCCATCCGAAGCGCTGATCGTCATCACGCCCGTCGGCTGGGATCTGACGACGGCCGTGTGCGACCTGGAACTCGATCCCGCGCGCACCGTTGCCGTCGACATGATGTTCGGACTCGGCGGGCCGCGTACCGTTATGGTGTCGCCGGCCACCGAGCCCTCCTATGCGCAAGCCGCGCAAGGCTTGATGTCGGCCGATGGAACGCCCGCCATCCTGATCGACGACAGCCCCGGGTTCGTCGCGCAGCGGATCGTGGCGCACATCATAAACGTCGCGTGCCAGGTTGCCAGCCGGGGTGTCGCGAGCCCCGCCGACATCGACAAGGGCACGAAGCTCGGTCTGGGCTATCCGATGGGGCCGCTCGCGTGGGGCGACAAGCTCGGGCCTGGAGCCGTGTTGCATATCCTGGAGCGGCTCGAGGATTTCTATCGCGATCCGCGCTACCGGCCTTCGCCGTGGCTGAAGCGCCGAGCGATGCTCGGGCTGTCGCTGCTTGCGCCCAACGGCACGGAACGGGCATGATGCCCCGGATCGGAAAGCCCACCGCGCAACCTGGAGTGCAATGCCGAGATGATTCCCGTGCCTGATCTCCGAGCCGTGGCGCGGACGACGATCGATACCGGCGAGACCCGAGCGTTGGCATCCGAACGAGACACGCGCGCATTGATGCGGCGCGCGGCCGGTATTCGCGACGATGCTTTCGGCGGCCTCCTGACCTATTCGCGCAAGGTGTTCCTGCCGCTCACGCATCTGTGCCGCGACAGCTGCCACTACTGCACCTTCGCGAGGCCGCCCCGGAGGGGCGATGCAGCGTACATGCGGATCGACGAGGTGGTGGCGCTGGCGCGGCGCGCGCAGGAGGCCGGCTGCACCGAGGCGCTGTTCACGCTCGGCGACAAGCCCGAGCTTCGATATCCGGCTGCGCGGCGCGCGCTCGACGAACTCGGTTTTGCGACGACGCTCGATTACCTGCACGAGGCGGCGGGCCGCGTACTTGCAGAGACGACGCTGCTGCCGCATCTCAATCCCGGCGTGATGACCGCTGCCGACCTCGCCAAGTTGCGACCGGTATCGGCATCGATGGGGCTGATGCTGGAGACCGCGTCGGACCGCCTCGGCCAGCGCGGCATGCCGCATTTCGGCTCGCCCGATAAAACGCCAGCAGCGCGCATCGAGACGATGCGGCAGGCCGGCCGCCTCGCTGTTCCCTTCACGACGGGGTTGCTGATCGGCATCGGCGAAACACGGGCGGAGACGATCGAGGCGCTGCTCGCCATCGCTGAGTTGGACGCTGAATTTGGACATATCCAGGAAGTCATCATCCAGCCTTTCCGCGCCAAGACGGGCACGCGGATGTCGAACCATCCGGATGCGCCTGCGGATGATCTGCTCTGGGCGATCGCGGTTGCGCGGATCATCCTCGGGCCGCACATCAGCGTGCAGACGCCGCCCAATCTCGCGCCCGATCTCATCGCCGATGTGATCGACGCCGGCATCGACGACTGGGGTGGTATCTCGCCGATCACGCTCGACCACGTGAACCCGGAAGCGCCCTGGCCGCACATCGACACGCTGGCGCGACACGTGCGCGAGATGGGCCGCACGCTCGTGCAGCGACTGCCGCTCTATCCGCGATATCTGCGCGAACTCGAGCGGTGGACCACGCCGGCGATCCATACTGCGATCTTGCGCGCCTCCGACAGCGAAGGTTATGCGCGCGTCGGCGACTGGTCGCCCGGCGAGAGCAAAGCGGCGCCCGAGATTGCAGCATCTTCGACCGTGCCCTCTTTCGGATCGGCGTCACTCGACCGTTTGCTGGCCAAGGCGGATCGCGGGGAGGAGTTGGCGGAGGACGAGATCGTCCGGCTGTTTTCAGCGCGGGACGACGATTTCGTAGCGGTGACATCCGCTGCCGATGCGATGCGGCGGCGCGTGTCGGGCGACACCGTGCGCTATGTCGTCAATCGCAACATCAACTACACCAACGTGTGCGCGTATCGCTGCCGGTTCTGCGCGTTCTCGAAGGGCAAGGCCGCACAGCATCTGCGCGGGCCTGCCTACGATCTCGACGCGCAGGAGATCGGCCGTCGCGTCAGCGAAGCGTGGGCGCGTGGCGCCACCGAAGTGTGCATGCAGGGCGGCATTCATCCCGACTACACCGGCGACACCTATCTCGCGGTTCTCAGCGCGGTGAAGTCCGTCGTACCGGGAATGCACGTGCATGCGTTCTCCCCGCTCGAAGTTCAGCATGGGGCACAGACGCTCGGGCAGCCGGTCGCGGACTACCTCGCACGGCTGCGTGACGCCGGGCTCGGATCGCTGCCCGGCACCGCGGCGGAAATCCTCGACGACGATGTTCGCGCCGTGATCTGCCCCGACAAGGTCACGACGCAGGAATGGCTCGACATCATGTCGGCCGCGCACGGCGTCGGCCTCAGAACGACAGCGACGATCATGTTCGGGCACATCGAGGGACCGCAGCACTGGGCGCGTCACCTGCTCGCGATCCGTCGACTTCAGGCGCGGACCGGTGGCTTCACGGAACTGGTGCCGCTGCCGTTCGTGCACATGGAAGCGCCGATCTACTTCAAGGGTCGCGCGCGCCGCGGGCCGACGTGGCGCGAGGCGATCCTGATGCATGCGGTGTCGCGCATCGCGCTTCATCCGTTGATTCCGAACATCCAGGTGTCGTGGGTCAAGATGGGGGCGGAAGGTGTCGCTGCCTGTCTCGCGGCGGGCGCCAACGACCTCGGCGGCACGCTGATGAACGAGAGCATTTCGCGGGCGGCTGGTGCGGCACATGGACAAGAACTCGCGCCGGCCGAGATGGATGCGATGATCTCGCGCCTCGGGCGCACGCCGCAACAGCGCACGACGCTCTATGGCCATGCCCCCGACGAGCAGCGCCGCAAGTCATACGCGGCAGCGCCACTCACCGAGGCGATCCAGACCCCAGCGGGGCGGCACGCGCGGCTCACCGGCCACGCCACGCCACGCGACAACGGAATGCAGGTGCACGAATGACGGACATGCAGACGATCGCCATTCTCGGCGGCACCGGCAAAGAAGGCAGCGGTCTCGCCCTGAGGTGGGCGAACGCAGGGCACCGCGTGATCGTCGGCTCGCGCGATGCGGCTCGGGCGTCGGCTTCAGCGGACGAGATGAAACAACGGCTCGGTGGCGGTGACATCACGGGCATGGCCAATCGCGATGCCGCGGCGGCGGCCGACATCGTCGTGTTGACCGTTCCTTATGCCGCGCAACAGTCGACCGTGCTCGAGGTGCGCGACGCGCTCGAGGGAAAGATCCTCATCGACGCTACCGTGCCGCTCGTTCCGCCGAAGGTCGCGCGCGTGCAATTGCCGGCCGGCGGATCGGCCGTCGCGGCAGTGCAGGAATTGCTGGGGACGGACGTGCGCGTGGTCGCTGCATTCCAGAACGTATCGGCCGAATTGCTCGCCGATCCCGCTCACGACGTCGATTGCGACGTGCTGGTGTGTGGTGACGACGTGAAGGCGCGCGAGATCGTGGTGCGCCTCGCGGCCGATATCGGCCTCAACGGCGTGCACGCAGGCGCGCTCGTCAATGCGGCGGCGGTCGAAGCGCTGACTTCCGTTCTGATCGCCATCAACATGCGCTACAAGGTGCACGGCGCGGGTATTCGCATCACGGGCCTCAAACGCTGAGCTGCTCCGCCTCCGGCCGCTGCAGAGCTTCAGCCGTGAGCGTGGCGGGAAGCGGCGAGCGCGGCCACGATGCGCTGAGGCGTGACGGGAGAGCACAGCAGCTCCGCGCCGAGGTCCTTCAGCGCATCGTTGATCGCGTTGGTCAGCGCTGCCGGCGGCGCGATGGCGCCACCTTCGCCAAGGCCCTTCTGGCCGAAGCGCGTGTACGGCGACGGCGTCTCCATATGGATGATGCGGACGCGCGGCATCTCGCCGGAGCCGGGTAGCAGATACTCGGCGAGCGTGGTGCCGAGCGGCTGGCCTTGCGCGTCGTACGGCATCTCCTCGTAGAACGCGGTGCCGACCCCTTGCGCGATGCCGCCGATGATCTGGCCATCGACGATCATCGGATTGACGAGCGTGCCACCATCCTCGACCACGACGTAATCGAGCATCTCGACCGCGCCGGTCTCCGTATCGACGGCGACGACCGCGGCGTGCGCGGCGTAGCTGAACGTGCCGGTGTCGCGCTTGGCCTTGTAGCCGGCGACGACTTCGAGACCGCCGGGATCGACGTCCGCGGGCAAGTCCTGCGGGCGGCGATAGAAGGTGCGGGCGATATCGGCAACCGCGATCCTGGCGGTGGACGAGACGACGAAGCCAGCTTCGAGGCGCACGTCGGCCTGCCGCGCCTGCAGCAACTTCGCACCGATGCGCAGCACGCGTTCGGCGAGTTGATCGCAAGCTGCGGCGACCGCGCCTCCCGACATGATCATGCAGCGCGAGCCCCACGTGCCGGTGGAGTACGGCGACAGCCCGGTGTCGCCATGGCTGACCTTGATGTGATCGTGCGGCACGCCGAGGATCGAATGGGCGACCTGGGACAGCGTCGTTTCCAGGCCCTGTCCGTGGCTGTGCGCGCCGATACGGATTTCGAGGCCGCCATCGGGCGTGAAGCGGGCGTGGCATTGCTCGTGGCCGGGCACGAACGGGATTCCCCAGGACGCATAGACGCTGGTGCCGTGGCCGGCCTGCTCGGAATACATCGCGAGACCGAGGCCGATCCTCCGGCCATCCGGCTCGCCGCGCGCCTGCCGCTCGCGGACGCGTTCGAGGCCGATCGCTTCGATGGCGCGGCGCAGGGCTTCCGGATAGTCGCCGGAATCGAAGTGGCGCTTGGCGATGTTGTCGAACGGCATCTGCTCGGGTTTGACGAGGCTTCGGGCGCGCAATTCCGTGGGCTCGACGCCGGCTTCGCGCGCCAACGCGTCGAGCGTCACTTCGAGCGCGAAGCACACGCCGGTGCGTGCGACGCCGCGATAGGGCAGGATCGGCGGCTTGTTGGTGGCTGCCGTGATCGTCTTGCAGCGATAGTGCGGGAAGTCGTAGAGGCCCGGCAGGATGCTGCCGACCTGGCCTGCCTCGAGGCACGCGGAAAAGGGATATGCGGAGTAGGCGCCGGCATCGACTGTCGCCTCGCAATCGAGCGCGAGCAGGCGGCCGCGGCTGTCGGCATAGGCGGTGAGTTTATAGTGGTGCTCGCGGCAGTCGGCGCCGGCGGTGAGGTTCTCGCGGCGATCCTCGATCCAGCGCAAGGCTACGCCGAGGCGCTTGGCGGCCCAGGCCAGCGCCACTTCCTCGCCGAGCAGGACACCCTTGTAGCCGAAGCCGCCGCCGACATCGGGAGCGATGACACGGATCTGGCCTTCGTCGAGGCCCAGACACTCGGCGAGGCCGGAACGGACGATGTGCGGCTGCTGGGTCGAGCTCGTGACGACGATCTGGCCGACGCGCGAATCCCATTCGGCAATGACGCCGCGGCCCTCCATCGGGCTCATGACCTGCCGCGCGGTGCGCAGTTCGCGCTCTACCTTGAAGGCAGCGCTGGCAATCGCGGCGTCGAAATCGACATCCGTGCTGGTGGTCAGGAATACGTTGTCGCCCCACTGCTCGTGCAGCAGAGGCGCGTCGGGGCGCAACGCAGCGAGCATGTCGGTGACGGCCGGAAGCACCTCGTAGTCGACGTCGATCCGGGCCGCGATATCCTCGGCCTCTGCGCGGCTCGCTGCGATGCACATCGCAACGGGCTCTCCGACGTGGCGCACCTTGTCCGACGCGAGGATCGGCTGCAGCGACGACTTGAAGCCGGGAAGCGCGGTGTCGGCGCGGATCGCTGCCACACCTGCGAGGTCGGCCGCCAGGAACACCTGCGATTTGAACTCTTCGGGAATGCTGATGCCGCGAATCTGCGCATGCGCCACGGGCGAGCGCAGGAAAGCCACCTCCTGCATTCCGGGGATGGTCAGGTCGGCCACGAAACGGCCCTGGCCGCGCAGATAGCGATCGTCCTCTTTGCGCTTCAACGGCGCGCCGATGCCTTGCCCGGTCGAGTTGCCCTGCTCAGTCAATCTGACATCGGCCGCTGTGGCCGCTCCCCATTTCATCGACTACGCCCACGCAGCGCACGCGGCGCTTCGAAGAGCTGGCCAAGATAGCCTCGGGATATCCAACGTCCACCTCTATCTCGCAGGGCTCGCAAGCGGCGCAAAGAGAACGTGACTGGACATGAATGAGGCAACTGCATACCAATGAGGCAGTTCGAGTTTTTGCGCAATTTCTTGACTTGCCAGCATGTCGACCTCTGCCATAGTGACGCCGCACGCAAAATGACCTGCTGAATATCACAATTCGGAGTAGCAAGATGCTCAAGCACGGCTCGGCCCAAATTCTGGCGGCGGCGGTTTTCATGGCGCTCGCCACGCCCGCAACCGCTCAGAACACGATCAAGATCGGCGTCACGCAGCCGCTGACGGGCGCGTTCGCCGCGTCCGGCAACTACGTGACCCAAGGCGCCAAGATCGCCGAGGACGAAATCAACAAGGCCGGCGGCGTATTGGGCCGCAAGATCCAACTGGTCGTCGAGGACAACAAGTCGAATCCGACCGAAGCCGTATCGACCGCCGAGAAGCTCATCACCAAGGACAAGGTTCCGGTGATGCTGGGCGCGTGGAGTTCCACGCTGACACTCGCCGTCATGCCGAAGCTCGAGGAGCACGGCGTGCCGATGCTGGTGGAGACGTCGTCGTCGGGCAAGATCACCACGTCGGGCAATCCGTTCATCTTCCGCATCAGCCCGACATCGGAAATGGAAGCCCGCGCGTTCGAGCCGCTGGTCAAGAAGCTCGGCATCAAGAAGGCCGACTTCCTCGCCACAAACAACGATTTCGGCCTCGGCGCATCGCAGGAATTCACGAAGATGCTGAAGGCCGCTGGCGTCGCGATCGGCGCCACGGAGCTGATGGATCCGAAGGCCGTCGACTTCTCCGCGCAGCTCGCCAAGATCAAGGCGTCGGGCGGCGACACGGTGTTCGTCACGACCGCAGTCGAGCAGATCACGCTGATCCTGCGGCAGGCGAAAGAGCAGCAGCTCAAGGCGCGCATCATCACGACTGGGGGATCGAACTCGCCCGACCAGCTCATCCAGCAGGCCGGCGGCGCGGCCGACGAGTCCTACCATCTCGTGTTCTTCACGCCGTGGTTCCCTGAAGCGGTGAAGAACCCCGAGCTCGCCGTCAGCTTCGTCAAGGAGTGGAAAGCGCGTGGTCATCAGATCGGCGGGCTCACCGAGGGCTTCCGCGGCTGGGACGGCATCACCACGATCGTCGCTGCGATCAAGGCCGCCGGCAAGGCCGAGCCGGCCGCGATCCAGAAGGCGCTGTGGGGCGTTAAGGTCAAAGGCATCAACGGCGACATCGCCTTCATCAAGCAAGGTCCCGCCGGCAAGGAGAGCGCGCAGAACGTGCCGAGCGTCTATCTGATCAAGATCGCCAACGGCAAAGTCACGCGCATGTGAGGGGGCCTGGAGGACTTCCACGTAGGTTGGGTCAAGGTCCGCACTTTATGCGGGCCGCGGCCCAACAATTCGCGGCACACCGTGGGAATGTTGGGCCTCGCAGGGCTCGACCCAACCTACGGCTCGAAAACAGGTCTACCATTTCGGATTCCGCCTGGTGTCAGACCCGGAGGGTCTGACACCAACGATAAGCTCGGGGCGAAAACGCGCTTGGACCAGCTACTTCAGCATTGCCTCAATGCGCTCATGCTCGGCGGCACCTATGCTCTGCTTGGCATCGGCCTGACGCTGATTTTCGGCATCATGCGCGTCGTGAACTTCACCCACGGCGAACTTTACGCTTTCGGCGCGTACTGCATGTATGCGCTGGTCGTGCCGGTGGGGATGAACTTCTTCCTCGCGCTGCTGCTGTCGATGGTGCTCGGTGCAGCACTCGGCGCGACCATCGAGATGCTGCTGCTCGGCCGGCTGCGCGGGGCGGACATCGACACGACGATGCTGGTGATGATCGGCGCCTGGATCGCAATGCAGAATACCGAGCAGCTGATCTGGTCGGGCGTCGCCCTGTCGGTTCCCAATCCGTTTCCTGCGGCACCGCTGGTGGTCGGTCCGCTGTCGGTGTCGTGGCTGCGGGTGTTCGTTCTGGTCACGGCCGTGGGTCTGATCTTCGCGGCCTATGCGGTCGTGAACAGGACCAAGCTCGGAAAGGCGATGCGCGCGACGTTCCAGGACCGCGACACCGCCGCACTGATGGGCGTTCGCATCGACCGAATGCACACCGCGACGTTCGCGCTCGGCTCTGGTCTCGCGGCTGCCGGCGGCGCGTTGCTCGGGCCCGTCTTCGTCGTCAATCCGACGATGGGCGACCTCGCCGCGGCCAAGGCGTTCGCGATCGTGATCCTCGGCGGGCTCGGCAACATCGCAGGCGCGACCATCGGCGGCTTCATCCTCGCTTTCGCGGAGGAGCTCGGCGCGGGCTACATCTCGTCGGGATATCGAGACGCAATGGGCTTCGTGCTCATCATCATCATTCTGCTCGTCAAACCGACCGGCCTCTTCGCACAGAGGGAGCGCATCGGATGATGCAGTACTTCCCTCCGGCTTTTCTCGCGCTGCTGGTGTCGGTGCCATTGTGGATGACCGATTCCTACTATCTGCACATCCTCATCACGACCGGCATCTTCATCATCGCCGCGATGAGCCTCAATCTGCTGCTCGGCTATACGGGACAACTGTCGCTCGGCCATGTCGCATTCTTCGGCATCGGCGCGTACGGCAGCGCCCTGACGTCGCTCGGTTTCGAGATCACGCTGCCGGGCGGCATTCCCGTGGGCATGTCGCCCAAACCCGTGTGGTTCGCGATGCTCGTCGGCATCGCAGCGGCTGCATTCACGGGATGGGCGATCGGGCGGCTCGCGTTTCGCGTGCGCGGGGCCTATTTCGTGATCGTGTCGATCAGTTTTGCGGAAGTCGTGCGGCTCGTCGCCGTGAACTGGGTCGAGCTGACGCAAGGGCCGATGGCGCTCAACAACATTCCCGTGCTCCGGCTCGGATTGGGCAGTGCGGAGATCGCCTTCCTCAGAAAGCCCGCCTTCTATTGGCTCGTGCTGGCGGTCGCCACGGTGTGTTTCATCATCATCTCGCGGCTGGTGTCGTCGCGGGCGGGCCGGGCGATGATCGCGCTGCGCGAGAACGAGCCGCTGGCGATGTCGGTCGGCATCGACGTCACCCGGTATCTCGTGCTGGCGACGGTCGTTTCGGCGGCGATGGCGGGGGCGGCCGGCGTGCTCTACACGCACTACATCCGCATCGTCGACCCGGACATCTTCCTGTTCGTCTATACGGTCACGATGGTGATCATGGTCGTGACCGGCGGCAAGGGCACGCTGGCGGGGCCGATCGTCGGCGGCTTCATCTTCGGGCTGATCCCGGAGGTGCTGCGCGGGATGGCGATCAAGCCGGAAGTTCAGTGGATCGTCTACGGCGTCGTCATGGTGCTGGTCGTCTACTTCCTGCCGATGGGAATCGTGCCGGCCCTGCGGAACTGGTGGCAGTCGCGCCGGACAGCGGATGGACCAGCAGCCTCGCGCCCTGAAATGGGGAGTGCGGGCGAATGACCGGCACAGCGATCCCCCTATTGTCCGTGAACCAGATGTCGATCCGCTTCGGCGGATTGCTCGCCGTGTCCAGCATGACGTTCGACGTGCACGAGGGCGAGGTCCTTTCGCTGATCGGCCCGAACGGCGCCGGCAAGACCTCCGCTTTCAACGCCATCACCGGCTATCTGCAGCCTTCCAGCGGCGACGTCGTCTATCGGGGGCAGCGGCTGAACGGACTCAGTCCCGACGCGATCTCGCGGCTGGGTGTCGTGCGCTCGTTTCAGAAGACGAGCCTGTTCGGCGGACTTTCGGCGTTCGAGAACGTACTCGTGGGGCTGCACAAGCGCTCGGCGCAGACGCCGCTCGCGATCATGCTCGGGCAGTCGCGTGTTCAGGCCGACGAGCGACGGCTGGAGGAGGCCGCGCGCGAGGTGCTGGACTTCGTCGGCATAACCGCTCGCTCAAAAGAGCCCGCGGCGTCGCTGCCTTACGGCGAGCAGCGGCTGCTCGAAGTCGCCATCGCGCTCGCGGCAGGCCCCAGGATCCTGCTGCTGGACGAGCCGGTCTCCGGCATGAACCCGGCGGAGAAAGCGAGTTTCGTGGAAACCATCTCGCGCATCAGGAAGCGCGACATAACGGTGCTGCTGGTCGAGCACGACATGCGCACGGTGATGGGCGCGTCCGATCGCGTGATCTGTCTCAACCAGGGCATCATCATCGCCGACGGAACGCCGGAGGCGATCCAGCGCAACACGGACGTGATCAAGGCCTATCTCGGCGAGAGGTCCACTCATGCTCGTCGTTGAAGGCCTGCAGTGCAACTACGGCAAGGTCCAGGCGGTTCGCTCGCTTTCGATCGACGTCCGGACCGGGGAGCTCGTGGTTCTGATCGGCGCCAACGGCGCGGGAAAATCGACGACGCTCAAGACGATCTCGGGCCTCGTCAAACCGGCCTCCGGACGGATCACATTCGAAGGCCGCGACATCGCGGGGGCGCCGCCGCACGAAATCCTCCAACTCGGCATTTCGCATTGCCCGGAGGGGCGGCGCGTCTTCCCGCACATGACCGTGCGCGAGAACCTCGAGATGGGCTGCTATCTGCGCCGCGACGCGCAAGGCATCGCGGAGGACATGGAGAGCATGCTCGAGCGCTTTCCGATCCTGCGGCAGCGGCAGGATCAGGCCGCGGGAACGTTGTCGGGCGGCGAGCAGCAGATGCTCGCGATCAGCCGCGCGCTGATGTCGCGGCCCAAACTGGTATTGTTCGACGAGCCATCGCTCGGTCTTGCGCCCAACATCGTCGATGCCACATTCGACATCATCCGTCAGGTTCGCGCTGACGGAGTGACCGTCGTCATGGTCGAGCAGAATGCCTTCGCGGCGTTGGATCTGTGCGACCGCGCCTACGTGCTCGAGCAAGGGAGCGTGACGCTGACGGGCACCGGGGAGGAACTCCTCGACAATCCACACGTCCGGAGCGCCTATCTGGGAATGTGATCTGCCGATTGGAATTCGAGTTGACGGCTGATTGAACCGTAAGCTCTGAATGGATCTATGGGCCGCGAGCATTCGCTGCCGACACGACGAAGGAGACGCAACATGAGTACGACGCCAGCCTACGACACCCTGCTCCAGGGTGGTCACGTGATCTGCCCCGCATCCGGCATCGACGGCGCAATGGACATCGCGATCGCAAACGGGAAAATCGCCGCGGTCAAGAAGGACACTCTGCCGTCTTCGGCGAAGTCGGTGATCGACGCCCGCGGCAAGCTCGTCATTCCCGGCATGATCGACACGCATGCGCACGTCTACAAGTACGTCACCGGCCGGTTCGGGCTCGATGCCGATATGTGCGGCGTCGAGAGCGGCGTGACCTGCCTGATCGATCAGGGCGGCCCGTCGTGCATGACGCTGCCGGGCTTCCGCCATTTCATCGTCGCGCCGGCGAAGACGCGGGTCGTCGCGTTCATCTCGGCCTATCTCGTCGGTGGTATGGAAGGCCACTACTATCCCGATCTCTACGCGCCCAACCTGATGGATCAGGCGGCAACGGTGAAGGCCGCCCGAGAGAACGCAGACCTCGTCAAGGGCGTGAAGGGCCACGCGGAGATCGGCGGTTTCGCCCGGTTCGGCACGAAGGTGATCGAGAAATCCGCGGCGATCGCGCGTGAAGCGGACATCCCGCTCTATATCCACTTCGGCCAGCTCTGGGAGCTGCCGCCCGAAGGCGCGCGGGGCATCGACGCCGATACGATCATCGAGCAGGTCGTGAAGCTGCTGCGTCCCGGCGACATCCTCGCGCATCCGTTCACGCGCCATCCCGGCGGCTTCGTCGACAAGAACGGCAAGGTGCACGAGATCGTGCGCAAGGCGCTCGACATGGGCCTCAAGACGGACGTGGGCCATGGCAGTCACTTCTCCTACCGGCTCGCCAAAATCGCGATCGGGGCCGGCATCATTCCCGACACGCTCGGCGCGGACATGCACGGCTACAACACCTACGTCCCGCCGCCGCCGGGCACGCCGGGCGGTCTGCACCCGGATGCGGAGAACCATCCGTTCGCGGGCCAGGCACGGTTCAGCCTGACGCAGGCGATGACGTCGATGCTCGCGCTCGGCATCGATCTGAAGCGCGTCGTGGAGATGGTCACCGTCAACCCGGCAAAGATGATCAAGCTCGAGGGCGAACTCGGCACGCTGAAACCGGGCGTGGTGGCGGATATCTCGGTCCTCGACGATCTGCGCGGCAAGTTCCGCCTCTTCGACAACGAGAAGACCGAGGTGATCGCCGAGCGGCTGCTGCAGCCTTCGTTCTGTCTGCGCGAAGGCAAGCGCTACGACGCGACCGCGCCGATTCTGCCGCAGGCGATGGCGATTTAGGGAACTGATCATCACGTTCCCGGACGAACGCTCCGGCCGTCGCGGTCGGAGCCTGAAGCGCCGGGGTCTTTGCACGTTTCAGAAGTGTAAAGGTCCCGGCTCTCGGCTGCGCCTCGTCCGGGAACGCAGCAGAAAATATATCGGGTGGGGTGAATCATGATCGCCAACTGGTCTTCGATGAGCCAAGCCGAACGCGATGCGGCCTACAACAACAACGGCGCGGTCGCGAACAGCGCCGAGCTGATCGCGCGGAGGAATGCGGCGGCACAGGCTTATCGCGCCGCAAACTCCGCCGGTCTCGATGTTCCCTATGCAGGCGGCGCCCGCAACAAATGGGATCTGTTTCCGGCAGCCGATGCGTCGGCGCCATGTCTCGTGTTCATTCACGGCGGCTACTGGCAACGCAACTCGCGCGAGGATTTTTCGCATCTGGCGGGCGGCATTCGCGCCCACGGCTGGTCCGCTGCACTGCCGAGCCACACGCTCGCGCCGGACGCCGGTCTCGCCGAAATCGTCGATGAGTTGCGAACAGCCCTCGATTGGCTCGCGAAGGAAGGGCCGAAGCACGGGATCGCGCCGCGCAAGCTCGTGGTCTCCGGATGGTCGGCCGGCGGACATCTCGCGGCGATGATGCTGTCGCATCCGTCGGTGCATGCCGGGCTCGCGATATCGGGCGTCTACGAACTCGCGCCGATCCGCGACACCGGCCTCAACGAAAAGCTGCAGCTGAAGGACGCGGAGATCGCGAGCCTTTCGCCTCTGCGCCTGCCGGTGGTGATGAAGCCGCTCGCCGTCGCCTATGGCGCAAAGGAACTGCCGGCGCTCGTCGGCGACGCGCGCGGACTGCACGCGCAGCGCTGCCAGAAGAATGCACCGGGCCCGCTGATCGAGATCGCGGGCGCCGATCACTTCACGATCCTCGATGAACTCGAGCGGCCGGACGGGCAACTGGTGAAGGCTGCGCTGTCGATCTAATCGCTTCTGTCGGTCGCGCCGAAGCGGCGCAGGACCTCCATCAAGGGCTTGGGCCGATAGTCGTCGTCGAGCGGCAGCAGCCGATTGGGTGCGCCGTCCTGCCGCTTGAAGTGATCGGGAATCCAGGCGTGCCGATCGGTGAGCCCCCAGGTCAGCACCGCGCCGGGCGTGCAGGCTTCGAACACGGTCTCCAGGAATTCTTCGGCGCGGTCTGCCACCAGCCGATCGCGCGTTTCGATGTCGAGCGGCAGAGACCAATCGATCACGTCGAGCTCGGTGACGAGGATCAGCACGCCCATGTCGCGCAATTCGAGGATCAGCTTTCGGAGTGCGGCACGAGCGATCGTCCGCTCGCCGCGCAAGTGCGCCTGCAGCCCGACCGCGTGCAGTGGCGCGCCGGACTTGCGGACTTTCTCCACGAGATCGAGCATCGCCGCCCGTTTGCGGTCGAAGCGGTCGCCCGAATGCTCGAGGTCGTACTCGTTGATCGCAAGCTCGGCGCGCGGATCGGCGGCGGCCGCGAGGCGCAGCGCCATCGCGATGTAGCTCTCGCCGAGATGTCGATACCAAACCGTGTCGCGCCGGTCGGATGGCGGGCCAGGGTCCTCGGGCAGCGGCTCGTTGACGACATCCCAGCTCGCGATGCGGCCGGCATAGCGGCCGACGACGTTGTCGATGTGGAACGTCATCGCTTCGTGGACAGCACGGGATGATTGCAAAGCGGCGGTCCACTCCGGCATCGCCATGTGCCAGACGAGCGTGTGGCCACGCATCACCATGGCGTTCTGCTGCGCGAATGCTGCGATCGCATCACCATAGCCGAAGCGGAACTCGTCGGACGTCGGGCGCAACCCCGCCCACTTGAGCCCTCCTTCGGGGACGACGATGCGGCAGTACCGCCGGAGGGCTGCACGATAGACGCGGTCCTCTTCGAGCAGGCGAGGATCGACCGCGCTGCCGAACAGCGGCCGTTTCGCCGGCTCTGTCGCGGGCCGCTGCGCATGTGCATGCGGCACGGCGAGCGTTGCGACGCCTGCCGCGATCACTCGCAGCGCCGCGCGCCGATCCAGGGGGGGAGCAGAGCCGTCCGTCATTGCTCCACGATAGGGCTGGACCGTAAGAGAAGGGTTGATTTTCACGATCGAATGCGCGTCAGCTGCAGGGAACGCTGATCGTCATCGCGGCGCCGGGCACGAAGCGGCTGCAGGCCACCGCCGGGTTCTCCGCGCGCGGGCGTGCATCGGTTGCCGACATGCTCGACGACGGCTTCGAGGCAGCCTCGGCAGCGACCTTGGCGTTGCCGCTCAACTGCAACTGGGCAACGCGCTTCGCCCACTTCATCTCGATCTTTGGAAAGCCCGGGCGAAGCGCCTGCTTGTAGCTCTCCTCGGCCTTCGCCCAATCGCCCTTCGCTTCGGCGATCTGCCCCTTCACCGCCAAAGCTGCGGGAAAGCGCGGCTCCTTAGACAGCGCGGCAGAAACGTCGGTTTCGGCTGCTTCGAGATGGCCTCGGCGATAGTTCACCACGGCGCGGGCGAAGTGCGATATCGCTTCGCTGCCGCGGCGGGACACGAGGCGATCGGCCTCCTGCTTCGCCGCATCGAGATCGAAGGTTTCAGCCAGGGTGAGGACCTTCGTCACCATCAGATCATTGTTGAACGGATTGAGACGGAGCGCGCTGTCGATGTCCTGCAACGCCTTGGCGGTAAAGCCCTGCTCGCGATAGATCACGGCGCGATGGTGAAAGCCGCTCCAGTCCTGCGGCGCCATCGCGATGTAGTGATCGAGATCCAGGACGGCGCCATCGAGCTGGCCGAGGTCCTGTTTGGCGAGCGCTCGGCTGATATAGAGCCTGGCGAATTCGCCGTGCAGTACTTGGGCGGCATCGAAGTCCGCCACGGCCAGCTTGGTGGAGCCGGCGCGGCGGTGAGCCCAGCCGCGGTTGAAATGAGCCATCGCCCGATCGATGCGCGAGAGGCCGGGCTGAGCCAGAACGCGGGTGCAGGCCTCGGCGCTGTCCTGGCGAACGGAGTTGGCGCAGGCGATCTGGTCATCGGTCGCGGCATGAACATCGTTGGCGGCGAGCCACGTCGCAAGCATCGCCACTATCGCCCGGCTCGCCTTGTTCATCGTCCCATTCCTCGCCCGAAGCCCTGTCGACGCTTGTCGATCCTGGTCGATCCTGGTCGATCGATGCGAGGTCATACTCGAACAGGTCGTGCGTCGACGCTGTCCCGGGGGGAACACGGTGTCAGGTTCGCAACAGGCCGATCGCCTCGTCGCGGAAGTCCGCGCGTTCCGGCATGGCGGTGAGTTGCTGCTCCATGAAGATGATCAACTCGCCAGCGGTGATCGCCTTTTTCGATGCCTGCCCAATCAGGACGCGGCCGACAGGCCCCAAATGACGAGAGGCCGCTTCGGTCAGGGCCGCGAGAAATTCCGCACTCGGCGAGGCGGCGAGACGGGCTGCAAGCTCCGCATCGGCCGGGTCGTCCGAATGCTGTCCGCCCACTTGGTCGCCGGGACGCCCACCTGCGGCGACCCTGATGCGCGGCCGCTGATCGGTGACCGGCCCGGACACGGGCATTGCTGGAATGGGCGTCGCCGGACCGATGGGCGGATTGCCCGTGGGCGAAGGTGCGGCGATGGCGTCACCGGCGGGTGATTGCGAAACCCCGAGGCCGGGGTCCGTGCCTTCCAGCAGGGACCTCAACTCCCGTTTCGACAGATGCATCGTCTGATCGAGCGCGTTGGAGCCGGTGCCGGCATCCTCGACCTTCGCGACGACCTTGGGAAGTACGCTGTACGTGTGGATCTGGCGCGGGATGTTCTTCAGCCGGGGAACGCCGCGATGCTCGAAGCTCGCAGAGATGCGCGCCGATACGCACTCGACGACGAGGCTCGACACCAGGATACCGCCCGGGTCCGCCAAAGACTGCAATCGAGACGCGATATTGATCGTTTCGCCGAGCGGCATGTCACCGTCGAACATGACGTCGCCGACATGGATACCGATCCGCAGGCGCATGGACCCATGATCCGGCCGGCTCGCAAGCTGCTCCTGCAGCCACAGGGCGCACATGACGGAGTTCACCACGCTCTCGAACAGCGCGAACAGGCCATCGCCCGGCGTGGTGATGAGGTCGCCGTCGAAACGGTGCAACGCTTCGCGGCCCAGCGACAGGATGGCCGACAGATTGCCGAAGGCGATCGTCTCGTTGACCGACACGCTGCCACTGAAATTGGCGACGTCTGCGAACAGCGCGGCGCGCAGCCGGCGCTTCCTGGCATTCGTCTTCGGTTCGGCGCCGGTCGGATCGACTGTCATATCACATCACTCAAGTCCGCTTGCCCGGGCTCGAGCGGCTCGATGTCTGGGCGAGAAACTTCTCCTGGTCCTGGGGATTCTTGATCGCTCGCGCCACATGCTCGTAGTAGTCCTCGACCCCGACGGCGGTCTTCGCCTCGCGCTCCGCGATGACCTTGGCCATCGGCCCGATCATGGGGCGCAACAGCTCGATCGTTTCCTTGACCACCTGTGTGGGAATGACGGCGTCGAGCTGAGCGCCGGCAATGCCCTGGTCCTCGCGCAGCCAATTCTCGGCTGTCTCGCGGAAGCGCTTCGCCTCGGCGGATTCGGGGATCAAGGACGTCAGCCGCGTCAGGAACATATCGGCGTCGGTCGTCTCGCTCGACGCGCGCGAGATCGCCAGCCGGGCAATCGGACCGAGCGAGCGCGCGAGGCTCCTTTCCAGATTGCCGATGGTTCCCGGCATCAGCTTTTCCGCCATCGTGCGGTTGAGCATGCCGCGGCTGTCGCTCTGATCGCTGGTCGCACGCCGCGGGATCCGCGACAGGTCGACCGGCTTCACGTTCTTGTCGGCTTCGGTCCTGCCGACGGCGTCGACCAGCGCCTCACTGAACTCGTCGGCCGTTTGAAAGCGATCGGTCGGATTGCGGGCAAGGGCGCGAACGAGCACGGCATCGAGATGGCCCGACAGCTCGGGACGGAAGCTGCCCAAGGACTGTGGCGGCTGATTGAGCAGCTTGCGCATCAACTCGGGCATGTCGTTGGCGGTGAACGGCTTGGCACCGGCGAGCAGCTCGAACAACACCACGCCGGCGGCGAACAGATCCGAGCGGCCATCGACCTCGCGGCCCAGAAACAATTCCGGCGACATGTAGTTGGGCGTGCCGAGCGTGCCCTTGCCGGCCTGCGTCAGCCCGAGGTCCTGCAGACGCGCCACACCAAAATCCGTGACCTTGATCGAGGTCGCCGCGGGGCAGAGGATGTTGGCCGGCTTGATGTCGCGATGCACGACGCCCTTCTCGTGGGCGTGGCCGAGTGCCGACAGAAGCTGGACGAGAATCTCGCCGACCTGATGCAGCGGAAGCAGCGTGCCGGTGCGCGTCACCGCTTCGAGCGTTCCGGCCGCGACGTATTCCATGACGATGAACGGGGTGTCGTCCTGCTCGACATAGTCGAACACCGTGACGATATTGGGGTGCTGGCACCGTCCAGCCGATCTCGCCTCGCTCGAGAATCGGGCGAGCAGCCCGTTCTTGTCGTCGACAGTCTCCAACACCTCGTGCCGCAGGGTTTTGATCGCGACGGGCCGGCTGATGACCGTGTCGTAACCGCGGTAGACGATGCCGACCGCGCCACGGCCGATGATGCCGTCGACCCTGTACTTCCCGATCGACGGCGGCGTGGCCGTGCCCGCCTGGCCGAGCAGCGGACTACCATCCGATGAAGCGTTGTCCGAAATCATTGGACTGTTTCCGACAAACCACGAAGTGGGATTGGAGCTGCGAGACGAATTCAAAATGAGCGGTTCAGGTATCGAGCATTTTCATAGCACTATCCAAGCTCCGGCGCATTCGGTTGAACGATTTGGAGAGCGACGCTATCTCGTCCGTGCCGTCGATCACATATTCCGGTTGGGCGCTGTCGCCCAAACTCACCTGCTCGGCGATCTCGGACATCTTGATGACGGGCGTCAGGACCATCGTTCCCAGAAGCGTGTTGATGACGAGCAGCAGCACCAGGAAGATGACGCTCATCGCGCCGACCATGAGCTTCAGGTTGTCGAGCGCCTGCTGGCGTGCAGCGGTGAGCGGCACCGAGATGACCTGCGCGCCGATCGTCTCGTTCATCTTCCAGCCGAAGCCCGCTTTGTCACCATAGAGCGCGACCATCGAAGCCGGCGCCTTTTCCGGCGTGGAGTGGCACGTGAGGCAGGCCTCCGACCTGATCGTCAGCGGGAACGCCACGGTGTACTGGCGGCCCTTGTCCGTATCGCGATACTCGACGATTTCCTTCAGCGAGACATCCGCCCGCAATCGATTGATCAACTCGCGCTCCCAGGGGCTGGCGAGGTCTGACGGATTGGTCGGATTGAGGGCGGCTTCCTTGTAGTAGAAGTCGGGAAACTGATCGCGGAATTTGTGGAACACATTCTGGGCGGAGAACGACGGAACGATCTGCGGCAGGAACTGCACATCGGAGAGGTCGTTGAGCAGGGGCCGGATCTCGTCGGAAGTATAGGCACGAACTGCAAGTGCCTGGGCTCTCAGCACACCGATCTGCGCGTGCAGACGTTCCATGGCGCTGCGATGCGACACCTCATAGAAAAGCACCGACGAAGCGATGAGGCCCAGCACGAAGCACGCCGCGAGGATCAGGTTGAATTTGAGCCGCAAGCCCATGTAAGGTCCCTCCAACAATCAATCACTTCATATTCTCCGGGCGATCACACCTGAGCAGGCATTCGAGGGCCGCGGACATGCATTTTGGACTTTCAAGCTTCTTGAAAACACTAACTGCCAACGCAGTTCTGCGCTGTTTCCCCAGGAACTTCGCCCACAATTCTATCTGGTTGGTTATCGTAACGGCGCTGCTGACTCCGGTCCACCCGGAAAGGGCTATGGCCGCCGACCGGGTCGCCCTGGTGATCGCAGTCGAAGAATATTCCAACTCGGCCAAATCCTCGGTGCCCGCCGGCACTGGGCAGAAAATCGGCGCCGGCCTCCGCAAACATGGTTTCGACGTCACGGTCGTCGCGAATTCGAACAATGCCGCGGCGCGGGCGGCTCTGAGGGATTTCGTCGCGAAGGCTTCCGGCGCCTCGGCAGCCGTTGTCGTGCTCAGCGGGCATGGCGTTGCCGCTGGTGGCGGGCACACCTATCTGCTGCCGTCGAATGCCGACATCAAGCGCGATAGCGATCTGCTATCGCAAGGCATATCGATCCCGAGCGTGGCGGCGCTGGTCGGCCGCGCCAAGGTCGGCGTCGTCCTGTTCGCGATGACGGTCGCGGACATCTCGTCGACGATACCGGGCGTCTCGGTCAGGCCGGGCTTTCCCCGAGCGCCGCCGGCGAACGTCGTGGTGGGGATATCGACATCCGAGAAGGTGCCGGTCTCACGCGTCGACAAGGTGAGCCAGCAAGCTGCCTGGGATCTGGCTGAGGCCGTTGCAGAGACACCGCTGATGCTGTCGACGCTGACGGGAACGATCGCTGCCGGCGGCGTCGGCCGCGTGTTCGGATCGGTTGCCGACGTCGATCTCTCCAAGGGACCGCAGGTCGCAGCGGCCGCACCGCCGGTAGTCGCCCCGGCTCCCTCTGTCAGTGCCGCTGCCTCTGCCGCCGACGCCGCAGCCCGGCGAGAGGCCGAGCGCAAGGCGCGTCTGGCCGAGGAGCAATTGCGTCAGGCCGAAGCCAAGGCGCGCGACGCCGAAGAAAGAGCGGCCGAGGCGAAGCGGGCGCAGCAGGCCCAGATCGCCCAGCAGGCAGCCGCAGCCAGCGCGCCGCCCCCGGCAGAAAGCGTCGAGAGCCTGCAGATCGTAGAGGCCCTGTTCGGCCGGTCGAAGCGACTGCAGATCCAAGCCGCGCTGCGGGAGCGCCGGCTCTACCTCGGCCCCGTCGACGCCATCTTCGGCACCATGACCCGCCAGGCGATCAAGGACTATCAGAAGAGCGTCGGAGCAGAAACGACCGGCTATCTGACGCCGCAGCAGATGCAGTCACTCACCAAAGGCTGAATTGCCGAGGGCGGAAATCGCGTTTGAGCCGGCAGGATCTCGAACTCGTTCGCCATGCACCGCGTTTGACTATCAGACGGCGTGGACCTTCCGACGTTGTACCGGCACGATCGCTGGATCGGGATCGCGGGATCGAGCCGGCAGTGGTTCCCGTTCGTCAGTTCACATTTTCGCTCAATGGAGACCCTCGATGAAAGTCTTGCGTATCGCGACTGTTATGGCCGGCCTGTCGGTGATCGCGGCGTCGCCCGCTACAGCCCAGAGCGCGAAGTCCACGCTCCGCAGCGCCGATGGGCAATCGGTTGGAACGGCGGTTCTGACCCAGACGCCGGCGGGTGTGCTGGTTCAGTTGTCGCTGAAAGGCTTGTCGCCGGGCGAGCGCGCGTTCCACATTCACGGCGTCGGCAAATGCGAACCACCGTTCACGAGCGCCGGTGGGCACTTCAATCCAGCCAGCAAGAAGCACGGTCTGCTCGCGGCGGATGGACATCACGCCGGCGACATGCCCAACTTGCATATCCCCGCCAGCGGGTCGTTGACCGTCGACGTGCTGAACGCGGCCGTCACCTTGGAGAAGGGCAAGCCCAATTCGCTGTTCGGGCCGCAGGGCACGGCATTCATCATCCACGCCGGCAAGGACGACTACCGGTCCGATCCGACGGGCGAAGCGGGCGGCCGGATCGCCTGCGGCATCATCGAATAGCAGGGGTCCGGATGGCGCGAGAGGCTTGCCGGGGCGCTTCCCAGGCTGCCTCCCGCGAGGTTGATCCGTCACAAGGGGCAAACGGCGGCGCCGCAGTACGGTCCCGGCCATGAAAGACACGAACGAACAGCCAGCGCCCCAGCCGGTCTTCGAGGTCGAGCGGCTGTGCAAGATCTATCGCACCGGGGCGATAGAAGTGAGAGCGCTCGATGGCGTCGATCTCGTGCTGTCGGCGGGCGAGTTGATCGTGCTGCTGGGGCCGTCGGGCAGCGGCAAGTCCACGCTGCTCAACATCCTGGGGGGACTGGACCAGGCGACGTCGGGCACCGTGCGGTTCCGCGGACAGGACATCACGCGGCTCGACGATCGCGGGCTCACCGAATTCCGGCGGACGCACATCGGCTTCGTGTTCCAGTTCTACAATCTGGTGCCTTCGCTGACCGCGCGGGAGAACGTCGCGCTCGTCACGGAGATCGCGCCCGATCCGATGACGCCGGAGGAGGCGCTCGACTGGGTCGGGCTCGGTCCGCGCATGGATCATTTCCCGGCGGAGCTGTCGGGCGGCGAGCAGCAGCGCGTCGCGATCGCGCGCGCGATCGCCAAGCGGCCCGAGGTGTTGTTGTGCGACGAGCCGACCGGCGCACTCGACAGCCGGACAGGTGTGCGCGTGCTCGAGGCGCTGGAGCGCATCAACAAGGAGCTCGGCACCACCACCGTCGTCATCACGCACAACGCTGCGATCCGGGAGATGGCGCACACGGTGATCTCGTTCGCCAATGGCCGCGTCAGCGAGGTTCATCGAAACGCGATCCGGCGCGCGCCTTCCGAAATCAGCTGGTGAGGCTCCAATGCGCAGCCTCGACAAGAAACTCTTCCGGGACTTCCTGCGCATGTGGGCTCAGGTGCTGGCGGTAGCGCTGGTGCTCGCGTCGGGCGTCGCCACGCTGGTGCTGGCGCTCGGCGCGCTGCGTTCGCTGGAGGAGACGCGCGCAGCCTACTACGAGCGCTACCGGTTCGCAGACGTGTTCGCCAGCGTGACGCGGGCGCCGACCAGCGTCACCGCACGGCTCGAAGAGATCTCCGGTGTGGCGGCGATCGACACGCGCATTCGCAAACTCGCGCTGCTGGACATCGAAGGTTTCGCTCAGCCGGCGACCGGTCTCTTCATTTCCGTGCCGGATCAGGGCGGGCAGAAGCTGAACCAACTCTATCTGCGCGAAGGCCGCTTCGCGGAGACCGGGCGGATCGACGAGGTCGTGATCAACGAGGCGTTCGCGAAGGCGCACCGTTTCAAGCCGGGCGCTACGGTGCGCGCCATACTCAATGGGCGAATGCGCACGCTGAGCATCGTCGGCATCGCGCTGTCGCCGGAGTTCATCTATGCGGTCGGGCCGGGCGACCTGATGCCCGACGACCGCCGTTTCGGTGTGTTCTGGATGTCGCGGCAGGCATTGGCGTCGATCTTCGATCTCGAAGGGGCGTTCAACTCGGTCGCGATCGAACTCGTTCCTGGCGCCAGCGAAGCCGCCGTCATCGACCGCGTCGACCGCGCCCTCGAGCGCTACGGCGGATCCGGTGCGACGGGCCGCAAGGACCAGACCTCGCACGCGTTCCTCGATGCCGAGCTGAAACAATTGAATGCGCTCGCTCGCGTCATGCCGCCGATCTTCATGCTGGTCGCGGCGTTCCTGATCAACATCATACTGACGCGCCTCGTAGCGTTGGAACGCGAGCAGATCGGGCTCCTGAAGGCGATCGGATACTCGCCCTCGACGATCGCGTTCCATTACGTGCAGTTCGTACTAGTGATCGCCATCGGCGGCGTGCTGATCGGCTCGCTGGCCGGTGCGCAAATGGGGCGCGGGCTGACGCGGCTCTACGGCGACTTCTTCCATTTTCCGTTCCTGATCTTCCAGCAGGACCCGGCGGTCTACATCATCGCGGCGGCCGTATCCGTCGTCGCTGCCATTTCGGGCGCCTTGCGGGCCGTGCTCGACGTTCTGAAGCTGGCACCCGCCGTCGCGATGCAGCCGCCGTCGCCGCCGCGCTACCGCAAGATATTTACTTCGCGATCGCGGTGGTTGCCGCACTTTTCGCAGACGACGACGATGGCAGTGCGCAACATGATCCGCTGGCCGCTGCGTTCCGTGTTCACGCTGCTGGGCATCGCGCTCGCGTGCGGGCTGATGGTCACCGCGCTGCTGTCGTTCGACTCGGTCGACCTGATGGTCGATGTCGCCTTCAACCGGATGGACCGCCAACACGCCACGATCGATTTCGGCGAGCCCAACCACACGCGCGCCACGCGTGCCGTCGCGGGATTGCCAGGCGTGATGCGCACGGAGCCCTACCGCTCCGCCCCGGTTCGCCTCGTCAACGGCGCGCGGTCGCGGCAACTCTCGATCGTCGGCCTGGGCGACAGCCGCGACCTCAGCCGCGTCCTGGACGCCCGGTTCCGGCCGGTTCCCTTGCCGGAAAGCGGCATCGCCATCAGCGAGCGCGTCGCCGATATCCTCGCGCTGCAGCGCGGCGATGTCGTCACCGTCGAGGCTACGACGGGCAAGCGGCGCGTCACCCAGGTCCCCGTCACCGACATCATCAAGAGCTATTTCGGCCTCGGCGTGTACATGCGGCTCGACGCCCTCGACGAGTTGCTCGACGACGGCGCTCGCGTCAGCGGCGTGCGTTTCAGCTATGACGCTTCGCGCGAGGCCGCCTTGTTCAAGGCGATCAAGACGACGCCCGCCATCTCCGCCATCGCGCTCAATCGCGTTTCGCTCGCCAAGTTCCGCGAGACGCTCGCCCAGAACATCAACTACATGGTGACGATCTATGCGCTGCTCGCGATCACCATCACGTTCGGCGTGGTCTACAACAGCGCGCGCATCCAATTGTCGGAGCGCGCACGCGAGCTGGCGAGCCTCAGAGTTCTCGGCTTCACGCGCGCCGAAGTCTCATGGGTCCTGCTTTCCGAGCTGGCGATCTTGACCGTCGCGGCGATTCCGGTGGGATGGCTGTTCGGATACGGGTTCGGCTATCTGCTGATCCAGTCGTTCTCCAGCGATCTCTATCGCGTACCGTTCGTGATCGATCGTGAAACCTACGCCGTCGCAGGTTTGCTCGTCCTTTGCGCCGCAGCAGCGTCGGCCCTGATCGTCCGCCGCCGCGTCGACCGGCTCGATCTCGTTTCCGTTCTGAAGACACGCGACTAGGAGTGGAAGGATGAAATCCCTCTCCAATAGAGGATGGATCGCAACGGGAATTGCAGCCGCCGTCGTCGCGGCGCTCCTCTTTGCGCTGCGTCCACAGCCCGCCGGCGTCGACGTGGCCGCCGTGAGCACCGGCCCGATGACAGTGCTGGTCGAGGAGGAAGGCCGCACGCGCGTGCGCCAAGTCTACACCGTCTCGGCACCGATCAGCGGACGCATTCTCCGATCGACGCTCGATGCGGGCGACACCGTGAAAAAGGACGAGACGGTCGTCGCGGTGATCCAGCCGGCCGATCCGCCATTCCACGATCTGCGCTCCCGGCACGAGATCGAGGCGCAGATCAATGCGGCGGCAGCGGCGGTCGATCTGGCGACCGCCGAATTGCGTCAGGCCGAGAGCGAAGCCGAGTTCGCCGAGACCGATCTCACCCGCAACAAGCGCCTGGCGCAGTCGGGCACCGTACCGGAACGCACGTTACAGAAGGCTGAACTCGAGGCGGCGACACGGCGAGCGGCCGTCGTTCGCGCGCGGGCCCAGGTCGAGCTGCGGCGCCGTCAACTCGACAGCGAGCGCGCCAGGCTGATCGGCCCGGAAGCCACGGCCGACCATCCCGAACCGAAAGAGACGTGCTGCGTCAATGTGAGAGCGCCCGCGAGCGGCAAAATCCTGAAGCGGATGCACGAGAGCGAGAAGGTCGTTCTCGCCGGCACCGTGCTCTTCGAAATCGGCGACACTGCCGAAATGGAGATCGTCGTCGAATTGCTGTCGACGGACGCCGTGAAGATCAAACCCGGTGCGGCGGTCGCCATCACGGGGTGGGGCGGTCCGCGGGTGCTTGCGGCACGTGTCCGCCGCATCGAGCCGGGCGGCTTCACCAAGGTATCCGCGCTCGGCATCGACGAGCAAAGGGTGCGCGTCATCCTGGACATCGAGTCGAAAGACATCGGTCTGCTCGGGCACGACTATCGCGTGTTCGCGTCGATCACGTCATGGCGCAGCGAGAGCGTTCTGCGCGTGCCGCTTTCGGCGCTGTTCCGCTACGGCAAGGACTGGGCCGTCTATGTCGTGAAGAATGGTCGCGCCGCTCGAACGATCGTGGAAATCGACCATCGGAACTCGGAAGTCGCCGAGGTCGTGCGCGGCCTTTCAGTCGACGATCGTGTGATTCTGCATCCCAGCGACCGCATTACCGACCGCGCGCGCATCGCGGAACGCAGCGCATCGCCATAGGCAGCCATGCGGTTGCATCGCCACCCAGAAAACATTCGACGCCCAAAGCCTTCCGCAATGGTGACCGACGCTGATAGACTTCGCGCAGTTTCTCGAAAACGCACGAAACGAGGCACCATGCAACGCCAAGTCCGCTTCACGTCCGACGGCATCGATATCGCGGGCGTGCTGCACATTCCCGACAGCTACAAGCCCGGCACGAAGCTGCCGGCCTTCATCGTGCTGCATGGGTTCCTCGGCTCCAAGGACGAGAGCCACGCCGAGATTCAAGCGAGGATGCTCGAGGGCTGGGGCTACGCGGCGCTGCGCATCGACTTCAGGGGCTGCGGCGATTCGGGCGGCACGCGGGGCTATGTGCTGTGCCTCGATCAAGTCGCCGATACCCGAAACGCGCTCACCTGGCTCGCCGAGCAACCCGAGATCGACGGCCGGCGCATCGGCCTCATCGGCCACAGCTTCGGCGCGGCGGTCTCCGTCTACACGGGCGGCGTCGACGAGCGTGTCGCGGCGGTCATATCGTCGTGTGGCTGGGGCCATGGCGAGCGCAAGTTCCAGGGGCAGCATCCCGGACCGGAGAACTGGGCGAAATTCGCGGCCATGCTCGAGCGCGGGCGCGAGCACAAGGCGAAGACGGGCGAGCCGCTCTGGGTATCGCGCTGGGACGTGGTGCCGATCCCGGAGCATCTGCGCGTGCACCTTCCGAAAAAGGCGCAAGACAAAGTCACCGCCGACACCGCGCAGAGCATGTTCGATTTCCGCGCGGAAGATGTCGTGGCGAAAATCGCGCCACGTCCTTTACTGCTCTTGCACATCGCGCACGATACGATCACGCCGACCGAGCAATCGCTGCGGCTGTTCGAGAAGGCGGGCCAGCCGACCGAATTGTTCCTGATGACGGGCGTGTCGCATTTCCCGCTCGCGGGCGATGGCCTCTATGCGCGGCACCTCATCAAGGGCTGGCTCGACAAGTTCTTTGCCTGCACCGCATGACTCGAGGGACGGCACATGGTTCAACTCGCCAACAGCGACATTCAGACCCGCGAGGTGCTCGGCTGGAAAGGCGTGCACCTGTTCCACTTCAAGTCGTCGTCCTGCTCGCAAAAGACGCGCATCGTGCTCAATCTCAAGCAGGCCGACTGGACCTCGCACGAGATCAATCTCTCGACCCAAGAAAACTTCGAGCCCTGGTATCTCGGCATCAATCCGCGTGGGCTGGTGCCGGCGCTGGTGATCGACGGCGAGGTTCACATCGAGAGCAACGACATCATCACTGAACTCGATGCGCGGTTGCCCGGTGCGAAGCTCGTTCCAGCCGGGCTCGAGACGCGGATGTCGGAGCTGTTGCGTCACGAGGACGAACTGCATCTCGATCTGCGTACCCTCACGTTCCGCTTCACGCACTTCCGCGGCAAGGAGCCAAAGCCGGCGGCCGCACTCGACAAGTACAGGGACGGCGGGTCGGGAACGGTGGGGGGGAAGCCCGATCCCGACAAGCAGCGTGAGATCGCCTTCTGGGAACGGGCCGCGCGCGAAGGACTGACGGATGCGGCCGTCGTTGTTTCAGCCCAACGCTTCAAGGCGGCGCTCGACGAAATCGACAAAACGCTTCGGGGCCAGCCCCATCTCCTGGGTGAAGCGCTGACGGTTCTCGACGTCGCGTGGTTCGTCTACGTCAACCGGCTGATGATGTGCGACTATCCGATCGCGCGGCTGCATCCGGCCGTGTCGACATGGTTCGATCGTCTTGCCGCGCGCAACGAATTCGCGAAAGAGGTCGTCGTACCGCCACACATCCGGCAAGCGATCGACGAGAACCACGCCCGGCAGAAAGCCGCGGGCACGACACTGATCGACGTGGCGAAGCTATAGCCTTCGACACCAGGTCTTCCGCCGAGGCACCCGCCGAAATCGCTGGCTTTCCGCCAAGTCCGGACAGACACGTCCGAAATTCCGTTCGATCCGCGGCAGCAATTGCATGTCGTTCGCAACACGCTGCTGCGGATCGAACGGTGTGCCCCCAGCACGACGTGAACTCGTTCGCCGCGACAACGAGCCGACCAATTTCTTATTCCCCTGCTCCATCGAGTTGTTGTAGTTGGAGGGTGATAAATCCATGAATACTTATGCTTGGTAGCGTGTAAACGAGGGGTGTTCGTTGCCGGAATTCCGTTCGATCCGCGCACCGGCGAGCGCTTCGCGGATTGCGGCGCGTGCTGCTGTTCTGGGACTGATCGGCGCCGAGATTTTCTGCGGGGCGATCGAGTTCGCAGCTTCGGCCCCGCCGGATTCATCGGCCGACCACGCATCGAGCGTCGCGATCTTTTCCGCGGCTCATGCCGGCAGGCGAGGCGGTGGTGGTGGTGGTGGTGGCCGAGGTGGTGATTTCGGCCGTGGCAACTCACGCGGCGAGGATTTCCAGCGCGGCCGCGGACCGGGTGGAGACTTCGATCGGGGTAGTGACCGAGGTGGGGATCGTGATCGCTCCGCGCCGTCTCGAGAGTCACTCGGCTCGTCGCGTGACGGCGGCCAGACCACACCACAAGCGCCGTCGTCGCCAGCACCGGCCGCCGCGGCGCCTGCGATAGATCGCGGCGGAAGCAGCTTCGGAAGTGCACCTGATTTGCCGTCCGTCAACCGGGAGGTGCAGGAGCGCGCCGGCCAAGACACGACTGGCGACCGGAACGACAAGAACGCGAGGTCCAGGTCCTCCGATCGTCGGCAAAGCGAGAGAAGAGGAGAGGCGTCGAGACCGCCTCCGGCGACCGTCGTCGAAGTGTTCGAGCGGCTGTTCAAGGCGACTGAGACCAGTGACAAGAGCGAAGCGAGCAACGCCAGCGGTTCGAACGCTGCGGCCAAGTCCAGCTCGGCGGCGGCTCCGGTAGCTGCGACACCGACTGCTCCCACAACAGCCACCGCCACAACAGCCACCCCGGCGCCTTCGGCGACGACAACGCCTGCCACGACAACAACCAGCAACAAGCCGGCAGCGACCAAAGCGGCGCCTGTCATCGGAACCAGCGGCCCTGTGGGTCTCGATCCGTTCGGCAGGCGCTCTTTCGCCAGCAATGAAATCCTGGCGGAAAACCTGAAGCCTTCAACCGTCGAGCGCGCTTTGAAGCGGGGCTTCACGGTCGGTGCGCATTCGCTGCTGTCGAGCCTCAGGTCCAGCGTCACCCGTCTCGTCGTTCCGCCCGATATGGACGCCCTGCAGGCGCGAGCCTGGCTGCGGGCCGACGCACCGGGGGAGAAATTCGCACTCAACCGGATCTATGGGCTCTATCGCGCGGCGAACCGGGGCAGCGAGCGCGACTCCGGCGCTTCCACCGCAGCGGGCCAAGGCGGCACAGACGCCTGCGCAGGCGATCGGTGTGCAGGCCGGCACGCGATCCAATGGAAGAGCGAGCTGCAGTCCTGCAGCAAGGGCTTGCGTATCGGCGTTATCGACACCGATGTCGATCACCTGCATCCCGCGTTCCCTGCCGGCAAGATCAAGAAGGGAACTTTCATCCCGGATGGGCGAACGTCAGCGCCGACGTGGCACGGAACCGGCGTGCTTGCGCTTTTGGCCGGCCGTTCCGACAGCGGCACGCCGGGCCTGATCCCCGATGGCGAGTTCTACGCGGCCGGCGTGTTCTTCACCGATCCCTCCGGCGAATTCGCGACAGACACCGTCAGCATCCTCAAGGCGCTCGATTGGATGAACGCGTTCGAAGTCAAGCTCATCAACATGAGCTTTGCCGGCCCGCGGGACGAACTGGTGCAGAAAGCCATCGCGCGTCTGAGCGCGAACGGCGTGGTGTTCGTCGCGGCTGCCGGCAACGAAGGACCGACGGCGCCGCCGAGCTATCCGGCCGGATACAAGCAGGTGTTGGCCGTCACCGCGGTCAACAGGGAACTGCGAAACTACGCCTATGCCAACCGTGGTGGGCATATCGACGTTTCGGCGCCGGGCGTTCAGATCTGGACGGCGGTCCCGGGCGCAAAGGAAGGCTATCGCTCGGGGACCTCGTTCGCCGCGCCGTACGCGACCGCGATCATCGCTACGGTTCTGTTCGGATCGCCGCGGCGCCAGAAGAACGATCTGCTCAATGCGCTGAAGTTCGTCGATCTCGGGCCACCGGGGCGCGATCCGATCTATGGCCTGGGCTTGCTGATGGCGCCAACCGGGTGCCAGCCGGGCTTTTCGACCGAGACCGCCTTCGCGAGGTCCGGCGTCACACCGGTCGGCGCCACGCCCGCTCAGGTCGCCCCAACGCGGGAGAGTCACATTCAGGCTGGTCCCACTCGAGCCAGGCCCACTGAAGCCAGCGCGGCAACTCCGACAAGCTGGTCGACAGACGTTACGACGGTGTCAGACCCTGGGCCCTCGAGGGGGGCGGTCTCGTCAACCGGCGGTGCCGGCTTCAGGTAGGCGGGACTTGCACGGGGAGTAGTGGAGACTCAGCGTTGCCAGCCGCGTGAAATCACCTCTGCTTCGTCTTCGGCCCCCAAGGCATCGCCGATCTGCAGTCGTGCGACTTCAGCCTCGATGGCGGCGCCCTCTCGGCCGGCCGGTTTCGCCCCCTCGCCGATCGGCGGCCCCGCACCTCCGTTGGCGTGTACTCTGACGCGCCAGACGCCGTCCCCGCTGCGGCATGCGACCTCGGTAGCATGGACACCGCTCCGCCCGGTGACCTCGAACTGGCGGCAATAGCCGTCCTCGCTCCTGAATGTGAAGCGGATACGCGCCTTCGCCCGTCGATCCCGCCCGGTATTCTCCAGGTCGTGGAGGATATGACTTGGCCGCGTTTCGAGAATCTGCGCCAGCCGGCCGCCAACGACGAGATCGCCGTCGGCGAGAGCAATCAAGGGCTCGACGAGCGGCGGCACACTCGACGGGACCGTGACGCTCATCCGGTATCCCGCACCGATTCCTGCGAGCAACACGGCGATCGACGCGAGTGCGGCCTGCCAGGCCGGAACCCCGAACGACAGGCCGCGAGCAATTCTGTCCCAGACCGTCGCTGCCGTGCTCGCGGAGTTGGGCTCACGCACATCCGCATCAACGGTGCGGTGCTTCATCACCGTATCGACGAGGTGCCGAGGCAGCGGCTCGTTCAAGCGATCGGCAAACTCGGCCGACAGACGCCGGCCCGTTGCCTCGAAGATCTCCAGGCGAGCGCGCAGCCCGGGGTCTCGTGCGAGAGCCTTCTCGATTTCAACACGCTCGGCGAGGGAAAGCTCCCCGTCGGCGAACGCCATCAGTGCTTCGTCCGACACATCACCCACGACGGGTTCCCACTTCTACAGACTTGTCGCGCGCAGGCTCGATCTGAGTTGCCTCGTGAAGAGTGCGCCGCGCTCGCGCGAGACGGCTCATCACGGTGCCGATCGGTATCTCCAGAACTTCGGCGGCCTCCTTGTAAGTGAGGCCATCGACGCAGACGAGTGCAATCAGAACCTTCTGATCGGGAGGCAAACGGTCGATCGCGCGGGACACCACCTTCAGTGTGGAGCGACCTTCCGTGATGCTTCTTCCATCGTCTCCGGGGAGGTTGTCGACGGAATCGATATCCACATTGTCGCCCCGGACCTTGCCTGCGCGAATGCGATCGAACCAAAGGTTCTGCGCAATTCGATAAAGCCAGCTGTCGAGGCGGGTACCGACCTGCCATTGCTCCTGTTTCGACAAAGCCCGAACGCACGTATCCTGAACGAGGTCATCGCCGCGGTCGCCGTCCCCCGTCAGCGCGTACGCAAATCGGCGCAAGCGAGGCAGGAGGGCAACGATCTGGTGCCGGATGTCATCCGACACTTGCATATCCCTCGATCCCTGTGGAGAACGGGCGGAAGCTCGGGATAGTCCGCAACGCTTGCCGAAATGTGTTTTCCCGTCGTGGCAACTGTTCCTCCAATGCAACGATCCCCCTTCTGAACTTCCCGCGACCGCCGTTCCGGCAATCGAATTCCGGTCTTCTGGCGCGATAATGCGGGCGGCAATGTGGCCTGCGGGCCCCAGGCTCGCCTTACGAATGTCAGGGCTGCCATGCGGCAGCGGCTTCGGAATAAAACTCGATCCGGGCAGTTGGCCTCGCCCCCTCCCCGACCTCTCTTCTTCGATTTGAAGTTCTCATATTCCTGCGTCCCCTTCTTGCGTTTCCGGTCGGCCGATCCGACCGTGAGGTCGGGGCGCCGATCCGAGGTGTTCCCGCGGTTGATGCCGGCCCGATATTCCAGGTGAACAGGGTCTGGGGAAGCTCGCGCCCTGCGGGGACTTCTCACCCAATTCCGAGACGCAAGATTTCGACCGACCATCGGGAATAGGAGTTCGGCCCTCACGTTGTCGCAGCGGACGACTGCCGCCGATCGCTGTCTGGCCCCGCACCGGGCACCGGCTGTTGCAGGAATCCAGTGGATGAACTTGGGTTGTCGAGCGAATACCGCCACATGCACTGCGCCACCCCGCGGCAGCGCATGCGGTAGCCACATTCGGTGTCGCGTGCCAATTCAAGGCGAGACGAAGGGCCCGCAACCTTCGTCTCGCCTCCACTTTTCGGCGTCGCCTCGCTGCAAAGCCGATCGAGCACGCCGGAGTGAGATCTCGGGTCATCTCGCGCGCAATCCACCGGGTTGCACCCACCTCGCAGGCCTGTGCCCCGAGACGTCAGCGTCTAGTGGACCGTCGCGCCAAAATCGCTTCATGGCCGCGACCGCAGACGATTTAGGCGCGACGCCACACCAGGGCTGCGATCTTTCGCGCCTCGCTTCGAGAGCCCCCACGCATCTCCCCGTGGTATCCTTCGATATCGTCCAAGTGCCTTGAATTCGCCCTGCTGATCGCATGATCATGGAAAAGACTTTTGCGCTCGGGGGGATCGATCGATGCTTGCGCCGACACCGTTGGAGAAAGCGGGGCGTTCAGCCGCGGTTCGTTTCGTTGCGTCGATGTCGATCTGTCTTGCGATGCTGCTCGTCGCATTCTCCAGCATCGCCCGTGCGCAAACAGCAGTGGACCGCTGGGTCACGCTTTCCACGCGCGCGCTCGATGCCCGCAGCAACCGCACCGTCATCGACCTGCGGGCCGCCAAAGGCGCGTTCAGATCGATCAGGGTATCCGTGAAGTCGGGCGCGTTCACGCTCACCGGAATCGAGATCCGCTACAGTGACGGCACGGTCCACCGTGAGCCCCGCGCGATCATCCTGGGCCAGGGCGAACGGACGCGAGCAATCGACAGCCGGGGCACCGACCGCTTCATCGATGCCGTCGTGCTCTCCTCCAGAGCTGCGGAAGTGCCGAGCGAGCGCATCATCGTGTCCGTAGAGGGCCTGCAGAGTGCAGCCGGTGCCGGCATGGTCCGGACAGTACCGACAGTTGTCTCTGCCGCAACGCCCGGTTCCGGCTCGATCAAGTCTTCGGATGCGACCGCGACCGGCTTGCGCTCCAGCAACCCTGCCGTCCGCCCGCGTGCGGAGGAAGTAGAGCGTGCGCAGCTCGAGGCGACCCGCAAGGCCGCCGAAGAGGTCCGTCGCAAGGAGGCAGGGGGCGCGGCCACGATGGCTGCGCAAAGTCCGGCCCAGAAGTCTCAATCTGCCGAACAGGCGCCGGCAGCCGAAGCCCCCCGGCCGACACCGCCGCCCGCTGCTGCTCCAGGGAGTGCGCCGGGCTTTGCTCCTCCGCCTGCCGCAAAGCCGGCGCCGAAGCTCGCCGTCGGAGGCGCCGTCGCCATCAGCGCCGTTACGCCCGCCACGGAACCGTGGGATGTCGTGCCCGTCTACTACGGCACGGATCGCGTCGCGGAGCCGATCGCCCAGCGCGCCAGCTACGGCAGCGGCCGGGCGAAGCGGCTCGAGGTCGGGCGGGCGCTCGTCACCGTGCCGAAGCGTCACCAAGTCCCGAACGTCGAGCGTCCGTGGGTCTATCGGCTGCCTTTCACCAACATCGTCATCAGCCGGGGACGCGAAGATCCCAAGCTGCACTTCACGCTGAAGGAAGTGCAGGCGATGTCGCGCGAGGCGTTCCTCGCCGCGGTTCGCGAACGTCTCGGCATGTCGCGTACCTACAAGAACCATGCCCTGGTGTTCGTGCACGGCTTCAACACGAGCTTCGACAATGCGCTGTTTCGCATGGCGCAGATCTCCTACGACCTGAAGTTCGACGGGGCGCCGTTCGTCTACAGCTGGCCCTCGAAGGGCGCTCTCGGGCTGTCCGATTACAACTACGATCGCGAGAGCACGGGGCAAGCCGAGCCGCATCTGAGGGCCTTCATCGAGATGGTGGCGCGGGAGACGGGCGCCACGTCGATCAGCGTAATCGCCCACAGCATGGGCAACCAGTTGCTGCTGCCGGTGCTGCGCGAACTCAAACGGTCGGCGCCTTCGGGCGTCGAGATCAGTCAGGTCATCCTGGCAGCACCCGATGTCGACCGGGACACGTTCGAATATCTCGCCAAGGAAATCGCGGGAGTAAGCCGCGGTGTCACCATGCTCGCCGCCGCCTCCGATCGCGCGCTCGAGGCCTCCCGCCGCTTCTGGGGTGGCGTGCCGCGTGCCGGCGACGTGCCCACCGGTGGCCCGGTGGTGGTCGCAGGGATCGATACCATCGATGTCACCGCAATCAGCACCGAGTTGTTCTCGCTCAACCACTCGGGCTATGCGCAGAAGGCGGTCATTCTCAACGACATTCAAGCGTTGATCCAGACGGGTCTGCGCCCGCCGGAGAAGCGCTGGCCGATGCTGGTGCGCATGTCGACCGCGAAGGGTGACTACTGGCGTTTCCCGGCACCGCGATGACTGGTCTCGCCGCCCGACGTTCACAGGAGGCTTCATGCCGACAAAGCATCTGCTGGCAGCCTTGATTGCGGTGGCCGTTCCCCTCGCGGCTTCGGCTGCCGTCGCGCAAGACAATCGCAGCGAATCGGCATCCGGCGTGCCGGGCGTCATCACCCGAGGCAGCGGGAATGTGAGCATCGGTGGCCAGGCGGCTGCACGAAAAGGCGACACCGACGATCGCGGCAGCGCGCTGGTCGAGGGCTCTCCCAACGTGACGATCAACGGCCGGCCTGCCGTCACGCTCGGCGACCGCACGGGCTGCGGCGGTGTCACGGTCGGGGGCGCGTCGAACGTGTTCATCAACGGTAAGCCGGTGGCGCGCGCCGGTGACTCGACGACGGGTTGCTGACCGCCTGTTCGGCCTGCGGCGAGGTTTGCGAATTTCTCGCGAGCGGCATCGTGCTCATCGATCTGACGGAGTGACTTATGCGCGCGCGCGGCTTTCCCGGAGCAACCGTCGTCAGAGTGGCCTGCTCGATCGTCGCGCTGCTGGCCTGCTCGATGACGTTGCCGACAATCGCTGCTGCACAATCGCAAGCTGTTGCCACTGCGCCATCCGCAGCGCTGGAGAACCTCCAGGACATCTCGACGAACTTCTACAAGGCCGGTGCTTATGCCGAAGCGCTCGAGTTCGCCGAGAAAGCGATGGCGCTCACACTCGCCGAGTTCGGTCCGGATCACGAGCGGTCGGCAATCCAGACTTATTCGCTCGGGCTGATCGCGGAAGCTGCGGGCCGTCTCGACGATGCGGCGCGGCACTATCGGCAATCCGCTGCTATTCGCGACAAGGTCTACGGCGTCGACAGTGCGGGCACGGCGCAGGCGCTGGAGAAGCTCGGCGGCGTGCTGCTGCGGGCGGGCAAGATCGCCGACGCAGAGGCTCTCTTCCAGCGCGTCTTGCGGATTCGCGGAGACCTCGTCGGTCATCAGCATTCGTTCACGGCGAGTGCTCGGGCGGATCTCGGTGCCGTCAACGTCGCGCGCAAGAACTACCCGGCGGCGCTCGGACATTATCGCGAGGCGGTAAGGCTGCTCACGAACCAGCGCCCGGCGCAGACGATTGCGCAGACGGTGGTCGACGACGAGATCCGCCGCAATCGCTCGGCGTTCGCAGGTCTCGCCACGGCGGCTTGGGAGACCGGCCAGCGCCCTGGCGGCGATCGCCCTGCGTTGATGGAGGAAAGTTTCGCCGCGAGCCAGCAGGCCTGGAGCACTTCTGCGGCGACGGCACTCGCCCGCATGTCGACGCGCATCGGCGCGGGCGGGACGGAACTGGGCCGCCGCATCCGCCGTGTGCAGGATATGTCCGAGCGCATCATCGCGCTGCACGACGAGGACATGAAGGCGCTCGCCGCCTGGAGCGCCGTGCAACGCCAGAACGCGGCCTACAGCGCGGTCATGGATGAGTTCCGCGCCGCGAGCATCGCGCAGGGCCGCGAGAACGCACCGGTCGTCGCCCGGCAGAAGGTGCTCGTCGAAAAATTGCAGGACGTGCTCAGGCGCTGCCCGCCGGGACAGAAGCCTGCGGGATGCGAGGGAAGCGACCGGGAACGAGAAGCGATCTCGAGAGAACTCGGCGAGATGTCGGCCGTGACGGCGAAGGGCTCCGGCAACCTGATGGCGATCCACCAGCGCCTGCAGGCTGCCGAAGCGCAGTTGCCCGGCCACGTGCAATTTTCTGCGCGCCGGAAAGCGCGCCTCGACGAGAGCCAGAAACTGGAGACGACCGTCGCCACCGAGAAGGCCGCCATCGTCAAATCGTTTCCCGACTATGCCGCGCTCACCGATCCGGCTCCGCTGACGATCGCGGCAACGCAGGCGCTGCTCAGGCCCGATGAAGCACTGGTCACGATCCTGGTCGGATCGCAGCGAAGTTTCGTGTGGGCGATCTCGCGCGAGCGCGCGACGTGGTCAGCCATCGATGTGACCTCCGACGCTCTCGTGGGCCACGTCGACGCCTTGCGACAGGGGCTCGATCCACTGCTGCTGGGGCAGCCAGATGCGTCGGGGCGCGTCACCAGCGGCTTCGACGTTGCGCGCGCGCATACGCTCTACCGGCTGTTGCTGGAGCCGGTCGCGGCAGTGCTCACCGGCAAGAAGCATCTGCTCGTGGTGCCGACCGGGCCGCTTTCGAGCCTGCCGTTCCACGTGCTCGTGACGGCGCCACCGTTGGCGGGCTCGAATGCGGCGGCGGCCCTGCGCGGAGCACAGTGGCTGATCCGTCGACATGCGATGAGCGTGCTACCCTCGGTGCAATCGCTCGCAGCGCTGCGCCGGCTCGCTCCTGCGAATACCGCCACGAAGCCGTTTCTCGGCATCGGCGATCCCGTGCTGACGGGGCCGCCGACCGCGCGACCGCAGCCGCGGGGGAAGTCGCTCGTGGCAAACAGGCCGGATTCGGTGTTTCGCAACGGACAAGCCGATCTGCGCGCGTTGCGCGAGTTGATGCCGCTGCCCGATACGGCGCAGGAGCTTCGCATCATCGCCAAGGTTCTGGGCGCATCGAGCGACGCATTGCTGCTACGCGCGGACGCCAACGAAGCTCGCTTCAAGCAGACCCGTCTCGACGATTACCGTGTCATTCAATTCGCGACGCATGGGCTCATCGCCGGTGAACTCAGCGGGCTCGACGAGCCGGCCCTGGTTCTGACGCCGCCGATGAAGCAAAGCGATCTCGACGATGGATTGCTGACCGCGTCGGAGGTCGCTGCTTTGACTCTCGCAGCGGACTGGGTGGTTCTGTCGGCCTGCAATACGGCCTCGGGCACAGCTTCGGGGGCAGAAGCGCTGTCGGGGCTTGCCCGCGCGTTCTTCTATGCCGGCGCGCGCGGTCTGTTGGTCTCGCACTGGGCAGTCAATTCGGAGGCCGCCGTCGGGCTGACGACCAAGACCTTCGCGACACTCGCCGCCGAGCCGGCGCTGGGGCGGGCAGAAGCATTCCGCCGGACGATGCTCGGCATGATCGAGGCGGGCAAGCCGCCCTCGTACTGGGCGCCCTTCGTGATCGTCGGTGAAGGCGCCGCGGCGAAGTAATATTCGCCGATCCAGTTGCTCGGGCCATGTGTTCTGGTGCAGCATCGTCCGATCGATGGTTGCAAGGACAAGCTCATGATCGAACTCTACGGCTACTGGCGTTCGCAAGCTGCCTATCGCGTGAGGATCGCGATGTCGCTGAAGGGGCTCGACTGGCGCGAGCACCTGATCGATCTGGTGAAGGGCGAGCAATTCGCCGGTCCCGTCGCCCAGCACAATCCGCACCACACCGTGCCTGTCCTCATCGACGGGCCGCGGGTGCTCACCCAATCGCTCGCCATCATCGAGTATCTCAACGACATCCACCCGCAGCCGCCGCTGCTGCCGGCCGATCCGTTCGAGCGCGCCAAAGTCCGCGCGTTTTCGCTGATCGCCATCGCTGACTCGCATTCACTCGTCGTGCCGCGCGCCCGCAAGCGTCTCGCCGAGCAATTCAAGGCGAGCCCCTCCGACGTGACCCAATGGAACAACTACTGGCAGACGCTGGCGCTGGCGGCGATGGAGAAGACGCTCGCGGAGCGCGACGTGCAGTCCAGGTTCTGCTTCGGCGATGCGCCGGGACTGGCGGACATCTGCCTCGCCGGTCACGTGGCGGGGTGCCAGAATTCGGAGACCCCGTTCGAGCAATTCGCGCGCGTCGTCGAGATCAACAACCGCTGTCACCAGATACCCGCATTCAGCGCCAACCATCCGTGGGTCATTCGCGACAACGGACCGCGAACTTAATTCGAGAAGCCCTTCGTCCCCGAACCGATCAGTCAGCAGGAGAGCACTGCGATGAGCAGCGACGGCGCCTATACGCCACCGAAGGTCTGGAAATGGGAGCAACCGGGCGGGGAGGGTGGTTGGCGATATGCCAGCATCAACCGGCCGACCGCCGGCCCGACGCACGAAGCGGAGTTGCCTGTCGGCAAGCATCCGCTGCAGCTCTACTCGCGCGCCACGCCCAACGGCGTGAAGGTGACGATCATGCTCGAGGAGCTGCTCGCAGCGGGCCACAGGCAAGCTGAGTACGACGCGTGGCTGATCGACATCGGCAAGGGAGACCAGTTCGGCAGCGGCTTCGTGGGCGTCAATCCGAACTCGAAGATCCCGGCGCTGATGGACCGCAGCGGAGCCAAGCCGCGCCGCGTGTTCGAGTCCGGTGCGATCCTGCTCTATCTCGCCGAGAAGTTCGGCGCATTCCTGCCGGCCGATCCGGACAAGCGCACCGAAGCGATCAACTGGCTGTTCTGGCAGATGGGCAGCGCGCCCTACATCGGCGGCGGGTTCGGCCACTTCTACCACTACGCGCCGGTCAAGATCGAATATGCGATCAACCGCTTCGCGCTGGAGGCGAAACGTCAACTCGACGTGCTCGATCGCCATCTCGCCGACAACCAATACATGGCGGGAGACGACTACTCGATCGCGGACATGGCGATCTGGCCCTGGTATGGCGCACTCGCGCAAGGCACGCAGTACGACGCGGGCGAGTTCCTGCAGGGGCGCGAGTATTCCCACGTGATCCGCTGGACCGAACAGATCGGCGATCGGCCGACCGTCAAGCGCGGGCGGATGGTCAATCGTGCGGTCGGCAATCCCGCGCAGCAACTGCACGAGCGCCACGACGCCAGCGACTTCGACACGAAGACGCAGGACAAGATCGCGAAGTGAAGGAGAATCGAGCCATGCCGCGCACCGATGTGGTGACTGTCAACGGAAACCCGATGCGGATGCTGGTGGCAACGCCGGCCGGTGCAGGACCGCATCCCGGCATCATGGTGATGTGTCATATCGGCGGGCTCGACGCTTTCACGGCGGATCGCTGCGACCGCCTCGCCGCCGAAGGCTTCGTCGCCGTTGCGCCCGACATCTTCCACCATCACCCGTGGAGCGATGATCGCAACGAGCGGCGCGCCACGCTGCGCGATCAGTTGATGCTCGACGACATCAATGCCGCTATCGACCATGCAGTGTCATCCGCCAATGCAGATCCCGAGCGACTCGGCATTCTCGGGCATTGCCTCGGCGGGCGAACGGCTCTGCTCGGGGCGGGTGGCATCGCGAGGTTCCGGGCGCTCGCGATGTACTACGGCGGACGGACGATGGCGTCTTGGGGCGACGTGCTACCTTCGCCGTTCGACATGATCCGAAACATCAAGGGGCCGGTGGCCGGGTTCTTCGGCGATCTCGACACGGGCCCTTCGCCCGAGGACGTGAACAAGATCGAAGCGGAGATGAAGCGCCACGGAATCCCTGCGGCGTTCAATCGTTACGCCAGCGCGGGGCATGCCTTCCAGGACCACACGGAGCCCACCCGCTATCATCAGCCGTCGGCCGACGACGCGTGGCAGAAGACCTTGGCGTTCTTCAAGAGAGAGTTCACCGTCGCGTGAGTGCTTGCATAAGGCTGAGGTCGGCGGACTGCGCAAATGGCTTGCCCGCCCTACGAACCTACCGCCTCACCGTTCCCTGAGCGCCGTCTGTCGCATGCGGACGAGCGGCTTCGTGAGATATCCCATCACGGTCTTGGAGCCGGTGATCACGTCGACCTCGGCGACCATACCGGGAATGATCGGCAAGGTGCCGGCGCCGTGCGTGAGTTGCGCCTTGTCGGTGCGCACGCGGATCAGATAGTAGGTCTCGCCCTTGTCCGTGCTGATGCTGTCGGCGCCGATGTGCTCGAGTTTGGCAGCGAGGCCCCCGTAGATCGAGAAGTCGTATGCGGTGATCTTCACCAGCGCATCCTGGCCGGGACGGAGGAATGCGATGTCCTGCGGCCGGACCTGAGCCTCGACCAGGAGCGTATCGTTCACGGGCACGATCTCGACCAGGCTGTGTCCCGGCGCAACCACCTGACCGGGCGTCGTCACGTTCACCGTCTTGACGATGCCGTCGGTGGGCGCGCGGACGGTGGTGCGGGCGACCTTGTCTTCGCTGCCGCGGCTCATTTCCTGCAATGCGGAATGTTCCACGCGCGCGCTGGAGAGCCGCTGCAGCGCCTCGCCCCGGAATGCCTCGACGCGCTCGGTTCGCCGCCGTCCGATCTCGCTCCTGGCTGCTTCCAAGCGCGGAAGGGCGAGTTTCGTCGCTTCGAGCGAGCCGCGGATGTCGTTGTACTTTCCTTCGACGACGAGCAACTCGGATCGCGACGCGGAGCGCGTGCGCTCCAGGCGCTGGATCATCTCCAGCTCTTCGCCCGTGATCTGCAAGGAACGCTGCAAGGTTTCGATCCGCGATTGCGCTTCCTTGATCTCCTGCGAGCGCTGCACTTCCTGCAGGTCCAAGGCCGCCACCGCCGCCTCGATCTCCTTGCGCCGCGCCTCGTAGTGCTCGCGCTGATGCGTCACGAGATCGGGACGGCCCTGGGCGAGCTCGGCTGGAAACGACAGCGGCCGGCCCTCTACCTCGGCTTCGAGACGGGCGATCAGCGCGCCGAGGCCCAGCATCTTTTCGCGCGCCTCGCCGAGCGACGAGCCGGCTTGCGTCGGATCGATGCGGAGGAGCACGTCGCCTTCTCGCACGAACGCGCCTTCCCGCACGAGAACCTCGCGCACGATGCCGCCTTCGAGATTCTGGACGACCTGGATCTTGCTCGCCGGAGTGACGCGGCCGCGTCCGGTCGTCACCTCCTGCACCGACGCGAGGATCGCCCAGAGAATGAACACGGCGACGAGCGCGACCATCGTCATCAACAACAGGCTCGCACCGCGCGAGGGCATGGCGAGGAGATCGGCGCTGATCGCGGTTGGAACACCGGTGGATCGCGACTTTTCAGGCGCGGGCTTCGCTGCTTGCGCAGTCGACGCTTGCGTTGGAACGGCATTCGCCGACGGCGCTTTCGCCGCGTCTGCCGCAGTCGGCGGATCAGTTGAGGGCTTTGCGGTCATGCCGATTTTTCCCCGGGCTTCGACACCGTGCCGGCCGCTGGTGCATTGGCCGACGCGGCGAGCGCGGCCATGACCGTCGCCTTGGGGCCATCGAGCCGCTTGCGTCCGCCATCCATCACGATGAGGCGATCGACCAGCGCCAGCATCGCGGGCCGGTGCGTCACGATCAGGCACGTGCGGGCTTCGAGCCATGGCTTCAAGCGTTCGACGACAAGCTGCTCGGTGCGCGGATCGAGATCACTCGTCGGCTCGTCGAGCAGCAGGATGCGTGGCTTTCGCAGCAGTGCGCGGGCAAGGACGATCGTCTGGCGCTGCCCGCCCGAAAGGCCGATGCCGCGTTCGCGCACGACGGTCTCGAGGCCCTTGGGCTGACGGATGATCCAATCGAGTGCACCCGATACTCGCGCGGCCTCGACCAACGCATCGTCGTCTACCGACGGATCGGCGAGCGTGATGTTGGAGCGGATGGTGCCGTGAAACAGCTCTGCCTGCTGCAACGCCAGACCGACATTCGCGCGCAGCACCGCTGGATCGAGCTGGGTTGCGGGAATGTCGTCGATCAACACGCGTCCGCTGCTCGGACGCTGCAAGGCGTGGACGAGCTTCAGCATCGTGGACTTGCCCGTGCCGATGCCGCCGACGAGGCCGACACGCTCGCCCGGCGCGATCGAAAACGAGACGTCGTCGAGAACGGGCGGGGCTTCCTTTTCGTAGCGGAACGATACGCCCTCGAAAGCGACCGAGCCCGAGAACTTCGTTTTTGCAACGAAAACCGCGTCGTCGGGCCGTTCCTGCGGCGCGGACACGATCTCGCTCAGCAGGCGGTAGGACAATCGTGTCTGATGCAGCCTCGCCACGAGCGCCGCGATCTGGGTCAGCGGTTGCATCGCGCGGCCGGCCAGCATCGTCGCCGCGATAAGTCCGCCGGTCGTCAGCGCGCCGGCCGCCGCCATGTAGAAGCCGACGATGACCATCAGCACCTGCGTAGCCGTCTGCACCGCCTGCACGGTGAAGACGCCCATGTTGGTGTAGTGCTTCAGATCGTTGCCGGTGCGGATGCTGTCGGCCGTCGCCTTCTCCCACAGCGAGGCAGCCCAGCTTTCCGCACCCGCCGCCTTGATGCTGTCGAGACCGACCATGGTCTCGACGACGACCGCGTTCTTCACGGCTGACTGTCGAACGGACGCTTCCATCAGCTTGCCGATCGCACGCTGCGTGATCCAACCGATCGCGAGCACGATGGGGATCGCCGCGAGCGGGATGAGGACGAGCGCGCCGGCCACGAACCAGATCATCGCCAGGAACAACAGGAGGAACGGCAGATCGCCGAAGGCGGTCAAGGTCGCCGAGTTGAAGAACTCGCGCAGGGTATCGAGTTCGCGCAGGGTATTGGCGCGGACGCCTGCGGACGCCGTGACGCCCTCCTGCCTCGCGCCGACCAGACGGCTGTAGATGAGGTTCGACAGCACGACATCGGCGCGCCGCCCCGCGGTATCGACGAACCTGCCGCGCAACGCCTTGATGGCGAAGTCGAACAAGGTGGCGAGCAGCACGCCGATCGCGAGCGACCACATCGTCTCGACGGCCGCGTTCGGCAGTACGCGATCGTAGACGTTCATCGTGAACAGCGGCATGGCGAGCGCCAGCACGTTGATCGCGATCGTCGCCGCGATCGCTTCACCATAGATGCGATTGCTCGAAGCGAAAGCCGGCAGGAACCACGACGTTTGCGCACTCTGCAGCATGCCCGTGACACGTAGATCCTGCTCGCCGAGGGGACGCAGCCGGACGATACGGCCCGTGGCCTCGGCTGCCAGCTCGGCGGCGGGTATCGCGACACGCGCCCTGGCCAATCCGGGCTCGCTCGACAAGAATTTCGCCGGCTTTCCTTCCGCGTCGCGCTCGATCGACCAGACCACGTCGATGCCGCCGTCGCGCGTCATCACGAAAGAGGGCAGTTCCACGTCGGTGAGGCCGGCGGGATCGGCATCTGCGATTTCGGCTGCGAGGCCCGCGCGCCGGGCGGCCGCTTCGACATGCTCGAGAGGCAAGCGGCCCCCTACGAGCGGCAGGCCGGAGACCAGTGAAATGGGTGCGGCCGGCGTGCCGTAGTGGCGGGCAACGTCGCACAGCGCGAGCGCCAGCAGATCCCGGGCGTCTTCGCCGGCATCTCGGGACTTGGATACAGCGGGCCCGAACGACCGCACCGCCCGCTCGAGGCGTTGCAGCAGTTGTGTTGCTCCGCTCATGATGCGCTCACAATCTCCCGGTCTTTCTGAGCCTAAGATCGCCTACTTCTCGACGGGCGCCTCGTCGGCTCGCGTCCGGCTGTACATGTGGTAGCCGAGATTGCCGCTCGGCGATCGAAGGCCGTCGCGCCAGCCGTCGATCAAAGTCGGTGCGTGTCCGACGACTGCTTCCGGCGGCGGCTCCAGGCCCAATGCCGGAACGAGACGCCCCATGGCGGCCAACAGCCGATAGCTGTTGTAGACGCGGATGAACTCCTCGGTGCGCAACGAAGCCTCGGCGACGAACAGCTCCGATTGCACGTTCAGCAGATCGAGCAGCCGGCGCGAACCCGCATCGAATTGCTGATTGTAGGCGGAGCGCGTGGACCGGGTCTGCTGGACTTGGCGGCGGAGCAGAGGAACCCGGGAGTTCGCCGTCACGATCGCGTTCCAGGACACGCGCGTTTCGCGTTCGATGATCCGCCGTGTGTTGGCCGATATTTCCCTGGCCTCCAGCGAGCGCGCCGTCGCCTCCCAGATGCGGGCCTTGTCGATGCCGCCGTTGAGGAGATTCCAGCGCACGACGAGCATGGCGCGCGAGTCGACCTCGCGATCGCCATCGTTGCTGACGGCGAAGCCGCGATGGGCCGAGAGCTCGAGATTGACGCGCGGCAGAAAGCGGGAATACGCGCCTCCGACCGCCGCCTGAGCCGCGGTCGCATCATGCTGAGTGGCCAACACCGACGGCGCGAACTCGATCGCCTCGGCGACAGCCGCCTCCACGCTCGCCGGACGCGCCACCGACGGCAGTGACGCCGCCGACAGTTTCCCCGGAGCACGACCGACGACCGAGCGGAACAGCGCATCGGCATCGCGCAAGCGCCCTTCGGCTTCGGCAACGAGCGCCGCCGCCTGAGCAGTGCGCGCCTGTGCCTCGCTTTCGTCCGATGAGGAACCGCGACCACCGGCGACTCTGCCGGACACACGCGACAGCAGCGCCCGATGAGAACTCAGATTGCCGCGCGCGGTCGCCAGCACCGAATGTGCACGACCAAGCTCCAGATACGCCTGCACGGCTCGCAGCGCGATCGAGTTCGCCGTGTCCATCACGCGCCAACGGGCGCTCTCGACGCGATTCTTCTGCCGGGCGATTTCATGCCGCGCCTCGAAGCCGTCGAACAGTCGCTGCGACGCGACGATCTGGTTCTCCCGGCTCCAGTGGCGTTCACCGCCCGTCGTGACGCCGGTGGGCGAGCGATTGTAGTCCTTCACGCGTCCCGTCTCGGCGCGCACATCGATGGTCGGAAGCTCGAGCCCCCGCGCGGCGGTCAATTCGTGATCGATCGCGCGCCGATTGAAGCGGATCGCGCCGAGCTCGGGATTGGTCGCCAGCGCCCGCTGGACCACGTCCTGAAGCGTTTCAGACGCCGCTGGAGAGGCGCAGAGGTTGATGCCCGCAAGAATCGCGGCTGCCGCCGAGCCGACACGCATCGCAGTCGATCGGGTGAATGCATGGTTGTGCATGGAGCGCAGTTCTCTGAGACGCCAAGCACAACTCATTCGACATTTAGTTACCCGTCGGTAAGTGATTCGCGGCACAAAGACCAATGACCGATAGGCAACATCCGAATGCCATCGGGATCGAGTTTTCCTCTCCGAATTTTTGCACGTCAGAAATTCAATTTAAGATTGTGCGTCCCCTGCGGTTTCACCCGGCACAGCCGACACTCCACAATCCATGGTTGTTTATTCTGATTGGCTGACTAACTGTTTCTTCGTGTGCGCACCAAATGAGCGGACGTTCCGCGCAATGAACAGGCCCAGACAGGCCTCATCTAGGGGTTCTCTTCCGCCACAGCGATTCGCTTCTGCAGATGGCGGGATGATCGTCCGGATCGTCCCGCCCGATGGCAATAGCATCGTGCTCACACGATCAGATTGCCGTTCGCCAACAGCGTGTTGACGTTCAGCCCATTGACGCCCTGCAAGGTCGCCAGCGTCTGGAAGCTGTCCGCGCCGCCGTTCGGATCGACTTCGACCGTGGTGTCGGCGCCCGCGTTGGTGACGCGGACGAAATCCGAGATCGCCGATACGCCGGCGGTGTAGCCGCTGAGCAAGGCCGCGATATCGAGCTTGTCGCCCGCGCCTCCGGCCGTGAAGCCGACGATTGCGTCGACGCCCGTTCCCAACTCACCCGAACTCCAGGCATACGTGTCGGCTCCGGAACCTCCTGTCAGCGTGTCGCTGCCCGCCCCTCCCCTCAGCGTATCGTTGCCTGCACCACCCACGAGAATGTTGGCGAGCGTGTTGCCCGTGCCGGTGAAGTTGCCCGAGCCGGTGAAAGTCAGGTTCTCGACATTGGCGATCGCGGCGAGGCTATAGCTGGCGAGCGTCGTCTCTATCGTATCCGTACCCTGGGATGCGAGTTCGACGACGATATCGCCCACATTGTCGACCACGTAGGTGTCGTTCTCCGTTCCGCCAACCATGGAGTCGGCACCGGCTCTACCGTCCAAGCGGTCATCGCCCGCGCCACCGCTCAGTGTGTCGTTGCCTGCACCACCGGTAAGGGTGTTGGCCAGCGTGTTGCCCGTGCCGGTGAAGTTGCCAGCGCCGGTATAGGTCAGGTTTTCGACATTGGCGATCGCGGCAAGGCTCAAGGTCGTGCGCGTCGTTGTGATCGTATCTGTGCCCTGGGATGCGAGTTCGACGACGATATCGCCCGCATTGTCGACGACGTAAGTGTCGTTCTCCGTTCCGCCAACCATGGAGTCGGCGCCGGTTCCACCGTCCAGGTAGTCATCGCCCGCGCCACCATTCAGTGTGTCGTTCAAGGCCAAGCCATAGATGAGCTGTGTGCCGGAACCGCCGTTGAGCGTCTCCGCAGCGCCGGTGCCGAGAACGACTTGCGGCACCACCAGACGGAAGCTGTCGGTGACGGCGGTTGCCAGCGTGTCGGCGCCGTCGATCGTGACGGCCGACAGACTGATCGTGTAGGTGCCGCCAGTGGCCGCCGAACTCGCCAGAGCGACGATGGCGTTCGCCTGCTCTTGCGTGCCGACGAACTGATACGTGCCCGCGGACGGATTGGTGATCGCTCCGCCGCCGCCAGCGGACAGCGAGATGCCGGTCGGGACCGACGTGAACGTGATCCGGATCTGCTCTGCCGCATTCTCTCCCGGCAACGTGCCCGTCGTATCGGCCATCCGCACGTTGAGGGCCAGGGCGACCCGAGCCGTCGCGTCGATCGTCACGTTCGCCGCCAGGATCTCGACGGAATCCGCCCTGGGCGCAACGACGACATCGAAGCTGTCCGAGCTCGTGGCCTCGTCGCCATTGGCGAGTTCGAGCGCGATGCCGTTCAATGTCAGCGTCGCCGTGCCGGAATAGTTGGGCGGCGGCGTGAAGGTCAGCGCCGCGAGCGACGCGACCGGGATCGTCCAACTGCCGTCGCCGTTGTTCGAGCCGGCAGAGAACTTGCTTCCGTGAGGCACGCCAGAGATGGTGACCGACAACTCCTCCGCACCGTTGGCAGTGACCGTATCGACCAGCGCCGCCGACAGGCCCGGCAGAGCGATCGCCGTGTCTTCGGTTCCCGAGAAGGAGGCCGGAGCCGAAACCGTGGGTGCGTCGGCATCAGCCGTCACATCGACGGTGAACGATCGCGTATCGACCTTGGTGTTGTCCGCGTCCGGCGTCGAATCGATGGGCTCCACGCTGTAGGCTGCGACAGTCACGGTTACAGCACCGTGCCAGTTGTTCGCGGGCAGCATCTGCAGGCTGCCGACGTCCGCCGTGGGTACGCGGTAGTAACCGACCATGCTGACGCCGCCGACGACGGCATCGGCATCTCCGCCAGCGACCGTGGCGTAGCCGCCGACCAGCGTCGCGCCGCTGCCGAGAGTCAGATAGGTGAAGCTGCCGATTTCCTCGTTGCCGTCGCTGTCCTTCTCGGCGAGCGAGATGTTGAGTGCAACCGCGGTGTCTTCCACGCCGGTCGCCGGTGTCGCGCTGATCGTGACGCCATCTGCGACGGGATCGACGGCGACGGGAACCGTCTGTGCCCCCGAGGTAGCGGTTTGCAGGTTGGCGTTGCGCGCGATGCCTTCGACGGTCACCGACATGGTGCCGGAGAAATCCGTCGGCGGCGTGATGGTGACGAGACCGTTGGCAACGTCGGTTGCGCTCGCCGTCCAACGCGGGGGATCGCCGGGATTGACCGGTGGCAGAAGAATTGCCCCGTTCACGACGGCGCCCGAAGGCAATCCGCTGATGACCACGGATACACGCGGGTTCGTCGTATCTCCCGGCGCCGGAGTCGCGGTCACGTTCAACGTGATCGAGCCATCCTCGTTACCGCTGTTTGCTCCGACGGTGACGGTGGGAGGAAGTGGCGCCGTGCCGGGGCCCGAGCCGGCCTGCGGCGTCACCACGACATCGAAGGTCGTGCTGTTCGTCGCCCTGTCGCCGTCGTTTTCAGTCGCGACAGTCGTCAGTTCGAAGCTGATGGTGCCGCCGACGCCACCCGGCGTGATGACGCGGACGTCGGCGATCTCTGCTTGCGTCAGGACGAAGCTGCCGCCGGTATCGATGCCAATCGGGTTGCCGCTGCTGTCGACGAGGCCGAATACGGGAGCCGTTCCCGGATTGGTCGTGCGGAGCACATAGAAGATGCTCTCGGACAAAGTTCTGCCGAGTGCGACGTCGGTGTCGGTCGACGCACCGCCGAGGGTCAAGGGAATGGCCGTTCCCGAATTGCCTGCAGCAGAGCTTGCGAACACGCTCGGCACGTCAGCGGTGCCGACGAGATTGACGTTGAACGTGCCGTTCTCGGTCTTGTCGACCGTCACCGGGGATCCGCCGATGATCGCGGTATCGCGGACCAGGGCCGCAACGGGGATCGAGAAGTCGCGGTTGGAATCCAGGAACAACTGCCTGCTCAGCTCCACACCAGTGATGTTCGCCGCCAGAACCGTAATCGTCCCGGCTGCCTGATTGTAGGTGAACACGCCAGAGACATAGTTGGCCACGAGCTTGTCGAGACCGCTGCCCGCGCCGGGGAGGCTCGCGAGCCTTGCGGCGATGCCGGCATCAGCGATGAGATTGCTGAGATTGAACGTGTAGCTGACGGCGGCTTCGGATCCGTCGTTGTCGACGAATGCGTGCGTTGCGGTGCTGGCGAGCGAAATGCCTGTCGATGCGACGTTTTCATTGGTCGCCTCGGTTACCGTCGCGCCGAGATTCCACGACGAGAAACCGTCTACAGTGCCGGCATTGATGACCGGATTGACGACAATGGTAACGGGCCATTGCGCCGAAGTCGCCTGGTCGCCGTCGATCTCCTGTGTGACGGCGCGAACCGTCACGCCGGAATAGGGGTTCTCGCCGGAGAAGTTCGGAACAGCCGGCAATTGCAGCGTCGGCATGGCCGCGGCCGTAACACTCCACGTGCCGCTGCCGATATAGGTCACACCGGCCACGGCCGATGTCGGAATGACGCCCGCGGGCAAGCCGCCGACGACGAACGACAACTGCTCTGAGGTGTCCGTGTCGACCAGGAGATTGTTCAGCGAACCACCCGCGCTCGTCACGATCGCGTTGCCGAGACCGATGGCTTGGTCCTCGTCCGCCGTGACGGTCACTGTGCGCGTTCCGGGCACGTCGGCGACGCCGGTCACCGAAACGACGACGTTGTTGGTGTAGTAGTAGGCGAGAGAGCCGCCCGGCGACGCGTCCGTCACCGCCGTCACGGTCACGAGCGTGATATTGCCCTGGACCGCCGACGAGTAGTGGAGGGGCGGCTGAATGGCCAGGGCCGATACGTCGGCCGGCGTCAGCGTATACTCGCCAGCGACCGGAAGAATCTCCAAGCCGCCTGCACCATAGATTCTCGCGCCGGCAGGTACGCCCCCGGTGATCGTCACAATGTAGGTTTCCGAGCCGTCCTTGTCCGCGAGCGTGACGCTCATCGGGATGGGGATGCGGGTGTCCTCGACGCCGACTGCATTTCCTTTGACGGTCGGCGCGTCGGGTACCGGACTGACCACGACATCGATGTAGTCGGTGACCGTTTCCGTCTGAGAGGTGTTGTCCGCGCCGCCGAAGCTGTTCGCTGCCACTTCGACGCCTACGCCGACGGCGCCTTCGGTCGAGATGACATCGACCCTGATGCCGTTGTTGCCGTAGAGCTCGCCGCCCCAGTTGGTGCGCGGATCGAAGGCGATGCCGCCGCCGTTGAGGAAACTGTCGAGCGCTGCTTCGCGCGTGGCGTTGTCCGCGCCGGTCGCGGTGACGAGATAGACGCCGCCACCCTGGTGGGTCAGGGTCACGCCTGCAGGCGGAGTGCCCACGATGGTGCCGATCGGCCCCAGGCCGTCAGAAGGCACGGTGATCCGGACCGACAGAGTTTCGGAGTTATCCGTATCGGAGCTGTTGCCGGCATTGATGGTGAGCGCGATATTCGCTCCGTCCTCGGCAACAGCAACTGCCGGATCGACGACGCTGACGGTGGGCGTATCGGCAACGGCCTGAATGCGCACCGTATGATTGAAGGTGTTGTCCTGGCTGTTCGCCAGGCCGCCGTTGACGTCGAGCGTCGTCGCCGTCACCGCGATGACGCCGTTCAGGTCCGTATGCGTCGGACCCATCGTCACGCTGAAACCGGCAAGCGTCGCGCGGATATCTGCTTCGGCCTGTGCCCGATCGGCCTGCGAAACAGAACCATCGGCAGCCGTGTACGACAACAAGCTGCTCGTGATGGTGTAGGTTCTCAGTCCGGCATCGAAGACCACGGACGCGCTTCCGACACCGGCACCGGCAGTCACCGTGTAGGTTTGGGTCGCCGTATCCGCGGGGAAGTCGAGGACGACCTTGGAAATGGTTTCGGTCGCGCTGTTGTTACCGGTTCCGGATGTGTTGTCGACAACGCGAATACCCGTGGTGGCGTTGGCGAGATCGGCGCCGAACGCGACAGCGCCGTTGTCCTCGACCCCGTTCGACAATGTCGGCGGCGTGATCCCATCAGCATCGGGTGTCACCGTTACGGCGATGGGGCTCGCGGCAGTGACCGATGTGATCGTTCCGGATGTGCTGGTATCGACGATGACGCCGCGAACACTCAGATTGATCGTGCCGCTGTAGTTCGACGGCGGCGAGATGTTGAGGGTTGCAAGGGCGCTTTGCGGGATGCGCAACCAACCAGCTGTGACTTCGGTACCGACAACGGTAGCTCCGTTCAGGAACGTCGTACCGCTGGGATAGCTCGCCGTATCGATCTCGATGTAGAGCTGCTCGGAGCCATCCGGATCGACCGAGCCGGCCGACACCGTGATCGCGCCGAGCGCGAACGTCGTATCCTCCGCGCCATTCGCGCTCGCGGGCACGACTATGCTCGGTGTTTCCGGCACAGGGTTCACAGGGATGACGAATGAGGCGACGGTGGTCGCGGTCGGAACCGAGATCTCGGTTCCGGCGACACCAGGGCCCGTACTGTTGGCTTCCGCGGGATTGCTTTCCACCGCAATCGACGTCACGGTCACGGTAATGTCTTCGCCGTTGTCGGCGCCGGGCCGCACCTGCAGCGAGAGCATTGCGGCGTTGATGTCGGCAGCAGAGCCGGTGAGTGTGACCTGGCCTGCAGCGTTGACGAACGTCACGCCGGTGGTGGTGCCGAACTGGAACACGGGTGCCGCGCCGGTGCCCGGCGTCGAGAACTGAACCAGAACGGACTGATACGTCTCCGAGCCGTCGGTGTCGTTGAGCGCGGTCGTCACGGGATACGTGACGAAGCCGGAGTCCTCGTCGACCGCCGCCTTCGTCGTCGCGCCGACGTCCACCGTCGGCGTGTCGGCCACGGCCTGCACCGTCACCTGATGGCTGAGCGAGAACGCCGTGTTGACCGGCGTCACGCCGTTGGTGTCCGTCGACGTGCCGTTTATCGCAACCGTGAAGTTCTGGTCGCGATCGTCGGCCAGCGTGATCGACAGCGATGCGAGAACAGTCAGCACGTTGTTGGCGTTGGTGCCCGAGATCGTCACCGTGCCCGTGGGAATGTCGACGCTCGTCGTCACACCGGCGAGGCTCGTGCCGAACGCCAGCGCCTGCGCGTTGGTCGGCAGACCCGTCAGCGTCATCGACAGCCCCTGCGAGCCGTCCGTATCCGCGATCGACAGTCCGAGACGCGTCCCCAGCGGGATCACCAGATCGGGATCCGCGATGGCACTCGAGTTCGTATTCTCCTGATAGATGCTGCTCGCGTTGGCCAGCACCGGCGTGTCGTTGATCGCCGCCACCGTCACGTCGATGTACGTCGTCGCGATCTCGATCTTCGTGTCGAGGTCGCCTGATGTACCGGCCGTCGCATTGTTGTTGGGCGCGAGCTCATCGTCCGGAGACGGCGTCGTGTTGCCGTACAGCGTCGCTGCTTCCGTCGAGATCGCTTCGACCTTGATGCCGTTGGTTCCCGTCAGCACGCCCGACCATTGTGGGCGCGGGGTGAACGTAACGCCGCCGTTGAGGAAGGCATCGAGCGTCGCCTCGCGGAGCGCTGGTGTCGCGCCGCTGGCGGCGACCGTGTAGACGCCGCCGCCCACGTTCGTAAACGTGATGCCCGCCGCAGCACCGGCCGACAGTGTTCCCACAACGCCGGTGCCGTCCGACGGCACCGTGATGCGAACCGACAGCGTCTCCGAGTTGTCGTTGTCGATACTGCGGTCGGGACGGATCGCCAGCGTCGCCGTCGTGTCCTCGTTCAGCGTGATCGCGTCAGCGGCAACGGTCGGCGCGTCGGCTACCGCCTGCACCACAACCGTCTGCGTGAAGCTCTGCGTCGTCGCGCTCGCGTCGTTGTCCGTGGTCGTGATCACTACGTTCAGCGTGAAGTTCGTGTCCGTGTTCGCTGGCGCCGTCACGGCCAGCGTGTCGAGTGCTGCACGGATCGCCGTCTCGGTCGCTGCGGAATGCGGTCCCGTCAATGTGATCGTCTCGACGCCCGTCGACGTGAACGTCTGCACCGCGCCTAGGAGGTCGGTATACGTTACAACAGCGCCGGCCGGGATCGCCGAGATCACCACCGACGTCACGTGCTCCGAGCCGTCAGCGTCGATCTTCGTCCACTGGATGTCGGTGCCAATCGTCTTCGCCACGTCCTCGACGATCACCGACGCGCCGCTCTTCGTCACGCCGTCGACGACCGCCGTCACCGTCACGGGAACCGAGAACGTCTGCGACGTCTCGAGCTGCGCCACCTGGCCTACGCCCGTCTCGCTCGGCGCGCTCTCGATCGTCGTCGCCGTCACGGACAGGCTGAAGTCGGTGTCCAGATGCTGGCGTGCGCCGCCCGGCGCGAACACCAGCGACAGGTTCGCCAGCACGCCGTTGATCGCTGCGTCGTCCGGGCCGGTCACCGTGTACGTGCCGCCGCCGTTCGCCGTCAGCACGCCCAGACCCGGCGAGCTTTCGCTCAGCGTGAAACCAGCGGGAACACCCGAGATCACGACGTTCTTGATCTTCTCCGTGCCATCCGCGTTGTCGGGATGACCGACCGTGATCGACACCGGAATGTTCTGGTCCTCGAGCCCAGAACCGCTGCCCGTCAACGTCGGGACGTCCGCGATCGCGGCCACCGGAATCACGAATGATGCGACGGTCTGCGCCGTCGGCACGGAGATCTCGGTGCCGGCGTTGCCGGGGCCGGTGCTGTTGGCTTCCGCCGGATTGCTCTCCACCGCGATCGCCGTCACCGTCACCGTGATGTCGGCGTCGTTGTGTGCGCCGGGCCGGACCTGCAGCGAGAGCATTGCAGCATTGATGTCGGCAGCAGAACCGGTGAGCGTGACCTGGCCTGCAGCGTTGACGAACGTCACGCCGGTGGTGGTGCCGAATTGGAACACGGGTGCCGCGCCGGTGCCCGGCGTCGAGAACTGAACCAGAACGGACTGATACGTCTCCGAGCCGTCGGTGTCGTTGAGCGCGGTCGTCACGGGATACGTGACGAAGCCGGAGTCCTCGTCGACCGCCGCCTTCGTCGTCGCGCCGACGTCCACCGTCGGCGTGTCGGCCACGGCCTGCACCGTCACCTGATGGCTGAGCGAGAACGCCGTGTTGACCGGCGTCACGCCGTTGGTGTCCGTCGACGTGCCGTTTATCGCAACCGTGAAGTTCTGGTCGCGATCGTCGGCCAGCGTGATCGACAGCGATGCGAGAACAGTCAGCACGTTGTTGGCGTTGGTGCCCGAGATCGTCACCGTGCCCGTGGGAATGTCGACGCTCGTCGTCACACCGGCGAGGCTCGTGCCGAACGCCAGCGCCTGCGCGTTGGTCGGCAGACCCGTCAGCGTCATCGACAGCCCCTGCGAGCCGTCCGTATCCGCGATCGACAGTCCGAGACGCGTCCCCAGCGGGATCACCAGATCGGGATCCGCGATGGCACTCGAGTTCGTATTCTCCTGATAGATGCTGCTCGCGTTGGCCAGCACCGGCGTGTCGTTGATCGCCGCCACCGTCACGTCGATGTACGTCGTCGCGATCTCGATCTTCGTGTCGAGGTCGCCTGATGTACCGGCCGTCGCATTGTTGTTGGGCGCGAGCTCATCGTCCGGAGACGGCGTCGTGTTGCCGTACAGCGTCGCTGCTTCCGTCGAGATCGCTTCGACCTTGATGCCGTTGGTTCCCGTCAGCACGCCCGACCATTGTGGGCGCGGGGTGAACGTAACGCCGCCGTTGAGGAAGGCATCGAGCGTCGCCTCGCGGAGCGCTGGTGTCGCGCCGCTGGCGGCGACCGTGTAGACGCCGCCGCCCACGTTCGTAAACGTGATGCCCGCCGCAGCACCGGCCGACAGTGTTCCCACAACGCCGGTGCCGTCCGACGGCACCGTGATGCGAACCGACAGCGTCTCCGAGTTGTCGTTGTCGATACTGCGGTCGGGACGGATCGCCAGCGTCGCCGTCGTGTCCTCGTTCAGCGTGATCGCGTCAGCGGCAACGGTCGGCGCGTCGGCTACCGCCTGCACCACAACCGTCTGCGTGAAGCTCTGCGTCGTCGCGCTCGCGTCGTTGTCCGTGGTCGTGATCACTACGTTCAGCGTGAAGTTCGTGTCCGTGTTCGCTGGCGCCGTCACGGCCAGCGTGTCGAGTGCTGCACGGATCGCCGTCTCGGTCGCTGCGGAATGCGGTCCCGTCAATGTGATCGTCTCGACGCCCGTCGACGTGAACGTCTGCACCGCGCCTAGGAGGTCGGTATACGTTACAACAGCGCCGGCCGGGATCGCCGAGATCACCACCGACGTCACGTGCTCCGAGCCGTCAGCGTCGATCTTCGTCCACTGGATGTCGGTGCCAATCGTCTTCGCCACGTCCTCGACGATCACCGACGCGCCGCTCTTCGTCACGCCGTCGACGACCGCCGTCACCGTCACGGGAACCGAGAACGTCTGCGACGTCTCGAGCTGCGCCACCTGGCCTACGCCCGTCTCGCTCGGCGCGCTCTCGATCGTCGTCGCCGTCACGGACAGGCTGAAGTCGGTGTCCAGATGCTGGCGTGCGCCGCCCGGCGCGAACACCAGCGACAGGTTCGCCAGCACGCCGTTGATCGCTGCGTCGTCCGGGCCGGTCACCGTGTACGTGCCGCCGCCGTTCGCCGTCAGCACGCCCAGACCCGGCGAGCTTTCGCTCAGCGTGAAACCAGCGGGAACACCCGAGATCACGACGTTCTTGATCTTCTCCGTGCCATCCGCGTTGTCGGGATGACCGACCGTGATCGACACCGGAATATTCTGGTCCTCGAGACCAGCACCACTCCCCGTCAACGTCGGGACGTCCGCGATAGCGGCGACCGTGATCAGATGCGTGGCGGTGAATGTCTGAGTTGCCGGGCCTTCCGCTTCAGTCGTTGTCGCATCCGACTTGATGACAGTAATCGTAAGCGGAATATCGGCGTCGCTATGCGCGGGTGGCACCAGCGTCAAAGTCGAAAGTGCCGTGCGGATCTGCGCTTCGGTTTCACCGCCACCGCCGAGCGTGAGCGACGTAGTCCCTGCCGCCACGGTGAATGTGGTGCTGGAACCGCCGATCGGCGTGTAGGTGACGACCGACCCAATGGGAAGGCCGGAGACCGTTATGCGTGTAATCGCTTCTGAGCCGTCGCTGCTATCTGGCGCGGTGATGTTGATATTTGCGCCGAAGTTCACGCCAGCGGTGACGGTCTGATCGGACGGGGCAACGATACCGTCCTCGTTGACCGTGCTCGAACCGGTAATCGTCGGCGCATCGATGACCGGCGAAACGGCCACGGGAACCTGCACGGTCGTGTCGGCTCTCAGTAGTGTGAGGCCCGTATCGGACAGAACGCTCTCGATCGTGCCGACCTTGACGGCCACATCGAAGTTCACATCGCTGTCGGCGGGCGCCCTGACCTGCAATCCGCCAGCGAGAAACGCTTCGAACTGCGCAGCGGTGGTCGACACGCCAGGTGAGAACGTGAATTTCGAACCGGCGACCGCGACAGTGATCCCGTTGGGCAGCGTCGCGGGATAGATCAGCGTCACGCCCGTGGGAACGGTGATCTCGGCGAAGTCGTACTGCTCCGATCCATCGGCGTCGATGCGCGAAACGGTGATCGGCAGTGCGATCGGCTGATCTTCGTTACCGGCGGCCGAGCCTGAAATCGTCGGTCCGTCAGCGACCGCGGCCACAGTGATGTTGTGCGTCGAGGTGGCGGTCGAGGTGGCCGCGGCTTCGCCTTCCGTCGTCGTTCGATCGACCTTGGTGATCGATACGGAGACGGGAATGTTGGCATCGCTGTGCAACGGCGGTCGTAGCGTGAATGTCGCGAGCGTGGCACGGATGTTGTCTTCGGTCCCGCCCGAAATCGTATAGGTCGAGATGCCGGCAACAGTCGAGACTGTCACGGTGGTGCCGCCCTGCGGCGTATAGTTCACAGTCGCTGCGGCCGGGATCGCACCCAACACGATACTCGTAAAAGCTTCCGAGCCGTCGGCCTTGTCGTTCTGCGTGATCGCGATGTTCGCGCCGAAGTTGACGGTCGTGTCCTCGTCGACGGTGCTCGAACCGGTGACCGTCGGCATGTCCACCACGGGACGCACGGTCACAGGAACCGTCACCGTCAGGTCCTTGCGCAACAGTGCCACCTCGCCACCCGAGAGCACGCTCTCGATGGTGCCGCCGCGCACGCTCACATCGAAGTTCACGTCGCTGTCGGGAGGCGCCTGTACCTGCAGCCCCGTCGCGAGAAAGTTCTCGAATTGCGCATTCGTGGTCGAGGCGCCGGGCGAGAATGTGAAGGTGTTGCCGGAGACGACGACCGTAATGCCGTTGGGAAGCGTGGCCGGATAGGTCAGCGTGACGCCTGCGGGGACCGTGATCTCGACGAACTCGTGCTTTTCCGAGCCGTCGACATCGATGCGAGCGAGCGTGATCGGCAGTGCGATCGGCTGGTCCTCGTTGCCCGCGGCCGATCCCGAGATCGTCGGCCCATCGGCCACGGCGGCAACCGTGATCGTCATGGGGATCGTGCGGGTGTCCGTGACGCCGCCGAGATCCTGGGTCGTTGCCGCGATGGAAAGCGTGATGTTCTGGTCGGTGTGCTGCGGCGGCGTCAGCGTCAATGTGGCGAGTGCTGCACGGATCTGTGCTTCGGTGCCGCCCGTGAAAGTCACCGAGCCACCCGCGCCGCTCACGATGGTGACGGGCGCGCCGCCGCCGACCGGCGTATAGGTGATCGTCGTGCCGAGCGGGAAGCCCGAGACCACGACCGAGGTGACGGTCTGGGTGGCTGGGTCGTTGACGACGATGCTGATGTCGTCGCCGAACGTGACAGCCGTATCCTCATTCGTCGCCTGCGTCGGCGCGGTGATGTCGAGCGGATCGGCAACCGGATTGACCGTCACCTGGATCGGCGCCGTCGCGATTTCCTTATCGCCGTTCGACTTCTCGGTGGCGATCGCCGCAATCGTCATGCCGCTGAACGTGCCGCTCTCGTCGGGCGGCGGCAGGAAGTACACATTGCCGACCTGAGCCGGCGTCAGCTTGTAGGTGTGGGTTCCGTCGGAAGCGGTCGTGTAGGGATATTCGACGCCGGCCGACGTGCGCAGCTTCGCATCCGCATCGACGCCGCGGATCTCGATCGTGTGAACTTCAGAACCATCGAGCAGATCGCCGAAGGTCGCGGCGAGATTGCTCAAGTGAACCGCGACGTCCTCGTCCGTGGTCTTGGTATCGCCCGTCGCCGTCACCGGATCGGCAACGGCTTCGACGGCGATGCGATAGTCGAAGTGAAGCGTTTCGCGATCCCGGTAGCCGGGCAACGACGGCGAGACGTTGGCCTCGATGGTCGTCGCGGCGACACCGAGGATGATCGTTCCGTGGAAGTCCTTGGGCGGCGTCACGGCCAGCGATTGCAGCAGATTCTGGATCTCGGTCGTAGAGCCCGTGACCACGAAGGAACCGTCGGATGCCTTGACGAGCGAGCCCGGCAGGGCCTTGTTCCAGTCGAGCACGGCGCCCGACGGCACGTTCGAAATGACGACCTTTTCGAGGACTTCCGATCCATCGGTGTCATTCAGGGTAACCGTGATCGGCGTGGCGATACGCACGTCCTCGGGTGTTGCAGCACCACCGGAGATCGACGGCGCGTCGGCAACCGCCTCGACCGTGATCGTGATCGTGCCTTTTTCTTCGCGGCCGGTTCGCGGATCGGTGAAAGCGAACACGACAGTTGCGATGCCGGAGAAATCCTTCACCGGCGTGAATGTGAACGTGCCGTCTGCGTCGAACGTCACGTGGCCCGAGGCCGGATCGACTGAAATCGACCTCTGGACGACGGGCATCACAGCTTCGCCGGCGTCGAAAATCCGCCCCGTCAGAGCGTTGTCCTCGAGAAGCTTCCAGGACATCGCATCATGGGAAAGCGGTCCGAAGCCCGGGGTCTTGTCGGGTCGCTGCTCGAAGATCTCGTAGTCGGGATCGTCGATCGAAGCGCGCGTGTATTCCACGTCGCCGAGCAGCCAGAGATGGTCGATGCCTTGACCGACGCCGTTGACCTCGCCCTGAAAACGGCGATTGTCGGTCGACGTGATCTTCTCGCCGTTGCGGCGCCCCGGCTCCTCGTCGGCCAAACCGACCATGTGTCCGATCGCCGAGCCGACGAGGGTCGACAGGTTATCTCCCTGAGAGCCCATTTCGTGGCGCTTGAGATCGTCGCGGCCCCAACGCGTGGACTCGTCGGCCATCGGTGACAGGTTCGTGGCCCCGTTCCCGGATGAACCCAGCCCCGTGGAAGGCAGCCCCGAGCCAATTGCAGGAAGGCCCGGCGTGCCGTTCGAATTCTGATCGGATGTCTCCGAATCCCCCGACCCCGGGGCCGGCGCGGTATCGGACGAGGTGCTCGTCGATCCCGCCTGCGCCACCTGAATGCGTTTCGCCGACGCGTTTGCATCGGCTTCGAGGTCGAGGCCGGCGGCGGCTGCAAGCGCGCCCAAAGACAATCCAGCCGAGGCGCCACGGTCGTCGCCGTTACGTTCAGGCACGATGGGCGTCACTTCGCCGACTTTCGCCGCCTCACGCACTTCCCGAGCAGACTTCGATACTTCTTCGCGACGTGACATTACTACTTACCCTGACTGGTCCGAAGGACAAAGACCCGGCGCATTGCGGCGTTCGAAGGAACAACCGCAGTGAATTCGAGCGCATCTCGACCGTTGAACTATCAATTGGATGAGTGAACAAAATCTGTAGCGGTGTTCGCATATTTGCATAATCACTTAAATTACGCCGTGCCCGCCTATTCAGACGACGGCTCAACAGCGATATCGGTGTTATCTCATTCTCAATCGTTGCATCGACTCCCGATCCGGACATTTCGATTCTCATTTTGCGTAAAACGCGCCAATCCGTTCGTGTCGCTGAAAAGAGTGCGCGGGCGTGTCTTCAATTCGCTGTTCCTCGCAGGACGGAACTGCCGACGAGTTTCAGCAGCAATTGTTGGAAAAGGGGGCGTCCTTGCGTTTCCTCGCCCCGTGGCTGCCGCGAATCAGTCATCCTGTGCCCGGGACCGACTGGAACGGTCGGTGTTCACGGGATCGAGTGCCTTGACGGACTATGGCGGACGCCCGGCTTTGATGATGACGACCTCGGCGGCGGCTCTGGCCGGGGTCGCGATCCTCGTTTTTTTCACGCGCGCCATGACGGCAGACGGTTTTCCGGATAGTTCCGCTGATCCGCGTCACATCTTCGAGACGAAGTCCGTGCCGTCGGCCGATCGTTTGGCATTCGTCCCGCCCGGTGCATTGTCACCGGCGGAGCACCAATCCTCGGGTATGCCTCCGCCGCCCGAAGCCGATCCCAAATCCCTCGGCATGAGACCTGGCTCTCCGGACAATCCTCCGGAACCGCCATCGCAGTCCGGCTGGCGGATTTCGCTCACGTCCCCGTACAGCACGCCGCTCGGCGCGCCGAAGAACAGACCGCCGCAACGGGCCTATTCGGTGAAGACTCGGCTGGCGGAGATCGCGCCTGCGGCAAGCATTCGCCTCGCTGCGAAGTTCGAGGCAGCGAAGGCTCCCTGGCCGCCGAGCGAAGTGGCACTCATCGCGATCAAGGACGAGAAGGCTCTCGAGTTGCACGCGCGCGGCAGCGGCGCGCCGTGGAAGCTGATCCACCGCTTTCGGGTTCTCGCTGCGAGCGGCGCCGCAGGGCCAAAGCTCAAACAAGGTGACAAGCAGGTGCCAGAAGGCGTCTACGGCATCGAGTCCCTCAATCCCAACAGCGCCTATCACGTGTCACTGCGCGTCAACTATCCCAACCACTTCGATCGGCAGATGGCAAAACAGGACGGCCGAAAGGAACTCGGCGGCGACATCATGATTCACGGCAAGAACCTGTCGGCGGGCTGCCTCGCCATGGGCGACGAGGCCGTCGAGGAATTGTTCGTGCTCGCAGCCCAGATGGGTCTCCCCAACGTCAAGCTGATCATCGCGCCCACCGACTTCCGCCAGCACGGCATGCAGGCCGGCGCGCCGAACCAGCCGGAATGGCTGCCGAAACTCTATACGGAGATTGCGTCGGCCATGGCCGAGTTCAAGCAGCCACGCAGCACGGGGCTCTTATCGTTCTTCTCGAAGTAGGCCGCACCTGCAACGATCGACTTCGCGATCATTCCCCGTTCGTGCGCTGCATCTTGCGTGTCGCGAGAATACGTTCGTTACGCCAGGCTTGGCGTTCGGGAATTCGATCGACCGGCGTCGACGCGACCAATTCGGCATGGATCGCTTCGGCGAGTGGCGCGCCCCAGTCGTAGTCGGTACGCGCCGTCCGTCCCATGTGCTTCATCATCGGTCCCAACTGTTCGACGAAACCGAGAAAGCCGTGGGTCGAATTGAGATGGGCGACTTCGAACGGACCGATCGACGCCCAGCGCAAGGCCAGTCCATGCGTCATCACGGTCTCGATGTCCGCGACGCTGCAGAACCCTTCGCCGACGAGGTGCATGGCCTCCGCGACGAGCGTGTATTGCAGCCGATTGAGGATGAAGCCGTCGATCTCCTTCAATACGTCGATGGGCTTCATGCCGGCGCCCGCCATGAACGCGCGGACGTTGCCCTTCGTCTCGACGCTGGTCCATGGCGTTGCGCAAATCTCGACCAATGGAACGAGGGACGGCGGATTGACGGGATGAGCGACCAAGGCCCGTTCGGGATGCGCGATGTGGCCCAGGAATGCAGAGCCGGGCAGCGCCGACGTCGAGGACGCGAGAGTTGCATCCGCAGGGGCGTGGGCTGCAATCTCCGCGAACACCTTGCGTTTGGTGTCGAGATCCTCGCGCACGCTCTCCTGGACGTGAGACGCTCCGGCGACGGCTGCTTCGATCGAGGCCACGGGGGAAATCCGCCGGAATACTTCGTCTGCCCGTTCATTCAGGAAGCCGGAGCGTTCGAGAAGCTCGATGGTCTCGCGCGCCAACGGCAAGGCGCGCGTCTCGATCTCGACGGTCGAGATGTCGTAGAGCGCGACATCGTAGCCGGCGCGTGCGAACACGACGGCCCAGGCGCGACCGACATTGCCGGCGCCGACGCAGGCGACCTTGGTCATCTCGTCTTCTCCGCGTCAGGCTCGCCCGTCGTGTCGAGGTCGCCGAAATGCGAAAGCTCTGCCGGCGTCAGGTAAAGCCATGGACTGGCGACGCGCTGCCTGGCCTCGAATGCTTCGATGTCGTCCGCATCGTCCTCCAGCACGGCGCCGATATCGTCGAGGCCGAGCAGCAGTGCACGCTTGCGGAAAGCATCGATCTGAAACGACATCACGCGGCCGTCGCCGATGCGAACCTGTTGCGCTTCGAGATCCACCGTAACCGACTTTCGCTGCTGTGCCTCGCTCATCACGGTGTCGGTGTCCCGCTGCGAGAGCACGATCGGCAGCAGGCCGTTCTTGAAGCAGTTGGCGTAGAAGATCTCGCCGAAGCTCGGCGCGATCACGCAGCGGATGCCGAAATCAGCCAGAGCCCATACCGCGTGCTCGCGGCTCGACCCCACGCCGAAGTCGGCGCCGGCAACGAGGATTTCAGCGCGATCGTACGGCGGCCGGTCGAGCACGAAGCGTTCGTTTCTATTCGCCGTCTTCGCCCGCCGTTCGTTGAACAGGTGCGCACCGAGGCCCTTCTTGTCGAGCAAGAGCAGGAACCGCGCGGGAAATATGATGTCTGTGTCGATGTTCGCCTCGGGCAGCGGAGCCGCGACAGCAGTGAGATTCAGAAATGGCTTCATGATTCACGCCTTCAATCGCCGGACATCGGTGATACGCCCCGTGACGGCAGCCGCTGCCGCCATCTCGGGACTCATGAGATGCGTTCGTCCGCCGCGCCCTTGGCGTCCCTCGAAGTTCCGGTTCGAGGTCGAGGCGCAGCGCTCGCCTTCCTCCAGGCGGTCGTCATTCATCGCAACGCAGAGCGAACAACCGGACTGGCGCCATTCGAAGCCGGCCTCGGAGAAGATTCGATCGAGGCCTTCGGCTTCGGCAGCGTGCCGCACGGCAGCAGACCCCGGGACGACGATCGCTGTGACACCCGCGGCGACACGGCGGCCTGCTGCCACCGCTGCTGCACGACGGAGATCTTCCAATCGACCGTTGGTGCAGGAGCCGATGAAGACCTTGTCGATCTCGATCTCCTCGAGTGGCGTGCCGGCATCGAGGCCCATGTAGCGCAGGCTGCGCGACATGCGCGCGCTGCGGTCGGCATCCGGTTCCTGCGCAGGATCGGGAATCGTGCCGCCGACGGGCAGCGATTCCTCAGGGGTCGTTCCCCAGGAGACGTGAGGCGCGAGGTCGCTCGTGTCGAGCCTGATCTCCTTGTCGAACTCTGCGTCGTCGTCGGTTGCGAGCTCGCGCCAGCTCGTCACCGCGCGATCCCAGAGCGCGGCTGCCGGAGCCAAAGGCCTGCCCTTCAGGAACTCGAACGTGAGATCGTCGGGCGCGATCATGCCAACGCGGCTGCCGGCTTCGATCGTCATGTTACAAAGCGTCATCCGCTGATCCATCGGCATTGTCGAAATGCCCGGCCCCGCATATTCGATCGCGTAGCCCAGACCGCCCCCAGTGCCTATCCTGGCGATCAGCGCGAGGATCACGTCCTTGGAGGTCACGCCGGGCCCGAGGATGCCGTCTATCGTCACGCGCATCCGCTTCTGCTTCATCTGCCGCAGCGTCTGGGTGGCGAAGATCATCTCGCACTCGCTCGAGCCGATGCCGAACGACAATGCGCCGAACGCGCCATGCGTGCAGGTGTGGCTGTCGCCGCAGACGAGCGTGGCGCCGGGCAAGGTGAAGCCGAGCTCAGGACCGATGACGTGGACGATGCCGTGACGACGATCGGTCATCGGGATGTACGGGATGGCGAACGTGCGCGCGTTCGAAATCAGCCGCGCGACCTGGCGGGAGGCGAGGCCGTCGGGCATCGGCAGGTGCCGCTGGCGCGTGGGTACGGCGTGATCGGCGACGGCGACGTGCGCATCGGGGCGGCGCAGACGGCGGCCCGACGTCGCGAGACCCTCGAACGCCTGGGGGCTCGATACCTCCTGAACGAGGTGGCGATCGATATAGAGCAGCGATGCGCCATCCGAGTACGTCTTGACGACGTGGCTGTCCCAGATCTTGTCGTAGAGCGTGCGTTTGCTCATCTCGGCTCTCCCCGTCGATCTCCATCGGGCCGGCCAGCTCTCACCGCCAAACCGCTCTGGCAATCCGTCTCGCCTGCGTCGCAGAAATCAGTCGAACGGCATTCTCCGCGATTGCGAGCAGCAACGCGACTTTCCGCTCCTGCATAACCCTGCATAACTCAGCCCATGGTGCCTTCCGAAGTGCCTTCCGAAGTCATCTTGACATATCTGAACAATCCGAGCTGAAATGTCCTGACAATTCTCCAGACATCTTTTGGGGAAAACGGGGTTGTCGCGGGAGGCGCACGGCTTGGTACAAGCTTGGTGCAGGCTTGGTGCAGGCTTGGTGCAAGCGGTGCAAGGCCCGGGGCAAGCCAGTGCGGCCGAGACCAGAGTGGGCGAGCCAACTGTCAGGGATCGATATGATGACCACGAAGAACGACCGCGTCCTGATCGTCGGGGCGGGGCCTGTCGGGTTGGTCGCCGCGAGTGCGCTGGCGGACGCCGGTATTCCGGTGAAGGTCGTCGAAGCGAGCTACAGCCTGCCCAAGGATCTGAGGGCCTCGACGTTCCATCCGGCGACGCTGGACATGCTGGAGCGTTTCGGCGTCACGGCGCAACTGATCGAGCAGGGCCTGATCTGTCCGACGTGGCAGTTCCGTGACCGCACCGAAGGCGTGATCGCGACTTTCGACATGGGCGTGCTGGCCGATGACACGTCGCATCCCTACAGGCTGCAGTGCGAGCAGTGGAAGCTCACGGCGCTGTTGCGCGACAGACTGTCGACATCGGATCTGGTCGATATCGAATACGAAGCCGAGGCGTTCGACGTCAGGCAGAACGCGGACGGCGTGACCCTCTCCATCCGGCGCCCCGACAACAGCCAGGAGGAACTGTCCGGGCGGTATCTCGTCGCTGCTGACGGAGGCCGCAGCGCGATCCGCAAGGTGCTCGGCGTGCCGTTCGAGGGTGAAACGATCCCCGAGGTGTTTCTCTCGATGTCGACGCACTTCCCGTTCGATCGCCACATCGAGAACCTCGCTCCGATCGCGTACATCACCGATCCCAGCGAGTGGGTCGTGCTGCTGCGCACGCCTTCGCTCTGGCGCGTGCTGCTGCCGACAGACGCTTCGCTGAGCGACGCCGAACTGCGTGCGCCCGACGCGATGCAGAAGCGGTTGCAGGCGATCTGTCCGTCGGATGCACCCTACGAGATCGTCCACTCCACGGCCTATCGCGTCAACGAGCGCGTCGCGGCGCGCTACGTGTTCGACCGCGTGTTCCTCGCCGGCGATGCAGCGCATCTCAACAATCCGCTCGGTGGAATGGGTATGAACGGCGGCATTCACGACGCGATCAATCTCGCGGACAAACTGAAAAAGGTGTGGAACGGCGCAGCCCTCGACACGATGGGGCGTTACGAGCGTCAGCGGCGCAAAGCTGCACTCGAAACCGTGCAAGCGCAGACGCTGCGCAACCGGCGGATCATGTCGGAAACCGATCCGGCAGCTCGGAAAGCCTATCACGACGAACTGCGCCGGACGGTCGCCGATCCGAAGGCGCACCGGGCGCATCTGCTGCGGTCCTCGATGATCCAATCCTTACGCGAACTGGAAAGCGTGGCCTGAACGGTATCTTCACTCGCCGTCTTCACTTGCCGGCACTCGGGAGGAACGACCATGGTGGACAGTCTCGGTTATCGCATGAAGTTCGGCGTGATCGCGCCGTCGACAAACACGTCCGTGCAGCCCGAGTTCGACTCGATGCGGCCGGTGGGCGTCACCAATCACTTCTCGCGCATCACGATCCCCGACGATCCCGTGCACAGCGACGACGACTTCAACCAGCTGATCGCCAACATCCGTTTGACGATGATGGATTCGATCGACTCGGTCATGTCGTGCAGCCCGGATCATCTCGTGATGGGCATGTCGGCGGAGACGTTCTGGGACGGCAAGCAGGGTTCGGTCGATCTTCAGCGGCGCGTCGAAGAGCGTGCCGGCGTGAAGGTAACGATGGGCTCGGATGCCTGCCAGGCGGCCCTGAGCCAGTATCCGAAGGTGAAGCGGCTCGCTGTCGTGACGCCATACATGCCGGTCGGCGACAATCAGGTGCGCCGGTTCTTTTCCGATTGCGGCTACGAGGTGGTCGCGCTCAAGGGACTGAAGTGCGCAGGCCCGATGGTGATCGCGCACGAATCCGAGCAGACGCTGCGCGACGCGATCATCGAACTCAACGGGCCCAACGTGGACGCGATCGTGCAGGTGGGAACCAATCTCGCGATGGCACGGCTCGCCGGCATCGCCGAATTCTGGCTCGACAAGCCCGTCATTGCGATCAACACGGCGACGTACTGGCACGCGCTGCGCAAGAACGGCATTCCCGACAAGGTGCAGGGCTTCGGATCGCTGCTCGCCAAGTATTGAGGGCGCCGCGCAGACGGTCGGAGCGGCACACTCTCGACGGTCGACATTCTGGAATCCCGGATCCCGGCAACACGTGCCGGGACCGCTCGACGTCTGTCGTCGGCGTGCCCCAAGGGCATTGTGCTACTCGGACGCTTTGCGGCTGCGGTGAATGTGCATGGCGTAGCGCATCTCTTCGGCGGGATGCCAGTTGAACGACGCGATGAGGACGCCGCCATCTGTCAGATAGCGTCGCAGGAGTTGCAGCGACCAGCCGCCGGGAGCCTGACCGAGCTGGCGGCAGATCTCCGGCGGCATCGGCAGCGCGCGGATCTCCTGCACCACTTCTTCGATCGGGCCGTCCGCATGGCGCTCGAGGATCGAGAAGAACGGTACTTGGCGCTCGCCGAGGCTCGGCACGACGGCTTCGAAGCGGATGGGGATGTAGCTTTCGATGAAGCAGATCGGCTTGCCGCCGGGCTTCGTCCATCGCACGCCGCTGATGCGGATCCATTCCTCGCCCGGCACGCCGCCGATGAGCTCTGCCACCTGCGGCGACAACACGATGCGGTCGGTCGCGAGGATCACGAAGAACGTTTCCACAGCGACCTGGAACAGTTCGTCCAACGAACCGAACGACTGGTGATAGGACGACTGCGGACTGTTCGACAGGACGCGGGTGCCGGAGCCCTGACGACGCTCGATGTAGCCGTGCTCGCGGAGATGGCGAAGCGCCTCGCGGATCGTGAAACGACTGGTGTTGAACTCGGCGGCGAGCTCGACCTCGGTCGGCATGATGCTGCCGACGGGATAGGCTCCCTCGATCAGACGGGCTTCCAGCGTCTTCTGGATGCGGGCATAGCGCGGCCCCTCAGCGGCTGCTGCGGGAGCGACGACAGATGTCTCCTTGACGCTCATTTCGCAATCATTTCTGGCACTCACTCTGGTCTTCGAGATCGGGCGATCTGCTGCCACCGCTTCTTTCGCCGGTCGTCACCCGATGCGTTGCCCCAAGCATGTCCCAAGCACGTACCCAAGCACGTACCCAAGCACGTACCCAAGCACGTCCCAGGCATGCTCCAGAACACGCCCTCGACAAGCAAAAAAACGATCTGCGCCCCAGATTACGGCAAACGAAAGATATGGACAACTTGCCATTTTGGGTTACGTTTCATTCGGACAATAGAGCATTTCGGGGACCTCACACCGTTGGTTGCGTCAGCACTGCGCGCCCGAACCACCCCAGATTTCCGGACGAAAGAAACCTCATGGCTGATCCCAAACTCAAGGCGGCGCTGCGCGAGCGGGAGTTCGTCCTGGCACCCGGCATTTTCGACCTGATCTCCGCTCTCGTCGCGAACACGATGGAGTTCAAAGCGCTCTACGTTACCGGTTACGGCACCGTCGCATCGTATCTCGGACTGCCGGATGCGGGCATCGCGACCTATCGGGACATGATCGAGCGGATCGCGCAGATGGCGAAGATGACGCAAAAGCCGATCATCGCCGACGCCGATACGGGATACGGCGGGCTGCTGAACGTGCGCCACACGGTTCGCGGCTACGAGGATGCGGGCGTCTCGGCGATCCAGATCGAGGACCAGGAATTTCCGAAGAAGTGCGGCCATACGCCCAACCGGCGCGTGATACCGCTCGAAGACATGGTGCGGAAGATCGAGGTGGCGGTCGACAGCCGGCGCAGCGATGACTTCCTGATCATCGCACGCACAGATTCGCGGACTTCGCTCGGCATCGACGAAGCCATCAGACGCGGCAAGGCATTCGCGAAAGCCGGCGCCGACGTGGTGTTCGTCGAAGCTCCGGAGAGCGAGGAGGAAATGCTCCGCGTCGCCGACGAGATCGACGCGCCGCTGTTCGCCAACATGGTCAACGGTGGACGGACGCCCCTCCTGTCCGCGGATCGCCTGCACAAAATGGGCTACGCGATCGCCATCCATCCCGCGCTCGGTTTCCTGACCGTCGGCGCGGCGCTCACCCGCTCCTACCGCGACCTGCTGGACCATGGGGAAACCTCTGGGGATATCGACCTCTACTCGTTCGCCGAATTCAACAAGCTCATCGGCTTCGAGGACGTCTGGGCGTTCGAAAAGAAGTTCGCCCAGAACTGAAGCTGCGAGACGACCTTCGAGCTACAACGTGCACTCCAACTCCCGTGCACTCGCGCCAATAACCGGAGACGATGATGAAATCGTTCTTGAAACTCACTGGTGCGTCGGCAGTCGCCGCCGCCGCACTCCTGATCTCGAACGTCGCGTTGCTGGCACAGGAATGGCCGAGCAAGCAGGTCTCGGTGATACTCCCCACCGCAGCCGGCGGGAGCACGGACTTGATGGCACGCCTCGCTACCGAGCACCTCGCCAAGGTGTTTGGGAAGCCGTTCGTCGTCATCAATCGGCCGAGTGCAGGCGGCGTCATCAGCAGCACCCAAGTCGGTGAAGCCGATCCCGATGGACACACGCTGCTGTTCGGGCCGAGCATTCTCGTCGTTCTGACACCGCAGATCCAGACAGTCCCGTTCGACTTCGACAAGGCGCTGGTGCCGATCACCAACGTGGGAACGAGCGCCCAGGTCGTCGCGGTCAAGCGCAGCCTTCCCGTCACGACGCTGCGTGAATTCATCGATCATGCGAAGGCGAACGCGGGCAAGCTGAATTTCATCGTCGCCGGTGCGAACAACATCAGCCACCTCGCGCCGCTCCTGCTGTTCAAGCGAACCGGCGTCCAAATCCCGATGGTCGCTGCACGTGGCGAGCCGCAGGCCATCACCGAACTGCTGGCAGGGAATGTCGATTTCTATTTCGGCAACGCGTCGATCCTGCTCGGCACCGACATGACGAAGATCAGACTGCTCGCCGTGGGTACCGGGGCTCGCCTCGCGACCGCTCCCGACCTGCCGACGATCTCCGAGACGGTGCCGGACTTCGTCTTCCAATCGTGGAACGGTTTCTTCGCTCCGGCAAAGACGCCCGAAGCGATCACATCGAAGCTGCGCACGGCGGTCACGGAATTCGTCAAGACGCCCGAGATGACGAAGAAGCTGCTGACGCTGGGTATCGTGCCGGGCGGCGAGACGAAGGCTGAAGTCGAAGCATCGTTCACGAGAGACCGCCGCAACTTCCTCGAAGCAGCGAATGCTGCCGGTCTCAAGAAGCCTTGATTCTGCCGACGCAGATCGAAGCTCCGGCGTCGGTGAGTTGGAGGCCGGAGCGGCTGACGGACGCGTTCGCGCTGCCGATGGATGGCGACATCTGATCGGGCGCGATCTATCCAGTGGTATAGATCCAGAGGTGCGGCACTTTCCTGTGAATCCGGAGCTGGTGCCGGCAGACTCTATCCTGTCGCACCGCCGCTCCCTGCGGGCTTCGATCCTCCCGCAGGTTGGCCTGCGCACTCGCAACCTCGTCGAGTGCCGCCACATCTTTCGCCGACATCCCGGGATCCGAGCCCGCCGGGCGCGCCTGCGACCGAATTCGCCGAGCGGCACGGGAGACGGGGAGGCGCTGGCCGAAATCGTGATCGCGGCTCTCGTCGCCTGATATAAGATCAGGAGCGGTCCAGGCAGCAGAGTCACGAAATGCAGAACAGCCCTCCGTCGCGCACAAGCAGCGGCGACCTCGCAATCCCGTCGCGCATCCAGATGCCGCCGCTCATGCTCACGCTGGCGCTGCTCGCTGCCTACGTCGGTCTCGAGTGGCTCAGCTTCCTGCACGAGCACAACGATCTGCCGGTCACGCCGTGGAACCCCGGCCTCGGTGTGATGTTCGCGATGATCATACTGCGCGGCCAGCAGGTCGGGCTCGCGCTTCTGGGCGGCGTGTTTCTGGCTCAGGTGCTCGTGGTGCGCAGCGAGCTGCCTTGGGGTGTTCTCCTGGCGATGAGTGCGGCGATCGCGGTCTCCTACACTGCGGTTGCCACCATCGCGGGCCGCCGGCTCCATCTCGGGCCGCAACTCCTGCGGACGCGCGACATCCTCATCCTCGTGGCGGCCGGTCTCGCGGGGGCGCTGGCCGAAGCGGTACAGCTCTGGCTGCTGCTGCTGGCCACGCGGCACTTCAGCCTCGCCGACATCGGCAGCACCTCGGTTCCGCTGATCGTCGGGGACGTGATCGGCATTGCGGTCGTGACGCCACTGGTGCTGCGGATCGTGGCGCGGCTCGGGCGTCGACCGATCCTTCCGAAGGGGGCGTTCGCAGAATTGCTGCTCCTGCTGGTCGCGATCTCGGTGACTTTGCTCGTCGTCGTGCGCCCGCCCGGGCCGCTCGGTCAAAGCCTGTTCTATCTCCTGTTCGTGCCGGTGGTGATCGCTGCCGTGCGACACGGCATCGACGGTGCGTGTGCCGCACTCGCGATCTCGCAGCTCGGGCTCGTCGCGGTGCTGCACTGGCACGGTTTCGACTTGTCGCGGTTCACCGAGTATCAGGTTCTGATGCTCGTCCTCACACTGACGGGCCTGATCGTCGGCGGCCTCGTCAGTGAGCGGCAGGCGGCACACGTCGAGGCGGAAGAGGCACGCCTGAGATTGCACGAATTGGAAGCGCAAGCCGCTCGCACGGCCCGCCTCAACATGGCGAGCGGCATGGCGGCGGCCCTCGCGCACGAGATCAACCAGCCGATGACGGCCGCGCGGGCGCTGGCGCGATCGGTTCAGGAGCTGATGCGCGCGCCGGACCAGGACGTCGGCCGGATCGAGCGGAACCTCAACTCGATGATCGAGCAGGTCGACCACGCCGCCTCGGTGATCAAGAGGATGCGGGAGTTTCTACGGCGCGGGGAGCCACACATCAGCACGCTCGACGTCAAGGTCGAGCTGGCCGAGGCCGCCGCACTGATGGAGCCCATGGTCAAGTCGCGCAAGATCGTCCTGAAAATCGACGTGCCTTCCGGTTTGCCGGTCGTGCATGCAGACCGCGTTCAGCTCGGGCAGGTCGTCATCAACCTCGTCAAGAATTCGATCGACGCCATCCCCGTGGAAGCGGAAGGACGGGTGGACGTCTCGGCGCGGACGACGGACGGCGGCAAATGGGTGGAGATCGCGGTCCGGGACAATGGTCCGGGAATCGCATCCGATCAGATCGACGCGGTGTTCGAGCCGCTGAACACGACCCGGCCCGACGGCATCGGTCTGGGACTTTCGATCTGCAAGACCATCGTCCAGGCGCACGGCGGGCGGATCTGGCTCAGCTCCTGGGCACCCGGCGAGACCGAATTCCGATTTGCGCTGCCTGCCGGAGGTGCGATGCCGGCCTCGCGCTGAAGAGGGTCGCGACCGCAGGTTGGGACGGCTGCGAACGCCATCCGTAAATCTACCCCCACATCATTACGAATTTTCTTTCCTCGCCCTCCGCGCGCAAACTATCGGCCAGCCGTCTCCTCAGGGGCTCGGAATGCCGACAACATTACCACAGAAGAAGTCGCGGCAAACGCCGGCTGCTTCCGCTGAGCGCGAACTGCTCGCCGCCTCGGTCTTCGTCGCGCTCGTCTTCAGCGTCGTGACCGCAGTTCTGCCCGCTCAATCGGTACTGCCCGTCGTGGGCCTCGTCGTCATCTCGGCCGGCGTCATTCTGGGCGGCTGGACGCTGACGTCGAAGCGATTGCAGGGTGGCGCAGATCAACGGTTGCTCGACGTTTCCGGCGTTCTGGTGCTGTTCGGCTTTGCCGCCGCGATGATCTGCGACAAGTCCGAAGCGCTGCGGCTGCTGGGGGTCCTGCCCGGTCAATAACACACCTGAACGATGTCCCGCTTCGAAGCCGACGGCCCTCCCCGAGAGACGGAGAGCGCGGCGGTCTCCGCATCGCCTGCTGCACGAACAGCATCTTGTATCAGTAGTCTCTGGCACTGACAGTATCAGGCACCAGTAGTATCCGGCACCACCAGAAAGGTATTATACCTGCCCGTAAAGCGCCACATCGGCGATCCCACTTGCAGGTGCCATCCGCCCCATGACCAAGCCGACCGTGTATGTCGTCGACGACCAGCCCGCCGTCTGCCACGGCCTGCGCGAGTTGCTGAGCGTGCTCGGATACGACGTCGCGACTTTCGGATCGGCACAACAATTCCTCAAGTCTCTCGACACCTCGCGCTCCGGCTGTCTCGTGGCCGACGTGCGGATGCCCGGCATGGACGGGCTGGAGCTGATGCAGGAACTGACGCGGCGGTCGATCCGGTTGCCCGTCGTGCTCATCTCCGGGCACGCCGACGTGCCGATGGCGGTGGCGGCGATCAAGGCGGGCGCCGAAGACTTCATCGAGAAGCCGATCAACGACTCGCTGCTCATCGCTGCGATCAACCGTTGTCTGGCGCAGGCATTCGAACGACTGACCAACCGCCAGTCGATCGAGGATCTCGAGCGCCGCTTCAGCCTGCTCACGCCCCGCGAGCGGGAGGTTTTCGATCTCGTCGTCGAGGGCTGCACGAGCAACGGAATCGCCCTGCGGCTGGAGATCAGCTCGCGCACGGTGGAAAGCTACCGCGTGCAGATCATGGAGAAGATGCAGGCGGAGAGCGTCGCCGTTCTCGTGCGGCAGGCGATACGCCTGGGCCGGTTGACGCCCTGAACACTTCGCCCCGCGGCCCATCGACAAGGGCGGCTCGGGCGGAACGACGCCTCGGAATTGCGTCGAGGCGGCAACACCCTAGCCATCAGGCCGAAGCGGCTCCGGCCTTCGAGCGGAGACCGATGGCTCGTGCATGTTGTTCGAATTCAATCGAAAAATTGCCCGGGCGCGGACGGAGACCCGTATTAATACCACCCGATCCTCTCGCATTCACCGCGCAGTAAAGCTCCGTTAGCCGTAACACCGTCAATTCTCTGCCAATGTCTTCCAGACCGGGCCCCTCTGGCAGCTTCTCGCTGCGATGTCGGACTGGACACGCGTGGGAGTGTCCAAACGTGCCCGGTGAAAATACGCGCTTCGTGCGCGAATTCTGCGTCCGCCGATCCAAATCGACATGCAGCGTGCACGCCCTGCGTGCGCATCTGCACGGCTGCCGTCAGCGCGGCACGACCACCAATTCCAAATCGATCGTCAATGGGGGGAAACCATGACAACAGCAATGACCTACATGGGTCTATCGATGGTCCAATGGATGACCATCGCGATCTTCCTGGCGACGATCGTAGCGATCGTCATCAACAAGCTCGATGCGACCGTCGCCGCGCTTCTCGGCGTCACCATCATGATCGCGATGGGGACCATGTCGGACGTGGAGGCGGCCAAGCTCGTCGACTGGAACGTGATGGCGATCCTGATCGGAATCTGGATCATCGCGGGCTACTTCGGCAAGTCCGGCGTGCCGAGCTGGATGTCGGTCAAAGCACTCGAGTGGTCCGGAGGCCGGCCAGGGCTGCTCGTCATGATCCTGTCGATGCTCACCGGCATCCTGTCGATGTTCATCGACAACGTGGTCTGCATCCTGATGATGGCGCCGGTCGCCCTGCCGCTGGCCCGCGCGATGGGGATACCTGCGACGCCGCTCGTCCTGATGATCGGATTTTCGGCGAATTTCATGGGTTCGGCACTCATCATCGGCGATCTGCCCCCACAGATGCTGCACTCGGTTGCAGGCGCCGAGTTCTTCGATTTCATCTGGCAGCACGGGCGCCCGTCGTCGTTCCCGATCCTGATAGCCACGTTCGTGCTCACGCTGGCCTTCATGTGGGTTTACGGCTTCCTCAAGATCGGTAAGCCCTCTGCCGAGGGGATCGCCTCGATCAAGGCGGACATTCCCGATCCGCTGTTCGCCAAGATCGCCTGCGGCATGTTCCTGCTGACGGTGATCGCCATGGCCGCACGGGAATGGATCGGCACGTCGCTGGGCTTCATCGCTCTGACCGGCGCGGTGATCACGGTCTTCATCGTGGAGATGCTGCACTCCAGGCTGAAGGATGCGCCGACGTTCGAGCACATCCTGCAGGAAGTCGACTGGCGCGCCATCCTGTTCTACATCGCGCTTTTCGCACTGGTCGGCGGCCTGGAGAAGACGCACGTCCTCGACATGTTCGCGAACTGGATGAAGCCGTTCTTCAAGGAGAACTACGCGCTCGGCGCCACCATCCTCTACTGGGTGACGATCCCGATCGTCGGCATCGTGGAGCATGATGCCTACATCCTCACCTTCCTCAACATGATCAAGGAGCTCGGCAAGGCGGGCATCGAGCCCTGGCCGCTCTACTGGTTCGTTCTCTGGGCGGGCACACTGGGTTCCAACATGACGGTGGCCGGCGCGCCCGCTCTCTACGTAGCGCTGCGGCTTGCCGAGAAGGAGGAGGATCGCAAGATCTCACTCAGGGAGTTCCTGTCGTGGAGCATCCCGTTCACACTCGTCAGCTCTGCGATCTGCTACGCGATCGGCATGCTGATTTGGGTGCTGCCGTACGCCAAGTGAGCTGGTTGCGCGTTGTCAAGGCAGATGCGGTCCGCACGCCATAGTGGTGGCGGACCGCAAACGACAAGGGAGCGTGCAAAATGTTCAAGAACATTCTTGTGCCGACAGACGGTTCGGAGGCTTCCCAGAAGGCAGTGGCTAAAGGCGTGGCTCTGGCCAAGGCCGTCGGAGCCAAGGTCACGGCTTTCTTCGCTGCCCCACCGGCGACCCCGATCGTTTATCGGTACAACTTGCCCGTCGGCTACGCCCAGCCCGAAGAACATCAGAAGCTGATCGACGAGGCTACGGCCAGGGCGCTCGGGTATGTCGAGGAGGCGTGCAAGGCTGCCGCCGTCGCCTTTACCGGTCTGCATGCAACGAGCGACTTCCCCGAGGACGAGATCCTCAAGGCTGCCGAGCGCCAGGGATGTGATCTGATCGTGATGGGCACTCACGGGCACAGCGGCTTGAGAGGAGCTTTGATCGGCAGCGTCGCGCAAAAGGTTCTGAACAAGTCGACCGTGCCGGTCATGGTCGTCCGGTAGGTCGCACCCGGGGCCATTCGGGGCGCGCAAGTCATGCCGGTGCGGGTCGCCGGGTCTTCCATGGCGGACGAATGCGATGCTCCGGCCGGGGCATGTTCCATTTCGGTCGAATTGACGAGCTGTGACCGCGCCTGCGCGACGCCGGCAGCGACGTGGCCCTGGCCGAGGGGCATCCGGGGGCCAGAACCGGGTCGCGATCCTGGTTCGGTCCTCGTCACCCCGTATTCTCCACCCTTGTTCAGCGAGCTGATCCAATCGGGCTGTCGGTCGGGCTTGCATGTGGATGGGGTCCGTTGCACCCTGGCCGCCGGAAAGATTTTCAAAGGGCGACACCGCAAAGCAAGGTCGCCCTCATCGGGAGAGATGTGAGATGGGAGCGATCGATCGTTTCGTGGCCGCCGTCAGGGACGAGTTCGCCACCACACCGGACGCGAGAGCGCAAGCGCAGGGCATCTCGGCGCACATGCGGACCCTGCTCGCGAGCCCGGGCCTGATGGAGGAGATCCAGCAGCGCGGCGGCGGCAAGCCCGGCCGCATCGATCTGCACATCGACGACACCTACGGCCATCCCGGGCCGGGCTTCTGCCTGATGACGTCACTCACGCCCAAGGGCAAAGCCACCGGCGGCGCACGTGCGCACGACCATGGCGCGTCCTATGTCGTCTATGGCGTTTACAAGGGCGCGATCGAGCAGACCAAGTACACCTGGGCGTACACCGACAAGGCCGATTTGACGGCGCCGGAGCTTCGCGCGGGCGAGCGTTTCGTCCAGAACGAAGGCGAGATCGCTTTCTTCCTGCCCGGAGAAATCCACAAGACCTCCGCGGTCGGCGACGCCCCGCCGATCGTCCTCAGGCTCGAAGCACAATTGCTCGACCGTGTGGCGCGGCACACCTACAATCTCGAGAGCCATCAGACGCTTTCGCACAGCTGATGCATCGCGTTGGCTCGGATGGGATGAGCGGCGCCGCTGGACGAGGTCATTCGAGCTTTTTGCAGATCAGTGCCGCGCCATCCCCAAGACCGACGTGGGTCCAGCGGGGCTGGAGAAACTGCCGCGCCTGCACGAGCCCCCCCGAGCCCGAGGCTGCTCCAGCGCGCATGTCGCCGCATGTGCTCGGTTCAAGTGTTCGTTCGCGCGCCGTAGCGAACGCCGAGGTGCGAATCGGTGTCCGGTGATGCAATTTCGCACCTCGCCTCGGCAATCGCGTCCGCCGAAATATGACGCCTGCGACAGCCCTCAAATCGCGCTACTCCAGTCACTTGAGGCGACACAAATCCGTCACGCCGACCGCACCTCTATTAAAGCATGTCAATTTATTGAAAATAATATGAAAATCGACTCTCCCGCGCCGGTGAGATAGGACTTTTTCGTGTCGCTTGCGCTCGTCGGAAACGATGGATGAAAGGCCGGCATGCAGATGTGATCGAGGACAGCAGGCGCGCTGGCGCTTGTCGCTGGACGGTCACGAAGCGTGATAGTTTTGCACCACAGAGGATCATGGGGCTATGAACGGGGTAAGAGTAAACACGATCAGCCGCGCAGCAATGCTGGCGGTTGCGGGCCTGGTTTCCGGAATGACCGCAGTCAACGCTGCCGACCTGGGCGGCAACTGCTGCGCAGATCTCGAGGAGCGCGTCGCCGAACTCGAGGCCACTACGGCTCGCAAGGGCAACCGCAAGGTCTCGCTGCAGGTGTACGGCCAGGTGTCGGAATCCATCATGTGGTGGAACGACGGGTCCGAGAGCAACACCTTCGTGCTCGAGAACCACGATACGAAGAACCGTATCGGCTTCCAGGGCTCGGCCAAGATCAACAGCGACTGGTCGGCCGGCTACAAGATCGAGATGCAGATCCGCGCCTATCGCTCCAGCTCTTACAACCAGCTCGCTCTGGGCGCGAGCAACGGCGTGCAGATCCCGGCCTACAACACCCAGTCGGTCTCGCTTCGCGAAGCCAACTGGTGGATCAAGTCCAACACCTACGGCATGATCTCGGTCGGCCGTCAGGGCGAGGCTGCCAACAGCGTCGACCTGATCAATCTGGCGAGCCCGGATGGTTTCTCCGGCAGCGGCTACTCCATGGGCCGGGCTCATCAGGGCCTGCTGCTGCGCCGTTCCGGCACGACCGGCAATGCCGGCCTCAGCGCAATGGACTGGAACCGCGCCTTCCATCGCAACAACTCGAACACCGCCGACTATGTGTACGCTTCCGACTTCTCGGGCGTGAAGTACACCTCGCCGTTCTTCCTGGGCCAGTCGAAGTCCACCGGTTTCAACGTCCAGGCCTCGTGGGGCATGGATGATGCCTGGTCGGCAGCGCTGCGCTATGTCGAGACGTTCGGCGCGATCCGCGTCGCTGCGGGCATCGGCTACTCCAGCTTCTCCGGCCCGGACATGCTGATGTGCTCGAACGAGGGCGGTGCTGTTCCGGCTGCTACGGTTTCGGCAACGTCGTGCTCGGCTCTCACGGGTAGCGCCAGCATCATGCACGTGCCGACCGGCCTCTACGTGTCGGGCGGCGCTGGCCAGCTCACCGACGACAACCGCACCAAGGTCGCCAACTCGCTCCGTGCCGGCTACGGCGCAGAGATCGACAACAAGGACAGCTCCTGGTGGATCCAGGCCGGTTGGGTCGCCAAGCTCACCAGCCTCGGCTCCACGACCTTCTGGGGCAGCTACGCCAGCTATGAGAGCCATGGCGGCGTCCGCAATCAGGCGTTCGAGACCGTCGGCGCTGCCGACGTTCTGAACCCGTTCGCCGGCGTCGCTGGCGCGACGACCAACATCAAGACGGCCGAGACCAATACCTGGGGCGTCGGCGTCACGCAGGACATCAATGCCGCCGCAATGAAGCTCTACATGGGCTACCTGTCCTCGTCCGCGGACCTGACCATGATCAACCGCACGACGCTCGAGACTCGCAAGTCGAACGCGATCGACGATGTCGGCGTGTTCTACACGGGCGCCACCATCAAGTTCTGATGGCCTCACGGCCCGGCCTGCTCCCAACCGATCGTGCCCCAAGCTGTGGTGTAAGAGCACCGTCATGATCCGAGCCACTGCT
>CAZNMY010000008.1:0-100207 GCA_964574325.1 uncultured Devosia sp. | reverse complement strand
ACCAAGTGAGCCGCTGCCTCGAAGCGGAAATCGCCGGGACGGCATGAAGCCCGTCTGCCCGCACCAGAGCCCCAGCTCATCTACCCCAGACCGAGGTTTCCTGCTCCCTTTACGGGAGGCAGCCCAGCCCTTATCGATCACAGTCTGAGCGGACGTGGTGGAATCGGTAGACACAAGGGACTTAAAATCCCTCGATGGCAACGTCGTGCGGGTTCAAGTCCCGCCGTCCGCACCATATTTCATCTCACGCGCTGGTCGCGCTCCGATGGGGCGGCGCTCGCGCCGGGTCGCTCGGCTCCCGGATCGCCTTCGGCGATGAAGGTGTGTTGCAACGTCGGCCTACTTCACGTGGCGTGCGATGCCGGCTGCCATCGCGTCCGCGGATGTCGTGTGCGTGAAATGGGTGATGAACTTACTGTCGGGCCCCATCAGATAGACGATCGACGAGTGATCGTAGGTGTAGGCCGCTGCGGACTTGTCGTCCTTCGCCTTCCTGAAATACACGCGATAGGCGCGGGTAACGGCCGCGATTTCCTCCGCCGATCCCGTCAGCCCCACCAGCCGCGGATGGAAGCTCGATACATACCGGGCGAGCATCTCCGGCGTATCACGCTCGTGATCGACGCTGATGAACAGCGGCGCCACCCGATCGGCTTTCGGGCCGAGTTTGTCGAGGGCAGCCGCGCTCACCTGCAACGCCGCCGGGCAGACGTCCGGGCAGAACGTGAAGCCGAAGAACACCAGCATGTACTTGCCGCGCCATTCCTGATCCGTGACACGCCGCCCCTTGTGGTCCGTCAGGGTGAAAGGTCCCCCGACCGTCGCCTGACCGATGGTGCGAACGGCGCCTGCCGGCACCAGCCGACCGAGCGCGCCGGGCAGCAACAGCAGCCCCAGGCCCACGCCGAGGATCAAGCCGCCGACGATCAATACGGGCAGTTTCATCCGCATGCTGCGAATTCCTCTCTCGGCCGCCGGCTCCGCGGAAGCGTTCACCGCCACCGAATCTGCGCACAGCATTAGTCAACCGCAACACCGAGGGAAAGGGTCGCCCCGGCAGCAGCCGACTCGGCCCCGTGCGAAACCAGTTCACTCATCCGCCGGACACGGTGCTATAACGCGACGACATCTATCGACGAGGAACCGATGGCCAAGGCAGAGGCCCGCAAACCCATCGTGACCGACCGAGTTCCCGTAGACTTATGGGAGAGCAGGCTGCGGCTACAGACGACCGTCCGCCTGCGCTGGTTCGCCGTCATCGGACAGACGATCGCAGTCACCATGGTGGCATTCGGGCTGCGCTTCCCGCTGCCGCTGGGATACTGCCTCGCGATCATCGCCTGCTCTGCGTGGCTCAATGTGTTCCTGCGCATGCGCTACACGTCACGGCACCGACTGGATACGACGCTTGCGACCGCCTTGCTCATCTACGACACCCTCCAGCTCGCCTCGCTGCTGTACCTCACGGGCGGCATCACCAACCCGTTCTCCATCCTGCTCGTCGCGCCCGTGACCGTCTCGGCCTCGACTCTGCCGCCGCGCAACACCGTGCTGATCGGCACGGTCGCCTTCGCGTCGGCGGCGCTACTCGTCAATTTCTACCTTCCGCTTCCCTGGGATCCCACGCTGCCGATGGCGGGACCGCTGTCCATTCCCCAGATCTACAGCCTCGGCATCCTCGCCGCGATCGCCTCGTGCCTGATCTTCATGGCGCTCTACACCTGGCGGCTGGCGAAAGAGAGCCGGCAGATGTCGGCAGCGCTGGCCGCGACCGAGATGGTGCTGGCGCACGAGCAGAAGCTGCACGCACTCGACGGATTGGCGGCCGCCGCCGCGCACGAGTTGGGTACACCGCTCGCCACGATTGTTCTCGTCACCAAGGAGATGGTCCGCGACGTCCCCAAGGACAGCCCCTACCGGGAGGATATCGAGCTGCTGAACAGCCAGGCTCTGCGCTGCCGGGATCTGCTGCAGAAGCTCACCCAGAGCCCCGAGGAGCAGGACCCGCTCCATTCCACCCTGACGGTCGGACAACTGCTGGAAGAGGCGACCGAGCCCTATCGGACGGGCAAGGTCACGGTAGCGATAGACGCCGGCCCGATGATGCTCCAGCCGGACAATATCGCCGGCAATGCCGAACCCGTCGGAGAACGCCGGCCGGGCGTCATCCACGGTCTCGGCAACCTCATCGAGAACGCCGTCGATTTCGCCCGCCAGCGCGTCGAAATCACCGCCCGGTGGAGCGAACGCGAGGTCTCCATCGTGGTCGCCGACGACGGCATCGGCTTCAAGCCCGAAATCCTCGATACCATCGGCGAGCCCTACGTCACGACGCGCCAGTCGACGCGGTCGGGTCCGCGCCCCAACGGCGGCCCGCCATCACCCCAGCCCTCGGCACATGCCGGCGGGCTAGGCCTCGGCTTCTTCATCGCGAAGACGCTTCTGGAAAGGTCCGGCGCCACCGTAACATTCGGGAACCGTAGCGGCGGCGGCACCGGCGCTGTCGTCAAGGTTGCATGGCCCAGGCACTCTTTCGAGGCCTCGCAAGGCGCATGGCCTGCGCCGCGTTCCACTCCAGAACCGCAGATCATTGCAGCGAGCCATTGACCGTTATGCATTATCGGACTTCTAAACCCCGGAATACGCGCTATATGTGACCCATCCAGGAGGTCCGCGCCGTGTCAGATGAAGAAGAAGACCTGAGCTTCAACAAGGATGAATTGCCGGAAGATTGCTCGCTGATCCTCGTCGACGACGATCGCGCCTTCCTGCAACGCCTCGTCCGAGCCATGGAAACGCGCGGCTTCGAGGTCCGCAGCGGCCATTCCGTCAGCGAAGGGCTCGATCTCATCCGCCAGAAGGCGCCCGCTTTCGCGGTGGTCGACATGCGCCTCGAGGACGGCAACGGCCTCGACGTGATCGCCGAGCTCAATCGCGTCCGCCCCTCGGCCCGATCGATCGTGCTCACCGGCTACGGCAACATCGCCACCGCCGTATCGGCGGTCAAGCTGGGCGCGGTCGACTATCTCGCCAAACCCGCAGACGCCGACGACGTCACCGACGCACTGCTGGCGCCCGGTGACGCCAAGGCGCCGCCTCCCGACAATCCCATGTCGGCGGATCGCGTCCGCTGGGAGCACATCCAGCGCGTCTACGAACTGTGCAATCGCAACGTCTCGGAGACCGCGCGTCGCCTCAACATGCATCGCCGCACCTTGCAGCGCATTCTGGCCAAGCGCGCGCCGAAGTAGGAGACACCTCCACCGATCACGCTCCGTTGTGTGAAAGGGCCGGGCATCGTCCGGCCCTTTCGACGTTCAGAACCGCTCCATCAGCCAACCCTTGCCGTAGAACTTGTCCATGATCCCATGCGCCCGGAAGGCGTGCCAGATGGTGGCGACGTTGATCGGGATCACCGGCTTCTTGAGTTTGTGCTCGAGGGTCGGAAAGATGTTGACGGCCGACAGGTTCGTCCCCGCCTGAACGATCGCGTCGACATCGGGCGCGTCGAGCTCGTTCATCACCATGTCGATCACTTCGTGCGGCGGCGTGTGAGCGATCGATGTCGCGGTATCGCACTTGAGGCCGATCACCTTGTGCACCTCATAGCCCGACTCGACCAGATAGCGATGAACCTGCTCGTCGCCGACCGACTGATAGGGCGTGAGCGCCGATACCTTCTTGGCGCCGAACGCATCGAGCGCCGCCTTGAGGGCCGCCGCACCGCTCGTCAGGCCGATCTCCGGCCCGATATCGTCGCGCAACCGGCCCTCGAACTCCGCGTTGCCGGCAAGGCCGCCCCAGAACGTCTCCGCCGACATGCCCATCATGATGTAGCTGGGCTCGCAGGTCATGATGTTCTGCATCGACTGCGGGATCGTCTTGCGGATCTCGTCGATGAAGGCCAGGAACATGTTGTCGGACGACAAGTCGGGCTGGCCGACCCAGAACCGCGAGAAGTGCCACGTCACGCCGGGCGGCTGAAACTGCATGCAGTCGTACTCGACGCCGATGTTCGTCGACGGAATGATCACGCCGATACGGCCGCGGGTCCCGATCCAGGGTGCTTGGGCTCGCGTCAGAACCTGAGCGGGTTTCTCGTCGATCTTCTTCTGCATGTCGTCACGGTCCTCGATGATGGGTATGTGAGGAGGAATTTCTACCCGACCGGGGACCGTGCGCCAGCACGAAAGTTCTCCGGAACTTGATCCTGCTCAAACCCTCTGGTCGACATTCACGCTAGCCGCGCGTCTCCCGGATTGCAGGAATGCGAAGCCGAGTTCAGTCACGGAGACGAATGCACCCTGTCCCGTCGGACCCGCGCTGCGCACGAGATAGCCCCGCTCAACCGCATCTTCCCACACGGTTAACCGCGGACACGAGGTTCGCCACGCCTCCATCACTTCTGTATAGCTCCGGGGCGAGCGGGCCACCCATTCCACGAGATCGAGGATCAAGGGATCGAGACCGTCGGACATGGTTGCCTCCTGCGCTTGCCGCTCCGACCGTACGCCGCACGGGGACGGCGGCGATGTGTCGGCCTTCCCACATCATCGGAGACGGCTACAGTCGGTTCAAGTCGAAAAACCGTGATGCACGACCGTCGAGAAGACCTGCCGATACGACCGGGAAAGGCCGAGAGAACCATGGACGAGCACAACCGCATCCTGATCGCCGGCGGCGGCCCCGTGGGCTATACGGCGGCCTATCTGCTGGCGCGCAACGGCATACCGGTCACTCTGCTCGAAGCCGGCGACAAGATCTTCGATGATCCACGCGCCGGCACCATCCATCCGCCGAGCCTCGAGTTGTTCGCGACCATCGGAATGACCCAGCCGATGATCGATCGTGGCTACGTCGTCCCGAACTACCACTACCGCGACCGCCGCGCCGGCGTGATCGCCAACTTCGACCTGGGCGTTCTCTCCGACGACACGCCCTATCCGTTCCGCCTCATGCTGGAGCAGCACAAGATCGCGGCCATGCTCCGCGACCGCCTGCTCGCCGAATATCCGCAGCACCCCGTCCTGCTCGATCACCGGGTCACCGGCGTCACTCAGGATGCGAGCGGCGTCACCGCCGAAATCGATACGCCGTCCGGCCCCAGAACGATGCGGGGCCGCTACATCATCGGATGCGACGGCGGCCGCAGCCAGGTCCGCAAGTCGATGGGCGTCGACTTCGAAGGCTTCACCTACGACGAGCGCTTCCTGATCCTGTCGACGAAGTACGACTTCGCCCCCCACGGCTTCGCGCTGACCAACTACATCGCCGACCCCGACCAGTGGTGCGCGCTGTTCAAGGTGCCCGGCCACGACGAGAAGGGCACGTGGCGCGTGGTATTCCCGATGGACTCGGCCACGCCCGAGAGCGAGATCTTCGCGGAAGCCCACGTGCAGCATCTGATCCAGCGCTTCCTGGCGAAGGACACTCCCTACGATGTCGTCCACCGCAACATCTATCAGGTCCACCAGCGCGTCGCGTCGTGCTATTTCAACGGCCGGATTCTCATTGCGGGCGACGCTGCCCACATCAACAATCCGCTCGGTGGAATGGGCATGAATTTCGGCTTCCACGACGTTTTCAATCTCGTCGAGAAACTCGGCCGCATCTGGCATCACGGCGCATCAGAGGACCTTTTCGCCCTCTACGACCGCCAGCGCCGCACGGTCGCGCAGGAGTATCTCCAACGCCAGACGATCGAGAACAAGAAGAACATGGAGAACAAGGACGCAGCGGCGCAGGCGCGCTTCTACGACGAGCTTCGCGGCATCATCGCCGACCGCGACAAGCAGCGTGCATATCTCCGCCGCGTCGCCATGATCGAGGGGTTCGAGCGCGCCGCCTCGATCACCTGATCCGTCAGCGCTTCCGCCCGAGGTGCTTCAGAACGTCGTCCATCTCCTTCAGGAGACGGTCGGCCGCCTCGACCGCGCGCTGATTGGTCCTCGCGGACTTGTTCCGGTCGTAAGCCGCGCGGTTCGCGATGCGCTCCGCGATCGCTTTCGGGGTGGATGGCTTCGAGCCATCGTCTTTGTTACGCACGCCCTTGCTACGCATGACGGTCCTCCACGGGCTCATCATACGAGAACGCCGCAGCGCTGTCATTTTGCGCTGCGGCGTCGACGTCATCGGAACTGTCGGCAGGCGGGGATCACCGCGTCAGGGTGATGCCGGAAAGCTGATAGGCGATGTCCTGGAACGCCTGTTGCAGCTCGACCACGTCGAGCGTCGCATAGAAGTGCGAGACATCCGTGCCGCACGACCGCAGCGTATCCTCGGCGATGGCCCGTTCGGCCGTCGTCAGCTGGTCGAGCGTCAACCCGACGGTGAAGATCTCGATCCCCTGCGCCTTCATATTGGTGCACAGTTGCTTGGCGTAGTTCGATACCTGCTGTTGGTCCTGGCCGGCCCAGCCGCGGAACGTATTGTAGACACCGTCCGACATGATGATCGCGACCTTGCGCAGGAGCGGCTTGCCGTTCGGCTGGATGTTCGTGACATCCGCATATTCACCCGGCCGCGAGTTGCCCGTCCACATGCTCGTCCACTTCGGCGACAGCGTGTACCAGCCCCAAGCCGTACCCAGTGCGCCGCCCGTTGGACCGTAGGCCTGCAGGCCGTTGATCTTCGCCTTCAAGACCTGCTTGTCGCTGGTCAGCGGCAGCATCTCGTTGCTCTGTGCCGAATCCCAGCACGACCCGTTGCTGTTGTAGCTCCAGAACGTCGCGGGGTCCGCCGCCGACGCGCCGAGCCCGCTGGTCGGTGCGTTGTTCGAGCTGTCCCACGATTTCGGCATGCGATTGCCGTCGATGGCCATCAGCCAGCGGCCGGAGCCGGGCTGATCGTCGGTGTAGTCGAGATCCCAGATGTTGTCGTAGAACCGGTCGGTCACGCACGGGATGATCTTCTGGTTGGTGTAGTGAGTGGCGACCCACCCGCCGGTGCACGACCACTGCCCATAGACGTACTCGCCCGAGCCGACGTCCCCCCCGGTCTGCGTCCAGCCCTGGCACTCGTTGCGGTAGCCGCTCCAGAGGGGATTGAGATCGGTGAGCAGTCGCATGCTGGCCCAACCTCCGCCATCGGGTCCGACGCGGACGTTGGAGGAGAACGGAACGATCGACATCTTCGTGTAGTAGGTCGACTGGTTCGACGAGATCACCATATCGATCAGCTTGTTGGCGGCGTCCTTCAAGCCGTCCATCTTGGTGCTGGACGTGCACGGTCCCGACCCGTCGTTACACATCGATCCGGTGACATCGAGCACCAGGGACATCTCTAGGTTGCTGCCGCCCTGGCCGCCCGTCGTGATCTTCGCCTTCGGCATGTTGCTGCCGGTGTCGCTGAGCACCGTCAGCTTGGGAATGCCGATCGTCTTGAGAAACGTCGCGTCGATCTTGGCATCGCCCGTCGCCGTCAAGGCCGAGTTGTCGTCGACGAACGAGAACTGAACCGAATTGACGCTGAGCTGAACCTTGCCTTCGATGTTCCGCTGGAAATACGCCGTGGCTGCATCGAGCGCCATCTGAGTATTGCCGGGATTGAGCTGCAGCGTTCGGACGCCGGCCAGCACGGCTGCGTCCATCGCTTCGCCGGTCACCCGTTTGGCGTTGTGCCAGCGATTGAAGTCGATCGCGCCGCCGACTGTAGCGCTGAGGACGATGACCGACAGCGCGAACGGGATGATGACCGTACCTTCGGTCTCCCTGCGAAAACGATGAGACACTCGACGGATATAATGCTCTCGCATCATCAGCACTCGTTCTATTCAACTCGACCAAATAGCGAGACTAATCATCCGCTCTTGAAATCGAGTTCAGAACGACGGTTGGATTTGTCTAGAATTCTACGCTTCGGCCACCGGCGGGCCTCTTCCCGGGTGCGATTTCACGGCGCCTTTTTTCGAGTTGCAGCAACCCTGACAACTCCCCAGTCTGCCGCAACCGACGCCCGCCTCGGGCCACCTGCCCCGGTAGACATCGTGGTCGCATTGCGGCACCATCGCGCTGCAACAGGAGAACAAACATGCGCATGATCCTCGCAATTCCCGACATGATCTCGAATTCCTACTTCCCGGCAGCTGCCGCTGTGGAACTCGGATTCTGCAAGGAAGAAGGTCTGGATGTCGGCCTCGAGCTGATCCCGCCCGTCGACAAGACCCTGGAAGAACTGCGCGACGGCAAGATCCACTTCGTCGGCGGCTCCGCCCATTCGGTGCCGCACGCATTTCCGGAATGGAAGGGCGGCAAGGTGATCTGCGCGCAAGCCCAGCACATGTACTGGTTCCTGATCCTGAAGAAGAGCCTGGGCGCCAAGAAGGGCGACATTTCCGCGATCAAGGGGTGCAGCATCGGCGCGGCGCCGCTCGTCAACCTCGGCCTCAAGCAACTCCTGAAGGAAAGCGGCATCGACGAAGTGAAGGACGGCGTGAAGATCGGTCCGGTCCCCGGTGCGTTCCTCGGCCCCAACAAGAATTTCGGCGTCGCCGCCGCGAAGGCCCTCGAGGCCGGCCTGATCGACGGGTTCTGGGCCAACGGCATGGGCGCTGAGGTCGCCGTGACCGGCGGCTGGGGAACGATGGTGATCGATGCGCGGCGAGGCGATGGCCCGCCCAAGGCGAAATACTACACGATGGCCGCCATCATGACGTCCGACAAGGTCATCAAGGACGACCCCAAAGCCGTCGCAGCCATGGTCCGCGCAATCGTCAAGACCCAGAAGGCCTTGAAGGCGGACGTGACACTTGCCACCAAGGTCGGCCAGAAGCTGTTTCCCGAGCACGAGGCCGGCCTCATCGCCGAGCTCATCCGCCGCGACCTGCCGTACTACGATCCCCGCGTGACGCCCGAGTTCGTAGCCGGCATGACCGAGTTCCAGCGCAACGTCGGGCTCATCAAGGGCAACCCGAAGTACGAGGACGTCGTCGAGCAGAGCGTGATCTCCTATTGGAGCTGACGTCGCAGCAAAAGCATCCGATCGAAGGGCGCCGCGCCTTCGGCCCTTTCGTCATCGTTTCGATCGTCCTTTCGGTCTTTGCAGAGCAGCGCCATGTCCGATCTCGACGTCTACAAGAAGCAGGGCTTCGGCAATCGCTCCGGCTTCGGCGGTAAGCCTGCGCTCGTCGTCGTCGACTTCGTCAACGGCTTCAACGACCCCTCCGCGTTCGGCGGCGGCAATATCCCCGAAGCGATCGCGCAGACTGCGAAACTGCTGGCCGCCTGCCGCAAGCACGGCGTGCCCGTCGCCTACACCCGCGTCGTCTACGCCGCCGACGGTTCGGACGCGGGTGTGTTCTGCCTGAAGGCACCGAGCCTGCTCAAGCTCACCGAGACCTCGCCGCTGAGCCAGATCGTCGACGAGCTCGCGCCTCGCCCCGGCGAGTACGTCCTGCGCAAGACGCAGCCGTCAGCTTTCTTCGGCACGAACTTGACGAACTGGCTGATCTCGAAGGGGGTGGACACGCTGCTCGTCACGGGCTGCACGACATCGGGCTGCGTCCGCGCCACCGTGATCGATGCGATGAGTTCGAATTTCCGCACCATCGTCGTCAAGGACGGCGTCGGTGATCGCGCGCTGGGTCCGCACGAGGCGAACCTGTTCGACATGGAGCAGAAGTACGCCGACCTGTTGACGACCGATGAGATCGTCGCGCACCTCGAAAAGACGAAGCAAACCGCCGCGCGCTCTGCCAAGCGTTAGAGGCAGCTCCGAACAATAACCACTTCTATTTCAGCGCCGGCCTCTCGGCTCTCCTCCCCCCTTCGTGGGGGAGGTGGCCCGTAGGGCCGGAGGGGGAAGCCCACCAGAAATCGAGCGATTCTGGCCACCCCCGACCCCTCACCACGAGGGGGAGGGGAGGGAAGCCAATTTACGATTTGGCTATTGTTCGGAGTGTCCAAAAGGTAGTTTCCGGCGTCCCCGATCCGGATGAGCCACACTATTTGTTCGATGGCCTACTCGGGATCGGAGGCAGCGCCTTCAGGTAGGCCGCCATCGCCGCGCGGTCCTGTGCGCTGATCAGGCCGGTGTTGATCGCCACTTCCGCCATGCTGCCGCCGACGGAATCGCCATCCGGCGTTTGCCCCGTCTCGAGCAGATAGGCGATGTCCTTGTCCGACCACTTCGCCATGCCGTCCGCGTGCGGCGTGATGTTGGGAACGAAGCCCTTGCCCTCGGGATCGGGCCCGCCGGCGAAGCGGCGCTTCGGATCTATCCCCCCGCTCAGATCACGCGGTGAATGGCACTCCGCACAATGCCCCGGCCCTTCCACGAGATAGGCGCCGCGATTGAGTTGCGCCGAACGCGTCGGCGAAGGCTCGAACGGTTTTCCGTCGAGGTGCAGCAGCTTCCACATCCCCAGCCCCCGGCGGATGTTGAACGGAAAGCCGAGTTGATGCGGTTCGGACGGCTTGTCGACAGCCGGTAGCGTCTTCATGAAGTGGAAGAGGTCCCGGACGTCGTCCAGCCGCATCCGCTGGTAAGACGCATAGGGAAACGCGGGATAGAGATGCTCCCCGTTCCGCCCGACGCCGCGCTGCATGGCGTTCACGAACTGGATCTCGATCCAATTGCCCATGCCGGCTGTCGGGTGGCTCGAGATGTTCGGCACCTTGAAGGTTCCGAACGGCGTGTGCATCGCGAAGCCGCCGCCGAGTTTCAAGCGGTCCTCGGGCTTGGCATCGGAAACGGGCGTCGCATGACAGGATGCGCACCCCCCGATATTGAACATCGTCTTGCCGTTGACGAGATCGGGTTTGCGCTCAACCAGAACGGTTGCGGGCAGCAGCGACGGCGCGGTCAGCCACCAGAACACGGCCCCACCGGCGATCACCAGCACCGGCAGTACGAGGCTGAGCCTACGGATGAACCGGCCCATGCGCTTCTCCATTCGAGGTTCGACGACGAGGTGTGCACACGATAGTCGGTTCGGCGCACCAGTTACAGGGGCCGCCAGCCGAACCGCCCCCGGAACTACAAGGGTTCGCAAAAAGGTAAGGGCGCGCAGCACAGTGCCACGCGCCCTCCCCGATCGAGTTCAGACCCGGATTACTTCTTCGGGGGCTGACGATATTCCTTGTGGCATCCACCACAATTCGAGACGACCTTCTTGTGCTGGTCCTTGAACGCAGCCTCGGTCGCAGAACCGGCCGCAGCAGCCTTGGCGTCGGCAACCGCCTTGTCCATCTTGGCCTGGAAGTCCGCCTTCTTCTCCCAGACTGCGGGGAGAGCAGCCGTATCTCCGGTCTTGCTGTCGTCGCCGTACAGCGTCTTGGACTTCAGCAGGCTTGCCTCGATCGTCTTGAATCCCGCAGCAGCTTTGGCCGCGTCGAACGGCACATCGCCCTTGGCCATATCGGTCAGGCCCTTGTTGGCGCCGCCGACGGCCTTCATAGCGGCCTTGCGATCGGCGATGGCAGCCGCACCACCGGCTCCCTGCGCGTAAGCGATGGTGGCGCCGACGGCCATGATGGCGGCAACGGACAGAATACGGATCATACGTTTCTCCCAGGGCAGGTCAAATGATCGCGCTAGCACCGGTGTCGGCAGCGACCAGCTGTCGACGATCCCGCACCCGCAGGCCTTCGAACGCGAAGGCGTCGTACAATGCATTGGGAAAGTTGGCCGTCAATCCGTGCTTCCCTATACCGCCCGGTCAAAGTTCCGTGACCGAACACAGCCGGTCATTCCGCTGCCTGATAAACCAGAGGTTTCGCAGGCCCGGAAGCGCGCACTGAACAATCTGTTTGCAGTTGAGCAACAACCCGGCCTCCCGACCAGCCGTCCGATGCGGAGGCGCTGACGGCGATGTCGACTGCGCGAACGACAAGGGCAGGCCCTTCAACGATCGAGAGGAGGGACCGACCATCTGATTCGGCCTCCCCGAAGCCCGAACAGCAAAATGCCGCGGATCTGACCGGTACGCGCTTGCGCGAAACCGTCCGACCGCGGCATCGAAATTCGAAATTCTCGGTCCTGCCAGTTCTATGACCCTGACAGTCTCGTGACCTTTCAGTCTCGTGACCTTTCAGTCTCGTGACCAGTGAAGCTGGGCGCGGCGATCAGGCCGTCTTCCAGAAGCTCCAGCCGCCGAGCCCCCAGATCCCAGACGATCCGCCGATCTTCCCGACGATCATTTCGGTCGACCGGGCTTTCGGCTCCTGCCGAAGCGCGGAAAGTGGCGACGGAACAACCGGAAGCGCTTTCACTCCCGTACCGACCGGCGCCTCGTCATAAGCCATGGCGAACCCTGCGGCCCGCGCAGCAACGGAAAGCTTGTCGCTACTCATGTTCCAGCCCACTTCTACCGGTATCGGACACTCGTCCGGTAGCTGATCAGTAGAATTGGTGCAAAAACAGCGCATGTCAACATTAAAAACGGTTAACGCGTAAAATCATCCCCATAACAAACAGTTGGATTTCCGAGCTTCGCATTGCAAAACGCAATTATTGCGCCGCGCACCCATCGGCGACGACTGTAAGTCGCCGCTGGCTCGACGGGGCGAAGCCGGCACGCTTCGACATCGCCGAACGGGCGCAGCGCCCGCGGCACTCTCGTTGCGGCCACCCGAAGCCGCGCCGGAGGACCGCGGCGACGAACCACGGCAAGTGCCGAGCGCGCCAAGTCCTATAACCACCAGCCCGAGCCGGCTCCCGCCTCAGAGCTGATTGGTACGGAACGTATCGCAGACCTGCATGTTGCCGCTCTGGAAGCCGGTCTTGAACCAGCGGACGCGCTGGGCCGACGATCCGTGCGTGAAGCTCTCCGGCACCACGTGCCCCTGCGTCTGGCGCTGGATCATGTCGTCGCCGATCTGGCTTGCGGCGTTGAGACCTTCCTCGATGTCTCCGGGCTGCAGCCGCTTGTTGAGCTGGTCGTTGAGATTGGCCCACACGCCCGCGAGGCAGTCGGCCTGCAGTTCCATCCGCACCTGGATCTGATTTGCTTCGCGCGGATAGGCCTGCTTCATCTCCTGCACCTTGTCGGCGACACCCAGGATCGTCTGGACGTGATGCCCGACTTCGTGCGCGATGACATAGGCTTGCGCGAAGTCACCGGGCGCCCGGAAGCGCCGTCTCAGCTCCTCGTAGAACGAGAGATCCACGTATACTTTCTGATCGAGCGGGCAATAGAACGGCCCCATCTGCGACAAGCCCTGACCACAAGCCGTGCGCGTGGAACCCGTGAACATCACGAGCGTCGGCTTCTTGTACTGGCGCCCGGAAGCCTGGAACACGCGGTCCCACACGTCCTCGGTGTCCGCGAGCACCCTGCGCGTGAACCGCCCGAGTTCGTCCTGCCCGGACACCTGCGCCTGCCCGCCCGGCAACCCCGGTATATCGTTGCGGCCGGTCCGCTGCGCCTGCCCCTGATCCATGCGCGGCATCTGCGGCACGCGGCTCATGTCGGCTCCGCCGCCACCCGTGATGAGATCGAGCGGATTGAGCCCGAACAGCAGCATCAGCGCACCGACGATCAGCATCGTCGTGAGACTGAAGCCACCGCGACCGCCCATCGGGATGGGAATACCCTGGCGGCCACCGCCGAACATTCCGCCGCCGCCCTGGCCCCGCCGGTCCTCGACGTTGCTGCTCTCGCGATCGTTCTCGTCGTAACGCATGGGGTCGCGTCCTCGATTGAAGCATCAGCCAACGGATCGGCGCCGTTTTACAGCGGGCTGTCCGTATTCGCCATCATTTCCGTCGGGCCACCTGTCCGCAACGTCAATGCGGGTGCGGAAACATAGTTGAAAACATGCCCTTCCGCGGATTTCGGAATCAGCCTGATTTGCCCACCCGGATCTTGCGCTTCCGGTAGAGCCGGAAATTCGGCTTGCGCTTCTCGAGCCATGCCGTCGGGCCTTCCAGGAATTCCTCGCTGTCGACGTGTTGTGCCAGCAGCTCGCCGCCCGCGAACATGCCCGCCCACATGCTCTGGTCGGACTCCATGTTGAACGCGAGCTTGGCGATCCGAAGCGATGCCGGGCTCTTGTCGAGGAGTTCCTCCGCCCAGGCCCGCGCCGTCGGCATCAGCTCCGCGAGCGGGACGACGTGGTTGACGAGCCCCATCCCGAGCGCCTGCTGGGCCGTGTACTGCCGGCAGAAATACAGCATCTCGCGCGCGCGCTTCTCGCCCACCGTCCGGTGCAGCAGGTTGGTGCACGCCCACACCGGCACGCTGGAGACCTTGGGGCCGGTCTGCCCGAACTTGGCATGATCCGCCGCGATCGAAACGTCGCAGATCATGTGCAGCTCGTTGCCGAGCCCGATCGCATAGCCGTTCACCGCCCCGATCACCGGCTTGCCGCACGTCCGCATCTGGATCGCGAGGCCCGTCAGGACGCGGAGATGGCCGCGCTTCACCCCGGAAGTCCGCTCCGATATGGCCTGCATCGTGCCGCCCGAGCAGAACGCCTTCTCGCCGGCACCGGTGAAGATGATGACGCCGATCTCCTCGTCCTCGGCCGCATCGCGGAACGCCGCCGTCAGTTCCTCGACCGAATGCTGCGTGACCGAATTGTAGGTCTCGGGCCGGTTGATGGTGATGGTCGCGATGCCGCTGCCCTTGGAATAGAGGATGTCGGTGAAATGATGCGTCTTGGCTTCGGCCATGGCAGCTTTCCTCAGGTGGTTTCGACCCGACTGTGATCAGCAACCCGCCGAACGTCAACACGACCGCCCGCATGCCCACATCGCAGCCGTGGAATGCGGGAGCAGCCTAATCTGCCGCGCCACCCTCGACGCCCGTCACGGCTCGTTGCAGGATGGGGGACAACCAGGATCAGCAAGAGGCAGCCACCAGCATGGCGAAGAATGAGATCACCGGCCGGTCGGCCTTCGTGTCGCTCCTGAAGAGCGAGGGCGTGACCCACCTGTTCGGCAATCCCGGCACGACCGAACTCCCCGTGATGCACGCGCTGGGCGAGCACCCAGACCTCACCTATGTCATGTCGATGCACGAGAGCCTCGTGGTCGGCATGGCCGACGGCTTCGCCCGCGCATCAGGCAGGCTCGGGGCTTGCAACGTGCATGCAGCGCCCGGCCTCGGCAACGCGATGGGCTCGATCTTCAACGCCAAGTACACCGGCGTGCCGATGATCATCACCGCCGGCCAGCAGGAGCTGGGCCACGGCCTCACCGAGCCCCTGCTGTTCGACAACCTCGTCCGCATGGCCGAGCCGATCGTGAAATGGGCCGTCGAAGTCACCCGGCTCGAGGACCTGCCACGCATCGTGCACCGCGCCGCGAAAGTCGCGCTGTCAGCGCCTCCCGGCCCCGTCTTCATCTCGCTGCCCGGCGACATCCTGAACAGGTCCGGCGGAATCGATCTCGGTCAAACGAGCGTCGTCGAGACCCGTGTGCGCCCCTCCGATGATCTGCTCGAAAAGATCGCCGACCGTATTTTGAAATCGGAGCGGCCCGTCATCGTCACCGGCGACGAAATGGTCCGCAGCGACGCGTTGGCCGAAGGAGCGAAATTCGCCGAGGCCATCGGCGCTCCCGCCTATCAGCAGGGCTTCGCATCAGGCGCGTGCTTCCATTCGACGAGCCCTGCCTACATCGGCCTCCTGCCCAAAGACCAGCCGGGAATGCGCAAGCTGCTCGACCAGCACGATCTCCTGATCGTGCTCGGCTGCGATGCGCTGCGCACCTCCGTCGCCAGCGACATCGACCCCATGCCGCCGACCTGTGGCGTCGTCCATATCGGCCTCGACGACTGGGAGATCGCCAAGAACTATGCCGTCGAGATCGGAGTGACAGCGGATGTCCGCGAGACCCTGCGCGCGTTGACACCGCTGATCGCGAAGAAGGGTGCCGCGAAGGCCAAGGACGCCGCGGCCCGCCGCCTCGCCGCCATCGAGCCCGCGAACTGGACCACGCGGCGCACCAAACTCACGGCCGCGATCAAAGCCCGGCCCGCTACGAAGCCGATCGATCCCGACGCGTTCATGCTCGCGCTTACCGAGGCGCTGCCAGAAAACGCGATCATCGTGCACGAGGGCTTCACGACGACGCATCACTTGACCGACCTCTATCCGTTCCGCGACCGCTACGCCTACCTCAACGGTGGCTCCGGCGGGATCGGCTGGAGCATCCCGGCATCGGTCGGCGCATCGATGGCGCAGCCCGAGCGGCCCATCGTCACGGTGGTCGGCGACGGCAGCGCGATGTTCTCGATCCAGGCGCTGTGGACCATCGCGCACCACAAGCTGCCCATCGTCACGCTCATCTGCAACAACGGCGGCTATCGCATCATCAAGCGCCGCCTGAAGTCGTTCCACAAGAGCGAGCACTTCATCGGCATGGATTTCGCCAACCCGAGCGTCGACTTCGTGGGCTTGGCGACATCGATGGGCATGACGGCTCGCCGCATCACGGACACCGCGGAGATCGGTGCGGCGATCGCCGAAGCGATCCGCAGCGGCAAGCCCTCGCTGCTCGACGTCGTCGTCGACAACAAGGTCTGAGGAAGTCCGATGAGCGGCAAATCTGCGGATACCTTTCTCGACAACGTCGTCGTCGTGGAGTTGGGGCAGCGCCTTGGGGCGGGGATCTGCGGCTCGTTGCTGGCGGAAGCCGGCGCGGATGTGGTGGCGATCGAACGGCTCGCCGCCGATGATCCGCCGCACGACAAACAGCTTGCGCGGTCGAGCCTCGCCCCCGGCAAGCACTCGCACACCATCGACACGCCATCGGACATATCGATCGCGGCCCAACTGATCCGCGCCGCGGATGTCGTTCTCATCTCGACCGACACCGATCCCGCTTGGCCCCACCCCATTGCCGCAGCCCTCGCCGACGCCCACATCGTCTGCGACGTCACCGCCTTCGGGTCCGGCGCCGGACCTCTCACCGGCAATGCGTTCGCCGACCCTTTGATCCAAGCCCTCGCCGGCACCATGGATACGAGCGGTGAACCCGACGGACCACCGGCGTTTTGCCAGGGCCCGATCATCGAGATGTCCACAGCGATGTATGCGGCCAGCGGTGTTCTCGCCGCGCTCCGGACTTCGCGCATTCAAGGCATAGGACAGGAAGTCGAAACCTCGCTGTTCGATTGCGCGGTCGGGATGCTCGCGACGTTCCTGCCGAAGAACTTCGCCGGAGGAGAAGCGCGCCGCGTCGGCAATCATCACCCGGCCATGTCGCCCTGGAATACGTTCGCCGCGAAAGACGGCTGGGTGCTGCTGTGCGCGGGCACGAACGATCAGTGGTCGCGCGTCGCCAAGCTGATCGGCAAGCCCGAATTGATCGCCGATCCACGCTACGACACGACGACGAAGCGCGTCGCCAACGCCGCCGAATGCGACGCCGAGATCTCACCGTGGATCGCCCGGCTCACCGTCGCGGAGTGCGTCGATGAACTCAACGCGATCTCGATCTCGACCGGCCCGATCATCGAAGTCGCAAGCCTCGGCAGTGAACCCAATCTCGCGCATCGCGGGATGATCCGCACGCTCGCCGATGGCAAGACCCGCGTGCCCGGCTCGCCGCTACGCGGATCGATGGCGCGCGGCGTGACGCCGGCCGAGCTTCCAGTGGTCCGCTCCGGCCGCGGCCGCGCAGCCATTCTCGCCGAACGCAAACGCCCCGCGCGCGGTCCTGCGCCACAAGCGCTGCTGAAGCCACTCGCTGGCGTGCGCGTCATCGAGATGGGGCAGTTCACGACCGCGCCGCTCGTCGGCCGGCATCTGGCAGCGCTCGGCGCCTACGTCGCCAAGCTCGAACCCGACGGCGGCGAGCCCGCGCGCGAGATGCCGCCGCATCGCAACGGCCACGGCTTTTTTTTCTCGCTGTCGAATTCCGACACCCGCGTGATGACGCTCGATCTCCGTCAACCCGGGCGCGTCGATCTGCTGACCAAGATGATCGAGAAGGTCGACATCCTCGTCGAGAACACCAAGCCGGGCACGCTCGGCCGCCACGGCTTCACGCCCGAGCGCATCCTCCAGATCAACCCGCGCATCGTCTATTGCGCGATCAGCGGCTTCGGGATCGACGCGCCATCAGCCGGGCTCGGCGCAATGGATACGACCATTCAGGGTCTTGCCGGCATCATGGATCTCACCCGCGTCGGGGGCGTACCCTACAAGACAGGTATTTCCATCGCCGATCTGCATGCGGGGCAGTTCGCGCTGTTCGCCACGCTCGCGGCACTCGAGTATCGCGACCGTACCGGCAAAGGCCAGGTCATCGACCTCGCCATGCTGGATGCTGCCTCGTGGGTGACACGAACGACGTGGAACACCGACCGCCGCGAGAGTTCCTATCGCGCCATCACCTGCCGTGACGGCGCCGTGCTCGTCGAGACATCGACCGCTTCAGGCGAGCCCGTGGATTGGACAGCCGTCGAAAGCCAATCGGCCGGCAGCGACCGCGAGGCCGTACTTACCGCACTCGCCTTTCGCCAGATCAAGGCAGCCCCCGTGCTGTCGGTCGGCGAAGTGCTGCGCCACTCGCAGACCCGCGAACGCGGCCTGATCTTCGAAGCACCCGCCCGTGACGGCTCGACGTGGAACCTGCTCAAGAGCCCGATCCTGCTGTCGCGCACACCGGCCGAAGTGAAGCGCGTGCCCGGTCCCCTCAATGCCGATCAGGACGAGATCATCCAGGACTGGTCGATCGATTGGCGCGAACCTGCTGCGGCGCGATCACAATAGTATTCCGTCGTGGCCCGGTTCAGCCGGGCCATCCACGACACTCGATTGGACTATACTTCTCGTTGCTGCGCTCCAATTCCATCATCACAGGTGACGTGGATGGTCCACCTACGCGGGCCATGACGCGATGAAAGTAAAGGAGGGACTATGTCTCAGCCACTCACAGTCGTCTTCGCCGAGGAAGACACGTTGTTCCGCCTGATGGAAATGGCGCTCATCCAGGACTGGTCGATCGATTGGCGCGAACCTGCTGCGGCGCGATCACAATAGTATTCCGTCGTGGCCCGGTTCAGCCGGGCCATCCACGACACTCGATTGGACTATACTTCTCGTTGCTGCGCTCCAATTCCATCATCACAGGTGACGTGGATGGTCCACCTACGCGGGCCATGACGCGATGAAAGTAAAGGAGGGACTATGTCTCAGCCACTCACAGTCGTCTTCGCCGAGGAAGACACGCTGTTCCGTCTCATGGAAATGGCGCTGCTGCGCAAGCTGACGCCGCAAGGAGAAAAAACGCTCACATACTTCTTCGGCGCCGACTTCTCCGAGCCACTCGGCGTGCTCACGTCCATGGGCGACCGCCTCGGATTGCCGCGCGACGTCGAGACCATCGTCTGCCAGGACGATGCGGAGGTCGATGCCGCACTCCCGCAGGCCGACGCCCTCGTGCTCGAGCGCACGGAAATGCCCAGTGCACGCATCGCAACCGTCGCGCCGCGTATCAAGCTGATCCAGCAATTCGGCCAGGATTCCCGCCACATCGATATCGCCGCTGCGCGTCAGCACGGCGTCACCGTCTCCGATCTCGTGCGCTTTTCGAGCCTGTCTTGCGCCGATCACATCACCGCGCTGGTGCTCGCCATGGCGCGCAGCCTGCTGCCCGCGCATCGTCGCGTCACCGCCCAGCGCGACCCGTCGAAGAACGCGAGCTTCCCGGCCGATCCACCGCGCAACAAATTCAACTGGGGCCAGATCAAGGACATCCGCGTCCTCGCCGAGCACACCATCGGCTTCATCGGCATGGGCGAGAATTCCGGCCTCGTCGCGCGCCGCCTGCGCGGCATGGGAATGCGCGTGCTCTACTACAAGCGCACGCGGCTCACCCCGGACGAGGAACAGCGGCTGGGCGACATCACCTACGTGCCGCGCGCGGAATTGCTGGCGCAATCCGATTTCGTCTCGATCCACGTCCCCTACGAGAAGGCGACCGAGAAGATGGCGGACGCGGCTTTCTTCGCCGGCATGAAGAAAGGCGCGTACTACATCAACACATCGCGCGGCGGCACGTGTGATGAAAAGGCGCTCTACGACGCGCTGAAGAGCGGCCATCTCGGCGGCGCCGCACTCGATGTCTACCGCTATGAGCCGGTGCCGTCGGACTGCCCGCTGCTCGATCTCGCCAACGTCCTCTGGACACCGCACATGGCCGGCGGCCGGCCCGAGTTCATGATCCGAGAAAGCGAGGATGTGCTGACCAATCTGGCGCGCGTGCTACGCGGGGAAAATCCCGTCGGTCAGCTCTCCCCCACCCGCATCGAGCGCACGTCGATGCTGCAGTGAACGCGAACGGCTCGACGCCGTCATTCCGCGTCGAGCCATTTTTCCAATGCGTCGGTCAAGCCATCGAGCGGGCGGTAGCCGTTGGTGACGAGCAGGTACTTGCCCATCCCGTCACCGGCGAGCAGCGTCGGGAACCCGCGAATGCCCGCGTTCTGCGCCGATGCGATATCGCGCTGGGTCATCAACCTGGCTTCGTCGGAGATCATCTCCGCGAAGAACATTTCTCGGTCGACACCGGTTTCCGCCGCGACATCGGCGAGCACGCTCTCCTTCGCGGTATCGCGCCCTTCCGCATAGAACGCGCGTTGCACCAGTGCCTTGTAGGCGAGTGCATACTTCGGATTGAGCAGCCGCATCGTCACGACCGCTCGGCAGGCCGGCTCGGTGTCGTAGATCCAGCCCTCGCGCGCCTTGAAGCTGTCGAAGTCGAACGGCTGCCCCGTCGCCTGCTGGACCTTCTGCCAGTGGCCCGCGATGGTACTCTTGTCGGCGGCGGTCATCGGCTGGGTATTGCCGGCCCGGAGACCGCCCATCATGAGTTGCACCGGCAGCCGATCGCCGAAATGATCGGCGATTTCAGCGATCACGGGCCCGAACCCGTAGCACCAAGAGCACATGGGATCGGCAACGTAGAGGAGATGCTTCTCCCGACCCCCTTCGATCGGTTCGTCGGCCATCTCGTCCTCCTCATGTCCAGAGCCTTGCCGGCCACACCGGCCGCGGCGGTCTTAGCCCGATCCTCGATCGAAGTCTCGGCCGTTTGCGGAACCGGTCAGCCGATTAACCACCAGCCGACGCCTGGGATATCCCGTTCAGCCGGTGGCACCGACTTTGCACGTGTGCCTTTGCACGTGTGAGGCAAGCGGGATGAGCGGCGCGGTAGCAGCGACCTGGAACCAGGGCCCGAACAGCAAGGTAGCGGGACATGGCCGGCAGAGTCGAGGGAAGCGTTGGGAGGAGTTTCGGCCAGCGCATGGTAGCACCACGCGGCCGGATCGCACCCCGGTCCACTCGCAGAGCCGACCTGACGGACAATTCCCTGCGCCGCTCGCTCCAGCCAGCCCGGCCGCACGATCGCCTCGCGGGCCTCGATCTCCTGCGTCTCGTCGCAGCGCTCGCCGTCGTGCTGTTCCACTTCGGTTATGCAGGCCCCGCGCGCGGGACGATGCAAACGTCGTTTCCGGCCCTCGCCCCCGCCGCACAATACGGCTTCCTCGGCGTCGACCTGTTCTTTCTCATCTCGGGCTTCGTGATCGCGGCCTCCGCGCACGGACGCACCTGGCGCGAATTCGCCCTGTCGAGGCTGCTGCGCCTCTACCCGGCCTACGCGGTCTGCATGACCGTGACCGCGCTCGTGATGCTGCTGCTCGCCAACGGCACGCCGACGGTTTCGGTCTGGCAGTGGCTCGCCAACCTCACGATGGTCGCGCCGGGCCTGGGCCAGCCGTTCATGGACGGCGCCTACTGGTCGATCGTCATCGAAGTGGTGTTCTACGGGTGGGTCGCCGTGCTGATCGCGGCCGGCCTGTTCGAGCGCCGGCTGATGACCATCCTCGCGATCTGGCTCGCCGTCGCCTTCGTCAACGAGAGCTTCTTCCAGTCCCGCGCACTCCGCCTCGGGCTCTGCACCGAGTACGCTGCCCTGTTCGCCAGCGGTATCCTGATCCAGCGCCTGTTGTCCGGCGAACGGCGCGCTGTCGCCTGGGGCCTGCTCGGCTTCGCGTTCGGGCTGGGCTCACTGCATGCGTTCGAGAACCTGCGCATCTTCGCCCGCTTCTACGACGACACGCTGAGCCTCCCGCTGCTGGCGATCCTGCACGTCGGCATCTACGCGCTGTTTCTGGCCGGCATCATGGCTTCACGCTGGATACCGGCCTCGCGAACCGTGCTCGCGCTGGGCGCGCTGACGTACCCGCTCTATCTCGTGCACCAGCAGGTCGGATACCTGTTGATCGATACGCTGGCGCCGTCGCTCGGCGACATCGCGGCCGTCGTGCTGACCCTCGCTGTGATTCTGGCGTTCGCCTATTGGGTCTCGGCCCGACTGGAACCCGCCGCGCGCCGCACGCTCCGGCCGCTCGCCGCTCCCTTCGCAGCCGGCACCTGGATGCCCAAGCGCGCGCCAGCCCACAGCCGATAGGCGCAGCTTTATTCGGCGGCTGCCTGCAGGCGGCTTTCCGATAGCCAAACGGCGAGATCGTCGAGAGAGCGTGCCGCCATCGCGCGCTTGCGGGCGAAGCCCTTGTCCTTGCCCTTGAGGCGCTTGCCGTCCGGTCCCTTGTCCGGCCCCTCGAACGGCGGAAACAAGCCGAAGTTGACGTTCATCGGCTGGAACGAACGGGGTTTCGACGCGGACGCGGGCGGTGGGGTCAGACCCTGCGGGGCTGAACCCATGGCGTCGAAGTCACTGGGAAGTGTCGGCGCGCCTTCAGTGTCGGGTATCAGCCCGGGAATGTCCGACACCTCCGGCGGCGCCGAGATGTGGCCGCCGGTGATGTGCGCGATGAGCGCGCCCAGTGCGGTCGTCCCCGGCGGCGTGCGCGGTGCGATCCCGGCCCACTCGGCTGCCGCGAAGCGCCCCGCCAGCAGGCCCACCGCCGCGCTTTCGACGTACCCTTCGACCCCGGTGATCTGACCTGCGAAGCGGAGGCGCGGCTGCGCCTTCAGCCGCAGCATCGGATCGAGCAGGCGCGGACTGTCGAGGAACGTATTGCGATGCAGCCCCCCGAGACGGGCGAACTCGGCGTTCTCGAGCCCCGGGATCATGCGGAATACCCGGAGTTGCTCGGCGTGCTTCAGCTTGGTCTGGAAGCCCACGAGGTTCCACAGCGTGCCCAGCGCATTGTCCTGCCGAAGTTGCACGACGGCCCAGGGCCTGCGCCCGTCCTGGTGCGGGTTGGACAGACCGACCGGCTTCATCGGACCGTAACGCAGCGTATCCCTGCCGCGCTCGGCCATGACCTCGATCGGCAGGCACCCGTCGAAGTAGGGTGTGGACGCCTCCCATTCCTTGAAGCTGGTCTTTTCACCGGCCAGAAGCGCGTCGATGAACGCTTCGTACTGCGGCTTGTCGAAGGCGCAGTTGATGTAGTCCGCGCCGGTGCCACCAGGGCCCGCCTTGTCATAACGCGATTGCCGCCACGCCTTCGTCTCGTCGATCGAATGGGCATGCACGACGGGAGCGATCGCATCGAAGAAGGCCAGCGCCTCCGAGCCGGAAACCTCCAGGATCGCCTTGGCCAGCGCATCCGACGTCAGCGGCCCCGTTGCGATGATGACGCTGTCCCATTCGGCCGGCGGCAGGCCTGCGATTTCCTCCCGACGGATCTCGACGAGGGGATGCTCACTCAAGCGCCGCGTGATCTCGGCCGAGAAGCCGTCGCGGTCGACAGCGAGAGCGCCGCCGGCCGGCAGCTTGTGGAGATCGGCGGCGGCAAGGACGAGCGAGCCACAGCGGCGCATCTCCTCGTGCAGCAGACCCACGGCATTGCCCTGCCAGTCGTCGGCCCGAAACGAATTCGAGCAGACGAGCTCGGCCAGCCCGTCGGTGCGATGCGCCTCCGTGGTACGATGTGGCCGCATCTCGTGGAGCACGACCGGCGTGCCGGCCGATGCGATCTGCCAGGCGGCTTCCGAACCGGCGAGCCCGCCGCCGATGATATGGACTGGTTGTTTTTTGTGCATGCGCCGCACTGTATTGGATCTCGCCGATGCCCTCAATCGGACACCCCCGGGGAATGGTCCGAAACCCTCCCCATCCCCTCCCGCAGGAACAGGGGTTGATCGGGGTCAGACCCTGCGGGTCTGACCCCATGGCAATCGCATTCGGCGCGCCGCACGTGACGAGGCATCAGCAGACGACGCAGCACCGTGTCCCGCCACCGCCGGACTGTAGTGCTTGACGCCGCACGGTTGGTAGGCAGTAGTGAACGCTGTGCCTCGGTACAACTGATACAGTGAGCTATCGATGAGTTTGCGTAAGAAGATGCTCGCGTCCGCCATCCTCGTCGCGGCGGGGCGGGCGGTCATCCCCGGCCCGGCGGCGGCGCAAGGCCCTTTCCAGATCCAGGTTCAAGGTCAGACCAAGCCGGCGCAGCCAGCATCACAGGCCGCAGCACAAAACCTGGCACCTCCCCCGGCCTGCCGCAATACCGCCGACTTCGGCCGCTGGCTCGCGACCTTCCGCGCAGATGCGGCCAAGGCCGGTGTCACCGCGCGGACCATTGCGACCGCGCTCGACGGGATGACGCTCGACGACAGCATCATCCGGCGCGACCGCGGTCAGGCGTTCTTCTCGCAGAGCTTTCTCGAGTTCCAGGGTAAGCTCGCATCGCAGAACCGCGTGACGAACGCCCGCACGATGATGACCCGGCACAAAGCGCTGTTCGACCGCGTCGAGAAGGAATTCGGCATTCCCGCGACCGTCATCACCGGCTTGTGGGCGCTGGAAAGCGACTTCGGTTCGGGCATGGGCAAGCTGCCGGTACTGCGATCGCTGGCGACGCTCGCCTACGATTGCCGGCGCAGCGACATGTTCCGCGCCGAGCTGATCGCCGCGTTGAAGATCATCGACAAGGGCGACCTGAAGCCCGCCGACATGATCGGCTCATGGGCCGGCGAGCTCGGCCAGACGCAGTTCCTGCCGACGCACTACGACAATTACGCGCTCGACTACGACGGCGACGGACGCCGCGATCTCTTCAAATCGATCCCGGATATCGTCGCGTCCTCCGCGAACTACATCCGGTCGATCGGCTGGAAACCGGGCGAGCCCTGGCTGGAGGAAGTGCGCGTTCCCGAAAAGCTCCCCTGGGAGCAGGCGAATCTCACGATCCAGCACCCGCGCTCGCAATGGGCGAAGTGGGGCGTGACGCGCGTCAACGGAGAGCCGATCCCCGCCGACGGCGTGCCGGTTTCCCTGCATCTGCTGATGGGCAGGAACGGTCCGGCTTTCATCGCGTACCGCAATTTCGGCGTCTATACCGAATGGAACAAATCACTCAACTACGCGACGACGGCCGCCTATCTCGCCAACAGGATCGCGGGCGCGCCGTTACTCAACCCAGGCCGCGCTCCCGTCCAGGTCGTCGATGCCAACGGCGTGAAGGAGATGCAGATCCTGCTCGGCCGCCGCGGTCTCGATGCCGGCGTACCCGATGGACGGCTCGGCGTGGCCACGCGAACCGCGATCAGGCAAGCGCAGCTCAAGCTCGGAATGCCGGCTGACGCCTATCCGAGCTACGAGCTGCTGGAGCGCTTGCGCCCGGGACGCTGACCGGCGCGCTGACCCCGCGGCGAGAACGGTGGAAACCTACTTGTTCATCGACACGAGCTTGACGATCGCCTGCGCATGCTCGAGTGCATCGGGAAAGCGACCTTCGATGCAGGCAGTTTCGAGCTTTTCGAACCGGCCTTCCGCTTCGCCGAGCTGATCGTCGAGGAGATCGGCGGCGAGCGCATGGTCGAGCACGGCCTCCAGCGTCTTCAGACAGTCGCCGGAACTCGCCGGCAGCGTCAGCACAAGCGGCTTTGCGATCCCGGCCTGCTTGGCCTCCTCGGCCGTACACGGGACCGACATCAGAAGCGCCGCACCACAGGCAGCAACGAGCAGTCTCATCGTCATCTCCAGGCCCTGATTACCGAGACTAGCGGCGAAGGATCGCCGCCGCGCCTGCGCAAGGTGCTGAACCACGATTGTGGCCGCGGCGTGCCGACCGGACATCTTCACGATCAGAACCCGCCCGCATGGCTCGCCGGCAACAATCCGCCGGCTGTTCGAGACACGTCACTTGGCCCGAAGCCGCCGCAGCGCCTCGCCGAAGTCCCGGTAATGACCGATCAATGCGTCTGGTTCCAAGTCGTGCATGGGAATTTCGGTGTAGCCGAAGCCCACGCCGATGATCGGTATCCCCGCCGCCCTCGCGGTCGAGACGTCGGTGTCGCTGTCGCCGACCATGACCGCGTGCGAGGGCACGCCGCCGGCGGCCGAGATGGTCCCCAACAGATGGTCGGGATGGGGCTTGTAGACGGGGAACGTGTCCCGCCCGCACACCGTCGCGAAGCGATGATCGAGCCGCAGCGCCGCGAGCAGCCGCCTGGACAGCACCTCCATCTTGTTCGTGCATACGGCGATGCGGATATCCTGCCGGTGAAGCTCATCCAGCACGGCCTCGACACCCGGGTAGGGCCGACTGTCAACGGCGATGTTGTCGGCATAGTAGGCCAGGAACGACTGCCACATCGCATCGATGCGGTCCGCTTCCAGCACCCGTCCGTGAAAGGCGAGCCCTTCTACGATCATCCGCCGCGACCCGATGCTGATGAACGGCCGCAGCACCTCCTCGGGCACCGGTTCGACGCCGATGGCGCCGAGGACGTGGTTCGTCGCGTTGACAAGGTCGGGCGCGGTATCGACCAGCGTTCCGTCGAGATCGAAGACCACCGTGAAAGGCTGCATATCGAATTTCCAGAGGAGCGGAGGATCGCGGGAAGCCCTCATAGGTGATCGCCGCCTTGGTTGTCATGCTCTCATTGCGGGCTTATGTCGTCCGGGTGGATCGAGATGCGAGCATCGACAGGCCCAGAGCCATGAGCGGAGCCATGAGCTGAACCATGAGCGGAACCATGAGCGCGGATGAACTGAAGCGGGCGGCTGCGGCACGCGCGGTGGCGCTGGTCGAGCCGGGGATGCGCCTGGGGCTCGGCACCGGCTCGACGGCTGCCCATTTCGTCGATCTCCTGGCGGAACGTGTGGCCAAGGGCCTCGACGTGATCGGTGTGCCCACCTCCGAAGCCACGCGCGCCCAGGCCGAACGCCTGGGCATTCGGCTGACCACCCTCGATGAGACGCCGCGCCTCGATCTGACGATCGACGGCGCCGACGAGGTCGACACCGAGTTGCGCCTCATCAAGGGCGGTGGTGGAGCCCTGCTGCGCGAGAAAATCGTCGCGGCGGCGTCGGACCGGATGATCGTGATCGCAGACAAGAGCAAGCTCGTGGAGTGCCTCGGCCGTTTTCCCCTGCCGGTGGAGGTGGTCCGGTTCGGCCTCGCCTCGACACGCATCCACATGAAGGATCAGGCCGAGGACGCCGGCTGCTTCGGCGAGATCCGGCAACGTATGAACCGCGACGGCTCGCCGTTCGTCACCGACAACGGCAACTTCATCCTCGATTGCGACTTCCGCGAAATCTTCGAGCCGGAAATCCTGGCCGATGGGCTGGGCGTGATCCCCGGCGTCGTCGAGCACGGGCTGTTCCTGGGGCTCGCCGACATGGCGTTTCTCGCGGCGCCCGGCGGTGTCGAGGTGATCGGCCCGCTCGAAGAGGACGAGGATTAGCCGCGCCCCATTACCGACACCGAGCGGCCAGCACCCGCGAACTCCCGGCTCGTTCCCAAATCTAAGCGCAAAGGTTCAATGCGATGGCAAGGCACGACTACGACCTGTTCGTTATCGGCGGTGGCTCGGGTGGCGTCCGGGCCGCGCGGATCGCTGCCGGACACGGCGCCAAGGTCGGCATCGCCGAGGAATACAGGATGGGCGGCACCTGCGTGATCCGCGGCTGCGTCCCCAAGAAGCTGCTCGTCTACGCCAGCCGCTTCCACGACGATTTCGAGGACGCCGCGGGCTTCGGCTGGACCGTCGGCCGGACCACATTCGACTGGGCCAAGCTGATCGCGAACAAGGACAAGGAGATCGCCCGTCTCGAGGGGATCTATCGCGTCAACCTCGAAAAGGCCGGCGTGGAAATCCACGCGACCCGCGCCGTGCTCGAAGGCCCCAACGCCGTGCGCTTGGTCGAGGGCGGCCGGATCGTCACAGCGGACAAGATCCTGATCGCGACCGGCGGCTGGCCCGCGATGGGCGACAACACGATCGAAGGCATCGAGCACGCCATCACGTCGAACGAGGCGTTCCATCTGACGTCACTGCCCAGCCGTGTCGTGATCTACGGCGGCGGCTATATCGCGGTGGAATTCGCCGGTATCTTCGCGGGTCTCGGCAGTGAGGTCACCATCGTCTATCGCGGCGAGCGCATCCTGCGCGGCTTCGACGAGGACATGCGCGCCGGCCTTACCGAGGAATATGCGCGCCGCGGCATCCGCATCGTCACCGGGGCGACGATCACGAAGCTCACCAAAAACGCCGGCGGCCTCGCCGTGACGCTCTCGAACGGCACGGTGCTCGAAAGTGACGCCGCGATGTTCGCCACCGGCCGCACGCCCAACGTGACGGGGCTCGGTCTCGAGAAAGCCGGCGTGGCGCTGTCGAAGAACGGTGGCATCGCCGTCGACGCCGCGTCCCGCACCAACGTGGCCAGCATCTATGCGGTCGGCGACGTCACCAATCGCGTGCAGTTGACGCCGGTCGCAATCCGCGAAGGCCACGCTTTCGCCGACAGCACCTTCGGCAAACAGAGCTGGTCGACCTCCTACGACATGATTCCGACCGGCGTGTTCTCAACGCCCGAAATCGGCACCGTCGGCCTGACGGAAGCCGAGGCCCGTGATCCCGCGCTCATCGCGAAGACGTACCCTTCGCTCGCCGGCCTGGGCGGCGAGATCGATCTCTACAAGGCTCAGTTCCGCCCGATGAAGGGAACGCTGTCCGGGCGCGGCGAACGCATGGCGATGAAGCTCGTCGTCGACCAGCGCACCGGCAGAGTGCTCGGCTGCCATGTGTTGGGGCCGGACGCCGCCGAGATGGCGCAGCTCGCCGCGATCGCCATGCGGATGGGCGCGACGAAGGCCGACTTCGATGCGACGATGGCCGTGCATCCGTCCGCCTCCGAAGAACTCGTGACGATGCGCACGAAGTGGACCCCGCCGGCGACATCGTAATATCGATTCGCAACTGTTTTCTGCGCGCAGGCGGCTGCCATGCAACGCCTCTGTGGGGATTGGGAACAACCCGGTCCATCGTCTTGGCAAGCCCGATAACGTGTTGCTAACTGATACTCGATCGATTCGGGCCGTCAGTATGGGCGTCGGACCCTGCAACAGGAGGCGTGGCAATGGCGGCTCGCCGGTTTGTCGGCATTATCGTATGTGCGCTTGCACTTCTCGCAGGCGGCACCGCCCAGAGGGCGCAGGCACAGAATTGGGATGGCTCCGGGCTCGTGCGCTTCGGCGTGTTCCTCCAGGGCTCGTTCATCGACTACGACATCGCCCAGACGACCGCGGCGGGTGTCGCGTCGAACTTCTCGGCTTCACCGAATGGCGGTGGCGTCGGTCTCTCGGCGGGCTATGACCTGCGGCTGGGCTCGTTCGTCGTCGGCGTCGAGGCCGATGCATCCTTCGACGACGGCGGGGCGCGATCGAAGCCCGCAACGCAGGAGCAGTACGGCATCGACTTTTTCAGCACGGTGCGCGGGCGCTTGGGCTACGTCATCAATCCCGCTTTCATGATCTACGGCACGGCCGGCTACAGCATGCTCGGCTCCGAATACAAGTTCAACGGCATCGCGGTCGGCGGCGCCGGTTCCAGCGCCAAGAAGTACGGAACGATGGGCGGCTTCGTCTACGGCGGCGGCCTGGAGTACGACTTCGGCTGGGGCACCGGCTTCGTCGAATACCTCCACGCGGATATGTCCGGCTGGGATTTCACCAACTTCCAGGGCTCCCGGACTACCATCGACGGGACCCAGGACGTCGTGCGACTCGGCATGAAATTCAAAGTCGGTCACGACTACAGCCACGACGTCTACAGGCGCCCCGGCGGCCTCAAGTAACGATCAATATCACCACTCGACCGAATGAACGCCGATGGCCATGCCGTCGGCGTTTTCAATTGTGTGGCATGATCGCCACGCCCCGAGACTGAACCGACCATCGACGCTGTTGAACAGCCATTCGTCCGCCGCCATTGCAGTGCAGCAGAAATCAGCCTAACAGCCAGCCTTGCTTGAGGGTTTGGATGTGCCGCGAGGGCGTGATGGGTCGACTTGAAGGCAAGGTAGCGCTGGTCACGGGAGCGGCGGCGGGAATCGGCCTCGCCACTGCACAGGTGTTCGCCGCCGAAGGTGCGCACGTGTTCCTCGCGGATATCGACGGCGCGGGAGCCGAAGCGGCGAGCGCGGCCCTGATCGAGACCGGACAAACCGCGACGCCGCTCACCGTGGATGTGTCGCGCGGCCAGGACGTCACTCAGATGTTCCGCACCATTCAGGCGCAAACCGGCAAACTCGACGTGATCGTCAACAATGCCGGCGTCAACGTACGATCCGACTTTCGCCATCTGAGCGACGAGGACTGGGTTCGAATCCGCGAGGTCAACCTCGACGGTGTCGTGCGGATCGCGCGTGACGGCTTGCCGCTGCTGCAAGCTTCGGGACGCGGATCACTCGTCAATGTCGCCTCGATCATGGGCCACCGGGGCTTGCGCCAGCTCGCCGGCTATTCCGCGACGAAGGGCGCCGTTGCCGCCCTCACCCGGGCGCTCGCGGTCGAATATGCAGCGTTCAACGTGCGGGTGAACTCGATTTCGCCGGGCTTCATCGAAACCGCGATGACCAATCGGGCCTTGCGCATGCCCGCCATAAAGAAGGCTCTTATCGACAAGACGGTGATGCGCCGTCTGGGGCAACCCGTCGAGATCGGCCGCGTCGCGCTTTTTCTCGCCGGCGAAGATTCATCCTACGTGACGGGGGCGGAGATCCTCGTCGATGGCGGCATGTCCGCGTCGCTGTAACGGGCCACGAGGAGAAACCCATGTGCCCCTGGTTGGTGCGTCCCTGGTTGAGCGTTGCGTCGACGCTCGTATCGCTGTTGAGCGCCCTGAGCGCTGCCGGCGCGGACGTCTGGGTGATCGACAAGAATACGACCACGATCACTTTCGTCTATGACCACATCGGTCTTTCCCGCCAGTCGGGCCGCTTCAAGGATATCGAAGGCCGCCTGGAATTCTCGCCGACCGAGCCGGAACGCGGCGTCGTCGACATCACCGTCAAGGCGTCGGCCATCTCGACGGGCGTCCCGGAACTCGACCGCCTTCTGCGATCGGTGGATTTCTTCGACACCTCGCGCCATCCCTTGATCCGTTTCCGCAGTACCGGCGTGAAGCCCACCGGCGAACGCACCGGCGACATCGACGGCGAATTGACGATGATGGGCGTGACGATGCCCGTCACGCTGGCGACGAAATGGAACTTCACGGGCGAGCATCCGTTCTCGTCCAGCAACCCCGCCTATGTCGGCCGGTGGGTGTCGGGCTTTTCCGCGACGACAAGGATCGACCGCAGCCGATGGGGCATCAAGCGCGGCCTGCCGCTGATCTCGGACGAAGTCGAGATCCGGATCGAAGCCGAGTTCACCAAGGCGGACTGATACCGCGCGGTCCGGCCCAGATTGGCGCCATCAGACAGTGTACGTCAGCCTCACAGCCTCAGACCGACTGCTTCAGCCTGTCGGCTTCGGCTTCACGCCCGCGAAACTTGCCGGCGCTTCGAGTGCTGCACCGAGCAGACGCTGCGTGACGGCCATCCGATCCGGCGATTTCACGAGGTTGCGGACCTGACGTGACGCGACCACGCGGCCGTCGTTGGCATAAGCTTCGTGGTTCGCCTCGATTTCCTTGATGTCGTAGCGATAGTTCACCATCAGCCCGTGCGCTTCGCGCAAGCCCCGCGGCGAGCGATCCGCAGGCCAGTTGATCCGATCGAGCCGCGCGCCGTTGCCCAGATGAAACCGGGCGACGGGATCTGCAGGCCGCCCATCCGCCGACTTGGCGGAAAGCAGATATTTTGCCGCGAGCGTGAGCACCGGGGCCTCGAGCCGTTCCTCGAGCGCGGGCTCCAGCAGCCAGGCATTGTCGGCAATTCCTGCAAGGCCGGCGCGTTCTGGCGCGGACACCTCCAACGCAGCTCCGTCGCTCAGCGTCCGATTGAGCCAGCGCGCGAATCCCGGCACCGGCGAAAGCGTCACGAACGTCGTCAGCGTCGGCAACTCCCGCGCCAGTTCCTCGACGACCTGCTTGATGAGGAAGTTGCCGAACGAAATGCTCTTCAGACCCTCCTGGCAATTCGAGATCGAATAGAACACGGCGGTCGTCGGTGTCGCCGGCTTGCCCTTGGTGATCGGCGCCGCAAGCACCGGCTCGATGGCATCGGGGATCTCCGTCATCAGCGCCACCTCGACGAAAATCAGCGGCTCGTCGACCAGCGAGGGGTGGAAGAACGCGAAACAGCGCCGATCCGATGGCTCCAGGCGGCGGCGCAGATCGGTCCATCCCTTGATCTCGTGCACCGCCTCGTAAGCGATGATCTTCTCGAGAACCACGGCCGGCGTATTCCAGTCGATGCGGCGCAGAACCAGGAAGCCCCGATTGAACCAGGACACCAGGAGATGGCGCAGGTCGTCATCGACGGTCTTCAGCTCCGGCATCGACGGCAACTCCCGCAGGATGTCGCGTCGCATCTCCACGATCGTAGCCGTAGCACCGGGGGCCCGGTTCAACCGGCGGAAGAATTCCTGCCGCGGGCTCTCCACGGCGTGCTGGAGATCCGCGAGTGTCTGAGGGGACGGCGAAGCCAGATAGGCTTCGGCCTTGGCTTTTACCGCGCCGGGCTCGGGCTCCAGCCCTGCCGCCAGGAAGCTGTAGAAGGCACGCCGATCATCCGAACCGCGGACGCGCCACGCATCCAGGATCTCGCGCGCGATCGCGACCCCCGACGCTTCACCACGCCCGGAGACCAGCGCCTTGCCGAGGTCGACCAGATTCTCGTCCTCACCCTGAGCCCACGGGAGGAACTGGCGGCCTTGCTCTGCCACCGAATTCAGCAGATCCTGAAGGAACGAAACGTTCACGATTTGCCATCCCCTGCGATCGTTGAACAAGGACTGCGCAGCAGCCCCGCCTCGAACACCATCGTTATACCGAAATGGTGATGGAGTGGTTTGTCGCCAATGGGGCCTCGGACCCGCTCGGCCGCGCTGCTCATCGACAGGCATCGACAGGACGGCTTCGAGACAAGCTGGTGACGGGCTGCCGATCGCATATACTGCCGACACTCGGACGCTGGGACCCTATCCCACGTTCGCCCGACCCGGCGTGAGATCGGTGCGCAACGAAGGCAGGAACGATGAGCCAATCAAGGACCGGCCCGGCAATTGCGATAGTCGCGTTGTGTTTCGCCCTCATGCCAGCCCCAGCCGATCGGGTTCTTGCCCAGGGCTACCCCGAACGCGCGATCCACCTTCTCGTCGGATTTCCACCCGGCAGCGGCGCGGACATCCTGGCGCGCTACTTCGGCCGCCGTCTGTCCGATCTCGCCGGCAAGCCCGTCATCGTCGAGAACAAACCCGGCGCCACCAGCAACATCGCACTCGGCCTCGCTGCCAGGGCCAAGCCCGACGGCTACACCATCCTTCATTCCGCGAACTCGAACATGGCCGGCAATCGCTTCCTGTTCAAAGACCTGCCATTCGACACCGTAAAGGACTTCACCCCCGTCTCGTTGCTCTCGCAAACGACATTCATCGTCGTCGTCGCGCCTTCCTCCAAGGCCACCTCGGTAGCCGAGCTGACCGCGACCTTGAAGACCAACCCGCGTGCCAAGTTCGCCTACACCAACCAGATCGGCTTGCTCTCGACCCATTTCTACCGCAACACGGTCGGCGCGGAGGCCGTCGCCGTCAGCTACCGCACCGCATCTGACGCGCTGCTCGACATCCAGAACGGCACCATCGACTTCATGATCATCGACGGCACGTTCGGCATGGGCCAGATCAAGGCCGGTCGTATCAAGCCGCTCGCCGTCACGACAGCGCAGCGGCTACCGACGCTTCCCCAACTCCCGACGATGATCGAGGCGGGCATTCCCGGCTTCGACTTCGCATCCTGGTGGGCGGCCTGGTTGCCGAAGGGCGCCCCGCCCGAAATCGTCGCCAAGCTGGAGGGGTGGTACGCCGCGATCACAGCGTCACCGGAAACCACCGAATTCCTCTCGGCCACCGCAGGAACGGCGCTGAAAGGCGGCAGCGCCGAGACCAGGACGAAGCAACTCGCCGAGATCGAGAAATGGGCGATCGCCACGAAGGCCGCCGGCATCGTGCCGCAGTGACCGGTCGGCGAACGGTCGGCGAATAGTCGTCGCCACATGAAACCCGCCGCGACATCCTGGTCGCGGCGGGCTCTGACTACCGGAAGAGATCACCGTCGGTTCAGTTGTAATACCAGCCGCGATTGGGATTCCAGCGGCCACCGCCGCAGTTGGCGGCGAGATCGGCCCGAAGCGATCTGGCGATGCGAGCCTCGTCGCGGCTCACACGGCCATCCTGCTGCATCCGGAACTCGAACTCGTGCAGCCGCTGGGCTCTCGCCTGGCACCAGTTGTAAGCCCGCCCATGCCGCCAGCTCGGAGGCTGCCCGACGACCACCGGCGGCCCGACATACCTCGGTTCGCGATAGACCGGCGGCGGCGGGCGGCGGTAGTCCGAGTAGGGCGGCGGCGGGCGGCGATAGTCAGGATAGCCCGGCGGGCCATACTGAGCAGCCGCACTCGTCGCCGTCAGGCCGAGCGCAGCAGCGGCAAAGAGCAACTTCTTCATCATCAGGTTCTCCAGGTTCCCCTCGGGATCGAAACCCCTCGAGCGTTCAGGATCGCTGATTGCGGCTGAACGCGGAATGAACCCGTTCGGACAGCATGCCAACCCGCTCCCGCAACATCCCGGCTGTTCGGAAGTTTTGCGTCTCTCAGAGACCCTTCATCTTCGCACCGATGTTGCGGAACGACGTCTTGATCCGGCGCACCGTCCCCGTCTTCGCGCGCATCACCACCGTCTCCGTCTCGGCGAAGTCGCCGCGGAAGTGTACGCCGCTCATCAGCGAACCGTCCGTCACGCCCGAGGCGGCAAAGATAACGTCGCCCGAAACCATGTCCTGCAGGTTGAAGATCCTGCGCGGATCTTTCGTGCCCATCTCGATGATGCGCTTCACCTGGGTATCGTCCTCCGGCAACAGACGCCCCTGGATCTGTCCGCCGATGCATTTCAGCGCAGCCGCTGCGAGCACGCCTTCCGGCGCACCACCCGATCCAAGATAGATATCGACACCGGTTTGAGCGGCGTCCGTCGTCCAGATCACGCCGGCGATATCGCCATCGGGAATGAGGCGCACGCCGGCGCCGATCGAACGCAGCTCCGCGATCAGCTTCTCGTGGCGCGGACGATCGAGCACGCAGGCCGTGATCTCACTGACCTTCACACCCTTCGCCGCGGCGATCCGCTCGACGTTCTTGGTGGGCGTATCGTCGAGGCTGATGATGCCGGCGGGATAGTTCGGACCGACCGCGATCTTGTCCATGTAGATGTCGGGAGCGTGCAGCATGCCGCCCGCTTCCGAAATCGCGAGCACGGCGAGCGCGTTCGGCATGTCCTTGGCGCAGATGGTGGTGCCTTCGAGCGGATCGACCGCGATGTCGACCCTCGGCCCGTCGCCGAGACCGACCTCCTCGCCGATGTACAGCATCGGCGCTTCGTCCATCTCGCCTTCGCCGATCACGACCTTGCCGCGAATATGGACGCGGCCGAGTTCCTGCCGCATGGCATCGACGGCGGCCTTGTCGGCGGCCTTGTTCTGACCCTTGCCGCGCCAGCGGGCGGCGGCGATGGCAGCGACTTCCGTCACGCGCGCCACTTCCAGAACGAGCACGCGCTCGAGACCTTCGTTCTTATTCCCGTTGGTCATTGACCGCCTCCAGACCTCAACGTGCGCCGGCCGAATCGGTTCGGATCGCGCAACCGTCCGCTGCGTCTTAAGGCCGTTTGCGCCGACCGTCCATTGGACGGCGCGGTTTTTCGCTAATGCGCCCCATCCGCCGGTCGGCACCGCGCACAAACCGGATCGAACCGGACATGCAACCGGTTGCACTCACGCTGCCGAAACGCGTTGACCAATCGCGACTGACCGGTGGGCAAGGGTGACTTAGGAAAGACCCGTCACGAAGAAGTCACAAGAGCGGTTATGGCACCCGCCACACCGCCGGGAGGGAAACCCATGCTACCATTCGAGACCTGTCAAGGCGTCCCCGACCGCGAACGAAACGACAGTTGCTCCGGTGGCCGACTGCGGGCCGAGGAGCGCATGCCATGACGCTTCCCGCCACGACCGATACCATGATCGAGTGCCCCTTGTGCAACCAGCACTTCCGTCGCGTCACGTGCAACGGGAGGGTCAGCTTCTACGATGCCGACGCGGAGGATGATGCCGGCTCTCGCTGTCCGTTCGGCGATCGACCTCGCAGGACCAACCCAACCTCCAAGGCCATCGCCGCCTCGCGCGCTCCAAGCTCACCCGATGGTTGCTTCAGGGACCTCCTCGTCAAGATATTCGAGTTGCACCAACTCGAGCGGCGTTCCTACGACGGCGGTCTGCTCGCCCTGACCGACGATCCTTCGACAACGGCTCCCTGCATGTGCACCAAGGCCACACCACAGACGATTTCGGCCTCACGTCAGGCATTCGTCACAATTTCGGCGCGCCTCGCACGATTCATGGGGAATAGAGACGATCCAGAGCATATGTGTCCAGCTTGCGGTCATGCCTGCTGCGATCCGACACGCGGCGGCTGTGGTCTGTGTGCCGACTGCGTCACTTCGGGCCTGCGAGGCTGAAGTCACAGGTCCCATCCGGAACCAGGCAAGAGTGGGTTCGAGGAGAACATCCTCGCCCCAGCGGATCGGCATGTGCTCGGCACAGAGAGGAACGCCAAATGAGCTCGGCCGACAAACTCGCCTTCGTGCTCGAAGCAACCCATGGTCCCCTGTGGCAGGGGATACCCGCCACCTTGCAGGACCGCCTCGAAAAACTTTTCGGCCCGCTCGAGGACAAGCAGTTCCAGACGCGCAGGAACCAGCATTTCCGTTGGATGAGGGTCGGCGCGAAGAGGAAGACGAAAGCCCTCGAAGAAATCTGCCAGACCATCAAGAGCAAATTCGATCTGAACATCGAGCCCGATTGGTTCGTCGACAACAGCCAATCCCCGATCGTTTTCGCCAACAAGCTCGGGTACAGCGAGCTGGACTACGACTATGCCATGCAGGACATCAGGCTCAACCAAGCCAACCCCGAGCCGGAACGGTTGAGCGACATGCGCGAGACCGACCCTATGAAGGCCGGGATCTGGCTCGTGGAACGCTGCACGGATGAAGAGAGACAGACGCGTCGCTCTACATGCATCTTCGTCACGCCCGAGAAGATGCTGGACTATCGCCGGGATGAAAAGCGGCCGCGCCACAGCTATTTCGCCTATCTGTTCGTTCCGTTCGGCGGCCTCAACAAGAACGGATCGAGCCGTCCTCTCGTCACGAAGTACGTCGGCCGCGGCGCGCCGATCGGCACCTCACTGGCTTTTCACTTCAACAGCGAGGGCCGCGTTCCGCGCGATGAAGCGCACATGTGGATCATGGCGAGCAACGAGGAGCAGTCCGAATACGACGGCGGCTACGTCTCGCGGAACATCGACAAGAAAAACCGGCCGGGGGTCCGGTGGATCACCCTGACCTTCCTCACCTCGGACGTCTCGATCGAGAGCATCGACAAGCACTGTCTCGACTTTGTCCGCTCGGCCGACGACCTCTCCGGCAGGAAGAAGCCCTGACGCTAAGGAAACCTAAAGCTTCTCGATGCGGATCATCTGCGCGCGGCCGGCGATCTTGCCGTCCTGCTCGATCAACTCGAGCGCACGGCGGATCGACGCCTCCACGGTATCGTGCGTGATGAGGACGAGTTGCATCGTGTTGCTGGAGTTGGCTTTGGGCGCGGCTGCCGGGTCGGCCTTGCGCGGCCGCCGTTGCACGATGCTTTCCAGCGAAACCTCGTGCTCGGCCATGCGCCCCGCGATCGACGCCATCGCGCCGGGCCGATCGTGCACCAGAAGACGAACGTAGTACGCACCACGATGCGCGCCGAGCGTCGCCTTCTTGTGCGGCTTCAGCATCGCGGCTGGAACGATGAACGGCTTGAGGCAATCACCGCGTGCGACTTCGACGATGTCCGAGATCACCGACGACGCCGTCGCCCGCGCGCCGGCACCAGGCCCGACCAGCAGCAGATCGCCGACGAAATCGCCCTCGATCTCGATCGCATTCGTCACGCCCGAGACCTCGCCGATCGCCGAATCTTTCGGGACCAGAACCGGATTGACCCGCGCTTCGATCCCCGACTCGGTCCGCTGCGCGACGCCGAGCAGCTTGATGTGGTAGCCCAGTTCGTCCGCTGCCTCGATGTCCGCGCGGCGGATGTGCTCGATGCCCTCGCAGTGGATCTCGTCGATCGAAATCCTCGTGCCGAACGCGAGACACGTCAGCAGCGCCAGCTTGTGCGCCGCATCCATCCCGCCGATGTCGAACGTCGGATCGGCCTCCGCGTAACCCAGCGCCTGCGCCTCCGCCAGAGCCGCATCGAACGAGCTACCCTCGTCCTGCATTTTGGTCAGGATGTAGTTGCAGGTGCCGTTGAGGATGCCGTAGACGCGCTTGATCTCGTTGCCGATCAAGCCCTCGCGCAGCGTCTTGATGACGGGAATGCCACCCGCGACGGACGCTTCGAACAACAGCGCGACGCCCTTTGCCTCGGCCAGCCTGGCCAGCTCGAAGCCATGATAGGCGAGCAGCGCCTTGTTGGCGGTCACGACGTGCTTGCCCGCGCCGAGCGCTGCGGTCACCGCGGCCCGGGCAGCGCCTTCCGAACCGCCGATCAGCTCGACGAAAGCGTCGATATCGGTCGACACGGCAAGCTCGGCCGCATCTTCGAACCAACGCAGATTATCGACGGAGACACCGCGCTTCTTCGCCCGCGAGCGAGCGCTGACGCCCGTCACCTCGATGCGCCGGCCCAGAATGTCGGCGAACCGGTCCGCATTCTGCTGGAGATTGCCCAGCACCGCAGCCCCGACCGTGCCGAGACCCGCGATGCCGATCCGCAACGGCTTCGATTGCCCGCTCATGCCGCCGACCCGGCAGCCGAACCCGGCTCCTCACCGCTGCCTTCCAGGACATTGTGCATGCTGCCCGTGCCCGCCGACAGGAACCGCTTGATGTTGCGTGCGGCCTGCCGGATACGATGCTCGTTCTCCACGAGAGCGATCCGGACGAAGCCCTCGCCGTATTCGCCGAAGCCAGTACCCGGCGACACCGCGACGTCCGCCTTCTCGATCAGCAGTTTCGAAAACTCGACAGAGCCCAGCGCGCGGAACTGCTCGGGGATCGGCGCCCACGCGAACATGCTGGCGGGCGGCGATGGCACGTCGAAGCCGGCCTGGGCAAAGCTCTTCACCAGCACATCGCGCCTGGTCTTGTAGATCCTGCGCATCTCGTCGACGCAGTCCTGCGGCCCGTTGAGGGCTGCCGCCGCCGCGACCTGGATCGGCGTGAACGCGCCGTAGTCGAGATACGATTTCACCCGCGCGAGCGCCGCGATCAACCGGTCGTTGCCGACCGCGAATCCCATGCGCCAGCCCGGCATGTTGTAGGTCTTCGACAGCGACGTGAACTCGACCGTGATGTCGATCGCGCCGGGCACCTGGAGCACCGACGGCGGCGGATCGTTCTCGTCGAAATAGAGCTCCGAATAGGCCACGTCCGACAGGATGATGATATCGAGCTTCTTGGCGAGCTGCACCGCCTCCTTGTAGAAATCGAGGCTCGCCGTCATCGCCGTCGGGTTCGACGGATAAGACAGGATCATCGCGATCGGCTTGGGGATCGAGTGCTTCACGGCCCGCGACACCGCCGACAGGAACTTGTCGTCGTTGGAAGCCTCGACATGGCGGATCGCGCCACCCGAGATGATGAAGCCGAACTCGTGGATCGGATAAGTCGGGTTCGGACAGATCACCACGTCGCCCGGCGCGCAGATCGCTTGCGCCATGTTGGCGAAGCCCTCCTTCGACCCGAGCGTCGCCACGACCTGCGTTTCCGGATCGACCTTCACGCCGAACCGGCGCGCGTAATAAGCCGCCTGCGCCTTGCGCAGACCGGGAATGCCCTTCGACGCGGAATAGCGGTGGGTGCGCGGCCGCTGCACCGTCTCGATCAGCTTGTCGACGATGTGCTTGGGCGTATCCATGTCCGGATTGCCCATGCCGAGATCGATGATGTCCGCCCCGCGAGCTCGGGCCTGCGCTTTCAACCGGTTGACCTCGGCGAAAACGTAGGGCGGCAGGCGCTTGATGCGGTGGAATTCCTCGATCACGGCTCATCTCGTTGGTTGAAGAGCGGGTGCCGGCACGGTGTCGGCAGGGGGCCGCCGAAATTGCACCGCCAGGTTGCATAGGCGGGCGGTTTCGGCCCCGCGTGTTTACGCCCCGAGTCCGGGGTTCGTAAAGCGCGGCGATCGTCGAACCCGGCGGGTGCGCCCCCGCTTCAGGCGGCCTTGCCGCCTCGGATCGCCCGCCAGACCTTCTCGGGCGTCGCCGGCATCTCCATGTGCTTGACGCCGTAAGGCGACAGCGCATCGACGATCGCATTCATGATCGAGGGCAGCCCGCCGGAAGCGCCAGCCTCACCGCAGCCCTTGACGCCGAGCGGGTTCGTTTTCGTCAACACCGGCAGATCGGCATAGCGCATGACCGGCGCATCGGCGGCACGCGGCATGGCATAGTCCATGAACGAGCCGGAAAGCAGCTGCCCCTCGTCGTCGTAGCGCGCGGCTTCCATCAGGCACTGGCCGAGCCCTTGCACCACGCCACCGCGCAACTGGCCCTCGACGATCAGCGGGTTCACCAGGGTGCCGAAGTCGCCGACCATCGTGTAGCGGTCGATATGGATGATGCCGGTATCGGGATCGATCTCGACCTCGGCGATATGGCAACCGTTGGGAAACGTGGCCGGCGCCGAATCGTGGACGTAATCGACATTCAGCGACGCCGGGCAATCCGCAGGCAGGGCGGGATGCGACGCGATCTTCCGGGCGAGGTCGAGCAGAGAAACGCCCCGGTCCGTGCCGACGATCGAGAGGCGTCCGCCTTTGAATTGAATATCGCCTACGCTGGCTTCCAGAATGAACGATGCTGCGAGCTTGGCTTTGTCGATCACGCGCGTGCCGGCCTCGAACAGCGCGGTTCCGCTCGCCATGATCGACTTCGACCCACCCGTGCCGCCGCCCGACATCAGCCGGTCGCTGTCGGTCTGGACGATACGGATCTTCTCGAACGGCAAACCGAGCTGAGACCCGACGACCTGGGCGAACGTCGTACCGTGGCCCTGCCCATGATCGTGCGTACCGGTGTAGAGCGTGACCGAGCCGTCCTGCTCGAAGTGAATGGAGCCCTGCTCCTTCTGCACCGGCGCGGTGGCTTCGAGAAACTGCCCGATGCCGCGCCCGCGCAGCATACCTTTCGCCGCACTGGCCTTCTGGCGTGCGGGAAAGCCGCTCCAGTCCGCTTCTGCCAGCGCCTTCTCGAGTTGGGCCGGAAAGTCGCCGCAGTCATAGACGGAGCCAGATACGGACTTGAACGGCATCTCGCTCGCCTCGACGAGATTGCGACGGCGGATCTCGGCGGGATCGATCCCCATCTCGTGCGCGGCGGTATCGATCAGCCGCTCCATGTAGTAGTTGCCCTCGCCGCGCCCCGCGCCGCGATAGGCCGTCACCGGCACCGTGTTGGTGAACACGCAGCGTGTCGATACCTCCAGCAACGGCGTGCGGTAGACGCTCGCGACATGCTTGACGACATTGAATGTCGAAAGCTGCGGGCCGAAGTTCGTGAGATACGCGCCGAGATCGCCATGTCCGGTGAGACGCAGCGCGAGAATGCGGCCTTCTTTGTCGAGTGCCAGCTCTCCGGTGAAAGCCTGCGCGCGGCCGTGGTGGTCGGACAGGAAGCTGTTGCTGCGGGTGTCCGTCCACTTCACGGGCTTGCCGAGGTCGCGAGCGGCGTGCAACGCGCAGACGTACTCGGGAAATACGGCGGCCTTCATTCCGAACGACCCACCGACATTGGTGGCGACGAACCGGACCTTGTCGGGCGCCACCTTCATCAGCCCCGCGGCGTTGGCCTTCGACCCCATCACGCTCTGGGTCGGCGAATAGAGCGTGAAACGGCCACTCTCCCCGTCATGAGCGGCGACACAACTGCGCGGCTCCATCGCGCAGACGACAACGCGCTGGTTCTCCATTTCCAGCCGCGTCACGTGTGCGGCCTGGGCAAAGGCTGCGGCGACCTTGTCGGGATCACCGAACAGATAATCGAGCGCGACGTTGCCGGGCACCGCGTCCCATACGTCGGCGCCGGCCTTGTCGGCCGTTCGCATGTCCACCACGGCCGGAAGCGTTTCGATATCCACCTCGACCGCTTCCGCCGCAGCCTCGGCCTCGCTCACGCTGGTTGCGATCACACACGCGACGGGATCGCCGACGTAGCGCACCTTGTCCGTCGGCAACACCGCCCGCTCCGGGTTCTTGAGCGGCGAGCCGTCGCGGCTCTTGAGCGGCAGGCGCGAAGTCAGACCGCCGTACCCCATCTTCGCGAGATCGGCACCGGTATAGATCGCGAGTACGCCGGGCATGGCACGGGCGGCCCCCTGGTCGATTCCGGCGATCCGCCCGTGCGCGACCTGCGAGCGCACGAACGCAGCATAGACCTGGCCGGGGAGATCGACGTCGTCGGTGTACTGTCCCTGCCCACGGACCAGCGTCTGGTCCTCCATGCGGCGCACGGGTTGGCCGATCGCGAACTTCTGGAGGGCTATCGCTTCGATGTCGTTACCGTCGCTCATGGGATGCTCTCGGGGAGGGTGGCTGGGACGCGGTGCGCTATGCCCCCACCGTATAGCCAGGGTTGGCCATCATCTCAAACCCCCACGGCGGCCGCCGCATCCCCCGCGCATCCCACTCCATCAATGGACGCCTGCAACGACATAGCTGACCCGATGCGACCTGACCGGGGTCAGACCCTGCGGGTCTGACCCCAAGCTGCCCTGGAAACGTGGTGCGTGGGGTCAGCCCCGCAGGGTCTGACCCCGACAACGCCGGCAACACTGTGCTTCTGCCCCTCTCACCGGCCTGCCGAGGGTCGGGGCCGGGGAGGTGTGGTCGCCTCAACCGCCGCGCGCCAACGCATCGCGGAGGCGCTGGCGGCGCGCCTCGGTGTAGAGGTGCTCGTAGCCCCCACCGGCCCGTGACGGCCCCTGGGCGATGTGCAAGTTCACGAACACCGGCCCTTCGGCCTTCAGGATATCCGGCAAACGCCGCTCGAATTCTGCGATATCCTGAATCGACGACGAATTCGGAATGCCAGCCGACCGTGCGATACCCGGGAAGTCCACCGTGTTCGCCTGCGGGATCGGATGGCCGCCGTTCGCCTCGTAGGCATCGTTCTGAAAGCAGAGCAGGATGAGGTTCCTGGGCGCCTGTCCCGCGATCGAGACGAGCGTGCCGAGGTTCATCAAGAGACTGCCGTCACCGTCGAGCACGACGACCTTGCGCTCCGGCCGCGCGAGCGCCAGCCCGAGGCCGTGGCTCGACGCCAGCCCCATCGCGCCGTGCGAGAAATAGTTGAGGTCGCGCTCGCCCAGCGCGATCCAGTCGAGCGCGCACGAGTAGGTCGACACGACGATCTCGTTGGTGATCTGCTTCTTCAGCGCCGTCATCACGTCGGCGCGTTTCATCATCCCTGTCATCAGATGGGCCTCCGTCCGATCACCAAGGCCACGGGCGTCGAGGTCGCATAGGCCTTCTCGATCGCGGGCGCGATCTTGTGGATGTCCTCGTCGGTGTCGATGTAATGCTGCTCGATGCCGAGCACGTCGATGACAGGCTCGGTGATGCGGACGCCGAAGCGCTTCGACTGACGCGGCGCCACGTCGGGTTCCTTGGTGAGCAGGCCGATCATCATCACGATCGGCATCCTGTTCTCGCATGCGACCCCGCGGATCGCGTTCATGGCGTAGAGGAAGCCGGTGTACTGGATCAGCACCAGCGCCCGCTTGTTTCCGAACGAAAGCCCCGCGGAAATCCCGATCGTCTCGTCCTCCTTGCAGACCCGGACGAGCTTCAGGTCCTTGTCGGCGGCAACCCGCTTCAGAATACCCTCGCTGGTGTGCAGATCGGGCACCGAGAGCACGTACTCGACGCCCGCCTCCTTCACCGCGCTGATGATCGCCGCCCCGCTCAGGACACGCGACGACGCGTCTCGATATGACGGCATCGGCGCCACGGCATTCGCTGCCTCGCTCATCGTTCCTCCCGCTGTCCTGCTTCGCTGACTGGGCAGATGCGCGAGAATACTAGCCCGGTCCGGTTCCCCGAGGCCAGCAGGATCACAGCGCTGCAAGCGGACCGATGCGCCCTGCGGCGCAACGACAATCGCCCGGCAAAGACCTGCAGTCCTCACCGGGCGATCGGGCTCACGCCCGCAGACGCGCCCCGCTGCGCGCCGACGGAACAACGGACTGACCAGAGGTTCGTTCCATGCCGATCGACAGAGTTCAGTGCGGCGACCGTGTCGGTGTCACATATTTCGCACACCTGATTGCGCTGCAGATCCGTCGTGCGCGAAGTCATCACACGTGCCGCCTTGGTCCCGGCTGCCATTGTCCGGATCAACGCGGCCCGAGCCCCGAGTGCAGACAGGTGGAGTTGACTTGGCCCGGGCGGCGGTTATCCCATCGGTGTCGGAGTTGAAATCGGCGCCAGTGCCGGTATCGGCCCCCTCCTGCCCCGCGCACCGCGCCGGTCTCGCCGCCTTCCAACCGGTCCAATCGCCGATGCTCCTCCTGATCGATAACTACGACAGCTTCACCTACAACCTCGTCCACTTCCTGGGGGAGTTGGGCGCTGCGTGTGAGGTGCGGCGCAACGATGCACTGACCGTCGACGAGGCGCTGGCGATGAAGCCGAAGGCGATCGTGCTCTCGCCGGGACCGTGCACGCCGACGGAGGCCGGCATCTGCCTCGATCTCGTCGCCAGAGCCGGCCCGAAGATCCCGCTGCTCGGCGTTTGCCTGGGTCATCAGACCATCGGGCAAGCCTACGGCGGCAGGGTCATTCGCGCGGCCGAGCCGATGCACGGCAAGGTCTCGACGGTGCGTAACAAAGGCAAGGGCCTGTTCGCCGACCTGCCGCCGCGCATCGAGGTAACCCGCTATCACTCGCTGATCGTCGAGCGCACGAGCCTGCCGGCCGACCTCGAGGTTACGGCGGAAACGTCCGACGGGCTGATCATGGGCCTCTCGCACAAGCGCCACCCCGTCCACGGCCTGCAGTTCCATCCCGAAAGCATCGCCTCCGAGCACGGGCACGACCTGCTCGCCAACTTTCTGCGTCTCGCGGGTCTCACGCCTCGCCGCCGCAACGTCGCGCCCAAGGCTGCCTGATCGAGAGAGCCGCGCGATACGTCATCACCTGAGGGAACGGAAAATGCCAGCAAACGTCCTGCGACAGATCATCGGCAAAGTCGCGACCGGTGCGACGTTGACGGTCGAGGAAATGCAGTCCGCGCTCGAGATCATGATGTCGGGCGTCGCCACACCCGCGCAGATGGGCGCCTTCCTGATGGCGCTACGGGTGCGCGGCGAGACCGTCGAGGAGATCACGGGCGCGGCCAAGCTGATGCGCGAGAAGATGCTCAAGGTGACAGCACCGGCCGGCGCGGTCGATATCGTCGGCACCGGCGGAGACGGCCACGGCACCTTCAACGTCTCGACGTGCGCTTCGCTCGTCTGTGCCGGCGCGGGCCTGCCGATCGCCAAGCACGGCAACCGCTCGGTATCGTCGCTGGCAGGCGCCTCGGACGTGCTGACGGCGCTGGGCGTCAAGGTCGATCTGACACCTGCCGCAGTCGAGCGCGAAATCGCGGAAGCCAGCGTCGGCTTCATGTGGGCCCCGCTCCATCATTCCGCGTTGAAGCACTGGGCGCCGATCCGAGGCGAACTCGGCATCCGCACCGTGTTCAACCTGCTCGGCCCGATCTGCAATCCGGCAGGCGTCAAGCGCCAGATCGTCGGCGTGTTCTCCTGGCACTGGGTCGAGCCGATCGCTCACGTGCTGCGCAATCTGGGCGCCGAGCACGTCTGGGTCGTCCACGGCCACGACGGTCTCGACGAACTGACGACTACGGGCTCGACGGATGTCGCGGAGCTGAAGGACGGCAAAGTCACCGTGTTCGAGGTCACCCCGGCCGACGCTGGGCTCGCACCGGCCAAGCTTTCGGACCTGAAGGGTGGCGACGCCAAATTCAACGCCCAGGCGATCCGCGACCTGCTCGCCGGCATGCCGGGGCCGTTCCGCGACATCGTGTTGCTCAATGCCGGCGCGGCGATGATCGTCGGCGGCAAGGCCGAGACCCTGACGGACGGCGTCACCATCGCCGCCCAGTCGATCGACAGCGGGGCTGCCGCCCGTGCGCTCGCAAAGCTCGTCGCCGTTAGCAACGCGAGCTGACGTCGCGACTGCGGCCGGTCGTGCAGCCATCGAGTTGTAGGGCAGCCTCGTCTGGTTCCGATCACGGTGGCATCCAGCCCGCAGGCTTTGCTATGGTACGTTCATGACCGACATCCTCGCCAAGATCACCGCCTACAAGCGGGAAGAAGTCGCCGCGGCCAAGGCCCGGCGATCCCTCGCTGCGACCGAAGCGGCCGCAAAGGAAACGAGCCCCGTTCGCGCCTTTGCAGGAGCGCTCGAGAAGGCAATGGGGGTCAGACCCGCAGGGTCTGACACCGCCGCTGGCTTCGCGCTCGTCGCGGAGATCAAGAAGGCATCGCCGTCGAAGGGTCTCATTCGCGCGGATTTCGATCCGCCGTCGCTGGCGGCCGCCTACGAGAAGGGCGGCGCTGCATGTCTCTCGGTGCTGACCGACGCGCCTTCGTTCCAGGGTGCGCCCGAGTTTCTCACCGCCGCGCGTGCCGCCTGTCATCTCCCGGCGCTGCGCAAGGACTTCATGATCGATCCCTATCAGGTGCCGGAAGCGCGGAGTTGGGGCGCGGACTGCATCCTGATCATCATGGCGCAGATCGACGACGCGCTCGCCGCAACGCTGGCTGTCGAGGCCGCGCGCTGGGGGATGGACGCCATCGTGGAGGTGCACGACGAGCCTGAACTAGAGCGCGCGCTGAAGCTGCCGTGCCGCCTGATCGGCATCAACAATCGCAACCTCAAGACGTTCGAGACGACGCTCGCGACGACCGAACGGCTGGCCCCGCGCGTGCCGAAAGACCGCATCGTGATCGGCGAAAGCGGGATTTTCACCAACGCAGATCTCCAGCGCCTCTCCAAAGCCGGCGTCAACGCCTTCCTCGTCGGCGAAAGCCTGATGCGGCAGGCCGATGTGGCCGCTGCGACGCGGACGCTGCTGGGAGGTGGGGCGTGAAGGACTGCAGACTTCTTCTCCTCCCCCCTTGTGGGGGAGGTGCCCCGAAGGGGCGGAGGGGGGTGCGATTGCATTCCCGGATTGCCCCCCCACCGGCGCTACGCGCCACCTCCCCCACGAGGGGGGAGGAGAACTATATCGGAGGTGCCAGCACATGCAGGAGCCCCCGATGACAAAGCTCTCTCACATCAACGAGAAGGGCGAGGCGCACATGGTCGACGTGGGCGACAAGGCCGTGACGCATAGGGCCGCGCGCGCCGAAGGCTTCATTGCGATGGAAGCCGCGACCCTGGCCCTCGTCGAAAAGGGCGAGGCGAAGAAGGGCGACGTTCTCGCCACGGCGCGGATCGCCGGCATCATGGCGGCCAAGCGCTGCCACGACCTCATTCCGCTCTGCCATCAGTTGCCGATCACAAAAGCGACCGTCGATTTCGAGTTGAGCCGCGACCCCGTCGGCATCCACGTCACGACGGAGGTCCGGTGCACCGGCCAGACGGGCGTCGAGATGGAAGCGTTGACGGCTGCCTCACTTGCCTGCCTCACCATCTACGACATGCTGAAGGCGGTGCAGAAGGACATGGTGATCGGTCCGGTCCGGCTGCTCGAAAAAAGCGGCGGCCGCTCGGGCCATTTCGTTGCCGGCAAAGCCGGAACGGAAAAGCGGGGCGGCAAGGCATGAGCAAGGCGCCGCTCAGCGTCACCGAAGCCCTGGCGCGCATTCTCGACAACGTCGAAGCGCTGGGCGCAGAGCGTGTGCCTATCGGCGACGCACACGGCCGTGTTCTCGCGACACCTCTTTCAGCCGGCCACACGCAGCCCCCGTTCGATGCTTCCGCGATGGACGGCTACGCGGTGCGCGGCGAAGACATCGCGAGCATTCCCGCACGGCTGCGCGTCATCGGCGAATCCGCCGCCGGTCGTGGTTATCGCGGCACCGTCGGCACGGGCGAGGCTGTCCGCATCTTCACGGGTGCGCCGGTTCCCGACGCTGCCGACACCATCGTGATCCAGGAGAACACCTCGCGGGAAGGCGACATTGTCACCGTCGGCCCCGGTGAACTCGATCCGACCTACATTCGCCGCCGCGGATTCGACTTCAAGCAGGGTCAGACGCTGCTCGAAGCCGGCCGGGTGCTCAATGCGCGCGAAATCATGCTCGCCGCCAGCATGGGACACGGCGAAGTGAGCGTGCGCCGCCGTCCGCGCGTGGCGTTGCTCGCGACCGGCGACGAGCTCGTGCTGCCGGGAACACCCCCCGGCCCCGATCAGATCGTGTGCTCGAACCCGTTCGGAATATCGGCTCTGGTGGCCGGCGCGGGCGGCGTCGCGCACTTCGCAGGGATCGCACGCGACACACGCGAAAGCCTGAACGCGAAGCTCGACAGCGTCCGCGACGCCGACATCGTCGTCACCATCGGCGGCGCTTCGGTCGGAGATCACGACCTCGTCGGCCCCGTGCTCGGCCAGCGCGGCATGAAGCTCGACTTCTGGAATATCGCGATGCGGCCGGGCAAGCCGCTGATGTTCGGCAAGCTCGCCGGCCAGCGCGTGATGGGCGTTCCGGGCAATCCCGTCTCGTCGATGATCTGCGCGCGCGTCTTCCTTGTTCCGCTGATCCGGCGGCTGCTGGGTGTGACCGACCACGGCTTCGCCACACGCTCCGCGATGCTCACCGTCGACATGCCGGCGAACGGACCGCGCCAGCACTATGCGCGCGCCATCGTCGAGACCTCGAATGGGGGCGAAACCGTGCGCCCCGTCAGCTCACAGGATTCCTCGCTGATCGCCGCTCTGGCGCGCTCCAATGCGCTGATCGTCCAGGCGCCGCACGCGCCGAAAACATCCGCGGGCACCATCGTCGAGGTTCTGCTGCTGGATTTCTGAGACGATCCTCACGCCGCTGCCGCACCAGCCGAGGCCCGCACCAATGCTCTCGTGATCGCGGGCACAGTGTTGCCTGCGTCGCGAGCCGAGACGAGCCGGATTTGCGGACGCTCATCGCCGGCATTGACCGATGACGCACCTGCCGCAGCCCAGCCACCCCTGAGGGTATCGTCGAGGAACTTCCGGTCTGTCGTCGCATCGACGACGAGCACGACGCGGGACAAGGGCACGCGCGCCAGCAGCTCGTACACCTCGAACACGCAGCCCTTGTTGCTCGGTCCGAAGCCGCGCAAGTCCATCAGCACCGCATCACTGTCGGCGGCAAGCCGAGCAAGCACCATCTTCCACGTATCGTCGTGGCAGAAGAAGTCGTTCACACGGTAGCGGCCGTCAGGGTCGCGCAGCGCCGTCGTCTCGGCGAGGCGGCGGTCGAGCCCCTCTCGGTCCCCGATGAAGCGCCGGGCGAGACGGCCGCCGACGAAATCGAGGAACTCGTGCGGCTCAACGGTCGTTGCCGCGAGATCGGGGCCTGCGATCATGCGGATGCTGCCGGCATGCCGCCAGACACGGGAAATGCCGTCGAACAGTCGTTCACTGCGCCGGCCGAGCGAGAACACGCGAAGCAGAAGCAACTGCGGTGGCCGATCGTCGGTTCCCCGCACACCGCGCAACACCGCGAACCCGAGCACCGCGACGAGCTTGAACAGCGCGAACCCGCCCAGCGCCGCGACGAACCAGCCCGGACCGGCGAACGCCAGGTTCATCCCCTCGTAAACCGCAAAGATCAGCCAGACCGCGTCGATCATGATCGAGTGGTCACTGGTCCATCGCGCGCGGTAAGCCGCACCGAGCGCTTTCAGCGCGAGCCAGCCGACAAAACCCAGGACGACAGCTCCAGCAGTGGCGACGGCAACGAACGTCTGATGGCCGCCGAGCCCCAGGCGCGCGCCCGTCTCGGCCATCCACCGGATGCTCGCATCGTCGGTTCCCGCGACGTTGAACGCGAGCTGTGATCCCGTCACCGCGAACAGCATGAACGCCATCACCATCGGGCCGACAGCCCGGATGCGGCGGACGAGGAATACAAGCACCGTCACCGTCGGCGCGATATTGAGGATCGTCCACAAACCGACAGCCGACAGAAGGGTGAACTGCCCGCCCAGTGCCGACGCCGCGATCGTGGCGAGCAACCCCACGTAGGCGAGCACGATGAACAGCTTGTCGCGCCACGTCCCCGCGGTCGTCAGCCAAGCCGTGATCACGAGCGGCCACAAGGTGCACGCCGCGACGAACAGAAAGCGCAGAGGCTGAAAGCCGATGCCGTTGGCGTGAAAATAGATCGCAGTCATCGCCAGCGCGTAAACGCATCCAGCCACGCCATAGACCAGCAGGTGCGACAACCGCCCCCAACGCACCATCGAAGCGACGCGGGCGCGATTTTTCGCCGCGACGCTATCGTGATCGGTGACGTCGACGATTTCGAGCGGCTGCTTGGCCAGCTCGGCTGGAGCAACCGGCTTCTCCGTCGACGACTGCGCGGCGTCGCCCCGGCCGGAACGCCGCATCATCGCGCGCTTCACCGCCGCCAGATATGATCTGAGCAGCAGGATCGATACGAGAAGCGCAAGAGGCGCCGCGACAATCAGCGAAATTCCGAGTTGGCCGGTCAGCGCCGTCGTCATGGCATCACGTCCACCACCCATCTCTCGCCACCCACGTTCTCACATGCGATCACACCGATGCGTCCACCACCTCGTCGATCGCAGTGTAGACCGTGGCGAGGTCTTCCGCGCCGATACAGTAAGGCGGCATCACGTAAATCGTGTTGCCGAGCGGCCGCAGCAGAACACCGCGACGCATGAATTCATCGTAGAGCCGCGGGCCGACGCCCGCGAGATAGCCGGGATCGCGCGCGGCCACATCGAGCGCCGTGATCGTGCCGAGCTGACGAACACCGGCAAAGCGGCCGTCGCCTGCCAACCGCGCCGTGCTGTGCCGCTGTCTCTCGATCAGCGCGTCGATGCGCTCGCGCACCGGCTCCGTCTCCCAGATCTCGATGTTCGCGCGGGCGGCGGCGCACGCGATCGGATTTGCGGTGTAGCTGCTCGAATGAAAGAACGTGCGGCTTCGGTCCGTGGAGTAGTGAGCATCGAAGATTTCGGCGGTTGCGAGCGTGGCTGCGAGCGGTAGAGCGCCGCCCGTCAGCCCCTTCGCGACGCACATGATGTCAGGCGATATACCCGCCTGCTCGCAGGCGAACAGCGTACCCGTGCGCCCCCATCCCGTCATGACTTCGTCCGCGATCAGCAGCACGCGGTGAGACCGGCAGATGCGCGCCATCTCGGCGAGCGCGGCCGGCGAATACATCAGCATGCCGCCCGCGCCGAGGATCAGCGGCTCGACGATGAGCGCGGCCACGTCGCCACGCCGGCAGGCGACATCGAGCGCATCGTATGCGGCCTGCTCCTGGCCATTGCCAGGGAACGGAATGCGCCCGACCTCGAACAGGAGCGGCTCATAGGCCGCATTGAACACACCGCGCGCGCCGACGGACATCGTCGCCACGGTATCGCCGTGGTAGGCGTGCTCCAGTGCCAGAATGCGCGTGCGCGTCTCGCCCCGATTGCGCCAGTACCCCAGCGCCATCTTCAGGCCGACTTCCACCGCCGTCGAACCGCTGTCGGAGAAGAACACGTGCCCGAGCCCGGCCGGCGCCAGCCGCACGAGGCCGCGCGCCACAGCCTCCGCCGGCTCATGCGTCAGCCCCGCGAAGATGATCTGGTCCAACGCCTCGGCCTGCGCGCGAATGGCGGCCCTGATGCGGGGGTGACCGTGGCCGTGCGTCGCCACCCACCACGACGAGATCGCATCGAGATAGCGCCGGCCATCGCCGGCTTCCAGCCAAGCCCCGTCCGCGCGCACGATACGGGGCACGTCGCCCATGACCGCGTGCTGCGTGAAGGGATGCCAAACCGGCGAATCGATCGGGGTCGCACCGCTCATCTCGCACTCAATCATCTTCCAGGAAATCGCGCACGTCGAAGCCATCAGCGAATGCGGCGCGCAAGGATGCGGCATCGAGCGGATCGAGCCACGGCAACCGACCGAGACGCCTGACGCGCCCGAATGTCGTGATCGTCGCTTCGACCTCCGGTTCGGCATCACCGATGAACGCCACCCCGTGAACGGGCACGCGTCGCCGCCGCAGCGCCTCGAGAGAAAGCAGGGTGTGATTGATCGTGCCGAGCGTGGTGCGCGCACACAGGACGACCGGCTTCTGCCAGTACGCCATCACGTCGATCTGCAAAAGCCGCAGCGACAGCGGCACCATCACCCCGCCCGCCGTCTCCACGACGAGATGGCTCTTGGTCGATGGCAATCCGAGCTTACGCTGGCGAATGTCGACGCCTTCGTGCCGCGCCGCGAGGTGTGGCGATGCCGGCATCCGCAGCACATGAGCGCTCGCCACGATGCGGCCTTTGGCCAGACCCGCGAGGCGGGCGACGGCAGCGCTATCCGTTTCACCCTCGCTGCCGGCCTGAATGGGCTTCCAGTATTTCGCACCGAGTGCACCGGCGAGTGCCGCGGCGAACACGGTCTTGCCGACGTTCGTGTCCGTACCCGCGACGACGAACCGAGCTGCCATCACCCGCCCTCGCGTTGCGTGGTCAGGGCCGCTCCCACCACGCGAGCGAGGCGGCTCACGTCGTCGGAGCCGACGTTGAGCGTGATCGCGATCCGCAACCGCGCGGTGCCTTCCGGGACCGTCGGCGGACGCACGGCGCGAACGTCGAAGCCGTGGCTCTGCACGAGAGCTGCCACCTCGACGGCTTCGCGATCCCCGCCGATCACGACCGGAAGGATGTGCGACCCGCTCCCCGCGATCCCGCAGCATTGCGCGAACTCCCGCGTCGCCAGCGCAACGAGGTCGGCGTGTCTCTGGCGTCGCTCCGGCTCATCCCGACAGATCCGCAGGGCTGCCCGGACAGCGGCAGCAGAAAGCGGCGATGGCGCGGTCGAAAACACGAAGGCACGCCCCCGATTGACGAGGAAATCACAGACGACACGCGGGCCGCACACGAGCGCGCCGGACGCCCCCAGCCCTTTGCCGCACGTGTGCAACGAGACGACATCTGCGGCGCCTTCATAGGCGTGCCCCACCCCCCGGCCGCCCGGCCCGACCACCCCGGTCGCATGCGCTTCGTCGATCACCAGCATCCCATCGTGCCGACGTACGATGACCACGAGATCGTCGATCGGCGCGCGATCTCCATCCATGCTGTAGATGCTCTCGACGACGATCCAGGGCCTGCCACGTCCCCCCGCCGCACGCCACGACCTGATGGCATCCTCGAAAGCGGCGGCGTCGTTGTGACGAGCCGCTGCGGTGGTCGCCCTTCCATTGCGCATGCCGTCGTGCGCGCTGGCGTGGACCAATTCGTCGTAGACGACGAGATCGTCGCGCTGCGGCAGCGTCGAGAATATCGCGTAGTTCGCCGCGAATCCCGTCGCAAAATAGAGCGCCGCCTCGCTGCAGAAATAGGCGGCGGCTTCCGCCTCCAGGGTCTCGTGTTCGGGATGATTGCCCCGCAGCAGCCGCGAACCGCCTGCGCCGATGGGCACGCCGCGCGAGAGAGCAGCGCCGACCGCTGCCGCCATCTCCGGCGACTCCGCCAGCCCGAGATAATCGTTCGACGAGAAATCGAGCCCCGCGCGCGGTGCAAGCTTACGCAGTCGCCCCCGCGCCTCGAGATCGGCCAACCCCCGCTTCAGGTCAGCCGTCATGCCCCCGCTCCGCCTCGCCCTCCAGCGTCATTTGTTCCAGCGACATCGGCGTCAGGCCGAGGCGGGCGAATAGCGCAGCGTCGGCGTCGTCCTCTGGATTGTCCGCTGTCAGCAGCTTGTCGCCGGCGAAGATCGAGTTCGCTCCGGCGAAGAAGCACATCGCCTGCATTTCGTCGGTCATGTCGGTGCGGCCCGCCGACAAGCGCACGAACGAAGCCGGCATCATGATCCGCGCCGTCGCGATCGTGCGCACGAACTCGATGGTATCGAGCTTGGGTGCTGCCGCCAGCGGCGTTCCCTCGATCGGGATGAGAAGATTGATCGGGACGCTTTCGGGATGGACGGCGAGATTGGCCAGCGTGACGAGCATGTCGACGCGATCCTCCTTCCCCTCCCCCATCCCGAGAATACCGCCGCAGCACACCTTCATGCCGGCTGCGCGAACCTTCTCCAGGGTATCGAGCCGGTCCTGGAACGTGCGCGTCGTGATCACGGCGTCGTAGTGGCTCTCCGACGTGTCGATGTTGTGGTTGTAGTAGTCGAGCCCGGCATTCGCGAGGCGCTTGGCGTCCTCGCTGCTCAGCATACCCAGGGTCATGCACGTCTCCAAGCCGAGGCCCTTCACGCCCTCGACCATCGCGACGAGTTGATCCATGTCGCGCGCTTTGGGCTCCCGCCACGCGGCTCCCATGCAATATCGCGTGGCACCCGTCGCCTTCGCCTTCCGCGCTTCCCCGATGACGGCTTCCACCGCCATCAACTTGGAGGCTTTGAGCCCCGTCGCGTGGTGCGCGGATTGGCTGCAGTAGCCGCAATCCTCAGCGCAGCCCCCGGTCTTGATGCTCAGCAGCCGGCTCATCTGAATGCGGTTGGGATCGAAGTTCCGACGGTGGATCGTGTGGGCGGCGAACAACAGGTCGTTGAACGGCGCCGCGTACAGCGCCAGCGCCTGCTTCCGCGTCCAGTCGTGCCGTGCCGGACGCCCCGACGCCGCCGTCACCAAGTCGTCGTGCTTCTCGACCGCCAATTGCATCAGATCCGGCACCCCATCGAATAGACTGTCGTCGCGACCAACTCACTGCACTCACGCACCACACTCACTGCACAAGGGGCTGTTTCCGCGCAAGTGGGCAATGGTCGCCTGCCGTCACGTGCACGGCCCCGCAGCGGCGCGCCGCGGCAGCTCATGATGTTCCCAAAACGAAACACTTGAAGAACACCTAAAGAACATATACCGTGCCGGCAGATCAGGTTCGAGTCTCGAATCACCCGGTTCGTCTGGGTCATGCGCCTGATCGGCCGTTTTCGAGGGCCGGAACGAACGACGCCGATGGAGATTATGCCATGCTGACCCAAAAGCAGAAAGAGCTTCTGCTTTTCATCCACGAGCGGCTTCAGGACGAAGGCGTTCCCCCCTCATTCGACGAAATGAAGGAGGCGCTGGATCTGAAGTCGAAGTCGGGTATCCACCGGCTCATCACCGCGCTGGAAGAACGCGGCTTCATCCGGCGTCTGCCGAACCGGGCCCGCGCTTTGGAGGTGATCAAGCTGCCGGACAATTCGATGGAGCCCGCGAAGCGTCCGCCGGCCGGCCCTGCCGGTCCCTTGAGCGTGATCGAGGGAAGTCGGGCGAAGCCATCGACGTCGCTCACCTATGCGCCGTCCCACAACGTCGACAGCCGCACGGTCTCCGTTCCCGTGATGGGCAGGATCGCCGCCGGCGTTCCGATCAGCGCGATCCAGAACCACAGCCACGACATCGCCTGTCCGCCGGACCTCCTTACCAGCGGAGAGCACTTCGCGTTGGAAGTGAAGGGCGACTCGATGATCGACGCCGGCATCCACGACGGCGACACCGTCATCATCCGCCGGTGTGATTCCGCCGAGAACGGAACCATCGTCGTCGCCCTCGTCGAAGGCGAAGAAGCGACGCTGAAACGCTTACGCAAGAAGGGCGGTGCGGTTGCTTTGGAAGCCGCCAACCCGAACTACGAGACGCGGATCTTCGGACCGGATCAGGTCGCCATCCAGGGTCGGCTCGTCGGCCTGATGCGCCGCTATTGAGGCAGCGGACATCGAGCGGTCTCGCCTCACCGGTTGTCGGCCTCGTCGTCGTCCTCGACCTCGGGGCGGCGACGGTTCGCCTCGCTCGACAACTCATACGGCGGCGCGAATTGCCCCAACCGGGAACCGCGCGCCTGCGTGACCGCTGCGGCCGACGTGATCGACGATAGCCGAGGGCCGCGTGTCGTTGCAGCGGTCCAAGGCCGGTCGCCGCGTGCGTCGGCGACGGTCACGACACGCACGCTCCCCCCTTCCATATAGAAGGCGTGAGTGCCGCGATCACGCAGAGCATAGAGATCGACGGTCAGCGCGTCCGAGCGGCACGCCGCCGGCTTGGGCATCGTCAGGATCAGCAGACCCGCCCGCCGGCAATCGTCCGCAAGACCCGACGATTGCCGGACGATCGAGAGCAGTTGCCCCTTCACGAGAACGGTACAGCCGCTGCTGTCGCATCGGAACCCGGTTTGAGCCTGGGCGACTTCTCGGGCGCTCCGGACGTCGCCATCGTGTTCGAGCCACCTCGTCAGTTCGAACTGGGTCCCACGCTGCGCCAACGCCGCCAGGTTGCCGTCCGGCCGCCGCGCTGCCACCAACTGTCCATCCCTGCCCACCAGCACATCGGGACGCACCATCACCGGCGCATATGCCAATCCCCCGGCCACCCCGACGATCCCCAGCAGACGCCAGCGGGTCTGCCAGATGCAGATCCACAGCCCCCCCATCGTCATCATGAGGAATGCCGCCTGCGGGAACGCCGGCACACGTCCGACCGCCCCGGGAATGGCCGCAACGGCCTCGGCGACCCATGTCATCGCGCTGATGCCCCATCCCATCGGCCACAGCGCGATCGCTTCGAGCCCGAACGGCATCAGCACCAGCGTCCCCAGCGCCGCCGGCATCACCAGCACATTGCAGACGGGGATCGCGATGAGATTGGCGAGAACCGCGTACTGCTGGCTCTGATGGAAGTGATAGGCTGCGAACGGCGCCACGGCGAAGCTAGCGATCAGCGTCGTCATGACGATGCCACCGAAGAACATCAGGCCGGAGAGAATTTGCCCGGGGGCAGAGCTGGTGTCCTGGCTCCTTCGTCGGGCGCGAATGGCCTCGAATGCCGCCACCAGCGCCACGACGGCCGCGTAGCTCATCTGGAAGCCCACATCGAGCAGACTGTCGGGCAGGACGACCAGAATGATCATCGCGCTGACCGCTACGTTGCGAAGCGCAAGGGCTGGCCTGTCCAGCAGCACCGCGAAGAACATGATGGAGATCATGACCCACGCCCGCACCGTCGCGAACGACGAGCCGGCAAGCAGGAGATAGCCGAACGCCGCCACGGTGGCTGTCGCCGCAGCGATCTTCTTGACGGGATAGCGAAGTGCGATCGAAGGGATCGCGGCCAGCGCCAGACGCAGGGCGAAAAACACCGCGCCAGCCATGATCGTCATATGCAGTCCGGAGATCGACAGGATGTGGAAAAGGCCGCTGGCGCGATAGGCGGCGTTGGTCTCCGCGCTGATCCCGCCGCGCTCCCCCGTGATCAGAGCATCGGCAACAGCTCCGGTCTGGCCGGGTAATACCAGCCGGATGCGCTGACTGATCGATTGCCGCAATCGGCCGATCTGCGCTTCGACGCGCAGCATGAACGGAGCCTCGCCCAACGTGTCGTCGCGCTCCGGCCGCGCCAGAGCGTAGCCGACCGCGCCGAGCCGCTGGAAGAATGCACTTCGCGCAAAATCATAGTCGCCGGGAAGTGCCGGCACAGCGGGCGGAGCGAGGCTCGCTCGCAGCCGGATCGGCTCCCCCGGCAGCAGCCCCGGCAGCGCCACGAGCGTTCTGACGCGCACCCGATGCGGCAGCCGCTCCGCCGTCAATCCGCGGATCGCCGCCACCCGCAGCGTGATCCTCTGCCCACGCCCTACGCGCGGCTCGACGATCTCGACCCACCCCTTCACTTCTACGAGATTGATCTGGCGCTCCAGCACGGGCGCCGTTACCCACCACGTCCGCGCCTTCGCCGCAGCAAATCCGAGCGCCACCAGCAGCGCCGCCGCCGCCGAGATCACGACCAGCGTACCGCGCCGGAAGACCAGCCACACCACGAACGCAACGGGAACCGCCATCGATGCGGCGAGAAATCCCGGCTCGAAGGGGAGTGAGAAATAAAGCCCGATCCCGGTGCCGTAGAACACCGGCAGCCACAGGAACCAGCGGTCGCGTTCGGCTTCGAGGCGGGCGACCAATCCGCCGCGCACACGCCAGCCGGCAATGCCAGGCGCGCGACCGCGCTCGAATTCGGTATCTCCGATGGCCCCTTGATGGAAGGTCACCCGCCAGCCGCCCCCTCGGTTCCACATCGCCGGTCGATCGCCAGCGCTGCCCCGCACAGTCATAGCGCGGGAGCGGGCACTGGGTCATCTCCGCCATTCGACGATCAGACGGCGTTGCATCAGCCGGTGCGGAGTGGGAACCACCGCACCCCGGGCGATCAGTTCTTCGGCATGAACTTACCGAACTTCTCCCGCACCTTCGCCTCGAGTTCCTGCGAGTTGCGCGCGACCTTCGGGAAGGTCTTGATCCGGCTCCACGGAATGCACGCGTCGATGATGGTGCGGGTGTTGCGGCGGTCGCCGTCGTAGTCGTAGCACATGGGATCGAGCGCCGAGCTCCAGCCGCCCCGGATGATCTCGAGATCCTCACGCGCATCGACGCGCGTGCACATCGCCCACAGGACATCGTTGATATTGTTGGGATCGATGTCGTCGTCGACGACGACGACCCAGCGGTTGTTGAACGCACCGGCGTGACAACTCGCAGCGGCCATCGCGGCCTGCTTGGAATGCCCGCCGTACATCTGCTTGATCGAAACCGTCAGCCAGAAGCGGGACCCGCCGGCTTCGAGCGCACCCACGCCTTGCACGCCGGGGATGCCGGCGGCCTCGAGCTGGTTCCAGACCGCCCCGCAGCGATACGAGCCGAAATAGAACGTGTTGTCGTTGGGCGGCACGCCGGGGATGGCGCCGACCAGGATCGGATTGTTGCGATGCATCAGCGTTTCGATGCGGATCACCGGTTCCGGCCGCGCCTCGCCCGAATAGTAGCCGGTCCACTCGCCCAGCGGGCCTTCCATGATCCTGTCGTCGGGAGCGATGTAGCCCTCGAACGCGATTTCGGCGTGGGCAGGAACGGGCAGGCCCGTCTTCGGCATGTTGATGACCTCGACGCCCTCGCCCAGGATGCCGCCGGCCATGTCCAGCTCGGATTTGCCGTAGGGCACTTCCAGACCCGCCAGCATGAACAACGCGGGATGCATGCCGGTCACGACGGCGACGGGGCACTTCTCGCCGCGATCGTGATACTTGCCCATGATGATGCGGCAGTGCTTGCCCGGCGACATCATGAGGCCCGCAGCATTCGGGCCGTGGCTCTGGATGCGATAGCAGCCCGCATTCACCCAGCCGCTGTCGGGGTCCTTCATGATCACGAGGCAGGCCGTTCCGATAAACGGTCCACCATCGCCCTCGTGCCACCGGGGCGTCGGGATCTTCGTGATATCGACATCGCCCCCCTTCATCACGTTCTCGAGCAGCGGGCCACCGTTGACGGGCCGCGCCGCAATGGACGGCTTGTCCGCGAAATACTTGCGCCACCACTGCGTGAGGTCGCGGTGCGTGCTCTTGGGGTCCTGTCCCAACGCGATCGCGCAGCGTTGGTGGGAGGTCAGGATATTGGCCAGCACGCGGTGGCCCTTCGGATGGCCCGGAATCTCGTCGAACAGCACGGCAGGGTTGCCGGGTTTGCACATGTAGATGTCGACGATGCCGCCGATCTCCTCGGTCGTGTTGGCCCCCTTGATGGTCGTGACCTCACCGGCCGTTTCAAGCTCGGCAATCCAACTGCGCAGGTCCTTGGCGGGCATATCCGGTCGTCCTTCGATTGTCATAGCGTGTTATCTTTCTGCTCTTTCGTTACACACCTCCCCTTCGAACACAACGCAGCGCGCTTCCCTCACGGGGCAATTCAATACAGGTCGTCATCCCGGCCAAGTGAGCGGCACTTCTGCCGCGAACGCGAGCCGGGACCCAGCGCAGGCAGTGCCGAAGGCACAGAAACAAGGTGTGCTTCGCAGCTTTTTCCGCTGGGTCCCGTGTCTCGCTCGCTTGAGGCTCGCTTCGCACGGGGTGACGAGAGAACTGAATTGCCCTCTTCTCTCACGGGGCTGGTGCTTGAAATAACATTTCACTACTGGCAGCATCGCTGCGATACCGACGCCTCGTCCCACCTCAGGAGTGAGCGTGAAAGCTCCGAAATTCTCATACGTCCGCGCCGAAAGCGTCGAGCACGCCTGTAAGCTGCTCGCAGACCACGGCGACGAGGCCCGCATTCTCGCGGGCGGGCAGAGCCTGATGCCCACGCTGGCCATGCGCCTTTCCCGGCCCACGCTGCTGATCGACATCAACCGTCTGGAGCATCTGGCAGGCGCGATCTACAATGGCAAGGAAGTGCGGATCGGCGCGCTCACGCGGCACGCCGACGTGATGCTGTCGCACATGGTCGCGAAGTACCTGCCGCTGGTGGCGGCGGCCATTCCGCATGTAGCCCACGTCGCCGTCCGCAATCGCGGCACGTTCGGCGGCAGCGTCGCCCTCGCCGATCCCGCCGCCGAAATGCCCGCATGCTTACTCGCGCTCGGCGGCCGCATCGTTCTGCAGAGTGTGCGCGGCACGAGAGAGGTCGCAGCCGAGGACTATTTCTACGGTCTCTATCAGACGGCGCGCGAGCCCGACGAGATCCTGATCGAGGCGCTGATGACGCCGCAGACGAACGACGAGCGGTCCTCGTTCAAGGAACTCGCGCGCCGCCACGGCGACTTCGCCTCCGCCGGCATGTGCGCCCGCGCCAAGGTCAAAGCCGGATCTCTGACGAACGTGCGCCTCGTCTATTTCGGCAGCGAGGTGAAGCCGACGCTCGCCCGGACCGCGATGGCGGCCGCCGAAGGCAAGCCATGGAATGAAGCCACCGCCGACGCGGTGTGCGCCGCGCTCGCCGTCGATCTCGACCCGATGGACAACCAGATGGGCAAGCCGGCAACCAAGTTGCATTGGCAGCGTGTTCTCACCAGGCGCGCATTCGACGACATCACGAACAAGGCGCAGGCAGCATGAGCACCGAGGAGACGCAGGAGATCACCTGCAAGATCAACGGCGAGCGCATCACACGCCGGGTTCCCGTTCGACAGCATCTCGTCGATTTTCTGCGCCTGGACCTGCAGCTCACCGGCAGCCACATCGGTTGCGAGCACGGGGTCTGCGGGGCGTGCTCCGTGCGCGTCGACGGCAAGGTCATCAGGGGCTGCCTGATGCTCGCGGTGCAGGCCGACGGACAGAACATCGTCACCATCGAAGGTCTGACGGAAAGCGGCGAAATCGCCGACCTCCAGGCAGAATTCGTCGAACGCAACGCCCTGCAGTGCGGCTACTGCACGCCGGGCCAGCTCTTGACGGCTGCCGAACTCCTGGCCGAAGGCGAGATTTCGTCACGCGAGGAAATCCGCACGTTCATGTCCGGCAACTACTGCCGCTGCACCGGCTATCACGCCATCGTCGACGCCATCGAGACGACGATGAAAAAGCGGGATGAAGCGTCCCGCGCGCCGCGGCCTCCGAGGGGCCGGGGGTAGGATCGGTGGGCAGCCCCGAGCGCCACCCGTCCAGCCTCTCCACCCCTCATGTAGTGCCCGCCTCGTCGGCTCGGCCAACCTGCCGTGTCGCCCTATTGGATGGCGCCACTGGCGTCGACGGGACCTTTCCACTTCGCAATCTCTGACTTCGTGAAAGCGGCGAGCACTTCAGGCGAGCGGCGATCGGGCGCGACGAGAGTTGCACCCAGTTTCGACAATTTCTCACGCACCGCGGGCGTATCCATCGTGGCCAGCGTTGCCGCGTGCAGCTTCTTCAAGATCGGCTCGGAAACGCCCTTGGGCAGGTATACCGCCGTCCAGGTGTAGGCCTGCGCGTTCTTCAGGCCGCGTTCCGTCGCGGTTGGAAGATTGGGAAGCATCGGCGATCGCTCCCGCGACAGGTTGACGATCGCCTTGACGGCCTTCGCTTCGATCTGCGGCACGGCCGTCACGATGATATCGCAGATGGCGTCGATCTGGCCGGCCTGTAGATCCTGCATCGCCGGGGCGGTGCCGCGATAGGGCACGTGGGTCATCTTCGTATCCATCGCCTGCTCGAGCAGCAGACACCCCAGATGCGCGGCCGATCCCCGCCCGGCCGAGCCGTAATTGATCTTGCCCGAGTTGGCCTTGGCATAAGCGGCGAACTCTTCCATCGAATTGGCCGGGAAATCCTTGCGCGTGATCAGCACCAGGGGCAGCTCTGCGACGAGCGCCACCGGCGTGAAATCGGCGACAGCGTCGTACAGGGGCTTTTTGTAGAGCAACTGCGAGAACGTATGCGTGGCGATGGTGCCGAGAATGAACGTGTGTCCGTCCGGCTCTGCCTTCGCGGCACGCTGGCCGCCCAGCATACCGCCGGCGCCGCCGACGTTCTCGATCACGACGCTCTTGCCGAGCAACTCACCCATACGCTCTGCCATGATCCGGCCGAACACGTCGATCGGCCCACCAGCCGCCGCCGCGACGACCATGGACATGGGCCGGCTCGGAAATTCCTGCGCGTGCGCGGACGGCAACGCCATCGCCGCAAAGATCAGTCCGGTGAATATCGAACGACCGAACATCGGCATTCTCCTGTGAAAACCTGCAGCTTACTCTGCGCTACGGTTGCAACACGTCTGCAGGATCGTTCGCGTTGTAACTTGCACTCTATGGCAAGCGCGCCACAATTCCATAGTGTATCGTCCAGATTGGCCCGCCAGCGCCGTTCGCTCGTAACTCACGCTTGCAGAACAGCCCCGGCTGCCGGATACGAGCGCCAGATCGACCGCGACCACCGAATCGACCTTGGATGGAGACCGAGAATGTTTGGCCGAGCCGTTATCGTCGCCGCTGGTACGTTGCTGTTGAGCGGAGCCGCATCCGCACAGACTTCCTCTCAGAATTCCGACAAGCCGACCGACGCGGCGCAGGCACAATCCAAGCGCGTCGCCAAGACCGATCCGGTCCCGGCCGAACCCGATCCGTTGACGCCGCCTGAGGTTCAATCCGGGCCGATCGCCGCCCCCGCTGCCATCGATCCAGTCAAGCCCGAACCTGCAGCTACTGCTACGCCTGCCGTCACGCCGGCAGCAACCACGCCAGCGACCCCGCCCGCTCCTCCCGCCGCCGAACCCGCACTTCCCGTTGTCGATCCCGTACTGCAGGCCGTCCGCCAGCGCCTGGAAACCGTCCGCGGGCGCGAGAGTGCCGCCGACGCCGCCGACCGCGCAGCCCTCGTCGCCCACTACGAAGCAGCGACCGCAGGAGCCACATGGACCACGCCGACCGGTTTTACGCCGCGTGCCGAAGCCGCCATGGCAGAAATCCGAAAGGCCGACGACTGGGGTCTCAAGGCCTCTGCCTTCGACCTGCCTTTCCTTCCAGCCGGCCCAGTCAGCGCCGAAGCTCGCGCCGATGCCGAAATCAAACTCGGCCTCGCCACCCTCAAGTATGCCCGTCACGCCCGCGGCGGCCGTCTAGAACCGTCGTCGGTCAGCAAGCTGTTCGATCGCAAGGCGCAGATCTACGAGCCCCGCTCGCTGATCCGCTCGATCACGGCGTCGGCCGATCCCGCCGCCTACCTCCGCAATCTGCATCCCAAGCACGCCGGCTTCCGCAATCTCCAGAAAGCGCTCGTCGCGCTGCGCAGCGGTGAAGCCACCCAGCCCCCCGCTGCTGCACCGGAGCCGGAAGCGGTCGATGAAGGCAAACGGGGCAAGGGCAAAGGCAAAGCCGTCCGCAAGACCGCCCCGGCGACCACGAGCGAAACCATACGGCGCGTCGTCGCCAACATGGAGCGCTGGCGCTGGATGCCCGACAACCTCGGCGCGTTCCACGTCTGGAACAACGTGCCAGAGCAGATGACGACGGTCTTCAAGGACGGCAAGCCGGTCTTCCAGGAGCGGATCGTCGTCGGCAAGCCGGACACCGCGACGCCGAACTTCTCCGCCGACATGCAGTTCGTCATCTTCCAGCCGGAATGGGGCGTTCCCGGCGGAATCAAATCCAACGAGATCGGCCCGATGCTGCGCCGCGCCTCCGCCGAGAGCGGTGGCTGGTTCGGAGGCAGCAGCCGCACACCTTCATCCGTGCTCGCGCGTCATGGCCTCCGCGTCAGCGTCGGCGGGCAGGTCGTCAATCCTGACAGCATCAACTGGTCGTCGGTCGACATCAACCGGTTCAACTTCATCCAGCCGGCCGGACCGACCAACGTGCTCGGTGTCGTGAAATTCCGCTTCCCCAACAAGCACGACGTCTACATGCACGACACCCCGCAGAAGCACCTGTTCTCCTCCTCCGTCCGCGCGTTCAGCCACGGCTGCATGCGCGTGCAGAACCCGGTCAGGTTTGCCGAAGTCCTGCTCGAGCATGACAAGGGCTGGGCGTCGGATCGCGTACGCGGCATGGTTCCGCGCGGCGGCGAAGTGAAACTCACGACGCAGATCCCCGTCCACAACGTCTACTTTACTGCGATCGCCGACGAGAACGGCAAGCTCCGGACATACGGCGACCTCTACGGCACGGATGGCCGCGTCGCGTCGGCACTCGAAGGGCGCGCCGTCGCGGTCGCCTCACGTGGAGAAGCAGCGTCGTCCGAGCCGGCAGCCCCGCGCGCCAAGTCCGAGCGCACGGCGAAAAAGCAGCGCGGCCAGAACACCGCGAGCAACGAGGGCTTCAACCCGTTCGCGGGACTGTTCGGGAACTGACTGACGATAGGTCAGTGTCAGACCCTGCGGGTCTGACCCTCGTCATCGAATGGAATAAGCCTACGCCTGCGCCGCTGTCGCGCGAGCCGCGCGAAGATTCGCCAGCGAACCGCCGACCTTCACCGCGCCGGGCAGGGGATGGCCGACGATCTCCTCGGCCAGAACCGCGCAATCGATCAGTTTCTGCAGGTCGACGCCGGTCTCGATCCCCATCTCGTCGCACATGAACACGAGATCCTCGGTGCAGACGTTGCCGGCCGCGCCCGCGTTCCCCGCGAACGGACAGCCGCCGAGCCCTGCGACCGCCGCGTCGTAGTGCGTCACGCCCATCTCCAGGCCAGCGTAGGCGTTGGCGATGCCGAGGCCGCGCGTATCGTGCAGATGCAGGGACAGGCCGACATCGGGATACTTGTCCCACACCGCGCCGACGACGCGCTTCACCGATGCCGGCGTCGCCCAACCCATGGTGTCCGCCAGCATGACATACTTCAGCTCGACCTCATGCGCCTTCGCCTGCTCGAGCAATCCACCCACCAGCGTCACGACCCGCGCGGGCGCGATGTCGCCTTCGTAGTTGCATCCGAATGCCGCCATGATCCCGCCCTTCTCGACCGGAACTCCCAGCTCCTTGAAGCGCTCGATGATGATGCCGTTGTCGGCGGTCTGTTCGGCGATGGAGCGGTTCTGGTTCTTTTTCAGGAACGTCTCGGACGCCGCCACGTTATAGGCGCCGCGCAGGTCGAGCCGCCCTGTGGCTCTCGCTCGCTCGAACCCCGCCTGATTGAGCCACAACCCGCGATAGCTCACCTTCGGATTGGGAGTCATACCGGCAACCACAGCTTCCGCGTCCGCCATTCCTGGAACTCGCTTGGGGTTCACGAACGACACGACCTGGATGGTCTCCAGGCCGGTCTGCGACAAGGCATCGATCAGCTCGATCTTGCGCGCCGTCGTTATCGGCCCTTTCTCGATCTGGAACCCTTCGCGGGGGCCTTCTTCGATGATGTCGATGCGGCTGGGAAGTTTCGGCACGGGCGTCGTCCTATGACTGTTGGCTCTGGGTGTGGTCGCCATTCTTGCGCCTGCTCGACCCGTCGTGCAACTTGGGGGGCCATTCAGCCCCCTCGCTGCGCGTTGAGAACGGCCCAGCCACCAAAGGATACGACCATGATCGAAATGCGCATGACAGGCAGGGCGGCTCTCGTCACGGGCGGCAGCAAAGGTATCGGCCTCGCGATCGCCACCAACTTCGCGCGAGCCGGCGCGAGCGTCGCCATCGTCGCCCGCCGGCAGAAAGAACTGGACGAAGCGCGCGCATCGATCCTCCAGGCTGCAGGCGCCTCGGCCAAGGTCGTCGCGATCTCTGCCGACATCCGCACCGCCGACGAATGCACCCGCGTGTTCAAGGCCGCCGAAGCGGCCTTCGGCAAGGTCGACGTCGTCGTCAACAATGCCGGCACCTCGCGTGCGCAAGCCTTCGACACCGTCACCGACGCCGATTGGCAAGACGACTTCGACCTCAAGGTATTCGCAGCGATCCGCCTCTGCCGCCTCGCCTTCCCCGGCATGAAGCAACGCCGCTGGGGCCGTATCATCAACATACTCAACATCGGCGCGAAGGTGCCGCGGGCCGCGAGCGTGCCGACATCGGTGTCTCGGGCAGCCGGTCTCGCGCTCACGAAGGTGCTCGCCAACGAGGGAGCGCCCCACAACGTCCTCGTCAATGGGTTGCATGTCGGGCTCATCAAGAGCGAGCAGCACGAGTTGCGGGCAGGCCCCGGGCTCAAGTACCCGTCGGTCGAGGCCATGTACGATACCCTGGCGAAGGGCATCCCGCTCGGCCGGGTCGGTGAGGCCGAGGAGTTCGCCAACATGGCGCTGTTCCTCGCGTCCGACGCCGGCAGCTACGTGACCGGCACCACCATTAACGTCGATGGCGGCTTGAGCCCGGTGGTGTGAAGTTTACCGCCCGTCATCCTCATGCGAGCACGGCCTTCGTGGCCGTGTCGAAGCATGGGGATCCAGCGCGAGAAGTGTTCGCAGAACGCATTATGTGCCTTCGGCCCTTCTGATGCTGGATCTCCGACGCTGGTGCGCACTTCGCGCACTTCGGTCGAAGATGACGTGAGCTTTTATTGAGAAGGAACCTTTCCATGTCCGTCGAACCCGTCCTGAAAATCTCCAATCACGGCCGTGTGCGGCTGCTGACGATGAACCGGCCCGAGCGGCGCAACGCGCTGTCGCGGGACCTGAAGTCCGCGATCGTCAACGCCATCATCGATGCGGACTTCGACCGCACCGTTTCGGTGATCGCGATCACGGGCACCGGCACGGCCTTCTGCGCGGGCGCCGATCTCAAGGACGCGCGTTCCGCGGACGAGGACGGAGGGCGCTACCGTGGTCCCCTCGCCGAAGCCGAGCGAACGCTGTTCGAAGCGATGATCGACGGCAAGAAGCCGATCATGGGCATCCTCAACGGCCCCGCGGTCGCCGGCGGTTGCGAACTGGCGCTGTCGTGCGATCTGCGCGTCGCGGTGAACACGGCGCATCTGGCGCTGCCGGAAGCCAAGCGCGGCATGGGCGCTCACATGGCCTCTGTTCTCCTGCCGCAGATGGTGCCGCCCGCAATCGCGATGGAGTGGCTCTATACCGGCCGCAAGATCGAACTTGCCGAGGCCGAACGCTGGGGGCTCATCAATCGCATCGCGCCGGCCGAAAAGCTGATGGACGTCGCGATGGGACTCGCCAACGAGATCGCGGAGAACGCGCCGCTCTCGCTCCAGCGCTTGAAGCTCACGTTCCGCAAGGCCTGGGGGTTGCCGCTGCATTCGGCCATCCGCCTCGACGCCGGCCCCGACGTCTACGCCTCGGAGGACCGCAAGGAAGGCGCCCGCGCCTACCTCGAAAAACGCGCCCCGAAGTGGGAGGGGCGTTGAGACGGTGTCAGACCTTGCGAGTCGGACACGATGGCCGTCGCCGGGGTCAGACCCTGCGGGTCTGACCCCATGAACCCTCGACAACCCAATGCCAAAATGACCAGCAAATCGACACCGAATGCGCCCGACGGGGTCAGACCCGCAGGGTCTGACCCCGACCGCTTGCGCCCGCTCCTCGCGCCCGACAGCGTCGCGATCGTCGGAGCATCGTCGACGCCGGGGAAGTACGGCAACACCGTCGTGAAGTACCTGCAGAACGCGGGTTTCAAAGGCCGCATCTATCCGATCAATCCGGAGGGTGGGTTGCACGATGGGCTCCAATTCTACAAATCGCTGGCCGACGTTCCCGAGCGCATCGATTGCGCGTTCACGGTGATCCCCGCTGCCGCCACTCCGAAAGTCGTCGAGCAAGGCGCAGCCGCGGGCGTGCGCGCGATGATCCTGGGCGCGAGCGGATTTGCGGAAATGGGCAGCGACGCCGGACGCAAGCGTCAGGACGAGATCGTCGAGACCGCGCGCGCCAGCGGCATGATAATCCTCGGCCCCAACACCAACGGCATCTGGAACGCGCACCACGGCCTGGCTCTCGGTTACAACACCTCGCACGGCGAGCCGATGCGGCGTGGCTCGATATCGATCGCTGCCCACTCCGGCGCGTTGTTCGACAGCTTCATTCCGCGGCTCGCCTCGTTCGGCTGCGGTTTCGCAAAGCTCGTGCCGCTCGGCAACGAAGCCACGCTCGACATGCTCGAATTGCTCGAAGCGCTGATCGACGATCCTGAAACCCAGGTGCTCGGGCTGATCATGGAGGCGATCCGAGACGGCGCCCGTCTGCGCTCACTCGCGGCCCGCGCCCATGCGGCAGGCAAGCCCATCTTCGCGCTGAAGCTCGGCCGATCCGCTGCAGGCGCCACGGCGGCAATCGCACATTCGAGCCGCCTCGCCGGCAGCTTCCGCGCCTATGAGGCACTGCTGCGCGAATGCGGCATCCCCATCGTCCGTTCGATCGAAACGCTGGCTGCCATCTGTACGCTCGCCAGCGACGAGCGGGCCTTGAAACTCGAAGGCGACATCAGGCTGATCGGCATGTCCGGCTCGGGCGGCGGCTGCTCCCTGATGGCCGATCACGCAGCCGAGCGCGGCATCGAACTTGCCGGTGACGGCGATGGGGCCTGGACCGGCGAGACGGCAAAGGTAATCGCGGGATACTCGGGCATCGGCCTCGTCCGCAATCCCATCGACGGCGGCAACCTCCACGGCTGGGACAAGCTGCCGGACCTTTTCGCGGCGATGGAGCAGGACCGGTTCAAAGGCCCCCTCGCCGGCTTCGCACACCGGCTGCCGACGATCTCGGCCGACCTGTCGCAGCTCGGCCCCATTGTCGAGCGCAAGAGGCGCACCGGTGCGCCGGCCGTCATGATCTCACCGGGTGGACTGCGGCCGGAGGTCCACGCGCGCTACGCGGCCGAGGGCATACCCGTGTTTTCCGATCTCGCCGCCTGCTTCGACAGCCTGCGCGCGCTCTACGACGCGATCGGCTATGCGAAGGAGCGAAGCAGTGTCGCGTCCGAAGAAAAGCCACCAACGCTACCGCCTGAAATTGCCGCCCGCATCAATTCAGCGTTAGCCGCCAGCACCTGCGCGTTCCTCCCCGAAATCGAAAGCTCCGAGATCCTGCGTGAAGCCGGCGTGCCGATGGTCGAAAGCCACATCGTCGTCGATGCCGAAAACGCCAGCGAGGCCGCTGTGGCGATCGGCTTTCCCGTCGTCGTGAAGGCCATTGCACCTGGCATCGCGCACAAGAACGACGCAGGGCTCGTGATCGTCGGGCTCGACAGCCCCGTCGCCGTGAAGTCTGCATTCGCCGCACTCGACGAACGCGCGCGCGCTGCCGGCGCCGACATGGCTGCTACACGCATCGTCGTGCAGCGCCAATTTCCGTCGCGTGCCGAAATCATCGTCGGCACGACGTTCGAACCAGGCCTTGGACATTTCCTGGTGGCGGGTCTCGGCGGCGTCCACGCCGAATTGCTCGACAGCGTCGTGCTTCTGCCGGTGCCGCTCGCGCCGGCCACTATCCGGGCGCGCATCGCCGCGACCAAAGTCGGCACGCTCGCGGCACGGCTTTCGCGCGGCACCGGGCATGATCTCACCGCCGAAATCGTAACCGCTCTCGTCGCGCTGGAATCGCTGGTCCTCGCCGCGCCCGATGCCATCGCCTCGATCGACGTCAACCCCCTCCTGATCGGAGCGGAAGGCGCACGCGCCGTCGATGCGCTCATCGTCCCGCGGCGCGCGTGAACGACCGCTTTGACCTCGCGACGGGTCCGTGTATGCCTGCCGCGCTCAATGTCCACGCACAACGGGAGACCGTCATGACCGCAGCAGCCAAGCCCGAGATACGGCTCAAGGCAGCCATCGTCCAGGTCACGCCGTTCCAGCAGAATTGCACGCTGGTGTGGGACGATGACACCAAGCACGGCGTCGTCGTCGATCCCGGCGGCGATGTTCCCCGCATCATGCAGGCGATCGCCCAGGTCGGCCTGACGGTCGAGGCGATCCTGCTGACGCACGGGCACACGGATCACGCCGGCGGCGCGGCCGAACTCAAGGAAGCGCTGGGCGTCGAGGTCATCGGTCCCCACATCGAAGACAAGTTTCTGCTCGATGATCTCGCCAACAACCGCTTCGGAATGCCCGCACGTCCGATCACGCCCGATCGCTGGCTCGACGAAGGCGACACGGTTTCGATCGCGGGACGGGACTTCCGGATCTTTCACTGCCCCGGGCATTCGCCGGGATCGGTCGTCTTCTTCAGCGCCAGCCAGCGCTTCGCGCTCGTCGGCGACGTTCTCTTCGCCGGCTCGATCGGACGGACGGACTTCCCCTACGGCAACCACGCCTCGCTCATCGATGCGATCAAGCGCAAGCTGTTGCCGCTCGGCGACGACGTCGCATTCGTCTGCGGCCACGGCCCCACCAGCACGTTCGGACGCGAGCGCGAAACCAATCCGTTTCTCAACGAGTAGCGCACGGCCGCACATTCGGGCCGTGCTATGCAAGTGACTGGAGGATCGACTACCAGCGGCGGATATAGCCGAAAAGCCCTTGCTCCCTGCCGCCGGGCCCCTGCTGAGCCTCCCAGAAGTCGACGGTCTCCGCCCGCAGCGTCTCGGAGCAGCTGCGCTTGCAATAGATCCAGCCGCCGCCCGGAAGCTGAACCTGCGGCCCCAGGGATGTCGGGCGCACCGCACCGCGCACGACACCGTTGCCGAAGCGGCTTTCCGCGACGACATACCCCGAGCCACGGCGGTCGTAGCCTTGTGCAGAAGCGGTATCGACGGCGGCAGCGCCTGCCAGAGTAGCGGCGAAGCCCGCCAGGAACCAAACGGCTGAAATCGACTTCATACTCGCCCTCGATGGTGATGTCGGCCGAACCTCGGCATGAATTCTGGATCGAACTGCCCCCACAATGCCTGCAGAGGGTTAAGCGGTTGCCAATTCCCGTATCATACCCGGCCGTTGGACCGAACGGGTTGCATCGACGCAACGCTGCCCACCAGGGTGTAGGGTTCCAACCAGGGCTCGAATAAGGCAAGGTCGGCAGTCGTCGCACAGTGATCGCCCGCCGCCAACCGCCGCCCACACGAGCCGATATGTCCAGCACGCAGCCCTTCGCCTCCGGTCCGGTCTCCCGCACCTACATCTCGCAGCGCCTGCGCCTGCACTACGCCGATTGGGGCAACGACAGCGCGCCGCCGCTGATCCTGCTGCACGGCGGGATGGATCACTGCCGGAGCTGGGATTGGGTCGCCCGCCGGCTCGCGCCCCGCTATCACGTCATCGCGCCGGACCTGCGCGGCCACGGCGACAGCGCCTGGGCGCCCGGCAGCACCTACATGATGGCGAACCACATCTACGACCTCGCGCAGTTGGTCCACCAGCTGAAGCTCGCGCCGGTCACGATCGTCGCCCATTCACTCGGTGGCATCATCGCCACGCGCTATGCCGGCCTCTTCCCGGAGGCGATGGCGCAGCTCGTGTCGGTCGAGGGCATCGGCCTGTCGCCGCATTCCGATCACGCGAAGAAGCCGGTGCACGAGCGGATGCGCAAGTGGGTCGAGGATTCCCGCGACCTCGCCAAGCGTCAGCCCCGGCGCTACCCCTCGATCGACGAAGCGGTCGCGCGCATGAAAGACGCCAACAAGCGTCTCAGTGACGAGCAGGCGCACCACCTCACCGAGCACGGCATCACCCAGAACGAGGACGGCAGCTTCACCTGGAAATACGATCCATATTCACGGCCGCTCGCGCCCTACGACATGTCGCGCGAGGAAATCGAGAGCCTGTGGGCGCGGATCGAATGTCCCGTCCTGTTCTGCTGGGGGACTGAGAGCTGGCACACCGATCCCGTCAAGGACGGCCGCGCCGCCTTCTTCCGCAACATTCGCGTCGAAGCATTCGAGGGCGCGGGACACTGGGTCCACCACGATCAGCTCGAGCGGTTCATGTCGGTGCTCGACGGCTTCCTCGCCGCGGGATGAGGCACGAGCAGAGACGTCGCAGCGAGGCCAACGTCACCGCTTCGGAACCGCGGGATGCCGTGCGAGCCGCGCCTGGGCCGCGAGCCGGATCGGCGCATTGACCGCGCCGAAACCCTTGTAGCCGCGCCGCTCCACGAACTCGAAGAAGAACATGCTGTCGAAGCTCTGCGTATAGGCTTGCAGATACTCGCCGTGCTCGTCCTTGTCGTAGAGGATGTTGTGCCGCCGCAGCTTCTCCAGCATTTCTGCAGAAAGATCCAAGCGCGCGTCCAGATCGTCGTAGTAGTTCTCGGGCACGGGCAGGATCGGCACGCCGTTCGCCATCAGTTGCGCGATCGTGCCGATGAGATCATCGGTGTTGAACGCGACGTGCTGCACACCCGATCCGAAGAACTCCGACAGGAACCGCGCGGATTGCGTGCGCAGGCTCTGCGATCCGTTGAGCACGATGCGCAGCGTTCCCTCGCGGTTCTGGATCACCTGACTGCGGACGAGCCCGCCGGGATCGGCAATGTCGGTCTCCTTGGTCTTCTCGACCTCGAGCAACGATCCGTAGAACAGCAGCCACGACAGCATTTCCTCGTACTGCATCGACTGGGAAATGTGGTCGACGGTCTTCAACCCGGCAGGCGCCGGCACTTCGCCGGTCGGCCGGAATTCGACGTCCCAGACACCAGCCAGCTCGCTCGACTTGTCGGTGAAATAGAGCAGGCTGCCGCCCAGGCCCCGCACGGCCGGAATCTCCAGCTCGCCCGGGCCGACCGGTTGCCGGAACGGCCGATCGAGCAATCGTTCCGCCCGATCCATCGTCGAGGCGGCATCGTCGACCTGCAGGCCGATCGCACAGACGCTCGGCCCGTGCGTAATCTGGTAGGCGTGCGCGAACCCGTCCTTTTCCGTGTTGATCACCAGATTGATATCGCCCTGGCTCCAGCGTGTGACGTCCTTCGAGACGTGACGGCCCGAGCAGGTGAAGCCCATGCCCTTGAACAACCGACCCAGGTTCGACGCACCCTTGTCGTCGACGGCGAATTCGATGAATTCCACGCCGCGGCAATGCGACTGCGGCGGCAGACGCGGGACGGCCGTCGTCGATTTGCCGCCAGCCACAGCCGCCATGCGATCCATCAGATAGATCAGCGACCGCCGGCCATCGATGGCGACGGAGCGGGCCGATCCCGCACGGAACTGGTCGTTGAAGATCTCGAGCGACAGCGGACCGTCGTATCCGGTCGCGGCAAGCGCATTCATGAAATCGTCGACCGGCAGGTCTCCTTGCCCGGGGAAGCAGCGGAAATGCCGGCTCCACTGCATCACGTCCATATCGAGCAGGGGCGCATCCGCGATCTGCACGAGAAAAATACGGTCGCCGGGGATCGACCGGATCGGCCGGAGATCGGTTCGCTTGGCGCAGATGTGGAAGCTGTCGAGAACCACGCCGACATGGGGATGATCTGCGCGCCGGACGACCTCCCAGGAATCGCGATAGTCGTTGACGTGACGGCCCCAGGCCAACGCCTCGTAGGCCACCCGCATGCCGCGTGAGCGCGCGAGATCGCCCAGCCTGCGGAAATCGTCCGCTGCCCGATCGAGCCCGCCCTGCGCGTCGGGAGATACGTTGGAGCAGACCATCAGCAGATCGCAGCCCAATTCGGCCATCGTGTCGAACTTGCGTTCCGCCCGGGCCAGAGCGCGATCCCGCCGCGCCTCGTCCCAGCCCTCGAAATCCCGGAACGGCTGGAATGCGATGGGGTGAAGCCCGAGATCGGCCATCCGCCGGGCAATCTCGTCGTTCGTTCCATTGAACGTCAGCAGATCGTTTTCGAAGATCTCGATACTCTTGAAACCCGCAGCGGCGGCAGCCTCGAGCTTCTCCGTGAGATCGCCCGACAGGCAAACCGTGGCGATTGCAGTCCGCATATCCGTATCCCTTGCGACCCCAGGGGCTCCTGCCGGCAGATGGTGAGCCCGCTCCCGACTTCTACCCCACCTCGGACCTTCAGCCACGCCAAGAATAAACTTACCTGTCGAACCGACAGACACGAAGGCGACACGGCGCGACCACCGACAGCGCCACCGAATGACAAACACCGAATGACATGGACGCCCCACGCCGATCGCGGCTATCGTCGCTTCGTTCCCGGCCCACCTGTCATCTTACCGAATTCGGCGATGGCTTGCTCGCGCCCTGCACCACGCCCTCGAACCATTGCCCACCGCGCGCCCATGCCGCCCTTTCGCATCCTCATCCTGTCGGACGGACGCCCCGGCCACTTCAATCTGGCCGACGGCATCGCCGCCGCCATAGAGCGGATCAGACCGGCCGTCACCACCCGCTACGACGTCCGCCGAGGTCGCTGGCCGGGCGCAGCGCTGGCTACGCTGACGCGCGCCCGGCTTCCCGCGCGCACGATGTTGGCTCAGGTCTACGGCTTGAACGAAACCGAGCTTCCGCCCTGCGACATCATCCTGTCCGCAGGCGCTGAAACCCTCGCGGCAAATGTGTGGCTCGGACGCACGCGATGTGTGCCCAATATATTCTACGGATCGCTACGACTGTTCGACCCACACGACTTCAGCCTCGTTTTGACATCATACCAGAGGAACGCGACGAAGCCGCGCCACGCCCTCGCGCTGAAACCTTCACGCTACGACCCCGATCGAAGCGCCCCACTCGACGCGCCCAGACCAACCGAAGCCCGCACCCTCGGCCTGCTGATCGGCGGTGATGCAGGCGGCATCCACTACACCGAGTCCGACTGGCGAGCACTGATCGACCTCGTCAGAACCTACAGCAGACACGCCGAGGTCCGTTGGTTGATCGCGAACTCGCGCCGCACCCCCCCGGGGATCAGTGACCAGTTCGCAAACGAAGCCGCCCAACCAGCCAGCCGGATAAAACAATTTCTCGACGTGCGGACAGCGGGCCCCGGAACCCTCGCGGCCCTTCTGGCACAATGCCACGCCGTGCTCTGCACCACCGATTCGAGTTCGATGATTTCAGAGTGCATCTGGTCCCGGAAACCGTCACTCTCCCTCGCACCGGCGGTCTTTGCCCACACGCCCGACGAAGCCGACTATCGCCGATGGCTGGAGCAATCGGGCTGGTGCAGCGAAATTGCGATAACAGGCACGACGCCCGCCCAACTCGACGACGCCCTGGCGGCTGTGCGCCCCTTAGCGCACAACCCGCTGGATCACCTGGCCGATCTGCTGCGCCACAAGCTTCCAGTCTTGCGCGCCTGATGCTCAGGCACGTGGCCACCTCAAATGCGAACGCCCCGCAGCCAGGCGGGGCGTCGAACATTCAGACGGCAGGCTTCAGCGGGAGGGCTTGATCGGGACTGTCACCCGGCCCATCACGCCATTGCCCTCGTTGCGCTCGATCTCGGAGGCCTTGGGCTGGGAAGCCCCATAGAGGAGTTCGAGGCCGAAATCCATTTTGGGGATCTCCCCGATGACCCCAAGACCCGGAACCCTGATCTTCGTGCCGCTATCCAACCGAGGCACAGAAACCCCGGGATCGCTCAGTTGCACACCACCGGATGCGCCGCCCGATTGCGCAGTACCACCCTGCGTCGGCTGCGCCGGTCTCAACTTCTGTTCTTCGAACGCCAACGTGGCGCTGCTGACGACAGCAACACTCAAACCGATAGCGCTGATCCAAATCCGTCTCATTCTCTCGACCCTGCCAGCCCGCATAGGTAGGTCACCGATACTTGCGCTGCAACATACGAACAAAGACGAACTACACAAGTGTATCCGGCGTTGTTCAGATTAGTCCCGCACCGAGTGTGCCCGAAACGCATCAGAAGCCCAAAAGCCAACATTACCAACGATATGAAAGAGGGCCGCCGGTTGGCGGCCCCCTCCCGAAGCGTGAGATCAGAACTTGATCGTCGCGCCGGTGTAGAAGATCTGCATGTCGTCGATCGGGTTCGACTTCGCGCGGGCCGTTGACGTGGTCGAACCCAGCGTCAGCTCGGTCGAGATGTTGTGGAAGCCCGCATACAGGGTCATCGCAGCAGCGTCGATCTGCTGAGAAACGCCCAGACCCCAAGCCTGCGTGCTCGCGCTGCGTTGGATCGAAGTGCCGAGCCCCGTGCCCGCCACCAGAACGTCCGTGCCCGAAATCGTCGAAACGATACCGTTGTTGGCGTTCAGACCGGCGCTCACATCAACGTACTGGCCCCAGAAGATCGTGTTGCCGAGCGGGTTCAGCTTGGCCTGCCAGCCGCCCTGGATCCACCAGAAATCCGTCTTCCCGTTGCCCGTCTGGTTGCCGTTCGTGCGAGCCAGTGCGGACTGGTTCGACAGCTTGTCGTTCAGTTCGGCATAGCCGCCCGACAGGTACAGACCCGTAGCGACGTGCAGCATGCTGGCGCTCAACTGAAGGGCGTGGCAGTCGCCCGTCGAGCCGAGATCCGTGCCGCCCGGACCGCTGGTCCCGCCGAACACCTGACCCTGAGTGCCAGGACCGGCGTTGCCGCTGGCACCGGTGGTGCAGAAGCCGCGATCTGGAGCCGTGTAGTTCGAGTAGCCGATGCCAGCCGCGAAGCGAACACCGCCGAACTCCTCGGCATAGCGCAGAGCCGTCGACCAGGCGTCGTCAGCACCCCAGTCCGCCGAGAACTGGAAGCCCGAAGACTTCGTGTGCCCCAGGAAGAACGGCGAGGTGTACTTGATCAGACCCTTGGTCTGCGCGTAGTCGAACGGCGTCGGACCATCGCCGTTGTTGATCCAGGCTGAAGACTGCCAGGTACGGGCGCTCAGTCCGCCGTTGCCGGTGGTGCCGGCGCGACGCAGGAAGAAGCCGCCGTTGGCGAAGCCGGCGCCAGCAGGACCCGAGAAACCGTCGGGGTTCACGAGACTGATCGAGGAAGTACCGGTGACCGATTCGACGTCACGGCCGACCGTGATCCGGCCATACTGCTGCGACTGCAGGTACCAGTAGGCGTGGCGGAGCGACACCGACTGGGTATTGTAGGCCGGGATCGACACGTTGTTCGACGCACCCAGCGAGAGCTGGCTGGCGACGCTCGAACGATAAGCGCGGATCTGGAGCTCCAACTTGAAGCCGGCCGACCAGTCGCTCGTGATCTTCGCCGAGCCCTGGAAGCCCAGCGTGTTCTTGATGTTGTTGTTCTCGAGAACGTAGGTGTTGCTCTCGGCGCCGTCGTTCCACCACATCACGGTCTCGGAAACCTGACCGTAGATCTGCAGCGAAACCTTGCGATTGCCCTTGCGGGCCGTCGTGGCTTCGAGTTCGGCAACCCGCTCTTCGAGATCCGTGCAGCAGTTGCCGCCGAGATCTGCTGCCATTACAGAAGTCGCCAGCATGCTGGTAGCCGCCGCAAGGGCGATACCGCTGGCAGTTCGCATGAGATGAGTCATATTTGGTTCTCCACCGTCTGTAGTCTTGATGCAGAAGGCAGCACGCGCTGCCCGGCTCGACCATGCGTCCGCTCCTAGCTGCTCGCACGCGCGTGTGCGCAGGCAGCTAAGATTGAACGCCGTTACGCCAATCCACCAATACAAACGCTGGGAACAGGAAGTGCGGCTACTGCTGTCTCGCCGGGCTTGCCTTCTGAGACGGCATCGACGCCTATTCGGGCGCAGACGCCTGTCGGATCATTCCGCACGACTCACGACTGATATCTAAGTAGATGACCCAAGCACTCGCCGCAAACCCTAGGAAGCCTGTCATCGTTCAATGGAAACTCCGCGTTGCGAATATGCAACGTGTGGAAACACAGACACGAAACCTTAAACTATTGCCACAAGGCTGAATCTTCCGCGGCACAGAAACTATCCTGCTGATATTCTGAATCTTTTTTCTTCCGCAGACGGGGCATTCGGGCCCGCAGCCAATCCAGTTCCTTTTCGATAGCGAGGCAAAAACGAAATCACCTTCCCGTAGCGCGAGCCCCACCAACCGCTCGATCGGCCCATTCCGTGTCCCATTCGACGGCAAGAAATCCACAACCTCATCCGAATCGCAAGAGAGCCGCCCTTGCGAGCGGCTCCCCTGGATTGCGTTGGTCTTCCTCGGGCAACAGCGATCAGAACTTGATCGTGGCGCCGGTGTAGAAGAGCTGCATGTCGTCGATCGCGTTCGACTTGGCGCGAGCACCCGACGTGGTCGAGCCGAGCGTCAGCTCGGTCGAGACGTTGTGGAAGCCGGCGTACAAGGTCATCGCAGCCGCATCGATGTTCTGCGACACGCCCAGACCCCAGGTCTGCGTGCTGGCGCTGCGCTGGATCGCCGTGACGCCGAGCGAGTTCAGAACGTCCGTGCCCGAGATGGTCGAAACGGAGCCGTTGGTAGCGTTCAGACCGGCGCTGACATCGACGTACTGACCCCAGAAGATCGTGTTGCCGAGCGAGTTCAGCTTGGCCTGCCAGCCGCCCTGTACCCACCAGAACTCGCTCTTGCCGTTGCCCGTCTGGTTGCCGTTGGTACGGGCCAGAGCCGACTGGTTCGACAGCTTGTCGTCGAGCTGCGCGTAGCCGCCCGAAACGTACAGGCCGGTCGGAACGTGCAGGATGCTGCCGCTGGCCTGGATCGCGTTGCAATCACCCGTCGAGCCGAGATCCGTGCCGCCCGGACCGCTGGTCCCGCCGAACACCTGCGTCTGCGTGCCCGGGCCGGCGTTGCCGCTGGCACCGGTGGTGCAGAAGCCACGATCGGGAGCCGTGTAGCTCGAGTAGCCGACGCCAGCCGCAACGCGGATCGCACCGAAGTCCTCGACGTAGCGCAGAGCCGCCGACCAAGAGTCATCCGCACCCCAGTCCGCCGAAACCAGGAAGCCCGAAGACTTCGTCTGGCCCAGGAAGAACGGCGAGGTGTACTTCACCAAACCAGCAGTCTGAGCATAGTCGAACGGCAGCGGACCGTCGCCGTTGTTGATCCAGGCAGAAGACTGCCAAGTACGAGCGCTGAGACCGCCGTTGCCGGTGGTGCCTGCGCGACGAAGGAAGAAGCCGCCGTTGGCGAAACCGGCGCCGTTGGCTCCGGAGAAGCCATCGGGGTTCACGAGGCTGATCGACGACGTGCCGGTCACCGACTGCACGTCACGGCCGACCGTGATCGTGCCGTAGGAGTTCGACTTCAAGAACCAGTAGGCGTGACGAAGCGCCACCGACTGGGTGTTGAAGGCCGGGATCGACACGTTGTTAGTGGCACCCAGCGAAAGCTGGCTCTGTGCACTCGAACGATAGGCGCGAACCTGCAGCTCCAACTTGAAGCCGGCCGACCAGTCGCTGTTGATCTTCGCAGAGCCCTGGAAGCCCAGCGTGTTCTTGATGTTGTTGTTCTCGTTGACGTACGTGTTGCTCTCGGCGCCGTCGTTCCACCACATCACGGTCTCGGAAACCTGACCGTAGATCTGCAGCGAAACCTTGCGATTGCCCTTGCGGGCGGTCGTGGCTTCGAGTTCTGCAACCCGCTCTTCCAGATCCGCGCAGCAATTGCCGCCCAGATCCGCCGCCTGGGCCGATACGCTGCCCACAATACCAGCTGCTGCGATCATCGCCAGACAGCTGGTTGTCCTGAGGAATCCCCCAATCATACGAACAACTCCGTTGACCATATGCCACCTAGCCACCATGACTAGATCACTCTTGTGCCGTTCACCCGACTCACAACGCCCTTGAACGACGCCGCAAAGCCCCAACCGGTGACGCAGTGCGGATTTACACTTAGACAAACCTACTCGCCGCGTAAACGGTAAGGACGTCTCCGCAGTGCTTTATCTGTAGCAGCGTGGCATTCACGCAACGTAGGTGATTCGGGGCTCGATTTCGCGTCGCTCGAAGGCTGTTCGGCCGGCGCGAGCCCACCCAGACGGAGCTTCGCGGCGCCTCCACGCCTCCACGCCTTCTTCGCACGGGACGAAATGGCAAGTCGGAAGCCGACGGCCGATCATGTGATAGTGGCGTCGGGATCGGCTCCAACCCGACAGGTCCACCCGAAATGACGGCACGTTCGACCTACGACTGCATCGTTGTCGGCGGTGGCGCCGCCGGGCTCGCGACAGCGACGGCACTCGCGGTCAACGGCTGCGACGTGGCGCTGGCGAGCGCTGTTCCGCCCCCAGCGCCGGGTTCTGCGCCATCGGGCCCAGCAAGCCCGGTCGAAACCCGGACCGCCGCCCTGTTCCCGCCTGCAATCGCCATGCTGCGCCGGCTCGGCGTTTGGGACCGCATCTCTGCTGGATGTGCGCCGATCACGGCCATTCGGATCGTCGATGCAACGGGCCGCTTGCTTCGCGCGCCGGACGTGCTGTTCAAGGCATCCGACATCAACCTCGACAATCTCGGCTACAATGTTCCCAATGGAGCCCTGGTCGATGCGCTGGCTGCAGTCGCTCGCGATGTCGGCGTCACATGGCTTCCCGACGGCAAGGTCCTGTCTTCCCGTGAGGAAATCGGACGGCGCGGGCTCGAGTTGTCGGGCGGTCGGTGGTCGTCGGCGCGCCTCGTCGTCGCTGCAGACGGCCGCAACTCCGCGGTCCGCGCAGCCGCGGGTATTCCGACGTCGAGCTGGATGTACGATCAGTCCGCGCTCGCCACGCGGTTCGCGCACAGCCGGCCGCATTCCGGAATCTCGACGGAGCTTCATGGGCCCGATGGCCCTTGCACCACGGTCCCGCTGGCCGATCGCACGTCGAGCCTCGTGTGGATGGACAAACCCGCCGTAGTGGAAGACCTCTCGGCATCGGCGCCCGAAGCGTTTCTACGACGGCTGGGCCAACGGCTGGACGGGCTGCTCGGAACCTTATCCGATCTCGGGCCGAGACGGGTGTTCCCGCTTTCTGGGCTGATCGCGGAGAACATGGGTCGATCGCGTGTCGCATTGGTCGGAGAGTCCGCACACGCGATGCCGCCAATCGGAGCCCAGGGGCTGAACCTCGGACTGTCCGATGCCGCGGTGCTCGCCGATCTCGTGGCTGACCAGAAAGCGCACTCGGGCGATATCGGCAGCGAAGCGCTGCTGGCAGCGTATGACCGCGCGCGCAGCGCCGACGTGCACCGGCGGGTCAATGCCGTCGACCTGCTCAACCGTTCGGTCCGGCCGAGCTTGTGGCCGCTGGGCCTGGCCCGTGGGGCGGGGCTGCACGTGCTGGCATCGATGCCTTCGCTGCGGCGTCGCCTGATGCGCGAAGGGCTGTTCCCGCCGGCGCCCATCCCGTCGCTGATGGCGCTGCCGGCCGACCCCGTAATCGCCGGCCGCCCCTTCATGCCCCATTGACGCGGCCATCCCTGGTCGGGCAATCGCTCCGCCATCCCTGTCTTCGGGGGACGGCACACCAGCACCCTCGAACGGCGCCTTTCAGCCATGCACCCCTTGCGCGACCTCCAGTTCAAACTCGAATACATGGTGCTGCGGGCACTGATCGGGCTGATCCGGGCCTTGCCGATGGATCTCGCCGTCAGATGGTCGGCGCGCGGCTGGCGGGTTCTGGCGCCGCTCGTCAACCCCAAGCGGCAACGGCGGGCGATGGCCAATCTCGCCGTCGCATTTCCGGAGAAATCCGAGGCCGAGCGGCTCCGCATCTGCCGAGCGCATTGGGAGAATCTCGGCCGGGTGATGGCCGAGACGATGCACCTCGATCGCATCGTCGGCGATCCCAGCCGCGTCGTCATCGACAATTACAAGACGTTCGCGCGCTACAGCAACAAGCTCGGCCCGATCATCGGTGTGTCCCTCCACATGGGCAACTGGGAGCTGGCGATCTGGCCGCTGGTGCGCGCCGGCAAGAAACCGGCGGCCGTCTATCGCTCGGTCAACAACCCCTACGTCGACAACTATCTGCGGACACAGCGCAAGGACCTCTATCCCGGCGGACTGTTCGGGCGCGGCAAGGTCGAGGGCGACCACGGCGACGACCAGAAGACGGCCCGCCTGATCACGGATTTCGTGCGCCGCGGCGGGCAATTGGGGCTCGTCTGCGATCTCTACGATCGCAACGGTATTCCCGTCCCGTTCTTCGGCAAGGACGCACGGACGCAGGCGATCGCCGGCATGATCGCCCGCCGCGTCGGCGCGCGCGTGTGGATGTCTCGCTGCGTGCGGATCGGCGAGGAAAGCCGGTTCCGGATCGAGCTCAAGGAACTGCGGGTTCCCCGCACCGCCAACCAGTCAGAGGACGTGCGGGTACTGATGGCGGCGATGCAGAGCCAATTCGAAGCCTGGGTTCGCGACGCACCGGAACAATGGATGTGGTCGAACCGCCGCTGGAGCTGATGCTTGATGGGGCCGCCCGGTCAACGATCGCCGCGCCCGTAATCTCTGCTGGTCAGCAGAGCGGCCCGATCCAGATGCCCGGCCATCTGCTCGACCTTACCGGCAGCGAGCATGGCCTTGCGGTATTCATCCAGATACGCGCCGAGCCCATTGCGGGGCGATGCATCCCCGGCGGACGCGAACACTCTGATCTTCTGCCGGGACTTCCAGCCGATGGTCTGCATGGTCTTGTCCTCGTTCGCCTTCCTGTCGGGTGAATGAAACACGCTTGCGTTCCGTCTTCGTCCTCCATTCGGATGAGACGCGCGGTTCCGCAGGGAACTCGGCGGCCGCCATTTTCCTGGCCCTCCTGTCGATGTGACCGGGTTGGCGGAACCCGATAGGATAGGGGCAGAGGCCCTCACGCCAGCGAGACGATCTTGCCATTCACACGCACCCCCAAGCGCTACTTCCAACCCCTCGCCGTCGGGGCGCCGGCGCCATTCCGGCAGCCACCGGTGCGGCTCGAGCGGCTGATCCACTTCGTGCCGCCGCACGTCGACAAGATAACGGCGCGCCTCGCCGACCTCGTTGCGCAAGTGGACGTCGTCTTGGGCAATCTCGAAGACGGCATACCCATCGAAGCAAAAGCCGCAGCGCGGGCGGGCTTCGTCGCGATGGCGCGCGCGCACGTGTTCCCCGATACGGGATTGTGGGTCCGGATCAATGGCCTCGCCACGCCTTGGGCGCTGGACGATCTGCTCGAAATCGTGCCGGGAACTGCAGGCAAGCTCGACGTCGTGATGCTGCCCAAGGTCGAGGGCCCCTGGGACATCCATTATCTCGACCAACTCCTCGCCCAGCTCGAGGCCCGCCACGGGTTGCAGCGGCCGATCATGATCCACGCCATCCTGGAAACGGCCGAGGGCGTCTCGAACGTCGAGGAAATCGCTGTCGCCAGTCCCCGCATGCACGGCATCAGTCTGGGGCCGGCAGACCTCGCGGCGTCTCGCGGGATGAAGACGACGCGCGTCGGCGGAGGGCATCCCGACTACGGCGTTCTCGGTGATGCGCCGGGGGCAGGTTCGTCAGCGCCGCGCGCATTCCACCAGCAGGACCTCTGGCATTACACGATCGCACGCATGGTCGACGCCTGCAGGCGGTGCGGGATTGCCGCGTTCTATGGGCCTTTCGGTGATTTCAACGACACGGCCGCGTGCGAAAGCCAGTTCCGCAATGCCTTCCTGATGGGATGCTCCGGGGCCTGGACCCTGCATCCCCGCCAGATCGAGATCGCGAAACGGGTCTTCAGCCCCGACCCGGACGAAGTCGCGTTCGCAAAGCGCATTCTCGAAGCGATGCCCGATGGCACCGGAGCCGTCATGATCGACGGGCGGATGCAGGACGACGCCACCTGGAAACAGGCGAAGGTCATGGTCGATCTCGCCCGCATGGTTGGCGCCAAAGATCCGGCTCGCGCGGCGGCTTACGAGTTGTAGCCGACGATATGGCCGCGATGCCGCACCCTCGAGCACATTGCCATTTTCACGACAGAGCCGGCGTGCACGGCGACGGGGAGCGTGCTAGCCTTGTGACAAGCCTGAAAAGTCAACGAGTCCGTCGTACCCCATGCGTCGTAAAACACCGAAGATACCGAAGGCCAAGTTCAAGATCGGCCAGATCGTCAAACATCGGATCCATGCTTTTCGCGGCGTGATCTTCGATGTCGATCCCGTGTTCGCCAATACCGAGGAGTGGTGGCTCTCCATCCCCGAGGATCGCCGTCCCCGCAAGGATCAGCCCTACTATCATCTGCTGGCCGAGAACTCCGAGACCGAATACATCGCCTATGTCTCCGAGCAGAATCTGCGGGCCGACGAAACCGGTACTCCGATCCGCCATCCGCAGGTGAAGGAGTTGTTTTCCAAGCGAACCCGCGGCGCTTATCAGGCCCGGTTCCTGCAGCTTCACTGACGACGATCGGCACGCGGCATCCGGGCCGGCTCTTGCGCAATACGAGCCCGGCCCGCCTGCGGTGACGCAAGCGGGCCGGGACGTTGTTCATCCGAGGGGATCAGATCACCTCAGTAGAAATAGACGCGGCGACGGCGGCGGATCGGGCGCCAGACCCAGCGGCGGCGCGGACGCCGGCGAACGACGAAGTACTGGGCGTTGTGGACGGTGGCTTCGCCGGCTGCCGGTCCGCCCGCCTCGGGGGTCGCTTCGGCCGTATCGGCTTCCCGCTTGCCGGGCGGTGCCAGCGGCAGGGCCATGGCGCTGCTCGCGGCAGCACCGACTGCGCCGGCCGCCACGCAGGCACCGAGCATGGCGGTCAGTAATGAACGGCGATCCATAGAAGACATCGGCAGTTTCTCCTCGAGACCCTGGTCAGACCCGCTTGGTAGGTTGCACTGGTTGCCAGCACGGGCGGCAACCAGTTGGACGGTAACGAGCGATTCCTTCCAATTCCAGCGGCAATCCGGCGGAATTACAGGCATTCTCGCGCAACTATCGATACTGCATTGCACCCCCTGTTTCATTCGTCGCGTCACGACGACGGCGACCCGAAGCCCTGGCGAAAGTCGAGACCCACCGTTGCTGCGCCGATGTATCGGGCAAGCGTAAACCGCGCGCTGCGATCAGACGGTTCCACGCGACGTCGACGGGAACCCCGTGGCGGACGAGCACGCAGGCCACGAACAGAGGCGAGCGGCCGATCCCCGCGAAGCAGTGCGCTGCGACCCGCTTGCCCTGGTTCAGATGCACCAGCGCTTCATCGACCGCGGCGAGCACGGCGCCCTCGTCCTCGGGCGTGCCGTGATCGGGAACGGGACAATCGATGTAGTGCAACCCCGCGGCACGACAGATTTGAGCCTGATCGGCGAGGCCCATATCCTCGGCCTCCTCGCGCTCCAGCATGCTGACGACGACGTCGACACCTGCCGTGCGCCAACCAGCGGCGCTCTCCGTGAGTTCTTCCCACCCGCCGGGTCTGGCCGACACGGCAAGCCGACGGTCGAACGGCGTATCCACCCAATAGAGTTTCGGCCCTTCGTGCATCGTTATTCTCCGTTCAGCAGACAACCGACGATTTATACGCACGGCATCCCGAGCCGTTTTTCGTTCGTTCGCGGTTCAGTGCCTTCGATGCAACCACCCGCCACCATGACCGTCGTCATCCCGCCGAAGGGCGGGATCCACGACTCCTCGACGAAACGCACGGTGTCGTGGATCACCGGGCTGAACCGGGTGATGACGAACTGCTTCGATGCAGATCGGCTATGCAGATCGCCGCTCAGACCACACCTTCGGATCGGCCGACCGAGGCGCATGGATATAGGAACTTCAAGCCGAAGATGAGGCGCCAGGCAACCACATGGCGTCTGAGGCTGCAAAGGCGTCAATCGTCCCACACCGGCGCGCGGCCCACGGGATCGGCGATTTTCGCGCCCGGCCTTTTCAGCGCGGAAATCCGTCGCATCTCGTTCGTGTCGAGCGTGAAATCGAACACCGCGAGGTTTTCCGCGATACGGCCCGGGTTGGACGATCGCGGCAGCGGCGCACATCCCTTGTGCTGGATCTGCCAGCGCAACGCGATCTGCGCGGCCGTCTTCCCTTTGTTCCGTCCGATCTCGGCGAGAACGGGATCGTCGAGCAACCGGCCTCGCCCCAGCGGGCAGTATCCCGTCAACACGATCCCCCGCGCGACGCAGCCCGCGTGCACCTTCACCGGATCGATGTAGGGGTGAAACTCGGTCTGGAGATTGACGATCGGCTCGGTACACAGCGCGATCGCCTGATCGAGCATGGCGAGATTGAAATTGGCGACACCCACGTGCTTCGTCAAACCGCGCCGTTTCACCTTGCCGAGCGCAGCCATCGTCTCGGCCAGCGGGATCGCCGCATTGGGCCAATGGACGAGCAACAGGTCGACGTCGTCGACGCCGAGTTCACGCAGGCAGCCCTCGGCCGCCCGCTCGAAATCGTCGCCGCGCAGATACTCGTGGCTGACCTTGGTCGTCAGGAAGATGTCGCCACGCGCGATGCCGGAGGCGCGAATGCCCTCCCCGACGCCTTTCTCGGTGCCATACTTCTGGGCCGTGTCGATGTGCCGGTAACCGAGCCTCAGCGCTTCCGCGACGAGCGGCCCGCAGCGCGTCGGAATGCTCGACGTGCCGAACCCGATTGCCGGGATCGCCGCGCCGTGTGCGAGGAGCAGGGGGGCCAGAGGCAGCGGCATAGTGGGCTCCGAACAGCGGGGGACGCTCGCGGCATACCTTACTCCGGGCTGGGGGCGTCTTGGAATTGGGACCTTGCTCGATCGGCCGCATTCGCAGGCGGGGCTCTGGACACGGCTCTGGCAACAGCTCAGGCATGCAGCTCAGGCATTGACCTTCGGCATGGCCGAGACGACAGTCGGCACCGGCCGAACCGCACCCGCGCCCCGCGTTTCCGCCGCACCCGCCGAAACCGTGAGCATCCGTCACCGTGGTCGCCCTCCCGTCCCAGAACACTCAAGCAGCCGGTCTGACGCCGCTTCGCGTCAATACCTTTCCGACCGCGCGGTCGCTGCCGTTCTTCGTCGGCATCGAGAAAGGCTTTTTCGCCCGGCACGGCGTGGCCCTGGAACTGGAGTTCACCGAGAATTCCAAAGCCCAGCGTGAAGGGCTCGCGGCCGGGAACTTCCAGGTCGTCCATGCCGCCGTCGACAACGCCATCGCGATGGTCGAGCAGGCCAGGGTCGATGTCGTTATCGTCAGCGGTGGAGACGGCGGGACCAACGAGGTCATCGTCGGCCGTGGCATTTCCTCGTACGAGGGCATTCGCGGAAAGGCACTGGTCACCGATGCTCCCAACACCGCCTACGCTCTCCAGGCGAAGAAGATCCTCGCGCGCCACGGTCTGGTGGAAGGCTCCTATCGCATCAACGCCGTAGGCGCCGGCCCTTTCCGGCTCGAGGCCATGCTGAAGGGCGGCGACAACGCGATCGCCATCATGAACCTGCCGTTCTCGGCCCAGGCGATCGAAGCCGGCATGACGAGCCTCGGTCGCACGATCGACCTGCTCGGTCCCTATCAGGCCGGAGGCGCCTTCGTGCTGCGAGCTTGGGCGACCGCCAATCCGGAACAGCTCGAAGGCTATCTCGCGGGCTATGTTCAATCGCTCCGATGGGTGCTCGACACGTCGCACCGTGACGAGGCCATCGCGATGCTGATGGAGAAACGGCGGTTGTCCCGGGGCCTCGCCACCCGCAGCTACGACCTGATGATCGAGCCCGGATTCGGCTTCAATACCGACGCCCGTCTCGACGCCGAGGGATTCGGGAACGTGCTGGCGCTGCGGCAGGAAGTAGAAGGCGGGGATGCCCTGATCGCGGCCACCTACCTCGACCTGACGTACTGGGAACGCGCCATGCAGAGGCTTGCCGAGGGGTAGTCGCGCGACATTCCCAATTCGCGCTATTTCGTCAGCACGGCATAGTCCGAGTATCCGCGGTAGAGCCGAGTGAAACGGCACTCGGCCCCGGCAGCGGCGGCTGTTTCCCGCAATGCCTGTTCGAGATCTGCGCGCGGGTACACCGTGAACTTCGCGAGCCATCCGAACATTCCGGCCTTGATGACGCCGGGCCACCCCTCGAACTGGCCGAAATCCACCACGTGGAGCCTGCCGGCGGGGGCCACCGCGCCCAGCGCTGGGGCAAGGGACTGCCGCCACGGCGGGATCATCGAGAAGGCATAGGACACGAAAACGCGATCGAACTGCGCCCGCCCGAACAGGGCCTGCGCGTCGAAACTGGTTGCATCCCCTTCCGCAACCGTGATGCGGTCGGAGAGGCCGGCGCGCGCGATCGAAGCCCGCGCCGTCTTCAGCATCTCGCTCGAGATGTCGAAGCCGTAGAGGCGCGCCTGGGGATAACGGCGCGCCGCCAGAATCAGGTTGCGGCCGGTTCCGCAACCGATCTCGAGGATCGTGCCCCCCGGAGGCGGCTGGAGCTCATCGAGCAACCGGTCGCGGCCCAGCAGATAATACTTGCGCGTGGCGTCATAGATGTACCGCTGATAGCGGTAGATCCCGTCCATGTGCGCGCGATGATCGCCCTCGCTCACGCCGACGCTGCCGCTTTCCGCAACGTGTAGAGGTGGAAGCCGCCGTAGATCGAGGAGCGGTCGCGTGCCGTCCAGGCCTTGCAGCGGGCTTCATCGTAGTCGAAGCGGGAGAGGATCTCGTCGGGGATGCGACCGGGAAGGATCGTCTCCTCCCCTGCCGTACGAAAGATGACCCGCGCACCGGGGCTCGCGGCGCGATCGATCTCGCGCCAGAGCTGCGTCAGTTGCTCGTCGGTCATCCAATCCTGGGCATCCAGCAGGACGAAGCCGTCCACGGAACCGGGCTTCTGCTCGGCGAGGAACTCGGTGAACGAGCGGTGCTGCACGTCGAGGCTGCCGATGCGGCTCTTCAGCGTGTCGAAGTTCTCCCGCTGAAGATACGGCGGCAGCGGACCCGATCCCCCCGTCGAATAACGCCGGCCGAATGCCTGCCAGGCGAAATAGTTGTCGGCGAGGTCGAAATCGCAGGCGAGCCGCTCGAGCCGCTTGTGCAGCACGCTCGACATGTGCCGTTCGTTGCCCTTGAGGGCCTCGAACTGCGCCGGCGGAATACCCAGGCCGAACAGTGCAGAAGGCCGCTCGCACAGCCAGCGGATATGCTTCTTGTCGAACAGGGGAGCGAGCTCCGCCTCGAAAATCTGCCGCTGCTCGGCCAGGGACTTGGCCGACAGGATCTTGCGGGGGTTGCGCCCGTGGGCGCGTGCCAGCAGGTGCCCGGCGCTGATGAACTTGCCCAGCAGGCCGTGCCGATAGAGGTTCGAGCCGAAGTATCCGATCCGGCGACGGCCGATGGCGTTGCGCGAATCCCAGTATTTCCGCGACGTCTCGTCCAGGTGCGGGCGGATCCACCGACGATACGCCTCGACGTTGTCCTTGGCGTCGGCTTCCGCGAAGAAGCGGTGGAAAACCTGATAGTCCGGCAGATGCTCGACGGCGGCGCGCTTCAATTTGTTGAGCGCGATGTGGGCGGGGTTGAGATCGATCGCCGTGACGCGCACAGGGGCCGCCACGAGATAGCTCAACACGTTGCAGCCGCCCGAGGCGATACCGACGAGGTGATTGCCCGCTTCGAGTTGCAGCGCCTCGAGGTCGATGACCGGATCTTCCCAGATCTGGGGATAGACCAAGCCGGAAAACACCAGCGTGAACAACCGCTCCTGCAGCCCGCGACCGCTGATCGCCTTGTGCCGGTGCACGGCCTGTTTGAGGCGCTGGAATTTGCCGGCTTCGCCACCCGTTTTCGTCATGCGATCTGCCGATGGGATCATGGGAGTATGGCTTCCTTCAAGGTGCGGTCGGCTGAAGCGCTACGATGCTGCCCGCCATCTGGCAGACGCGGACAGCACGAAGCAGAGAAACAGTCTCTCACCTGTCACCTGCTTCTGACAACACCGCTCGTTCGCAGTCAGCGAACCGAAGGGTGGGCACCAGCCGGCTCCTTCGGAAGCCGGTGTGTCACAGGCTGAGACACGTGATCGTGAGTTCTGTGGACACGGCTCTGCAATCTGGTCGCGATATCGATGGCGTCCGTTTATTGAAGCGGTGCCCTCGGCGCAACCCGAAACTCGGCGCGTCCTTCCCCCTCCTAGGCGAGATTCATGACAGAGTGGTTGCAGCCGATCTGGGACGGAACGCTGGCCTTCGTCCGCGAGCACGTGGCCTGGACCCCCTATATCGTGTTCGCTCTGGGCTTTGCCGAGAGCATCGCCTTCGTTTCGCTGTTCGTACCATCGACGATACTCTTCCTCGGGATCGGCGGCCTGCACAGTGCGGCGGGGGGCAGCTTCACCGAGGTATGGCTGGCAGGCGCGTGCGGGGCCGCCATCGGCGACATGATCTCGTATCTCGCCGGCCGCCACTTCAAGGACAACGCCGCCTCGATCTGGCCGTTCTCGCGCATGCCGGGACTGTTGCCGAAGGCCCGTGCGATGTTCGAGCGCTACGGATTCTGGAGCATCATCGTGGGCAAGTTCGTCGGGGCCTTGCGGCCGTTCGTCCCGGTCGTCGCTGGCATGATGGATATGCCTTGGCTGTCGTTCGTGCTCGCCAGCGTGCTCTCGTCCATCATCTGGGCCGGCGTATTCCTCGCGCCGGGCTATGGCCTCGCGCTGATCCCCTGGTAGAAGCGCTCGGTGCACCAGTGCGGCGACGCACCTACCCGTCTCAGAACGACACGCACGAGCGCCACCGGGAAACTGCCGGTGCCGCCAGGGCCATTGCTCAGATGCACCTTCAGAACGGATTGAGACTGGGGTTCGGCGTGAACTTGAGATAGCCGAGATTGGCGCCCACCCGGAAGCCTAGGCCCGTGCGGATCGGCGCGAGGATCACCTTGCCGCGCTTCATGAACGTAATTCCGACGCCACCGACGAGATAGGCCGAGCCGTCGACGCCGGTGAAGCGCTGGAACATCTGTTCCTGGTCTTCGAGGCTGTAGACGAGGAACATCACCTGCGAGCCCGCCACGCCGAAATCGAACCCGGCAGACGGTCCCTGCCAATAGACGCGCCGCTCGCCCTGGGATTTGGTGACGAGACGGCCCTGTCCGTAGCGGAGCCCGGCGAAGAATGCTCCGCCGCCTTCGTCGCCGAGGATGTAGCCCGTTGGGCGGCCGTATCGCTGGAACGCATAGTCGATGACGCTGGCGAGCCCTGCGGAAATCGAGCCGAACACGCCGCGTCCGGCTGCGTTGATCTCATCGGGCGAATAACCGAGTGCTCCTGGATCAGGCGGCGGTGGCAGCGCTTCGAGAGGGGCAGGGGCGGGCGTATGATCTCGGACCGTCCGGGCATCTGCAGTGCGCGGATCGGCGCCCCTTGGTACTGCCGGCCTGGATTCGACGGTCCTGGTGTCCCACGACGGAGCCGGCCCGGCCTTCGGCCGCGGCGGTGGCGCAACCGGGCGTGACGAGGCGTCGGCTGCCGTCGTCTGCCCCGCCGCGGATGGCGCAGGCGGCGGCGTCGCCTCGGACGCTGGTTTCAGGGCTAGATCAATTCGGGCCAGCGCATGCGTCGAGCGCTGCTGGGTGACTTCGACCAGTTGCGCCGACTTCGTCCGAGCCTCGTCGAGGCGTTGGCAGATCGTGGTGTCGTCGGGCTGGACATCCGCGAGCCGGTCGATGTCTCCGAGCAACTCGGCTGCCCGCGAATCCAGGCCGCGGATCACATCATCCTCGATCGCGGCCTGTCCCTTCGTCTCGATGTCGCCGTCGGCCCAGCCGTTCTTCTGGGCCAATTCCTGCAGCTTGGCGCGCAGCCGGGGCTGGCCGGCCGCGTTGATCTCACGCAGCCGCTGCCCCGTGCGATCGACCACTGCGAACAGATCTTCGGCTTTGCAGGGTTGCAATTGCGCGTACGCCTGGCCATTCGCCGCAGCCGACGAGGCGAGCATCACTGCCGCGGCCAGTATCCGTCTCATGTCCAGGACGTGCATGGTAGCTCCCGCCTCCGCTCTCCCGACCAAAACCATGTAAAGACGGCGGGAAAGTGGGTTTTCCGTCGAAATCGATCGGTACCACGCGGATGGGACGGCGCGAATACAGGCAGGATCGCTCTCCCGCCCTTTCAGTCCCAAATCGGGGAGTGCGCCGGTTTGACCTTGCGCCCGCCAGTCCTCGCAAGAGCTGAAATATCCGCCATCTCCTTGTCGCTCAACGAGAAACCGTCGAGATCGATATTCTGCGCGATGCGTTCAGGGTTGGTCGAGCGAGGGATGGCGATCACGCCGGGCTGTTGGATGTGCCAGCGCAGGATGACCTGGGCGGGAGAGACGCGCTTCACCTCGGCGATCCCGCGAATCAGGGGGTCCTCGAGCGGTCCGCCCGCGTTCGCCTGGCGCAGCGGGCTGTAAGACATGAACGCCATGCCGTGCCGCCGGCACGCAGCCAGCACCTTCGACTGGTCGAGATACGGGTGGTACTCGCACTGATTGACCACCAGCGGGGCAGCCGACAATCGGACCGCCTCCTCGATGTGCGCGGTGGTGAAGTTCGCCACGCCGATGTGCCGTGTCAGTCCGTGCGTCTTCATGTCGTTGAGCGCGCCGACCGTCTCGGCCAGCGGGATCTTCGGATTGGGCCAGTGGATCAGCAGCAGATCCACCTCGTCGACGCCGAGCCGTTTCAGGCTGTCCTCGGTCGATTGCCTGAAGTCGGCGGCAGCGAGGTTCGTCCAGTAGACCTTGGTCAGCAGAAAGACGTCCTTGCGCGACACGCCGCTGGCCCGCAGCCCCTCGCCGACCGCAACCTCGTTTTCGTATCGCGCGGCCGTGTCGATGAACCGGTAGCCCGCCTGCAGCGCCGACTTCACAGAAGCTACGCCGACCTCGTCGAGCAACTGCGACGTGCCGAGCCCGATCGGCGGAATAGCCGCGCCGTTGGCAGTGACGAGTGGGAGGGTCATGCGCGCGGTCCTCGAACTGGTGTCAGTGCCGAACGGCTTCGCGGAGGTCGGAAGCCAGAGTGTCGGCGGCATCATAGCCGCGACTTCGCTATGCGTCATCGTGCGGACTTCGATACTGGGCCTCTTCCCCACCCAAGCAAGATTTCTGCATTGCCGTCAGGCGTCCGTCAGCGCTGCCCTCTACATGCACGATAGCTAGGACCTATCGCAACAGCGGAGCCGACAGATGGCCTTTTACAATACGCTAGCCGCTCTGTTCCTGTTCGGCACGATCATCATGGTCGCCGGCACGTTTTTCATGGGCTTCCTGCATTGGAAGGAAGAGCGCCTGCTGCCCGATCCCGTTAAGGCCAAACGCCCCAAAGCGGTCGAAGCGAGCCCGGCCACCGCATCATTGCTCCCCTTGCACGACGCAGGTGATGTGAAGCTTCATAGTGCCTGAGTGGGGAGCGGCTCTGAGAGCGCTTCATTTCTACCTTCGTGCAGACGCGGATAATTCAGGACAGCTCGAATTACCTAGCGGCCCGCCCCGCCTCTCCCTCGAACTCAATACTCGAACTCGAACTTCTCCCGGCAGTCGACCCCGGCCAGGCCGCAGAAGAAAGTCTTCACGGCTGCGACGTACATGAACCGATCGTAGTCGTAATCGGGACCGTAGCTGGTCCAGATCTCGGCGCCCGGCGCGATGTCCTTGGTCGCGACGAACACGACGTAAGGCGATGTGCAGACGCGTTCGATCCGCGCATTCTGCAAGTTGGTGTCTTTCCCGTTGATCGTCCGGGGCGCGAAGTTCGCGCGGCTGACGTGACCGCCGTGGTCCTTGCTGTCGAGATACCTGTAGGGCGGCAGTGCTTCCATCGCGCAATCGGGAAGGCCGGCGAGATAGGCGCTGGGGTTCTCGAGGTCCGGTTCCGCCAGCAGTTGGCCGCCGAGTTCGCCGATGATTTCACCCTGCTTGATCGTGACACGGGCGAACAGGCCGAACCCGGAGCCTGGAATCCTCGATGGAGCGATCACCGTGCGTTCGTCGTAGCTCGCCTTGGCGATCAGGATGGGACCGCGCGGCACTCCTTCGCCCAGCGCGGCGGGAACCGGCACCGCAAGCTGGACAGCGGCCAGGAGTGCAGTCACGGCAGCACACGTCGAAGCGACTTTCCCCACGCCGTCCTCCCCAGACTCTTAAGCGCCGAACAATGCCTTCAGATCAGCCGGGATCGGCATTGCCCTGATGCCGTTCGGCGCACTTTCGTCCTTGCCCGCCCATACCCGGATCTCGCGCCCCTCGAAGATGACGCGGTCGCCGAGCTTCATCACGTGTCGCACGAGAAACGTCTTTTCCCGCCATTCCGTGATTTCGGTTTCGAGTTGCACCTTGTCGCCGAAGCGGGCGGGAGATTTGAACGTCGCTTGTACGTCGAGCATCGGCACACCCGTCGTGTCGTAACGCTTCACCATCATGTGGAACGGCAGTCCGACATGCTCGAACATCTTGTGCGTGCCGATGTTCATCATCCGGAAGAACTGCGGATAGAACACGATGCCGGCCGGATCACAGTCGGCCCAGTCGATCTCGATGTCGATGGTTGAAGGTGACATGAGAGCCTCGTGCTTCACGGAACGGCATCGACGAATTCATCGACGGCAAGACCCGCTGCACGGATCAGGCTGCGCAGCGTACCCTTACGGGATCGTGATCGGGGATCGACAGCGTCGCATTGTGCCCCGGCTTGGTCATGATGACATGGCTGCCGCGCTGCCGGGAAACCGTCCACCCCAGCCCCTCGAACGTCTTCACGACAGATGCGTCATCGATGCTGGGAAGCTGGCGGGCCATGAATCAGACGACCACGTCCACTTGGCGCGTTTCGATCGTCAGCGGCAAACCCTGCTCGGCGCGCACCTCCAGGCACAACGCGATCGCCTCCTTGACGTTGGCCAACGCTTGCTCGCGTGTCTCGCCTTGACTGACGCATCCGGGAATGGCGGGACATTCCGCGACCCATACGCCGTCCTCGTCCCTGTCCATCGTGACTGTGAATTTCATGAGGTCATTCTCGTTCGAAGCGGCCGTGGGGAAAAACGGCAAAGGTCACGGAGGATAGCATTGTTTCGGCCGCAGGCGGAAATCGCACCCGGCGTTACCCGCGTTTCCTGACGTTCTCATCCCACCACGGACAGGTTCCGGGCATCAGATCGTAGTTGCCTTCGATCACCTGAACGGGGCGTCGGACGCCGAGCTCTGCGTTCTTCAGCGTGTGAGCGTGTGCCTTCTTTCGCTGGTCCTCGGGCAGCCACGCGCGATTGTGCCCCCAGATGCTCGGGCCTTCCTTGCGCTCGGCCGGCACCCAGGTCGCCGGATCGATGGAGCGGCCGCCCCAGCCGCACTCGACCATGAAGGCGGAGGGGTTCCACGTGTAGAACGAGGTGACGTAATCGCCGGCATGGCGACCCATCGTGACGGAGACGCGGCCTTCCTCCAACTGCGCGAGATCATAGCCCTGGCCGACATCGTCGAAGCTGTAGAACTCCACCATCATGTGGTGGACCTTCTTCTGGCCCGTCTCGATCATCGCGAAACTGTGATGGCGCGGGTTGACGTGGAAGAAGCAGGCCTTGAACGGGTCGTCGTAGAAATCCGAGACGCCGAAGCCGAGCACGTCGCGATAAAAGGCGATCGCCGCGTCGATCGAGTTGTCGACCATCATGACGACGTGGCCGAGACCCAGCGGCCCGGTGCGGAAACCCGAGATATTGCGGCCCGGCACGAACGCGTCGGACGCCACCTCGGCGCCGTGGAAGAACTCGATCTGATTACCGACGGGATCCTGGAGCGTGATCAGTTCGCTGACGAGGCGCTCGGCCGCCAGCGCCCGCGTTCCGCGCTTGAAGGGCACGCGTTTGGCCTCGAGGCGGGCGGCGAGCCGGTCGAGGGCGGCCGCGTTCTCCATCTCCCAGCCATAGCAACTGATACCTTCGCCGCCATCGCCTTCGACGACGATGCGCTGCTTGCGGTCATCCATCCTGAGCGCGAGCCGGCTCTTCGTCTTGTCGACCACCTGCATACCGATGAGGCCGGTGCCGTAGCTGGACCAGTCCGCGATGTCGTTGGAGCGCACACCGATGTAGCCCAGCGACTGCGGGCGGAAATCCGGGAGCGGATGAGCAGCGGAACCGTCGTTGGGCATGAGATCGTCTCCTGTCGATGCGCCCTGGATGCCTTCGCCGGCCGTCCCGTGCAAGCCCTAACCCGCCGAGCGTCTCATGCCGCGCTCGGACGCATGGCGCGGCTCGCCATCATGAACAGGGGGGGCAGCACGAACAGCACCGCGGCGATTCCCGTTGCAGGTAGTCCGCCCGCGACCATCAGCGGACCCGTGATGACCGCCGCCACCACATTGATGCCGCCCGCGATGGTTTCGTTGACGCCGATCGCCCGGCCGCGCTCGTGGGTTTCGAAGACGTCCGCGATCTCGGCGGTCGCCGCGACGTTGGTCGCGGCCCACCCCAGGCCGACGAGGAACGTACCGAGCGTCACGAACCAGTAGCTACCGGTGAAGGCGACGAGCACCGCGCCGACGAGCGCCACCGCGACGCCGGGCAGCATCACCTTGGTGTTGCCGATACGATCGGCGACCCGGCCGAGCGGCATCGTGAAGGCGAACATGCCGACGGTGTGGAAGACGTGGGATTGCGCGATCTCGGTGAGGCTGTGGCCATGGTGCTGGAGCACAAGCGAGGTCAGCACCATGACGATGGCCATGTTGCCTTGAGCGGCCGCGTTCGCGACCAGCGCCAGCCGGATGCGCGGATGGGCGAGCATGTCCTTCCAGGTGAACTGCGAGACCGGGCCTGCCGCGCGCGGTGGTGCCACATAGCCCGGATAGTAGCGCCCCAGGTTCATGCCGATCTCCTTGGGATCGGGCCGGACCATGAGCACCATGAACATGCCGGGAATGATGAGGGCGGGCACCATCAGCCAGGGCAGGCTGAGCGGATCCTTGTTCCAGACTTTCGCCATGGTCTCGGACCAGCTCACGATCAGCGGCGACAGAACGAGGCCGACGAGAGAGCCCCACGCCACATACCCCAGAGCTTCGGCACGGCGGTTGGGCAGGAACATATCGGTGGCCGCGACGCGCAACTGCTGGGCGCCGTTCATACCCATCGCGAACACCAGAAGACCCGCAACCAGCATCCAGATGCTCTGGGCTTCCATCGACAGGCCCGTCACGACGGCGCCGATCAGCGCCAGCACGAGACCCAGCATGATACCGGGGCGACGCCCCCATTTGTCGGTGATCTGGCCGATAGGATAGGCGATCATGAAGCGGCTGAGCCCGATCAGCGCGATGGAGAGGCCCGCGAGGGCATGCGACCCCGTGAGTTGCACCACCATCAGCGGCCCCAGCCCATAGGCGAACTGCATGCCAGCCCCGGTGAACGACTGGCACAGCGAGAACAGCGCCATGTTGCGCTTGATCAACGCCGGCACCGGCAGATGGAGAGCGGCATTCTGCATTGTCATCGGGAATTGGAACCGCGTACCAGAGATTGAACGGACCGGGGGGAAGGCGTGCTGCTGCTATGGCACAGGTGGTACGTATTTTCCCAGGGACGGATGCGCGCACACGGGTTCACGCCGTTCGCCCTCGACGTTCAGATCCATGTCGGCATTCGCGTTCCGCCAACAACTCGACCGCTCGCAAATGCTGTTTGCGGAAAGTCGATGTTCGCCCTTTGTTCGACACGATCACATGCGATGTCCGGAGCCGTGCCGGTTAGCGTTCCGTTAACCCATCTCGTTCAGGTTTCGCTTAACTTTGCGTGCGGGCCGGCGCGCTTCTCCCTCGCGGGCGGCATAGGCTGATCCGTGTGTTCACAGTTCCGTCGTTCGAGTCCCAGAAAGCAGCGTACATGCGCCCCGTAGCTCGTCCCGCGTCGAAGTTCCCGATCGACAAGATCCTCAATGGCGACAGTCTCGAAGTCCTGGCGAAACTGCCCACCGCTTCCATCGATCTCGTCTTTGCAGACCCGCCTTACAATCTCCAACTCGACGGTGACCTTCTCCGGCCGAACAACACGGTCGTCGATGGCGTACACCAAAGCTGGGACAAGTTCGCAAGTTTTGCCGAGTACGACACGTTCTCCCGAGCGTGGCTCTCCGAATGCCGCCGCGTGCTGAAGCCCGATGGCGCGATCTGGGTGATCGGCTCCTATCACAACATCTTTCGGCTGGGCGCTGCCATGCAGGACCTCGGCTTCTGGCTGCAGAACGACGTCGTCTGGCTGAAGACCAATCCGATGCCGAACTTCCGCGGCAAGCGCTTCACGAATGCGCACGAGACGCTGATCTGGGCGTCGCGCGATCAGAAGGCGCGGCCGACGTTCAACTACGAGGCGATGAAGGCCTTCAACGACGACGTGCAGATGCGCTCCGATTGGATGATCCCGATCTGCTCTGGTCCCGAGCGGTTGAAGGACGACGGCGGTCGCAAAGCCCATCCGACGCAGAAGCCAGAAGGTTTGCTGCATCGCGTGTTGCTGGCGACGACCAACCGCGGCGACGTGGTGCTCGATCCGTTCTTCGGCACGGGCACGACGGGCGCGGTCGCCAAGCGCCTCGGCCGGCACTATATCGGGATCGAGCGGGATCGCGACTATGCCAAGGCCGCAACGGAGCGCATCGCGAAGGTCGAGGTGCTTCCGGATCGAGCGCTCGAAACACAGCGCTCGAAGCGTTCCGAGCCGCGCGTGCCGTTCGGGACGATCATCGAGCTCGGCATTCTCAGGGCGGGTTCGCCGCTGTTCGACGAGCGCCGTCGCGTCCGCGCCGAGGTCCGCGCGGATGGAACGCTGGCGGTCGCCGGCCAGCAGGGCTCGATCCATCGCATCGGTGCCGTCATCCAGGGCAAGGCCGCGTGCAACGGCTGGACGTACTGGCACTTCGAGGAGAAGGGCCGTCTGCAGCCGATCGATACGCTGCGCATGGAGGCGCGCAAGCGGCTGGGCCTGTCGCCGACGCCTGCGGTGGTCGCGGCCGAATAGTGCAGACGCGGTTCATGGCCGGGAACGAAGGGGTCGCGGCAGCGTTGGCCCCTTCTCGATTTTGAACCGGCGAATGCCGAACCATCAGCGACAGCGTCACGTCCAAGCCCTATTGGAAGTGTCGGATGCGTGCGTTCTGCTGCGTCCTGGTGCTCGAGCGCTCGTGAACGCGCTTCCCGCCGCTTACACCCGGAGGTTTCATGGGCAGGCGCCCCATCATCGAAATCAACGCTCTGTCGAAAGTCTACGCGAGCGGCTTCCAAGCTCTGAGAGGGATCGACCTCGGCATCGAGCGCGGTGAGATCTTCGCGCTGCTCGGCCCCAACGGCGCCGGCAAGACGACGCTCATCGGCATCGTGTGCGGGCTCATCCGGCGCTCGGGTGGAACCGTCACCGTCGACGGCATGGATATCGAGCGCGACTACCGGGCCGTGCGTGCGATGATCGGACTCGTTCCGCAGGAATTGACGACCGACGCGTTCGAGACGCCGTGGGCCACCGTCAATTTCAGCCGCGGACTGTTCGGCAAGCCGCCTGCGCCAGCGCTCGTCGAGAAGGTGCTGCGAGACCTGTCGCTGTGGGACAAGAAGGACAGCCGGATCATGACGCTGTCGGGCGGCATGAAGCGGCGTGTGATGATCGCCAAGGCGTTGGCGCACGAGCCGCGCATCCTGTTCCTCGACGAGCCGACCGCGGGCGTCGATGTCGAATTGCGCAAAGACATGTGGCAGACGGTGCGCGCGTTGTCCGATTCAGGCGTCACCGTGATCCTCACCACGCACTACATCGAGGAAGCCGAGGAGATGGCCGATCG
>CAZNMY010000007.1:0-101721 GCA_964574325.1 uncultured Devosia sp. | reverse complement strand
AGTATGATCCCAACCGGACCGCGTTCATCGCGCTGATCCGTTACGAGGACGACGAGCTCGCCTACATCCTGGCGCCGCAGCGCCTGGCGATCGGAGACACCGTTGTGTCCGGTCTGAAGGTGGACGTGAAGCCGGGCAATGCGATGCCGCTGTCGGCCCTTCCGATCGGCACCATCGTCCACAACGTCGAGCTGAAGCCGGGCCGCGGTGGTCAGGTTGCGCGCTCGGCGGGCTCCTACGTGCAGCTCGTCGGCCGTGACAGCGGCTGGGCGATCCTCCGCATGGGCTCCGGCGAAACCCGCCGCGTTCGTGCCGATTGCATGGCCAGCGTTGGCGCGGTCTCGAACCCCGACAACTCGAACCAGGTAACGGGCAAGGCCGGTCGCACACGGTGGAACGGCATCCGTCCGACGGTGCGCTCGATCACCATGAACCCGGTCGATCATCCCAACGGCGGCCGTACCAACGGCGGTAAGCATTGGGCCACGCCGTGGGGCAAGCCGACCAAGGGTTACAAGACCCGCAAGAACAAGACGACCGACAAGTACATCATTCGCAGCCGCGCGAAGTCCTGATCCGCGCAGCCACTGGAATAAACGGAGATCGCACGTGCCACGCTCAGTCTGGAAAGGTCCGTTCGTCGACGGCTTCATGTTGAAGAAGGCGGAGAAGACGCGCGCGTCCGGTCGTACCAATGAAGTCATCAAGATCTGGAGCCGTCGCTCGACCGTTCTGCCGCAGTTCGTCGGCCTGACGTTCGGCGTCTACAACGGCAAGAAGCATGTTCCCGTGTCCATCACGGAAGACATGATCGGGCATAAGTTCGGCGAGTTCGCCCCCACCCGCTCGTTCTCGAGCCATGGCGGCGACAAGAAAGCCGTCAAGGCGAAGGGCTGAGGAGAGTCTCATGGGCAAGCCGAAGCGTGAGCGAAGCCTCGCCGAGAACGAAGTCCGCGCCGTCGCGCGCAACCTTCGTGTTTCGCCGCAGAAGCTCAATCTGGTCGCGGGCATGATCCGCGGCAAGAGAGTCAATACCGCGATCGCCGACTTGGAGTTCTCCAAGAAGCGGATCGCTCAGGACGTGCGCAAGTGCGTGATGAGCGCGGTCGCCAATGCCGAGAACAACCACGGCCTCGACGTCGATGACCTGGTCGTCGCCGAAGCCTGGGTCGGCAAGAACCTCGTCATGAAGCGCTTCGCGGCCCGTGGTCGTGGTCGCTCTAGCAGGATCGAGAAGCCCTTCGCGCAGATCACCGTGATCGTGCGCGAGGTCAAGCCCGCGGCTGAAGCCGCGGCTGAGGAGAGCTGAGCATGGGTCAGAAGATCAACCCCGTCGGCTTGCGGGTCGGCATCAATCGCACGTGGGACAGCCGCTGGTTCGCCGGCCGCCAGGAATATTCCAAGCTGTTCCTCGAGGACATGGCGATTCGCGCCCATATCCTGAAGCAGCAGCGCGCGGCTTCGATCTCCAAGGTCGTGATCGAGCGTCCGCATCGCAAGTGCCGCGTCACGGTCTACACCGGCCGCCCTGGCGTGCTGATCGGCAAGAAGGGCACCGACATCGAGAAGCTGCGCAGCGAGATCGCCGCGCTGACCTCGTCGGAGGTGCACCTCAACATCGTCGAGATCCGCAAGCCGGAAATCGATGCGATCCTGATCGCCGAGGGCATCGCCCAGCAGCTCGAACGCCGCGTCGCGTTCCGTCGCGCCATGAAGCGCTCGGTTCAGACCGCGCTCAAGTCCGGCGCTCTGGGTATCCGTATCAACGTCGCCGGCCGTCTGGGTGGCGCCGAAATCGCGCGTACCGAGTGGTATCGTGAGGGTCGCGTGCCGCTGCATACGCTGCGCGCCGACATCGACTTCGGCTACGGCCGTGCGATGACCGCTTACGGCATCATCGGCATCAAGGTCTGGGTGTTCAAGGGCGAGATCCTCGAGCACGATCCGATGGCGTCCGAGCGCCGTCACAACGAGTTGCAGGAGAGCGGTGGCGGCCGCCGTCGCGAAGGCGAAGGCCGGCGCGAGCGCGGTGACCGCGGTGACCGTGGGGATCGCGGCTCCCGCTAGGGTGCCTGATCGCGCTCCGCACTGTTTGCCTTAGAGGTTTTTGGACATGCTTCAACCAAAACGCACGAAGTTCCGCAAGGCGCACAAGGGCCGTATCCACGGCACTGCCAAGGGCGGGACGCTGCTCAATTTCGGTTCGCACGGCCTCAAGGCCGTCGAGCCGGAGCGTATCACCGCGCGCCAGATCGAGGCCGCTCGTCGTGCCATCACGCGTCATATGAAGCGTGCCGGCCGCGTGTGGATCCGCATCTTCCCCGATCTGCCGGTCTCCAAGAAGCCTGCCGAGGTCCGCATGGGCTCCGGCAAGGGTTCGCCCGAGCTTTGGGTGGCCCGCGTCCATCCCGGCCGGATCATGTTCGAGCTCGACGGCGTCGCCGATACGATCGCTCGCGAGGCGCTCCTTCTGGGGGCCGCCAAGCTGCCGATCAAGACGCGCATCGTCACCCGTTTGAAGTAGGTCGCGGATACCGCGCAAGGCATACTGAAGGAACGCAGGCGATGAAAGCCTCCGAGATGCGAGACAAGACGCTGGACCAGCTCGACGACGAGCTCGTCAAGATGAAGAAAGAGCAGTTCAACCTGCGCTTCCAGAAGGCGTCGGGTCAGTTGGAGAACGTGGCGCGCGTCCGTCAGGTTCGCCGCGACATCGCTCGCGTCAAGACCGTGGCGCGTCAGAAGTCGCTCGGCGGCGCCAAGTAAGGATCGAAAGGAAGTTTCTCATGCCCAAGCGCGTCCTGCAGGGCGTTGTTGTGTCGGACAAGAACGCCAAGACCATCGTGGTCGAGGTGGAGCGCCGCTACACGCACCCGTTGCTCAAGAAGACCGTACGCCGCTCGAAGAAGTACCACGCGCACGACGAGAACAACGTGTTCAAGATCGGCGACCTGGTCTCCATCGAGGAGAGCCGCCCGATCTCGAAGAACAAGAGATGGGTGGTCGTCGGCGAGCCTACTCGTTAGCCGATCCCGCCGCCGTCCCGCTCGCGGGCCGGTCGAATGAAGCCGAATGTGGAAAGTTGAGAGGCGGGCCGTGGTGCTTTGAGCGCCAGACGCCCTTCTCGAAAGGAAGCTCCGATGATTCAGATGGAGTCCAGCCTCGACGTCGCCGACAACTCTGGCGCGCGCCGCGTCCAGTGCATCAAGGTGCTCGGTGGCTCGAAGCGGAAGTATGCCACGATCGGCGATACGATCGTCGTGTCGGTGGTCGAGGCCATCCCGCGTGGTCGCGTCAAGAAGGGCCAGGTGATGAAGGCCGTCATCGTGCGCACCGCGCATGGCGTGCGTCGGCCCGACGGCTCGTTGATCCGCTTCGACCGCAACGCTGCCGTGCTCGTGAACGCCACGGGTGAGCCGGTCGGCTCGCGCATCTTCGGACCCGTGACGCGCGAGCTTCGGGCCAAGAACCACATGAAGATCGTCAGCCTCGCTCCGGAGGTGCTCTGATGCCATCGCTTAAGATCAAGAAGGGCGACCGCGTCGTGGTCACGTCGGGCCGCGACAAGGGCAAGCGCGGTGAAGTTATCCAGGTCATGCCGAGCGAGAGCCGCGCGCTGGTGCGCGGTGTGAACATCGTGCGTCGCCACCAGAAGCAGTCGGCTTCGCAAGAGGGCGGCATCATCTCCAAGGAGGGACCGATCCATCTCTCCAACCTCTTGCTCGAGGATCCCAAGGACGGTGAGCCGACGCGCGTTGGTTTCAAGTTTCTGGAAGATGGCCGGAAGGTGCGCTTTGCGAAGCGCTCCGGCGAAGTGATTCCGGAGAGGAAGTAAGTCATGGCTGACGACAAGCAGAACAAGAAGGCCGCTCAGGCGAAGGCGGCTGGCCAGGCGAAAGCCAAGGCCAAGAAGGATGCAGCAGCTGCCGTGGACGCAGCGCCGCGTTCCTTTACGCGCCCGAAGGATTACCGCCCGCGTCTCAAGTCGCACTACGAGAAGGCCGTGCGCGAGGCGATGGTCAAGAAGTTCGAGTACAAGAATCCGATGCAGATTCCGCGCATCGAGAAGATCGTGCTCAACATGGGCATCGGCGAGGCCGTGAACGACCGCAAGAAGGTCGAGAACGCTGCTGCCGACTTGTCCATGATCGCCGGCCAGAAACCGGTCATTACCAAGGCTCGCAAGTCGATCGCGGTCTACAAGGTCCGCGAGGGCATGTCCCTCGGCGCCAAGGTGACGCTGCGCGGCGACCGGATGTACGAGTTCATCGACCGCCTGGTCACGATCGCGCTGCCGCGTGTGAAGGACTTCCGCGGTCTGAACCCGAAGAGCTTCGACGGCCGCGGCAACTACGCCATGGGCCTCAAGGAGCACATCGTGTTCCCCGAGATCGAATACGACAAGGTCGATGAGGTCTGGGGCATGGACGTGATCGTCTGTACCTCGGCTGGCACCGACGACGAGGCGCGCGAATTGCTGCGTCAGTTCAATTTCCCGTTCCGCACGTGAGGTGCCGTACGGAGTGGGCAGCGGTGCCGGCTCCGTAGACGGCCTCGAGGAGGACTGCAATGGCCAAGACCAGTTCGATTGAGAAGAACAAGCGTCGTCGCAAGATGACGGACCAGTACAAGACGAAGCGCGGCGCGCTGAAGGACATCATTCACGATCGCTCGCAGCCGATCGAGGTGCGCTTCGCGGCGCAGATGAAGCTGTCCGAGATGCCGCGTAATTCGTCGAAGGTTCGCATCCGCAATCGCTGCGAGCTGACCGGCCGGCCGCGCGCGTTCTACCGCAAGATGAAACTTTGCCGCAATCAGCTTCGCGAGCTGGCGAGCCAGGGTCTGATCCCGGGCATGACGAAGTCGAGCTGGTGAGCTGAGGAGTCCGATATGTCGATGAATGATCCCCTCGGCGATATGCTGACCCGCATCCGCAACGCACAGATGCGCAAGCGGCCCAAGGTTTCCACGCCGGCCTCGAACCTCCGTCAGCGCGTTCTGGACGTGCTGGTCGAGGAGGGCTATGTCCGCGGTTACACGCGGATCGACAACAAGAACGGTCTCAAGGAATTCGAGATCGAGCTGAAGTACACCAACGGCCAGCCGGCAATTCGCGAGATCTCGCGCGTTTCCACGCCGGGCCGCCGGGTCTATAAGCCTGTCCGCGATCTCCGCGCGGTGGCGAATGGCCTGGGCGTTTCCATTCTGTCGACCCCCAAGGGTGTGATGCCGGACTGGCGTGCACGCGAGGAGAATGTCGGCGGCGAAATCCTGTGCAACGTGTTCTGAGCCGGCGCCGCGCACTGTCGAACGTGCGCTGAGGCGGTGAATGCGAAGCGAATGCCGGTGCGAAGCCGGCGAGCGCGAAGCCCGGAAATGCGCATTGCGCCAGAGAGAACGAAGGTAGACGAGCGATGTCCCGCATCGGAAAGAAGCCGGTCCCCGTGCCGTCCAACGTGACGGCCACGCTGACGGGTCAGCAGATCAAGGTCAAGGGACCCAAGGGCGAGTTGTCGTTCTCGGTTCCCGAGGTGCTGAAGATCGCCCAGAACGGCCCCGAAATCGAGGTGACCCTCGTCGAGGACACCAAGCAGGCGCGCTCCATGTGGGGCATGTCGCGCACGATGATCGTGAACATGATCAAGGGCGTCACCGACGGCTACACCAAGACGCTCGAAATTCACGGCGTCGGCTTCCGAGCAGCGATGTCCGGCAAGGATGCCGTGCAGATGCAGGTCGGCTACAGCCACGACATCATCCATCCGATCCCGAAGGGCATCGACCTCAAGGTCGGCGGCGCCAAGCAGGATCAGATCATCATTACGGGCATCGACAAGCAGGTGGTGGGTCAGCTCGCCGCCGAGCTGCGGGCCTATCGCAAGCCGGAACCCTACCAGGGCAAGGGCGTGCGTTATCAAGGCGAGTACATCTTCCGCAAGGAAGGCAAGAAGAAATAAGGATTGCTTTCGCGCCGGGTCCGCACCCGGGTGCCACGGAGCGAACAAGCTAGGAATTCGCCATGCCCAAACTCACTCCCGAACAGCGCCGCAAGCGCCGTGTTCGCCAATCGCTGAAGAAGGTCTCCGGTGGCAAGCCGCGCCTGTCGGTGTTCCGCTCGTCGCAGAACATCTACGCGCAGGTCATCGACGACACGGCCGGCACGACGCTGGCGGCGGCTTCGACGCTGGAGAAGGATCTCCGCACGTCTCTCAAGACGGGCGCTGACAAGGACGCCGCCAAGGCCGTCGGCAAGCTCGTCGCCGAGCGTGCGCTCAAGGCCGGCGTCAAGGCCGTCGTGTTCGACCGCGGCGCATACATCTATCATGGCCGCGTCAAGGCGCTGGCCGATGCAGCCCGCGAAGGCGGCCTGAGCTTCTAACCTGAAAGGAATTCCACGTGGCACGTTCCCCTGGCAGAGATCGCGGTCGTGACCGCGAAGAGCGCGAGAGCGAGTTCACCGAGAAGCTCGTTCACATCAATCGCGTCGCCAAGGTCGTGAAGGGCGGCAAGCGCTTCGGATTCGCAGCGCTGGTCGTGCTCGGCGATCTCAAAGGCCGCGTGGCTTTCGGCCACGGCAAGGCCCGTGAGGTGCCCGAGGCGATCCGCAAGGCGACCGAGGCGGGGCGCCGCGCGCTCGTCCGCGTTCCGCTTCGCGAGGGCCGTACGGTGCATCACGACAGCTTCGGCCGTCACGGCTCGGGCAAGGTGATCATCCGCGCAGCCCCTCCGGGCACCGGCATCATCGCCGGCGGTGCCATGCGCGCCGTGTTCGAGATGCTCGGGGTTCAGGACGTCGTGGCGAAGTCGCTCGGCTCGTCCAATCCTTACAACGTCGTTCGTGCGACCTTCGACGCCCTGAAGGCGCAGGAGAATCCGCGTGCCGTGGCTGCCCGCCGCGGCAAGAAGTATGGCGAGATCGCTGCGCGTCGCCGCGACGGTTCCGTCGAGGCCGAGGGCGCACAGCCCGACGCGTAACGCCGTTTCCCGGCTTTCGGCGTACGCTTTCTGGCGCGCCTTACCGTCGGACCGGCATGCGCCACGAGGTAGGCTGCCGTGAATGGCAGCGGCGCTGGATGCGGCGCTGGATGCGTCGATTGAGACTATTCGAGGTGAAGTGACATGGCATCGACCGGCAAGACCATTACGCTGGAGCAGACCGGGAGCGCGAACCGCCGCCCGGAGCGGCAGACGCAGACCCTGATCGGCCTGGGCCTGAACAAGCTGCATCGCCGCAGCACGCTCGAGGACACGCCTTCTGTGCGCGGCATGATCAAGAAGGTCAGCCACCTCGTCCGCATCGTCGAGGAAAAAAAATAGGGTGAGGAGCGGGTGGTCCGTGGCCAGTGGGGAGCACGCGCTCGCCCAGGTTGCCGGCCATCCACTGGAAGATCTTCCCACTCACCCCTGACCACTCACCACTCACGAGAGAACCCATGCGGCTCAATGAGATCAAGGACAATCCCGGCGCCCGCAAGATGCGGGTCAGGGTCGGTCGCGGCATCGGCTCCGGCCTCGGCAAGCAGGCCGGTCGCGGCGGCAAAGGCCAGACCGCTCGTACCGGTGTGGCAATCGGCGGCTTCGAAGGCGGCCAGATGCCGTTGCATCGCCGCCTGCCGAAGCGCGGCTTCAACAGCCTCTTCCGTGAGAAGTTCAACGAGGTGAACGTCGGCGCCCTTCAGGCAGCGCTCGACTCCGGTCGCCTCGAAGCCGGCAAGCCCATCGACGTCGCGGCACTCGTCGCCGCCGGCATCCTCCGCCGCCCGAAGGACGGCCTGCGGTTGCTGGGCGAAGGCGAGTTGAAGGCGAAAGTCGCGATCACCGTCAACCACGCATCGGCCACGGCGCGCGCCGCCGTCGAGAAGGCCGGCGGCAGCATCACGCTGATCGAGAAGAAGATCATCGAGGCCGACGAGGTCAAGCGCAAGAAGACGGCGGCCAAGAAGGCCAAGACGACGAAGAAGAAGGGCGGCGACGCCGACTGATCCTTCTTGCGCTGCGCGGACAAGGCGCGCAGCGCGATCGGGTTTCCGACGGCCACGCTCGTTTCCTCGGTTGCGCTCCGCGTCGCTCTATCTCACGTGTTCCTCGACGACGAGCCGGCGTGAGTGGGGGCAATGCGGACGATGTGTACGCAAGCTGGGCCAAGCTGGGCAAAGGTCGCAGACATGCTGTCGACATCGATTGCCGCTCCTGATCCAATCGCGCCCGCACCGGCGGAGCTGGGGGGCCGGGCATCCTGCGCCGACGCGCAACACGCACGTCATGTGCGCCTTTCCGCGCGATCATCTATCCGCCACCACAACGTCTGCAGAAGCGCTCAGGCGATGGGCGCCTGCAGCGGTAGAGCGCTCCGTTCGGCGGATCAGCTTGCCGCAGGCGCAACCCTGCGCAGCGGACCGAATTGGTGTAGTGTCCGCCAAAGTTCGGATCGAAGTTCAGACCAGAATTCAGATCAGCTTTTCGAGCGAGGCGCGCCGCAGCGGTTGCACGGCGTCAGCCCCGCGAAGCGAGGTGCGGCTGGCGTCCGTGACGTCTGCTCGCGCTCGGCCTTGCAATAGGAGAATGCACGATGGCTTCGGCAGCCGAGCGGCTTGCAGCGAACATAAACCTCAGTGCTCTCGGCAAGGCCGAGGAGCTGAAGCGGCGCATCTGGTTCACCCTTGCGGCCCTCCTGGTCTTCCGCTTCGGCACCTTCGTACCGATCCCCGGCATCGACCCCGTCGCTTTCGCCGAGACGTTCAAGCAGAATTCGGCCGGCATTCTCGGCATGTTCAACGTCTTCGCCGGCGGCGCCATCGAGCGCATGGCGATCTTCGCGCTGAACATCATGCCCTACATCTCTGCCTCCATCATCATGCAGCTCATGAGCTCCGTCGATAAGCGGCTCGAAGCGCTGAAGAAGGAAGGCGAGCAGGGCCGCAAGCAGATCAACCAGTACACGCGCTATCTCACGGTGATCATCGCAACCGCCCAGGCCTACGGCATCGCGATGAGCCTCGAGGGATCGCGCTCGAGCGTCGGCCCGATCGTCATCGAGCCGGGCTGGTTCTTCCGCATCTCCACGGTCATCACGCTGGTCGGCGGCACCATGTTCCTGATGTGGCTCGGCGAGCAGATCACCGCCCGCGGCGTCGGCAACGGCTCTTCGCTGATCATCTTCGCCGGTATCGTCGCAGGCATGCCGCAGGCGGTGATGCAGCTCTTCGAGATGGGCCGGACGCAGACCCTGTCCCCGGTGATCATCATCGTCCTGATGGTGCTGATGCTGGCTTCGGTCGCGGTGATCGTCTTCTTCGAGCGTGCGCAGAGGCGACTACCGATTCAGTATCCGAAGCGCCAGGTCGGCAACAAGATGGTGCAGGGCGACAGCTCGCACCTTCCGCTGAAGCTCAACTCGTCGGGCGTCATTCCGCCGATCTTCGCGTCCTCTCTGCTCCTGTTGCCGCTGACCATTGCGCAGATGGCGCCGGGTGGTCCGGACTGGCTGGGATCGATCGTCGCATCGCTGGGCCGCGGGCAGCCGCTTCACATCCTCGTCTATATCTCGCTGATCGTTTTCTTTGCGTTCTTCTACACGGCGGTCGTGTTCAACCCCGTCGAGACCGCCGAGAACTTGCGCAAGCACGGTGGCTTCATCCTGGGCCGCCGTCCGGGCGCCGAGACGGCCAAGTATATCGACTATGTGCTGACGCGCATCACCGTGGTCGGTGCGCTATATCTCGCCGCGGTCTGCATTCTGCCCGAGCTGCTCACCGTCTATTGGGCCGTGCCGTTCTACTTCGGCGGAACGTCTCTGCTCATCGCGGTCAGCGTGACGATGGACACCGTCAGTCAGGTCCAGAGTCACTTGGTGGCGCACCAGTATGAAGGCCTGATCAAGAAGGCGAAGCTGCGTGGCGCTGCCACGACGACACCGCGGGGACGAAAATGAACCTGATCCTGCTGGGACCGCCGGGAGCGGGCAAGGGCACCCAGGCCGAGACACTCTCGGCGAAACATGGCCTCGTGCAGTTGTCGACGGGCGCTATGCTCCGCGCGGCGGTGAAGGCCGGCACCGAGGTTGGCCTCAAGGCGAAGTCGATCATGGAGCAGGGCGGTCTCGTCTCCGACGACATCGTCGTCCGCATCATCAAGGACCGCATCGCCGAGCCGGACTGCGAGGCGGGCTTCATCCTCGACGGCTTCCCGCGCACACTCCCCCAGGCGGCCGCCCTGGAGAAGATGTTGAAGGCATCCAGGAAGAAGCTCGATATCGTGGTCGAGCTGAAGGTCGACGACAAGGTTTTGGTCGAGCGCATTTCCGGCCGCTTCTCATGCTCTAAATGCGGCGCTGGCTACCACGACAGCTTCAAGCCGACGAAGGTAGCCGGTGTCTGCGACAGCTGCGGCAGCAAGGAATTCACGCGCCGGGCGGATGACAACGCCGAAACGGTACAGAATCGCTTGCTCGCCTACTACAAAGAGACCTCGCCCCTGATCGGCTACTACTATGCCAAGAGCTTGTTGGTTTCTGTAGACGGCATGGGCGCGATCGACGAGGTCGGCGCGTCGATCGAGAAGGCTCTCGCCAAGCTCACCTGATCGGGCAAATCCGATCAATCAGGCAAATCACCGGCGCCAGCCGATGGCACCGGTCCCTCCTATGGTATACCAGTCGTCCTCGGATGCTCTCGCGCGATTTCGATCGGGAAAAGCCGCGCGGTTCAAGGAGCCTCTCATGGCAAGACGACCCGACAAGGGAACGCCCCGGCAGGCGGAGCGCCGCGAGCGTTCCGGCAAGACGCCGCGCCCGCCACGTGCCGTCCACCCCTATCGCGATCCGGCACGCGCCAATGCCGAAGGCCGGACGCGTCCGCACCCGGACGACAAGCTGATCCGCGTCGCCGGGCTGCCGTCGGTCAGCGAATTGTTCGAAAGCGGTGCCGATCGCGTCGAGCGGCTCTATTTCGAGGCCCCGCACAAGGCCGCGGTGCAGGACTGGTGCGCCGAGCTCGGCCGTCGTCACAAGGTCTATCGCCAGCTTCGCGCCGACGAGATGCAGCGCGTCGCGGGCACGGCCATGCACGGCGGCATCGTCGCGCTGGCCCGCCCGCGGGCGATCCGCACGTTCGATCCGAACCTCGCGGAGCGATGGGCCGCCGAAGGCAAGCCGCTGCTGATCCTCGACGGCGTCGGTAATCCGCAGAACATCGGTGCCATCGCCCGCACGGCGGCATTCTACGGCATCAGCCGCCTCGTTCTTTCGGATCACCCCGGCCAAGCCGGCTTGTCGGACGCGAGCTATCGTGTCGCGAAAGGCGGTCTCGAATGGATCGATGTCTACCGCGCCGAGCGGCTGCCCGATATGCTGCGCAGGCTGGCCTCCAGCTATCACGTCGTCGGCACGGCGGTGGAGCGCGCCGCTGCGCCCGACAAGCTTGCCCGCACCGGCAAACCGATCGCGCTCGTACTCGGCAACGAGGAGGAGGGGCTGGCCCCGGCCACATTGGCGGCGTGTCAGTCGATCGTAGCCTTGGCCGGTAGTGGACGGGTCGAATCACTCAACGTGTCGGCTGCCGCTGCAATCCTGATCCACACGCTGCTCGCGCGCTGAGGACATCGGACGGACTTGAAATACTCAGTCCCGCGTGCCGAGCTGCTTTCCGAGACTGCCGAACAATCCCGGCTGGCAATTGCCCATCGGCCCCATCACGACACCCGTCTCACCGCGCATCCGTTGGTCTTGGATCAAGCGCTCGCAAGCCACTTTGTGCCGCTTCTCGAGTTCAGCCCGATTGGCTGCACGGCGATCTTCCGGGTCGACCGGCCAAGACCCGTCCTGAGGTGCGGCCGCGATCGAGCCCGTGACCGGATCCGGCAGTTTGTCGGTCGACGGCGGCAGCACCAGACCGGGGCGCGCATCGACCTTCACTTCCGACAGCCGCTTTTGATTGGAGCCGGAAAGGCCCATCGCATCGAACACGCCGCCTTGCAACTCGACACCATCGAAGCCCGAGCAGCCGCCAGTGACCGCTGCGGACGCAACGCAGATGGAGAGCATCAAGGATTTGATGTGATGCGAAGTTTTGAACGTGCGGCTCGACATGGCCTTCAGCCCCGGATCGCGGGAGTACCCCGCCCATGACCGGTATAGGATACCGGCTCCCCAACTCGCCACCCCGCGAATGCCCGTGGATTAGGGCGCATTTGCGGCCCCAGCCCGACTCGGCACGAACGAATCGTACAACAGGCCGATCACGCCGGCAACAATCGCGACGTCGGCGATATTGAAGACATACCAGGAGTATCCGAATGCGTGCAGCAGGTAGAAGTCGGCCACGCCGCCGAGCCACAGCCTGTCGATCGCGTTGCCGATCGCGCCGCCGATGATGAGGCCGATGCTGAGCGCCATCAGCGAGCCCGTTGCCGCACGCGCAACCCAGATCGCCATCGCCGCCGAAGCCACCACTGCGAACGCCGAAAGCGCCCACGGTGGAACCGTTCCCGACCCGATATTGTAGCTGATGCCCGTGTTGACCACGTAGACGAAGTCGAGGAACGGCGTCACGCGGACCTGCCCGCGGTCCTGGATGCGATAGACACCCAGCATCCAGAGCTTGTTCGCCTGATCCACGGCCATGGTCACCAGCGCCGTCGACAGCGCCAGCCTGGACCAGCGCCCCCACAACCAGTTCTTGTTCTCGGTGTCTTGCATGCCCTTCGTGTGTTTCATCGCGCGCGGCCCGTCAAGTAGCGGACGGATCTCGAAGCGCGGGAGGCCGCTATGGGCGCACCGGAGAGGGTTGTGCCGCCGCGCCCGCATCCCGCCCGAGTTGGGCCATCATGCTGCCCCGTTGCAAGGCGAACCTCGATGTCCACACTGAGGATTCGCCATGCATTCGGCCGCGCGGGCATTGTTGCTCCTGGTCGTCGCCGCCACCGCGACGGCGAGCGCGCGAGCGTGGGCCGCTTCCGACACCCCGGTGGAACTCCTGCCGAACGCCACTGTGGATGCCGCTGTCGAAGGTGCGCGTGAAGCGGTCTCGAGGCTTCAGCTCTGGATCGCGGCGGGATATGCGAAGCGCCCCGCGGTCATGCTCGGCCTCGGCGGTGCATTGGTATTGCCGGTGCTGGTTTTCGTGGGCTTCCTGCTCTATCGGCGGCATGCAACGCCCACGTCGGATTTCGCTCCTTCGGTGACAGGCCCGGCCGGCCTGCACGCCGCGCGCATCGAGATCGAAGGCGCGAGCGCGATCGAGCTTCCGGGAAGCGGAGGTCTGCTGCAGATCGGACGCCAGCGCGACAACGACATCTGCATCGAGGACGAAACGGTTTCCCGCTATCATGCCGTGATCGAGCACTCCCGCGACGGCGGTTTCATGATCACCGACGTCAGCAGCCAGGATGGCGGCGGCGTTCGCATCAACGGTGAGCGTATGTTGCGTGCGGTGCTGTCGGATGGCGACACGGTCGAGTTGGGAAACACGAGAATGCGAGTTGCGGCCGCGCTGCAGTGAGCGGTCCGGTAGTTCATATGCGAGTTTGGACACGAGTGTCGGACGGTGGTGGTGGCAGGGACGGTCGCAGGGGCCGTGCCTTTACGGTGGAGAGAACGTCGTGGGCGATGTGGATGATCGGGGCGGCGTTCAGCGCGCAGCCCAGGGTATTTTCGGTTCGTTGAGGGAAGCGCTGGCCGCGGCCAGTCGTGACGAGACGCAGGCGCAGCAACCGGGAGCAGCGGGCAAGCAGCCGCCGCTTCCGATAGCGATGGAGAAGCCACTGATGTTGCGTAGTTCATCTTCCAATCCGGCTCCAGGCGGTACGCCGAGTGCAGCCGAGGCGGCGCGCGAGGCCCGTGGCGGAACCCCCAACATTCCTCCCGCCGACGGCCGCGTAGAGATCGATCCGCCCCCGACCACCCGCGTGCTGCGCGGCGCGGTTCCACCGGGCGGCGAAGCGCCTGCTCGCACGCAACTCGTGCGTGGCAAGAGCCGGATCACGCGCCAGAGCTTCCATCAGGACCCCGTCGTCGGCTGGCTCGTGATCGTCGGGGGGCCGGGCCTCGGCGCCTATCGTCCGATCTACGAGGGCAACAACACCATCGGCCGCGCCGCAACGCAGCGCATTCCGCTGGACTTCGGCGACGAGGCGATCTCCTCGGAGGAGCAGGCTTACATCCGCTACGACGGCGGCGAGCGCGGTTTCCTGTTCGTGCCGAACCTCGCCAAAACCAACGTCGTCGCGGTCAACGAGAAGCGGCCCACTTCCGCGGTGCAGCTCCAGTCGATGGATCTGATAACCATGGGCCGCACCCAGCTCGTCTTCGTTCCCCTCTGCGGACCCGATTTCGATTGGGGCGATATCGGCGAGGCCAAGGCGTGATAGAGTCGGTGCCTCCATCGGAACGGCCGCACGCGGTGGCCCGACCAGAGACTCACTTAGAGACTCGGCTGGTGGGCGCACCACACGCTGACGGAGTTCGGCTTGCCGGCATGAAGCACATCTTCACTTCCGCTGTTGCTGCCACCAAGGGCTCACGCAGCTATCAGGAGGACGCAGCGGCGCTCTGGCCCGGGCCCGCTGCTCAAGCCCAGCCGTTCACCCGCGAGCCGGAGGACGGTTGCCTCGTGGTTGTTCTCGCCGACGGCATGGGCGGCCACGCTGGCGGTGCGCTCGCGAGCCGAACGGTTTGCGCGAGCTTCCTGTCCGCCTATGCACAGGAGGTTGCCCCCGTCCGGGACCGCCTGCGCCAGAGCATGACGGCCGCGAACCGGGCCGTTGCGCTCGAAGTCGATGCCAACCGCGCCATGAGCGGCATGGGTTCGACACTCGTCGGCGTGACGTTCGGCGAGGATGGACTAGAATGGGTCAGTGTCGGTGACAGCCCGCTCTATCTCTGGCGCCGTGGCGAGTTGGCGCTCATCAACGAGGATCACTCGCTCGCCCCGCTGCTCGACGAGTTGGCGCGCAACGGCCGCATTTCAGCCGAACAGGCGCGAACCGATCACCGCCGACATATGCTGCGCTCTGCCGTCACGGGTGACGAGATCGAGCTCGTCGACTTGGCCGTCAAGCCGCTCGCCTTGCTGCCCGGCGACCACGTTGTGATCGCCAGCGACGGCATCCATACGCTCGACGAATCCGAGATTTCCCGAACAATCGCCGCCTATGCCGCGGACGGTCCCGACGCCGTCGCCGCCGCCCTCGTCCGCGCCGTCGAAGGCATCCGCGATCCCCACCAGGACAATTTTACGGTGGTGATCGTCCGGATCGACGAGCCCGCGTAAGGGCAAGTCCGTTTCGACCACGTCCATTTCCGCCATTGCCAACGCCCGTGCGCCGTCCGATCTTCGGGAGTCGATACCTCCCGAGGACCACGCACGCCGATGCCCCATCCCGATTTCGCCCGCGCCGTCGAGCACGTCACGCCGGAAAAGATCCGCGACCTCACGATCGCCCTCGTCGACATACCGAGCGCGACGGGCCGGGAAGCGGGCGTCGCGAGCTTTCTCGCTGCCCACATGGCCGACTTCGGCATGGAGATCGACCTGCCGCAGGTTGATCCGGGCCGCCCCAACGCCGTCGGTCACTTGCGCGGTCGCGGCGACGGCCTCAACCTGCTGTTCACGGGACACATGGACACCTCGTATTCGGGCGACGAGCCGCATCTTCACGGCGAAGGCTTCCGTCCCAAGGGCGTTTTCCGCGACGGCTGGATCTGGGGTCTCGGCGCCAACAACATGAAGAGCGGCCTCGCCTGCGCATTGGTCGCCATCGAAGCGATCGTGCGCTCGGGTATCGAGCTCGGAGGCGACATCTCTTTCGGCGCCGTCGTCGGCGAAATCGAGAAGACGGCTATCGAGGAATTCCAGGGCATCGAATATTCCGGCTACGGCATCGGCACGCGCCACTTGGCGACGCACGGCGTCACGGCCGACTTCGCGGTGTTGGCCGAGCCGACCGGAATGCGCATCGCCACGGCGAATATGGGCGTCGTGTGGGCGCGCATCACGGTCGAAGGCGACGTCGCCCATGCCGCGATGAGCAATCGCCCGGGTACGACCAACGCCATCGCGGTGATGCACGAGCTTCAATCCGATATCGCCGCATGGGCGAAAGCCTACGAGGCCGGCGCCATCTACATGGATGAGCGTCCCAACGTCACGGTCTCGGCAATCCGCGGCGGCGATCCCTGGCGCTTGTCGCGCAACCCCCACGAATGCAGCCTCTACTTGGATATCCGCACGGTGCCCGGCCAGACCGTGGACGGCGTCAAGCGTGCGTTGCGCGGCGTGCTGGGCGCCTTTTCTGCGCGCAAGGGGCTGCCGGAGCCGCGCCTGCACATCTATGTCAGTGATCCGCCGAACCTCGTCGATGCGAAGCTCCCGGTCGTCGAAGCGCTCGGCAATGCTCAGGCGCACGTGACGGGCGATCGTCCTGGCCATATCATCCGCCGGCCCGGCGCGGACGCGGTCCATCTCACGTCTTACGGCATCCCTTGCGTTCCGTTCGGCGCCGGCGGGCGTTTGCATCCCGACGCCAGGGGCACGTCGATGCATGCCTTCGGCGAGCACGTCCTGCTCGATGATTGTGTAAAGACGGCGAGGATCTATCTGGGCGTCGCGCTCGATCTCTGCAGCCGCAGACCATGAGTTGGCCGTCGTTCGGAGCGTCTTTCGAAACGAAGAGTGGAGGATCTATTTCAAGCAGCATCTGCCCGAAAAACCGTCGCGCGATTTCCCGCCCGCCGCAGTACGATCGAAGCCCGTCATCCATGGAGGCGATCTCATGTCCGTCACGTTCAAGCATCTGGCATGGACTGTTTGTGCAGCTCTGGCGATGAGTGCCCACGTCGAAGCGCAGCAATTCCCGTCTCGAACCATCACCCTCGTCGTACCTTTCGCCCCCGGCGGATTGTCGGACATCCCGGGCAGGTTGCTCGCGGCCGAGCTTCAGACGCGCACCGGCCAGTCGGTGATCGTAGAGAACAAGCCCGGCGCATCGGGCATGACCGGAGCACAATCCGTCCTGAAAGCGGAGCCCGATGGCTACACGCTGCTCGTCAACGCGCTCGCCGACGGCCAGAACCTGCACTACATCAAGGTTCCCTACAGCGCGATCGACGACTTCTCCCTGATCGGCCTGATCGCGGACGGGCCGCCGCTCGTTCTGATCGTCGCCAACAACACGACGTACAAGTCGGTCGCCGATATCATCGCCGCGGCCAAGGCCGATCCGAAGAAGGTGAGCTTTGCGAGCTCCGGTCCCGCGACCTCGCCCGGCATCGCCATCACGCAACTCAATGCGCTCGGCAAGACTCAGATCGCGGACGTGCCGTATCGCGGTTCGGGCGCGGCGGCTCAGGCCGTGGTCGCCGGCGAGGTGCAGGGCTCGTTCGTGTTCATGGCCAATGCCCGCCAGTTCCACGACGCGAAGTCCGCGCGCGCGATCGCCGTTGCGCGGCCCAAGCGTTTCGAGCGCTGGCCCGACCTGCCGACGATGGCCGAGCAGGGTTTCCCCGGTTTCGATCACGCCGGATGGGTGGGTCTCGCCGCCCCCGGCAAGACGCCGCCCGCCGTCGTCGCGTACCTGAACAAGCAGGTCAACGCCATCATCGCGAGCCCCGGATACCGGACGAAGATCGAGGCGCTCGGCATGACGCTTCCCGATCCCGCCAAGAACACGCCCGAAGCGTTCAAGGCCTTCATGACGAGCGAAACCGCCAAGCAGGCAGAGCTGGCGAAGCTCTCCGGCCACCGGAAATAGCTGCCTGCTCTGGGAAACTCACCCGCCGATCCGCCACGATTGCGGCTCGGGCTCGACACAAACCCGCGCTACCTCTGGTCTCCAGGATCGGGAACGTCGCGGGATCATGTCCGCCGACTTTTCCCCTCCCCGAGAGGGGGAGGGGCAGGAGGGCTGCACCGCACGACGGAGCCGCGATCCCCGTTCCCGCCTGACGAAGGAACGGCAGCCCATGGCGATCGAGCCCAACTATGCTGGCGTTGTTGCGCCTCCTGACCAAGCTCGGCGAAGCCTGCCTCGCAGCGCCGGCACGTGTGGCGCGCACGACTCTGGCGGTGATCGCTCTGCCGCGCCTCGGTCCCTTGCGCTACGTGGCCCATGCGGCCATCGCCTACGTCGTCTTCGCGCTGCTGTTGGTTTACGTGGTCGCTCCGGTCCGCGGCGTGGTCGGCGGCTGGTTCATGGCCGACAAGCTCCGCTACGACGCGGAGCGCTGGCTCGCCACGGCGATTTACGATCGAGGTGGCAACTTCGTCGGCACGTTCGATCCTCGCCTCGATAGCGCCCGCGACTTCAACTACACCGACGCCGCCATCGAGGTCGGTGACTACACCGCCAATCCGGACCACAAGTCGATCCCCGTGCGCGACGTGCCGGACCACTACTGGCGCTGCCTCGTCTGGCATGAGGATCGCTATCTCGGTACGCCACTCAATCCATTCGGCGTCGATCTGCTCGGTGTCCTGAAAATCCCCTATTCGAGCTTACGCCGGACGCTGTCGACGGGCCGCCCCGCGCTCGGCGTCGGCGGCTCGACGTTGCCGATGCAGTTCGCGCGCGTGATCTACAACACCCCGCCGCGCCGTGACGAAGGGGCTTTCAAGAAGCTGCGCCGCAAGGTCGGCGAATGGTGGCTCGCGCCCGTCATCTTCAACGAGCTGACCAAGGGCGGCGACGACACGCCCTTGCGCCAGTGGGCGGCAAATCACATCTGGCTCGCGCAACGCACCGGCGGTCAGCCCCTGCACGGCGTCGAGGTGACGAGCCGCATCGTGTTCGGCAAGGAAGCGCGAGACCTCACCATCGCCGAGCAATACGTGCTGGCTTCCGCCGTCAACAAGCCGATCATCCTGCTCGAAGGTGACGACAGGTTGAACGCAGTGCGCCTCGATCGCTGGCGCTACATCGCCGAAGTCCGCGCACGCACCTGCGCCGAGAAGCTGATCGAAGACCCGGCGACGCAGAGCAAAGTCCTGTTCGAGCTCATCGCTCTGGCAGGCGGCCCGCCCGATCCCAAGGTCAAGCCGAAGCTGCAGCAGGCGCTCGATACCTATGCGCCACAACTCGCGAAACGGGCGCAGGCGAACCCGATCATCCGCGCGAATGCACTGATGCCGGCCGCGCGCCTCGGACTGCGCGAGGAGATGAAGCAGAACTGGGGCTACGGCTGGCGCTCGCATGTGCGCGGCGTGACGGCGACCATCGACACCGGCGAGAACCTCGCGCTGCGTGGCAAACTCAATGCAGCGCTCACGGGCATCGATCGCAAATGGAGCGCACGATTGAAGCCGGGCTACACCCTCGATCCCACGAGGTCCCTTCCAGGTTCGGGCATGAAGATGCCGCAGATCGTCGTTGCCGCCGCCAATCTCGACGGCGAGATCGTCCGCTATTTCGAGACGTCCGAGACCACCCCGTATTTCGGCTCGCCCTCGGCGCGAGATGCGGGCACGGGCCGATACGACGCCTCGCGAGAGGTGCGCCGCATCGCCTCGACCGGCAAGATCATCGCCGCCATCGGCATCGCGAACGAACTGCGCGACGGCACCGACGCCCCCTACCAGGACAGCGAATTCGCCGGCACCGCGCTCGCCGAGACGTGTGCACGCGGCATGACTCAGGGAAGCCGTCGCGCGCTGGTCTCGTTCGCCTGCTCGCTCAACCGCCCCGTCGAGTGGCGTCTCGCGCAGACCGGTCAGACCAAGGTCCGCTCCATCGTCGACAGGCTGGGCTTCACGATGCCGCCCGTGCTCGGAAATGGAACCGAAACGCCGCCGTCCACCGCGGCTGTCCGTGGCCTCGTCGCCGGCTCACCCCAGCGCGTCCATCATATGTCGAGCGTGGTGTTGGCCGCACTCATCGGACGCGGCGGCACACCGGTACGCCCGCCTTCGATGGTGAAGCGCTACGATTTCGTCGATCGCGACGAGGCCGGTACATTCGGGCGTGACGCGGGCCATGACATCGTGCCCGACAAGCTGATCCGCCGCGATTCGCACGGATTGCTGAAGGCATTCCTGCAGGCGCCGCTCTGTCACACGCATGCGGGCCGGCCCGTCGGCACGTTGAAGGATCTGAGCGCCTGGTGCGCCACCCGGCGGGCGGATTTGCGGCTGCACTTCGCCAAGACCGGCACCGACGTGAACGCGGATGCCAGTGCCACCGTCGACACCTGGATCACCGGCGGCCTGCAATTCGCCAACGGCGCGGCCTATTCCTACGTCGTCCTCGTCGGCACCGGCTCCACTGCCGAGCCGTGGGGTACCAATCTCCACGCAGCCCAGGTCGCGACGCCGCTGTTGGAATCTCTCCTCGCCGACCTCGCGGAACATGCCCGGCGCAATCCGGTCCCCTCAGCTTTGCCGCCGCGCGCTGTGCCGGCGCCCGTCTCGGCCACGGAGCCTCTGCCGCGTACGAAATCACTTTCCACTGCGCGTATGACCCCCGCCGATGTTCAAGCCGTCATCGGACAGTGAACTTCGAGGGACATCGACTACCGCCGATAACCGGACAACAGATCCCCCTCCCCCTTGTGGGGAGGGGATAGGGGTGGGGATCTATCGAAGCTCTCGCGGCTCCCCTATGAATGCCAAGTCGCAATCATTCTGGAGTGGGACTTCCGTGCTGAGATTTTCTGTTCCGCTGGCATTGGCAATCTCGTCTTCGTCGCTTGCCTTCACCCTCGCGCACAGCGCCCTCGCCCAGGAAACCCCACCCGGCATGACGCGCGCGGTGCCGGATCGTCCGACCCGTGTGTTCATCATGGCTTCGTTCGACGACGCCTGCCGCACGCTTCCCGCCCCGACGATCGAGATCACCGAGCCGCCGAAGAAGGGCATCGTGCAATTCCGGCCGGGACAGTCCACGACGGTGCAGATCACCGCAACCGGCAAGTGCAAGGGCGCGACCGTGACCGGCACCGGCATCTACTATGCCGCACGTGCCGACGCCTCGGGCGAGGACCGCTTCACCATTTCCGCACGGTCCTCGACCGGCGAAATCGCCACGCGCACCTTCCAGATGTTCATCTCCGACGGGCTCTGACGCGCGTCCCGCTCTACCTGTCCGGTGGCACCAGATGATCGCGCGTGCCGAGCGCGGGGAACCATCGCTGCCAGATCAGCGCGATGCCGATCGCACCGATGCCGCCGAACACCACGGCCGGAACCGCGCCGAATAAGCCCGCCATCGTTCCCGCTCGGAACTGGCCGATCTCGTTCGAGAACTGCGTGAACAGGCTCGATACGGCCGCGACCCGGCCGCGCAATTCGTCCGGCGTCTCCGCCTGCACCAGCGTCATGCGCACGACCACGCTCGCGGTATCGGCGGCACCCAGTATCGCGAGATAGAGGAAGCTCAGCGCGAAGCTGCCCGACAGGCCGAAGCCCAGACTGGCGAGCCCGAAAATCAGCACCGCCGTGAACATCCGCGGCCCGGCCTGCCTCTCCATGAAGTTGTGTCGCGACAGCACGAACCCCATCAGCAACGCGCCGGCCGCAGGCGCCGATCGCAGGATGCCCAATCCCACCGGCCCGACCTCCAAAATGTCCTTTGCGAAGATCGGCAGCAGTGAAACAGCCCCCCCCAGAACCACGACGAACAGGTCGAGCGTGAGCGCGCCGAGAATGACGGGCTTGGCCCACATGAAGCGGAAACCGGCGAACAGATGCTCCAGGGTCGGCGCCCGCGGCGACTCTGTCGCTGGCGTGCTGCGGTAGCGGATCATGGAGTTCGCGAGCGCCCCGACGGCATAGAATGCAAGCGCCGCAGCAAACGCGAGATTTGGCGACACCGCATACAACAGCCCGCCGACGGCCGGTCCGGAAATGTTCGCAGCCTGCGATACGGCCGTCGACAGCGCGATCGCCTTCGCGAAATGCTCGCGCGGCACGAGATTGGGAAGGATCGCGGAGTTGGCCGGCAGATAGAATGCGCGTCCCGCACCTTGCAGCACGACCGTCAGGTACAGCGGCAGCATGCTCGCGATGCCACTCGCCACGTGCGCGACCTGGCCGAGCGCGGAGATCGCCATCAACGCGCAGCAGCCCGCGAGCACCAGCCGCCGGTCGTAGCGGTCCGACACGTAGCCCGTGACCAGCATCAGCGCGATCGCAGGAAAGAATGCGGCGAGCCCGACGACCCCCAGGGCCACGGCCGAGCCCGTGAAGTCGTAGACGAACCAGCCGATCGCGACGCTCTGGATCTGCGTGGCGAGCGTCACGGAAAAACGCGAGGTGGCGTTGAGAACGAAATCGCTGTGCTCCCGCCACCGGAAAACCGGCGTGGCCTCGGTCGCTCCCGGCGTGCCTTCATCGGGCATGTGTGCGCCCGCCGGCCGTCATGCCTTCGCCTCTTCGCGTTTGTTTTCCGATGCCGGCTCGATCAGATGCTCGCGGGCGGCAAGTCCGGGGAAGAGACGCGGCCAGATCAGTGAAAGGCTTGCAGCCATCAGTCCACCGATGAATACGGCAGGTCCTGCGCCGATCAGCCCCGCTACTGCGCCGGCACGGAACTGGCTGAGCTCGGAGGCCGACGAGATGAACAGCGAATTGACCGCCGCCACACGCCCGCGCAGGTCGTCGGGGGTCTCCGCCTGAACCATCGTATGCCGGATCACGACGCTGATCATGTCGGATGCGCCGACGACGATCAGCAGCACCAGCGACAAAAGGAAACTCGTCGACAGGCCGAACAACGCGGTGGCGATGCCGTAGATGCCGATCGTCGCGAACAGCTTGCGTCCCGTGCCTCTCGCGACGAAATCGTTGTTCGTGAGCCACAGCGCCATCAGCACCGCGCCGAGTGCTGGCGCTGCACGCAACAGGCCCAGGCCGAGCGGACCCACTTGCAGAATATCCTTCGCGAATATCGGCAGCAGCACGACGACGCCGCCGAGCATCACTACCGCGGCATCGAGCGCGACCGCGCCGAAGATCACCGGCTTGCGCCACGCGAAATCGAAGCCCGCCATCAGACTGTTGATCGACAGCGGCATCTTGCCCGCCGCAGGCGCCGATCGATGCCGGATTGCGAGCGATGCCAGCGCCGACGCCCCATAGAGCGCTGATGCGACAGCGAACGGCAGCGTCGGATCGATCGCGTAGAGAATGCCGCCGAGTGCAGGCCCCAGGATCTGCGCGCTCTGGAATACGCTCGACGACAGCGCGATCGCGCTCTGCAGTTGCTCCTGTGGCACCAGGGCTGGAACGATCGCCTGCGCCGCCGGATTGTGGAACGCCCGGCTGGCCGACACTGCCATGACGACGAGATAGATCGGCCACACGATGCTTCCGCCGGAAATCACGAGCCACAACAGGACGAGGCCGGTCGACGTCAGAACGAGATCGGAGGCGAACAGCACGAGCCGGCGGTCGATCCTGTCGGCGACATAGCCGGTGAGCAGCACCAGCGTCAGGGCGGGGATCAGGCCGGCGAGGCCGAGATAGGCGAGCGCGAAGGCGCTGCCGGTGATGTCGTAGATGTACCACCCGATGGCGACGGTCGCGACATGAATGGCGAGTGTGACCGCGAACCGCGCGCCGCAGACGAGCGCGAAATCGCGATGGCGGAGCGTGGCCCAGCGGCTCGTTTCGCTCATGCGCGGACGGCTCCCGAAAGGCACATCCGTATGGCGATGTGTCCGGCCATGACGAGGCGCGGAGATACGGGAATGTGCGGTATCGAGGGCATTCCGTTCCTATGCACGCACGCGGGCCGCCGCGCAAGAAGAAGGGCCGGACCTTGCGGTTCCGGCCCTCGACTCCGTCGGGCATACACCTCTGTCGGGGTCAGACCCTGCGGGTCTGACCCCATCACGCGATCTGTCACGCCGACGACAGCGCCTGTCGCACACGCTCCGGCGAAAGCGGCGCACGCCGGATGCGAACGCCCGTGGCGTCGAACACGGCGTTGGCGACCGCACCGGCCACCGGACGTATGGACGGCTCGCCCGCGCCGGTCGGCGGCTGATCGGGATAGTCGAGCAGCACCGTCTCGATCGTCTCCGGCATGTCCATGATGTCGAGGATCGGGTAGCTGTTCCAGTCGACGCTGGTCACGTTGCTGTTGTCGAACCGGACCTCTTCCAGTGTCGCGCGGCTGAGACCCTGGACGATATTGCCCTCGATGCACTGCTTGAGATCCGTCGGTGCGATGATCTGGCCGCAGTCGTGCGCCACCGTGAACTTGCGTCCCCACACGCGGCCGGTCTTGCGATTGACCTCGACCTCCGCGACTATAGCGACACGGCTGCCGTTGCGTTGCGAATAGGCGAAGCCGCGGCCCTTCAGAATGTCGCCGGACTGGTCCTTGTTGGGACCGACCCGCGGCTTCCAGCCCGACTTCTCCATGGCCGCCTTGATCACGGCGATGTCGCGCGGGTGCTTGGCCGTCTTCAGGCGGAACTCGACCGGATCGATGCCGATCGAATGTGCGACCTCGTCGATGAAGGACTCACCTGCGAACTGCAACTCCGGCCCGTTCGGATCGCGCAGATGTGCGCCCCGCAGTGGCGATGCACGCTCGACGAAGGGTGCGATCGTCTCCCAACCCATCGACATGTTCGGGAACGCGTACGAGTTGGCCGGCACGTTGAAAGCTTGCGTCGGCTTCAACGGATGGCCGAGGTTGTGACCGGCCAGGCAATCGTGCGTCTGGCTCTCGTTGGACGCCACCTCGAGCCGCGAGAAGCCCTTGGCGATGAACTCGAAGCCGATGACGTTGTTGCTGGCATCGATTGCCGCACGCGCACGGATCACCGAGGCTGGCCCCTTCGGATCCCACTGCGTGCCCTCGGCACGCGAGTACTGCAGGCGAACGGGCTTGCCGACGGCCTGGGCCAGCACGGCACAGTCCTGCGCGCAGTCACCGGCGTCGTTGCGGCCATAGCAGCCCGGCCCGATGAGCCAGATCCCGTCGACGTCTTGCTGCTTAAGGCCGAGGATGCGCGCCACGCCGTCGCGCGCGAAGTGCGGTTTCTGTCCGCCCGTCCACAACGTCGCCTTGTCGCCCTTGATCTCGACGACAGCCGTAGCCGGCGCCATCGAGGCATGGCTCTGGAACGGCCACTCGTACTCGGCCGAGACGACCTTGGCTGCGCCCTCGAACGCCTTGACGATATCGCCGTTCTTCTTGTCGGTCTGGGCCTTCACCACAGGTGCTTTGCGGATGTGGTTGTGAAGATCGCCGTAGTTCGGGAACGGCTTCGGCACCTCGGACCAGATCACCTTCAGTGCATCGGCCGCCTTGATCGCGTCCCATTCGGTATTGGCCACGACGCCCAGGAAGCTCGGCGGCTTGAACACGACCTGTGCCCCGGCGATGTGCTTGATCGAGGCATCGTCGACTTTGACCGGCACCGAGCCCACGACCTTCGGCCGGATCATGCGGGCATGCACCATGCCCGGCACCTTGTGGTCCTGGATGTGCTTTTCGGTCGAGAACACCTTCGGCGCGATGTCTTCACGCGGGAAGGACTTTCCGATCAGCTTGTAGTCCTTCGACGACTTCGGCTGCGCCTTGCCGACGGCCTTCAGCGGGTTGCCCCACAGTTTGTTCCATTCGAGCTTGTGATTGAAGTATTTGCCGCCGATCAGCTCCTTGTAGGAGACCTTCTTGCTGGCGTCGGACCTCGCCGAGACAACGCCCTCGTTGACGACGAGATCGGCTGCCGGCACGCCGAGCTTCGCCGCGGCCGCCTCGACGAGCACGCGCCGCGCTTCTGCTGCGGCCATCCGCATCTGAATGCCGCCGAGCTGCAGACCCGTGGACCCCGACGCACCGCCCTGGTTTACGGAGGTGCGCGTGTCGCCCATGTAGACGGTCACGTCCTTGAAAGCGACGTCGAGCTCTTCTCCGACCATCTGTGCGACCGCGGTGTGCAGCCCGTGGCCCATGTCCATCTTGCCGAAGAAGGCGCTCACGCGTCCGTCCGCGCCGACGGCGAGATAGCTGTCGAGCTGCTCGGGATGCAGCGGCGGCTTCGTGCCTTGTGCCAGCGCTTTGCCGGTCGCCCTGACGAAATCGAGACCGACAGCGCCGCCGATCGTGACGACGAGTGCGCCGGCGCCCGCTCCCCTGAGCAGGGTGCGGCGGCTGACATTCGCGTTGGCGCCTGCGGCAGAGCGACCAGAATTGATGCGTTCGTGCTTACCCATGGTTCTATCCTCCCTCAGCGCATCATCGTGGCGGCTGTCTTCACCGCGCGCAGAATACCCATGTGGGTTGCGCAGCGGCACTTGATGCCGGTCAGCGCATCCTTGATCTGGGCATCGCTGGGGTTCTTGTTCTTCTCGAGCAACTCGGCCGCCGTCATGATCCAGCCGTTGATGCACTGGCCGCACTGCGGCACCTGCTCCTTGATGTAGGCCGTTTGCAGCGGATGCGGCTTGTCGGGTGTACCGAGACCTTCGAGCGTCTTGATCTTGCCCTTCACGTTCGCCAACGTCAGTTGGCACGAGCGGACCGCCGTACCGTCGATCTGCACCGTACACGCGCCGCACTGCGCGAGACCGCATCCGAACTTCGGATTGGACATCCCGAGATCGTTTCGCAGCGCGTACAGCAGCGGCATCTCTTCGTCGGCGTTGACCGTCTGGTCCTTGCCGTTCACGTTGAGCTTGAACTGTTTCACAGCCATAAAACGGTTTCCTCCTCGGCAGGTCGGCCGGGCGAGCGTTGATTGCCGCCTCGGCGTGGGAATTTCTTGCAAGCGTGCACGCGCAAACGGCAGATCGAAGGCGGCCGGCTCGTTCGGCCGGGCGAGTCTCAGCACACCGGCGACCGGGCGTCCAGCTTCCATGCCGGCCGAACCCGAAAAATTGAAGCCGACATTTTTTGTGCGCTGCGATATCGACGCAGCGTGGTCGAAGCTGGAGGTGCATGCGTGAGCGTTCTGGTCGGTCAGCTTTCCGGTCTGGACCGACCGTCGCAAAGCATGGCAGGCTACCGTTGAGGTTGACCCATTGCTGCTATTGCGACTTCGGCAGAATTTGCGGCAGCTATCCACCCAATAGCAGTCAAAGGCCGCGAGATGCCCTCAGCCTTAGCCAATCAACGCGTCGAGCAAATCTTGCTTGAGCTTCAGCAGGGGCACTTTGAGCTCTCGCGCCACGTGGGCTGGTGGCCGTTCTGAGGTGACGCTGACATTGAGCGAGTAGATGCGATCGTCGGACAAGACGAGCGGTGCAGCGACTGCGACGACGCCTGGTTGCCACGCGGCCCAGCAGAAGCCGTTCTTCTGAACATCGTCAATCGCAGCCTCGATCTCTCGCTGCACGGTCTGCCAAGATTGCGATCTGCTCGCCTTCAGGCGGAGGAAGATCAGTCGGCGCTCGCTCTCGGCGAGTGAAGCCAAAAAGGCGCGGCCGAGAGATGTCAGCTCGATAGGTACACGCTGGCCGGCCACGACGTTCCGGAGCGAGATTTTGCGATTGTAACGGAAGGATTCGAGATAGACCATGGAATCGCGGTCAGGTGCTGCAAGCCCCACATTGACGCGATGCTTCTCGGCGACGGCACGCATCTTCGGTCCGGCCGTCATCAACACGGGCGAGCTGATGCGCATAGCATGAGCCAGAGCCAGCACCGGAGCTGCAAGCCGGTAGGCTCGCTCGGCGCTCACGTGCTCCAATATGCCACTCGCGACCAGGGTCTGTGTCAGTCGGCTGATCGTTGCCTTCGACAGACCGGTCCGGTCCGCCAACTCGCCATTGCCCAGCGTGTCGACGCCCTGGCGAAAGGCTCGCAAGATCTCGATGCCTCTTTCAAGAGAGCGGTTCTGAGCGACGCGACGCTGTCTGGCTGGCGATTTCGCTGATCGCATCCAAAGGGTCCTCCGCGTCATGTCTGTGGCGCCGGCTTTGGTCGCGCGAGCTCCAGTATTTGACAGCATAACCGTCCAAAGTCCGTTCCACTAGATGGAATCGGCCAGATGAACGTCGACGACTGCAGGTGTAACCAACTCGAAATCATTCTTTGGCCGCCACCCCGCTGCGGGGCGAGTTGGCCGGCGACGGAGGAACAAGATGGGCACTTTGGTCGAGATCGAAACGGCCTCCAGGATCGCCACGATCAAACTCAATCGCCCCGAGAAGCGCAACGCGATGAGTGACGACATGCGCAGCGAGTTGATCGCGGCGCTCGAGCACGTCGCGGCCGATCGCGAAGTTCGTGCCCTGGTGCTGACTGGCAATGGCAAGGGTTTCTGCGCGGGCGGCGACGTGGCGGGTATGGAACGCCGCCTCAAGGCGCCGCAAGGCGAAGTGGCTTTCAATGGTTGGTCGCGGCAGCAGCGGGTCCACCATTGCGTCTCGCTTCTGCACAACATGCCCAAGCCGACGATTGCCGCCGTCAACGGCGCGGCTGCGGGGCTCGGTGCTGATACCGCGCTATGCTGCGACTTCGTCATGGTCAGCCCGGCCGCGAGCTTCACGTGGTCGTACATCAAGCGCGGCTTGATACCGGATGGCGGTGGTCTCTACTTCCTTCCCCGTCGGGTCGGATTGGCCCGTGCGAAGGAGCTGATTTTCTCGGGCCGCACCGTGGATGCTGATGAAGCGGTGAAGCTCGGCATCGCCGACCGTTCGGCAAGCGCCGAGACATTGCTCAACGAGGCCAGGGCCTGGGCCATCGAGCTTTCGAGCGGTTCAGCTACGGCGCTCGCTCTCGGCAAGTCGCTTCTCAACCAGTCGTTCGAGAAATCCGCCGAAGACGTCTTCAGAAGCGGCAGTCAGGCTCAGGGCATTTGTTACACCAGCACCGAGCATCGGGAGAGCGTCGTTGCGTTCTTGGAAAAGATGACGGCTGCCAAGGCGAAGAAGTGAGGATGCTCATATGAACCCGATCAGCCACATCCTTTCTCCGCGGAGCGTCGCCGTCGTCGGTGCCTCGACGGACTCCAACAAGATCGCTGGAAAGCCCGTGCTCTTTCTAAGGAAGCATGGCTTCAAGGGAGCGATCTACCCGGTCAACCCTCGTGTCGACGCGATCGATGGCCTCAAGTGCTATCCAGATGTTGGAGCCCTGCCCGAGTCACCTGACGTCGCAATTGTATTGCTCGGAGCGGATCGAGCCGCAGCCGCCGTCCGCGAGTTGTCGGCGCGGGGCACGAAATCGGCGATCGTCCTTGCAAGCGGGTTTGGCGAGACAGGTGAAGATGGCGCCCGACGGCAGTCCGCATTGCTGGACGCGGCAGGGCCCATGCGCCTGCTGGGGCCTAACACGATCGGGCTCGTCAATCTGACCGAGCGCGTTCCGCTGTCGGCCAGTGGTGCACTCGAAATGGATGCGTTCCCGACGGGATCGATCGGCGTCGTGTCCCAGTCGGGAGGTGTCTTGGGCGCTCTCTTGTCACGAGCGGCTGGCCGGGGCATTGGGCTATCGAAGCTGATATCGACCGGCAACGAAGTCGATCTCAAGCTTGGCGATTTCGTGGACGCGCTCGCAGATGATCCGGCAACTCATGTGATTGCGCTCTACGTCGAGAGCATCCGAGATCCCCAACGATTTCGTACCGCGGCGCTCAAGGCTGCCGCCGCCGGCAAGCCGATCGTTGCCTACAAGGTCGGGCGCTCTGAGGCCGGCGCGGTTGCAGCCGCCTCGCACACCGGAGCGATGGCTGGCAGCGATAAGGTCTATGATGCCTTTTTCGACGAACTCGGTGTTATTCGCGCATCTGCCTTCAGCGATCTTCTCGACATACCGATTTCGCTCGCTAAAGGCCGAAAGCTGCGCGGTAACCGCGTGGCAATCCTCACTTCGACGGGCGGTGCGGCGACTTTGGTCTCGGACAATCTCGGGCTCCATGGATTCGAGACACCCCATCCGGACGAAGCCACGGCACAACGGTTGCGCGCTCTGCTGCCGGGCGATCAGGCAGTACTGGATCGCAATCCGATAGACGTGACGCTGGCGGGACTGCAGCCGAATGTTCTGCGTGGGGCCATCGAGGCTTTGCTCGAAAGCCCCAGCTACGATGCGCTGACGATCATTGTCGGCTCATCCGGCGTCGCAGCCCCCGATCTGATGGCGGGCGCGATCAAGCCATGTCTGGCCAACACCGAGAAGCCGGTGATCGCATACGTCAGCCCGCATGCGCCCGATGCAGCGGCGCGCTTGACGGCTAACGACGTGCCGGCATTCACGGTTCCGGAGAGCTGCGCAGTCGCGCTCGCGGGTCTCAGGCACGCAACATCGCTGCGAGCGCCGACCACTGTGAAGCGCGCTCCCGTTCCAGCGCCGCCGCCAAGTTTACCAATCGGTTCCCTCGACGAGGCTCAATCCAAGGGGCTGTTTGCGCACTTCGGTGTCCCCTGCGTCCGCGAGAAAGTGGTGACGACAACCTCCGAAGCAACAGCGGCGGCGAACGACCTCGGTGGTCGCGTCGTGCTGAAGCTCGTATCGAACGAGATCACCCACAAGAGCGACGTCGGCGGCGTGATCGTCGGCGTCACCCCCGAGACGATGGCGTCTGCGATCGATCGAATGATGGCGGAGGTCGGCGCCAAGACGGGCACCCGGCCGTCGCGCTTTCTGGTGCAGGAAATGATCACCGGCGGGACCGAGTTGATCCTCGGCTACAAGCGCGATCCGCTTGGAGGCGTGATCCTGCTCGGAGCAGGCGGTACCGCGACCGAAATTTTCAAGGATACGACGATGCGACTTCTGCCGCCGAGTGGAGCGCTGACAATGGAAGAGGCGAAGGCGCTCCCCCAGCAGCTCAAATCTTGGCCCCTGCTCAACGGGTATCGTGGCCGCCCGAAGGCGGACCTCGAGGCATTGGCCGCAGCCATCGTTGCTTTCTCTGCGATGGCTCAGTCCCTCGGTGATCAACTGGTCGAAGCGGAGATCAACCCGATCTTCGCCTTACCTGAAGGCCAAGGCGCACGTGCCGCGGACGGGGTGGTCGTTGTCAGCGGCTGACCTGCCAATCAAACTCAAATTCTGAAACTCAGGGAGGAATGCATGTCGAAACCCGATCGTCGTTGCGTCGTCGCAGCCATCGCCGCCTTCGGTACTGCTGGGTGGATCTCAAGTGTCCAGTCCGCGCACGCACAGAAATATCCCGACAGAGCAATCAAACTCGTGTCGCCATATGCTGCTGGTGGAGCAACGGACACCATTGCACGGCTCGTTGGCCAGTGGATCTCCGACAAGCTCGGCGGTGTCAGCGTGATCGTCGAGAACAGGCCGGGAGGTGGGGCAAACATTGGTACCGAGAACGTTCTTCGTTCGGCGCCAGACGGCTACACACTTCTGCTGGCCAGCACGGCCAACGCTGTCAACGCAACGCTGTTTTCGCATCTGAAGTTCAAGTTCCTCGAGGATGCCGCGCCTATCGGCAACATCGGAAACGCTTTCAACATTCTGCTCGTGCACCCATCCTTTCCACCGAAGACGACGGCCGAGTTCATCACCCATTTGAAGGCGAACCCGGGCAAGGTTTCGATCGGTCTCGCTGGAAACGGAAGCCCGCAGCACATGTCTGCCGAGCTGTTCAAGGCCATGACGGGAACAGATCCGGTGTTCGTCCAGTATCGCGGCGGCTCGACGGTGCTCAACGATCTCGTCGGCAATCATATCCCGGCCGGCATCGCGTCGTCGATTGCTTCCGTGGAGTTCGTCAAGGCTGGCACGCTTCGCGCTCTCGGTGTGACGACGGGGAAGCGTTCCGACGCATTCCCAGAAATTCCCAGCCTCTCAGAGGCGGTTCCCGGATACGACTCGATCAACTTCTACGGACTTGCAGCGCCGAAGGGCACGCCCGCCGATGTCATCGATACGCTCAATCGCGTTCTGAACGCGGGACTGACCGATCCTGCACTGAAGAGGAAGCTCGAGAACCTCGGCATCATTCCGCACCCGACGACTCCAGCAGAGTTCCGGCAACTGATAGCCACTGAAACCGACAAGTGGCGCAAAGTCGTCACGGCGGCCGGCCTCAAGCCGCAGTGAGGTCATGTCCATGGCGAAGGCATCTGCTCTCGATGAGGTGCTGGCCGTCAGGGGGCATTCACCTCCTCCGGCCGGCGAGTTCACGATCACCGGTGCCGATCCGGTACTCGACACCCGTTTCAAGATCGCCGGCACTCTGGCTGCTGTGCAAGCTGCAATTGGCGTCGCTATCTCCGACCTGTGGGAACTGAAGACCGGTCGGCGACAACGGGTGGCGGTCGATGTCAGACACGCTGCAGCCGGGATCAGAAGCGCTTATCGGCTCCAGCGGCCCGATGCGAACGGGCTGTTCAAAGATGTCGTCAACTCGGAGCACGAGGCGACACGGACGATCGCGCAACCCTGGCTCACCAAGGACGGTCGCTACTTCCTCCCGCACTTCGGCCTGCCAAATCTCCGCGAGCGCGTTCTAAAGGTTCTGGGGTGCGAACCGACACCTGCTTCAGTGTCGGCGGCCGTGGCGAAGTGGGATGGCATCGATCTTGAGAATGCCATCGACGCGGCGCGCGCTTGTGGCGCAATGGTACGTACAAATGAAGAATGGTTGGCGCATCCTCACGGGAAGGTTCTCGGGCAGAAGCCGATCGTCGAGATCATCAAGATCGGCGAAAGCGAACCGAGGCCTCTACCTGCTGGCGCTCGCCCGCTCGGCGGGGTTCGTGTCCTCGATTGCACTCGGATTCTCGCAGGACCGATGGCAGCCCGAACCCTGGCCGAGCACGGCGCTGATGTCCTGATGGTGTCGGCCGAGCATCTGCCGTTCATTCCCGAGCACGTTACCGATACGAGCCATGGGAAGCGGAGCACGTTCCTAGACATCCGCAAGAGTGAAGACGCCACGACCCTGCGCAAGCTCATCGGCTCTGCGGACGTGTTCACGCAGAGCTATCGGCAGGACGCACTCGCGAAGCACGGCTTCGGCGCTGAAGAAGTCGCCGCGCTTAGGCCGGGCATCGTTTACGTCTCGATCAACTGCTACGGCGCAGATGGACCGTTCTCGCACCGCGCCGGCTGGGAGCAGATGGGCCAGACGGTGACCGGCATCCTCCACGCGAACGGCAACGGCAAGCCAAAGCTGCTTCCCGCGCCCGCGTGCGATTACACGACGGGCTATCTCGCGGCGTATGGCGCCCTTGTCGCGTTGGCACGTAGGGCCCGCGAAGGTGGCAGCTATCATGTGCGGGTGTCGCTCTGTCAGTCGGGAATGTTCATCTACCGGCAAGGCCAATTGCCAGTGGATGTGCCGCCGATGCCGCTTACTGCCGAAGAGATTGATGCGCTTCGCATTGAGAGCCGGACCCACGAAGGTCCGCTTCGCCATCTTCGACCGATCCTGCAGCTTTCGGAAACGCCCCCCCATTGGGAACTACCAACAGCGAAGCTCGGCGGCGACTCAGCGACTTGGCTACAATAGGGAGAGAAACGATGACGTACTCGAGAAGAACCGCACTGGCTATCGCCGCGTCGGCGGCTGTCTTTCTGCCTCTTCAAGGCGCCCTTGCTCAAGCCAAGTATCCGGAACGCGCAATCAAGCTGATCATTCCGTTCCCTGCAGGAGGATTATTTGACACCGTCGGTCGACCACTCGCAGACAAGCTCAAGGACCATCTTGGCACCGTCGTGGTCGAAAACATTGGTGGCGCAGCCAGCAGGCGGGGTGCGCACGTCGCTGCTGGTGCAGAACCGAACGGATACACCCTCTTCCTCGCAGGAAACGGCTCGCACTTGGTGGCACCGCTGGCGGCTGCCAAGCTGAATTACGATCCGATCAAGGACTTCGAGCCCATTGCGCTACTCGGAACGACCGGCATGGCAATCGCCGTCCACCCCGATCAACCCTTCAAGAGGCTGGATGAGGTCATCGATTTCATCAAGAAGAATCCCGGGAAGCTCTCGTTCGGAAGTGCCGGCACCGGCTCGATGACGCATCTGACCGGAGAACTGTTCAAGTTGCGCGCGTCGGCGCCCGGCGTGGTCCACGTGCCCTACGCAGGCGGTGCGCCGCAGGTGAACGACCTGCTCGGAGGCCACATTCCCTTGGGTGTGATCACAATGACCAGTCAGTTCTTCGATCTGCACCGCACCGGCAAACTTCGCCTCCTCGCAGTGACGACGCCCACGCGGGCGAAAGAGCTGCCGGACGTTCCAGCTGCGGTGGAAACGGTTCCTGGTATGATCGCTCTCAATTTCGCCGGTCTATACGCACCGAAAGGTACGCCAAAGGAGATCATCGCTCAGGTCTCCGCCGCGGTTTCCAAGGTCATGGCAGACCCCGCCCTGCAAAAGCTGTATCGCGCGGGTGGCTTCGAGCCGGAGCTTCGCAATACCCCGGATGTCATGCGCGACTATCTCGCTAAGGAGCTCGAAACGTGGGGGCCCGTCATTAAAGCGAGCGGCTTTCAGATCAAGTGAGACATTCGCGTGAACTCACAGCCAACCGAACAAAGCGGGAGAATTTGGAATGTCGACGAACCAGAATGGGCGTGCGTTCGTGCTCGTCCATGGTGCAGGACACGGTGGATGGGCGTGGTGCCGCGTGCGGGATCGCCTCACGAGAAGGGGGCATCGTGTATTCACTCCGACACTGACCGGTCTTGCTGACCGTTCACATCTCATGAGCGGTTCGATCACGCTCGAAACGCATATTCTCGACGTGGTGAACTTGTTCCGCTGGGAGAGGCTCGAGGATGCCGTTCTGGTTGGCCATTCATACGCGGGGTGGGTCGTATCAGGCGCCGTCGAGAGGCTCGAAGGCAAGGTATCTGGGCTTGTCTATCTCGACGCCTTTCTGCCTGACGACGGCCAGCGTGGGTTCGACTTCCTCAACGATCAGCAGAAGGCGGCATTCCAAGAGGCCCAGGCGCGCGGGGACGTGTCTCGTCCAGGTCCCAATGCGACAACGCTGAAGGTCCAGAATCCCGACGACGCCGCTTGGGTCGACTCGATGATCGCGCCGCAGCCGATCGGCGTCTCTCTCGATCCGGTCAGGCTGACGGGCGTACGCGAGCACGTCAGATCAAAGATCTACGTGCGCACGCCGCTCTTTCCTCAGCCCCGCTTTGATGCGGCGCTCGCCCGCTGCAAAGAGGACCCGTCGTGGAAAACCGTAGTGATGGAGCGCTGCGGCCACGACCCGATGATCGACGATCCGGATGGCGTCTGCGCGCTGCTGGAAGGCATCGCATGAGCACGTCACCTCTTGTCGTTCTGGCTCCTGCCGCCTTCTCAATCGCACTCGATGGTGCGGCGGCGGCGTTTTCCCGTGACACCGGACGCAGCATTGAAATGACTTACGGTCCGGCAGCCGATCCTGTGGCGAACTCCATCGAGAGCCGAATCTCGAATGTGGATGGCTTCGATGTCGCGTTTCTACCCCAGGGTTTGATGGCAAAGGGGGCGGACGCCGGCCGGATACTGCCGGCATCCGTGGTCGATGTGATGAGGTCGAGCATCGGGGCATGCGTCAGCTCCGATGCCGCCTCCCCACAGATCGGATCTGTTGCAGCCCTCGTCGACACGCTCAATCGCTCCTCGCGGATCGCCGTCTCAGCGGCAGGTAGCGGGATCTACGTCAGCCAGGTTCTTCTGAAGCGCCTCGGTCTTGAAGAAGCTCTGAAAGATCGACTACTGACCGTGACAAACGAACCAGTCGCCGCAGTCGTCAATCGCGGGGCCGCAGAGATTGGCTTTCAACAGCTCGCCGAGCTCCTTCATGTCGAGGGTGTCTCCATTGTCGGGGCAATCCCGGCAGAGCTGCAGAGCTACACGGTCATTTGCGGTGGTATGTCCAGTGGCTCCAGAAGGGCTGAAGTCGCGACCTCTTTCCTCGATTACTTCGTCACCGAAGCTGCGCGCTCAGCGCTCAAGGCGGGTGGCGTCGATCCATTGCCGGCTGGTTGACCACCCAAGCTCGCTCGAAAGCGGGCTCGAGGCCGCACGCCTCGAACGTCGAGACCGCGGTAGGCGATGCGAGATGTGAAATTAGCGATCTCGCTGCGTCAGGATCGGTAGCTGACGCGGAAACACCAGCGGAGAATATCGTCACAAGCTGCAGGTCCCCCGGTATCGGACCGACTATGTCGATGCCGGGGACTGCCATCAGTTCTGGCATCTGCTGAAGCCCGACATCGGCCTCGCCGCGGAGCAGGTAGTTGCCGACGAGTCCGGAAGGACCGCCGGGGCCATAGATCGACTTCGCGCGCATCGCCTCAGCAATGTCGAGCTGGTCGAACACCTTGGCGAGATGCGCGCCGCTCTGCGCTCCACCGGTCGGATCGCTCATCGCGATCGCTCGCGCGGAAAGAAGGGCTTGCTTGAAGCGCTCCACCGTGTCGATGTCCGGCCGACTTGCGCCCATCGGAACTGCCATCCCGATCTTCGATCGCACAAGATCAGCTCTGCTGCCAGCCATGACACGGCCCGTCGCAATAAGATCGTCGATCCCTGCTCCGGTGACGATGACGACGTCGGTCCCTTCGCCAGCCGCCATTTGTCTGGCCATCCGGCCGGAAGGCCCGAAACTTGACTGAAGCACCACACGATGAGCGGCTTCAAAAGACGGCGCGAGACGGTCGATCGCCGTCTTCAATGCCGTGGTGCAATGAACCTTGAGAACGGCTGTCGCCATGTCTTTGGTCTCGACTCTCCTCAAGGAGCTTTGAGTTTCGCAGCCTGAATGACAGCACGCCAGCTTTCTAGCTCGGCTGCGAGCTGCTTTCCGAAGGCTTCGGGTGTGCTGCCGACCGTGTCGAACCCTACTGCCGAGAGCCGCTCCTGCGTATCCTTCTGGGCGAGGACGCCTGACAGCTCTCGATGAAGGAAAGCCACAATGTCCTTCGATGTGCCCTTGGGGACGAGCACGCCGACCCACAGATCGCCGACGATGTCTGGATAGCCGGCTTCGACCATCGTCGGTACGTTCGGGAGGAATCGCGTTCGAGCTTTGGAGGTGACAGCCATCGCCCTGATCGTGCCGGCCGCAATATGAGGCGCAGCTGGAGAGATCGCCGTGATGCCGATCTGTGTGTGTCCGCCGATCACCGACTGAACCGCGGGCCCCGCTCCGTTGAAGGGCACCGGCGCCATATCAAGCCCCACCTTCAGTCGAAACTGCTCGCCGAGCAGGTGCGCTGGAGTACCAGCACCGCCATGTGCGAAGCTGAACTTTCCTGGCGTCGCTTTGATCAGGGACACCAATTCTGCCACCGATTTCGCCTGGACGGTCGGGGTTACCGTGACCACGTGCGTTGCGGTGACCGCCAGTGTCACGGGCTCGAAGCTGTTGAGGGCATGGTAGGGCACGGACGCGAACAAGGATGGATTGACGACGAAGGAGCTGAACGCGAATAGAACTGTATGGCCATCGGCCGCCGCCTTGGCGACTTGTCCGGCTCCGATGTTGCCTGACGCACCCGCCACATTCTCGATGTAGAACTGCTTGCTCGTCTTCTGCGAGAGCTTGTCCACCGCGATGCGCGCGAACACGTCGACAGAGCCGCCCGGCGCGAACGGCACAACGATACGAACTGGGCGTTCTGGATAATTGGCGAGCGCCACACCTGAACCGCTGATCGATGCGAGCGCTATGGCGGCTCCCATCAAGATACGCGCGCTTTGGACCATCGACTACCTCCCATGTTTTCCTCGCCCGGCAGATCAGCCGAGTTGGCTGCGCTCGTTTCGGCGCAGCGATCCAATAGACACCTAGCTCAACCTCCGGCTTCATGCAGCATTCAAATTTCATCTGATGGAATTGGATGACGGTCAGGGAGAGCGGATTGTGGCAGAACGCCATTGCAGATTGCGGTGCAAATCGGCCTTTGGGGAGCGAGAACGAGAATGAGCGCGCAACCACAATTGCTCGAGGTCGCCGAAGGCGTCTACGCCTGGATCGGGGTGGCCGGGGATTCCAACGCCGGCGCAATCGCAACTCCTGACGGTCTCGTGGTCATCGACTCGCAACAGCACGAGCTTTTGGGGCGACTGCTCCGCGACGCCGTCACGGCAAAGACCGCAATGCCCGTCCGGTCGCTCATCAACACACACTGTCACCTCGACCACACCGCAGGCAATGTGCTGTTCGCGGATGTTCCAATTATCGCCCATGCACAGACACCGCTTCTGCTGGAAGAAATTCTCGGTCCGAGATCAGGAGACAGCTGGACCCTGTCGGGCTTCGAGCCGACGGCTCGCCTCTTGTGGGGCGGAAACCTTTTGGACCTTGTTCCGCCTGGAGATCTCCGGCTCGAATGGTTCAAGTCACGTCTCTCGGGACCCGAATACCAGTTGATGACCATCCGTCGGCCGACGCAGTGCTTCGAGGCCGAGCACGACATTCCACTCGCGGATGACAGGATCTCGGTGCGCTATTGTGGGCCTGCACATTGCGACGGCGATGTCGTTGTGCATCTGCCCAGACGCAAGGTCATCTTCATGGGTGACCTGTTGTTCATCGGGCGCTTTCCGTGGCTTGGAGATTGCGACCTCGACGGGTGGATTGAGCGGCTCGCGACCGTCCTCGCACTGGATGTCGATACTGTCATTCCCGGACATGGACCGCTGACAGACCTTGCCGGGGTTGCAGACTTCCGACGTCTGCTCGTCGAGTTGCGCAAGGCCGTCGATACAGCCATCGTTCGCGGGATGAGCGAGGAAGCTGCAATGCGCGAGGTTCGCTTGCCCGAATACTCGGGATTGCCGCGCTATGCCGAGTGGATCCCGATCAACGTCAAGGCCGTCTACCGTCATCGTAAAGGTCAGGCGCTTTTCACATCGACACCAACGGGACGATAGGACGACCGAAGATGAACGCATTAGTCAATCCAGTTCGATTGCACATTGACGATGGCATCGCTCACGTCGTGATCGATAATCCTCCTGTGAATGCGACGAGCCAGGCCGTCCGCAGCGGCCTTCTCGAGGCATTTGCCGCGGTACGGAACAACGCCTCCATAGTTGCCGCCGTGATCACCGCGGAGGGGCGTACGTTTGTCGCCGGTAGTGACATCAGTGAATTCGGTAAACCGGCACTCGCTCCGTCTCTGCCCGACGTCTGCAATGCTATCGAGTCCTTCGATAAGCCCGTGGTTGCCGCACTACACGGCAACGCACTTGGCGGGGGGCTGGAAATTGCGCTCGCCTGCCACGGGCGTGTGCTGGCGACCGACGCCCGCGTCGGCTTGCCGGAGGTGAAGCTCGGACTCGTTCCAGGTGCGGGCGGTACGCAGCGCCTTCCCCGGCTAATCGGACTTCTACCCGCACTCGATCTCATTACGTCGGGCCGCCACGTGAATGCAGAGGAGGCGCTCGGGCTCGGCATCGCCGACAGGTTGTCGAGCGGCAACCTAAAAGCCGACGCAGTTGCGCTGGCACGTGAGTTGATCGGCAAAACTGTTCGCCGGGTCGGGACGCTGGCTGTCCCAGACTTCGATACCGCAGCCGTTAGAGCGGCGGTTCAGGGTATCGCGAGAAAGGCTCGTGGGCAGCAGGCGCCCTTGCGCGCTGCCGAGCTGATAGAGCTTTCGGCGACACAGCCCCTGGCAGACGGTCTATTTCGCGAACGGGCGACGTTCGTCGAACTGATGGGTGGCAGTCAATCCCGGGCGCTCCGGCATGCATTCTTCGCCGAGCGTGAGGTCATGCGGGTGCCCGGGCTCGATGACGTCGCACCACGCGCACTCTCTCTCATCGGTGTGTTAGGAGCAGGCACCATGGGAGCCGGCATTGCCGTCGCATTGGCAGATGCCGGACTGCCAGTCGTCCTAGTTGAGACCAGCATAGCCGCCATCGAATCAGGTCGAGCCCGGATCGCATCCACATATGATCGCATACTGAAATCCGGAAGAATAACGGCTGCCGATGTTGCAACACGGGTCGCGCGCATCTCGATCACGGATGACTTCTCGGCGCTGGCCAAGGTCGATATTGTGGTCGAGGCCGTTTTCGAGGACATGACCGTCAAGCAGGACGTGTTTCGCCGTCTCGGTGCGACAGCTCGCCCCGGTGCCGTTCTTGCAACGAACACATCCTACCTCGACATCGAACCGATTGCAGTAGCCAGCGGCCGCGTTGCAGACGTGATCGGCATGCATTTCTTCGCACCGGCCAATATCATGCGGCTCGTCGAGATCATCCGGTGTAAAGACAGCTCCCGTGACGCGCTCTCGACCGGGTTGGCGCTTGCGAAGCGCCTCGCCAAGATTCCCGTCGTTTGCGGCATCTGCGATGGCTTTGTCGGCAATCGCATTCTCGCGGCCTATCGCGTGCACGCAGAAATGGCGGTCGAGGATGGCGCGCTGCCGCATGAAGTGGATGCCGCGATGGAGGCATTCGGATTTCCGATGGGCCCGTTCGCCGTCGCCGATCTGTCGGGCCTCGACATTTCCTGGGCGCGCCGCAAGCGGCTTGCCCCGACCCGCGATCCGAGACAGCGCTACAGCTCACGTGTCGCTGATCTCCTGTGCGAGATGGGCCGCTTGGGGCAGAAAGCTGGTGCTGGATGGTACAGCTACGCCAGCGGGAAACGGCAGCCCGATCCGTCCGTTACCAAGCTGATCGAGCAGGTCGCGGCGGATCTTGGCATCACGCGCCGGTCGGTCGATAGCGAAGCGCTGCAAAGGCGCTTCCGCGCTGTCATGATCAACGAGGGCGCGAAGCTTCTCGCCGAAGGTATCGTCGCTCGCGCGATCGACATCGACATGGCGCTGATCCACGGCTTCGGTTACCCCGCGTGGCGCGGCGGTCCGATGTTCGAGGGCGACGAGATTGGTGCAGCGGCGATCCTTGCCGACGTCGAGAGCCTGTCGATGTCGTCGGGTCCTGGTTGGGAACCAGCGCCGCTTCTCCTGGAACTGGCGTCACGAGGTGGCCGGTTCTCCGATTGGAGAGATCAGCAGCTCAGTCGCAACTGATCGCTCAGGTTGCGCCGGCGGTTCAGACGCAGCCGGACTTCCTCCACTGATCGCCCGCATATTCCTTTGATGTTGAGGTTCACATGACCCGCCATGCTTATATCTGTGATGCCATCCGGACACCGTTTGGCCGTTACGGGGGGAGCTTGGCATCGGTCCGCGCCGACGATCTTGGTGCCGTCCCATTGAAGGCCCTTCGGGAGCGCAATCCGAAGGTCGACTGGAATGCCTTGGACGACGTGATTTTCGGCTGTGCAAATCAGGCCGGCGAAGACAACCGGAACGTGGCCAGAATGAGCGCCTTGCTCGCCGGCCTTCCGCTCAACGTTTCGGGCTCTACCGTGAACCGCCTATGTGGCTCTGGCCTCGACGCAATCGGTACGGCGGCACGCGCGATCAAATCGGGAGAGGCGGAACTGATGATTGCGGGAGGGGTGGAGAGCATGAGCCGTGCTCCATTCGTCATGCCGAAAGCGGAAACGGCCTTTGCTCGCGAGAACGCGGTCTACGACACCACGATTGGCTGGCGCTTCATCAACAAGCTCATGAAGCAGCAATACGGCGTCGACTCGATGCCGGAGACTGCAGAGAACGTCGCGCAGGAGTTCAAGATCGAGCGTTCGGCACAGGACCGGATGGCCTTGGCGTCTCAACAGAAGGCGCTGGCCGCGCAGCATAGCGGAATACTAGCAACTGAGATCGTGGCGCTTCATGTGCCTCAGAGGAAAGGTGACGCGTTAGTTGTCGACAGAGACGAGCACCCACGCGAAACGAGCCTTGAAGCACTGGGAAAGCTCAAAGGTGTCGTTCGCGCTGATGGCTCGGTCACTGCGGGCAATGCATCGGGCGTCAACGATGGCGCGTGCGCACTGCTGCTGGCGACCGAGACCGCTGCGGCCCGAAATGGACTAATTCCGAAGGCGCGCGTGGTCGCGATGGCGACCTCCGGCGTGCCACCTCGGATCATGGGCATCGGTCCAGCGCCGGCTACGCGCAAGGTGTTGGCGATCGCCGGTCTAAACTTGGCCGACATGGACGTGATCGAACTGAACGAAGCCTTCGCTGCGCAAGGGCTCGCTGTGCTGCGCGACCTCGGCTTGGCCGATGACGACCCTCGCGTGAATCCGAACGGCGGAGCCATCGCGCTTGGCCACCCTCTCGGAGCTTCGGGAGCACGACTGGCAACGACCGCTGTCAACCAGCTTCATCGCATCAAAGGGCGGTACGCGCTTTGTACGATGTGCATCGGCGTCGGCCAGGGTATTTCAGTCATTGTTGAGCGCGTTTGAGGAGCTGCGAAATGGACCTTCCGGCACACCAATTGGCGATGACCGTGCTCATGACCCCGGACATGGCGAATTTCACTGGAAACGTCCATGGGGGAACAGTCCTCAAGCTTCTCGATCAAGTCGCCTACGCGTGCGCGAGCCGCTACGCCGCCCGCTACGTTGTCACGGTCAGCGTCGACCAAGTGACGTTCCGCGAACCTATTCTGGTGGGCGAACTGGTGACGTTCCTTGCTTCGGTGAACCACACGGGAACGTCATCGATGGAGATCGGGATCAAGGTCGTCGCCGAGGACATTCGATCGAAGAGAACGCGGCATGTGAATAGTTGCTTCTTCACGATGGTCGCTGTTGACGACGACCTGCGACCGGTGCCCGTGAAGCCGTTGACACCTGCACCAGGAGACGAGCAGAGGCGTTACCGCGAAGCGGCAATGCGCAAGAGCTTACGAGCCGAGCTGGCGGACCGCTTCAAGTCGATCAGAACGGCTGCAAGCGCTGACTCGATGCAAGTATCGCCATAGTTGCGAATTGTTCGCGCGAATGATCCCGGTGAACACCCTCAATCAGCGCCATCTCTAGGTCTGCAAACCTCCCAGTAGGAGACGCGATTTCGGCTAATGGTTGGGTCCATTAAGTGGCAGCTGGTGGCCCTGACCTGCCTGACGTGGGCGGATGATCTCATGCACCAAGCTGAGTGACAAGCAGACGCTGGCCAGCAGACTCTGGCCTGCATTCTTTCTTGACTGGCGGCTTTCTGGTCCGCAGGCAGGCGGTGGACCGAATTCTGGCCCTGGTCTACGGTCAGCGCGGGCTGCGCTCCTGGCGCATCAAGTCGAAACAGCACGCAACACCGGTGAGGCGATGGCAAAGAAACGCATGGTGCTCGAGATCGGCATGGGCACCGACATTCGAGGCTCGGACTCGACCAAGGCCGCCTGTCGCGCGCTGCGTGATGCCCTGTGGCACAATTCGCTGTCGATCGCCCCGGCCCTCGGCAAGCCGCTGGAGGAGATGATCGTCGATGTGCATATCGGTGTGCCGCGCCCCGAGACGGTGGACAAGGCCGAGGTGCTCAAAGTCATGCCCTACGGCAAGGGCACCGTTACCGTCGTCGAAGGCGGTCTCGAGATCCTCAACGACGAGGGCAATGGCAGTACGCTGATCGCCAATGCCTGCGCCGTCGTCAGCCTGGACATCGAGTGAGAGACATCGAGTGAGAGAGCCAACAATGCCCAAGACCCGCGTGATACTCGAGCTCGGCACCGGCAATGACCTGCACGGCTCCAACTATACGACGGCGGCGCTGCGTGCGGTGCAGGATGCGCTGCATCACAGCTCGCTGTCGTTCGTGCGTTCCTTGAAGATCGACAAGACCAGGCTGGAGGTCGATGTCACCATCGGCGTGCAGCAGCCCGACAAGGTCGACGTCGAGAAGGTCCGGGCATCGCTTCCGATCGGCCGCGTCACGGTCAAGGCCGTGAAGGGTGGCCTCGACGTTCCCGATCCCGAGAACAACGACCCCGCAGTCATCGCGAGCGCGGCTATCGCCGTGCGCATCGACGTGCCGTAGCGCAAGGAGGCGCGGCTCCCGCTGTCTTGCCGCGGCTTCGTCAGCGGTTGGCCCTCATTGCGCCTCTGATCAGCGCCGCGATGGCTCGCTCCTTCAAGGTTTGCGGCGCATCGAGCGACATCCGCTTCAGCGCGGCGACCGTCGCGTCCTCCCTTCCCTCCTCGCGCGCACCCCGCCACAGAAGCTGCGCGATCCCAAACGGCGTCGCGCTCTTCAACGCTCCCAGGGCCGGGATCAGCGCCTGCTCGGTCTCGGTCATTTCGGTGCCGAGCGGAAACACCGGCAGCAGCCCGTCGCGGCGTGCCGGACCGAGTGCTGCCGTGATCGCCTCGGGCGTGTTGTTGGCCGCCGATGCCGCAATCCGGAACGACGCCCCGACCTTGCCCGCACCCGTTGCCTCGCGCTGCAATTCCGCCTGGAACCGGCTGTCTGCGATGCCGAGCATCGCTTCGACGACCTCGCGATCCGACCGACCGCGCACGTCGGCTACGCCGTACTCCGTGACGTAGATGTCCCGTAGTTGGCGCGGGATGCTCACGTTCGCATAGCGCCAGACGATGTTCGAGGTGACTTTCCCGCCGCCGGCCCCGCGCGTAGCTCGCGCCGCGATGATCGAGCGGGCACCGGGAAGCGCGTGCGCCTGCACGACGAAGTCGCATTGCCCGCCGATGCCGCTGATGACACGACCGTCGTCGAGACCATCCGACGACGCTGCCCCGAGCAGCGTGAGAACCAGAGCGGTGTTCACGAACCTCGCATCGCGGCGCTGCGTGATCTTGGTCGCGGTATCGCCCGTGAGCGTGTTCGTGAACGAGATCGCGGTCATCGCGATTTCCGCCAGCTCATTCTCCGGCATCGCGCGCAATTCGTCGTAGAACTGTCGGCTGCCGAGAAAGAACCCGGCATGAACCAGCGCGCGGCCCTGACTCGTATTGCCATGGCTCGTCTCGACATACCGCTTCAGCACGCCGGCGCGCTTGAGGGCGAGAAAGCCGTCCACCAGCATCTCGCTGCAGCCATAGAGCCCCTGCGTGAACGGCGACAGCTCGGCCCCCTCCGGCGGCTTCTCGCCGAGCCGGTCCACGAGCGCACGGAACTCCGCATTCCGCGTGTGGCGCAGCACCAGCGCGTGACACAGTGCATCCGCGAACGAGCCGATGCCGATCTGCAGCGTGCCGCCGTCCTCATGGTGGCCGCATGCAGCGCCATGGCGTAGTCCGCCAGCGAAACCGGTTCCTTCGGCGGCGCGAGCAACTCGAAATGGGGTCGCGCCGGCTCGAGCAGGAAATCCATTTCCGAAGCAGCGATATCGGCATCGCCGGTCATGTAGGGAAGATTGTCGTTGATCTCGCCGATGGTCACGATCGGTTCACCCGACCGCCGCCGCCGCTCGACGTAGGGCTTGAGATCCAGCGCGATATCGGGGTTCGACGACAGGCTGAGACGGTCCTGCCTGCCGTCCGGGCGCTTCGCCACGAGCTGCGCGAGCACGTTGACGCCCTCGCGTTCCAGATGAGCGGTGACATGGGCATAGCTCAAGCTGGCATAGCTCTGCTGCATTCGGGAGTTGGACAGCCACTGCCCCGCCTGCAGGAAGAATTCGTGGACCTCGACGTTCGATGGAAGTGTGCCCTTCCTGATCGCTTCGACATAGGCGAGATCGGGCCAGCTCCCGAACAGTCGGTCGAGCAACGGCGCCACGAACCGCCGCTCGACATCGCTTTTGAAGGCCGGTCGGACGAGGCTCAACCCGGTCAGGATGCGCAGCGTGATCGAGCGATCAGCCAGCGCCATCCCATAGAGCGCATTCACCAGCAGATTGGGCTTGCCGATGCCGACGGGAATAGCCAGTACGATCCGGCGTCCCACACGGTCGACGATCGCTACTGCGGCGCGGGCGGGGAGGCTGTGGACAATTGGTTCTGGCATGGCTCTCGCTGCAATTTCTTTGTGCGTCTCATTCGTCTGGAACGCAGCGCCGACGTTGAGATTTCAGGCGGCGCCATCCACATCTGCACGATAGAGCAGCGCACCAGAACCGGGGGCATCACGAAATTCTCAACGAACAACACGAGAGATTGTGACGCAAAACCATTGGATGTGCTAAAAGCGTTTCCATATCTACCGTAGTAGTGCCACAAATTTCATTCAGACATTGGCAGGTCGAGCTGGACATTCGATTTGGGAGGCCAAGCCCATGCTGTCCAAGCAGCGTTGTCCCCATACGGGCATAGTGAACTTCTTCACGCAGAACGATCCGTTCATGTCGGTCGGATCGATCATGAAACAGGGCGACCGCGAAGGCGCATACTGCTGGCGCTGGTACGATGCGTCCCGCACCATAACGGGCATTGCAACCGATTTGCGTTCTGCCGAAGAGCGCTTGCGGCAAGCGCATAGCAATCGCTCGGACGAGGCCGAAGTGCGCCACGATCGCGCCTGAACGAGCGCCGCGGCATTTGTTTTCTATTCGATGCCCAGGATGGTCTTCACCGGGCGAAAGCTGCGGCGATGATGGACGCACACGCCGAGCGCGGCCAGGGCGGCTTGGTGCTCGGGTGTGCCATAGCCCTTGTGACGTTCGAATCCGTAGCCCGGATGGCTGCGGGCGAGTTCGGTCATGATCCGGTCCCGGGTCACCTTCGCGACGATCGAGGCAGCCCCGATCGAAACGGACGTCGCGTCGCCGCCGATGATCGCCCGCGCGGCGCAAGTCAATTTCGGTAGCAGCTTCCCGTCGACGAGCGCGAGCCGTGGTTTCAACGGGAGGTCGTCGACGGCTCGCTCCATCGCCCAGAACGTGGCGCGCAGGATGTTCATCCGGTCGATCTGCTCGACGCTGGCGATACCGACACCGACACCGAGCGCTGAGGACATGATTGCGTCGAAGAGTTCGTCCCGCCGCTCGGCGGACAGAGCCTTGGAGTCGCCGATGCCCGCCGGCAGGGCGCGTGGATCGAGCACGACCGCAGCGGCGACCACCGGACCAGCCCACGGTCCGCGCCCCGCTTCGTCGATACCTGCGACCGGGGTCTCGCCGAGCGCGATCACGCGCGCTTCGACATCGAATGTCGGAGCGTCCGGTCGGCGGCGAGGTGATGGGGAGCCCGAGACACTTTTCATCCCCCATCGCTAGACAGGCCCCATCCCCCTTGTCGAGGTTCCCGCCACGATTTTTCCACGCCTCGGTGCGGTCCCGCCAGACGCGGCCAACCTCACGGCCAACCTCACGGCCAGCCACACGGTAAGCCACACGGTAAGCCACACGGTAAGCCGAATTGCCCAGAGAGACTGCCCAGAGAGACTGCCCAGAGAGACTGCCGAGAGCGACCGTCCGACCGAGCCATTGGCCGAGCTGCTGATCAGAGTGCCCGATCAGAGCAGGCTCAATTGTTGCCCGGCTGCCCCCGGCGGCCGGAACAGATCGGTGCGCAAGGGCCTCCTTTCCCGATTGAGCCCGAGCCTCTGCAAGGCGAGCCTGAACCGCAGCGCGATCTGCTGGGCGTAAGGCCCCGAGCCCTTTTGCCTCGACCCGAACTGCGCAGCGTAATCCCGCCCACCGTGCATCGACTGTACGAGATGCATCACGCGATCGGCCCGATCCGGAAAGTCGGTCATCAGCCATTCCCGGAAAATATCCTTGAGTTCGAGCGGCAGGCGCAACGTCACGTAGCCGGCAGCGCATGCCCCCGCGTCTCGCGCCGCTTCCAGGATGCCCTCGATCTCGTGATCGTTGAGAGCCGGCACGATCGGCGCGACCATGACCTGCGTCGGGATGCCGGCTGCCGACAACTCCTCGACGGCCGCCAGTCGCTTTGCAGGCGTTGCGGCACGCGGCTCCATGCTCCGCGCGAGGTGCCGGTCGAGCGTCGTGACCGACAGCGCGACCTTGACGAGGCCGTCTTTCGCCATGCGCGCGAGAATGTCGATGTCCCTGACCACCAGCGCCGACTTCGTCACGATGCCCACGGGATGCCGCGCAGCGGCCAGCACCTCGAGCACGCCGCGCGTGATGCGATGCTCCCGCTCGATCGGCTGATAGGGATCTGTCACGGTCCCCAGCGCGATCGTCTTTGGAACGTAACGCCGGCTCGACAACTCCTTGGTCAGCGCCTCGGCCGCGTTCGTCTTGGCATAGAGTTCCGACTCGAAATCGAGGCCCGGTGAATGGCCGAGATACGCGTGGCTCGGCCGGGCGTAGCAATAAGAGCAGCCGTGCTCGCATCCGCGGTAGGGGTTGATCGACTGGTCGAAGCTGATGTCCGGGCTGTCGTTGTGCGCGATGATGCTGCGCGCGATCTCGCGGCGCACGCGCGTGACGAACGGCCGGCTGTCGCCGAGGCCCTCCCATCCGTCGTCGAACGCTTCGCTTCGTTCGGCCTCGTACCGTCCGGACGCGTTCGACCGGGCGCCCCGCCCTCGCCTCAGCTCTGTTTCGATCGGATGAGAGACCTGACGCCCGGCTATACTGCGCCCGGCAATGCCGCAGCCGTCGATCTCCGGCAGGTGCAAATCTTCCATGGCCCGTTACCTGTGCAACCGAGTGGAACGGCCCGAAGGATAACTCAGCCACGAGAACATTAAAAGAACAAAAAGGGATTTTTCTGCAGAAAGTTTTCTGCGCTCCTCTGCTCCGGAGTGGACTGGCGCTCCCGGCCACGCCGCACTATGTCTGCGCTCCATGATCACCGTCGTCATACCCACGCTGAACGCCGAGACTTCGCTTGCCGCGACGCTGACCTCGCTCGTGCCGGGCGCGGTCGACGGCGTGATTCGACAGGTCGTCATCGTGGATGGCGGCTCCGGTGACCGCACCCTGCGCATCGCCGAGGATTCGGGCGCCGACATCGTACGGTCGGAGCCGGGCCGCGGCCGCCAGTTGCAGGCCGGCGCCGAGGCTGCGCGCTTTCCCTGGCTTCTCTTCCTTCACGCCGACACCGTCCTCGATGCGGGCTGGGAACGCGAGGTCGCCGCCTTCATGGAGCGCGTAGACGTCGGTCAGCGGCCGCTGTCGGCGGCGGCATTCCGCTTCGCTCTCGACGACATGGGGTTCCTGCCGCGGCTGATCGAATGGGGTGTCGCGCTGCGATGCACGATGCTTCGTCTGCCCTATGGTGACCAGGGGCTCCTCATTCCACGCCGTCTCTACAATCAGATCGGCGGGTTCAAGCCGATGCCGCTGATGGAGGACGTGGACATCGTCCGCCGGCTGGGGCGAAGCCGAACGCTGATCCTGCGCACGGCAGCCGTCACCAGCGCAATCCGCTACAAGCGCGACGGCTATCTGATCCGTGCGTCGAGAAACCTGACGTGCCTCAGTCTTTATCTGATGCGCGCGCCCCTGCCATGGATTGTTCGTCTTTATGGCGGAAGGAGCGGCTGAACTGCCGGGCACGTCGCCTGCCGGTTGCGTGACGGGTGCGGTGAGCCCCAACGAGAAATTGAGTTGCCCCAGGTTCACCCCAGCGGGCAATGTGGAAGACATCGTCCGTCCATGTTTCAGGGAGAATACCGCATGCTGCAGATGAACCGCCGCAATTTCGTTCTGTCGGCGACGACAGCCGGGCTCGTATTCGGCCTCGACAAGCCGCTCGAGATCATTCCGTCGGCACTCGCACAGGATGCCGGGCGTCACCCGATGAATCCCAAAGGCGCCAAGTTCCACAAGTTCAAGGTGGGCGGGATCGAGGTCACCACCGTGTTTGATGGCGGCATCTACCGCCCGCACAGTGCGGACTTCATCAAGAACGCTTCGATCGACGACACCAAGGCGGCCTTGAAGGCGTTGAACCTCGCCGACGACCGCATGCCGAATTCGTACACGGTGACGTTCGTCACGATCAGCGGTCGCACATATATGTTCGACAGCGGCAATGGCGCCGCCGGGGCCCCCGCAACTGGTTTGATCGCGGAGAACGCGAAAGCGGCCGGCATCGATGTGTCGAAGCTCTCGGCCATTATTGTGGGCCACTTCCATCCCGACCACATCTTCGGACTGTACACCAAGGAAAACGCTCAGATTTACGGCAACACGGAGATCATCGTACCGGAAGCCGAGTACAAGTACTGGACCGACCCGGCTATCGTCGAGAAGTTGCCGGAAGCCCGTCGTGGCCTCGCCCGCCGGATTCAGGCGACCTTTCCGCAGTGGAAGAACATCAAGCAGGTCGCGAACGACAAGGACGCCGTCGCTGGCATCCGCGTGACCCCGACTCCGGGCCACACGCCGGGTCACACGAGCTTCCACGTCTCGGCTGGAGGCGGACAGGTTCTGGTGCTCGGCGACGTGACCAACCTGCCCGCGATCAATCTGCGCAATCCCGGCTGGCACATCGCGTTCGACCAGGACGCCACGATGGCCGAAGCAACCCGCCGCCGCACGTTCGACCGCGTCGTCGCCGACAAGCTCGTCTGCACCGGTTATCACTGGGGCATGCCGGGCGCGGGGACCGTCGTGAAGGACGGCAATGGCTACGCGCTCGTGCCGGTCGCTTGAGGGAACGACGCGTGAGGCCGGTGGAACGTCATGCTCGCTCCGCCGGCCGCATCACCACGCGGTATCGGTCAAACCGATTACCCCTGGCGCGTGGCGCTCGTGCGCCGCGTGCCTGCGTGCCGCGCCTCGTCATCATGGTGAAGGAGCCTCACGCCGGCCGCGTCAAGACCCGCCTCGGCCGGCAGATCGGAACAGTTGCCGCGACGAGCTTCTACCGTCATGCGGCATTGTCCGTAGTTCGGCGATTGTCGTGCTCGTCGCGGTGGCAGACATGGCTCGCCGTCGCCCCGGACGCGACCGTGACGAGCCGCTTCTGGCCGGGCGAAATACCCCGGCGCGCACAAGGCCAGGGCGATCTCGGCCGGCGCATGCAGCGAATTCTGGATTGGCCGGGCCGTGGCCCGATCATCATCATCGGCACCGACATTCCTGCGATCCGTCCATGCCACATCGCCGCGGCCTTCGCGGCGCTGGGGAGATCCGATGCCGTCCTCGGCCCCACGCCCGACGGCGGATACTGGCTTGTCGGTCTGAAGCGCATCCCGGCGATAGCCAAACCGTTTTCAAACGTCCGATGGTCGAGCGCGAATGCCCTGAACGACACCCTGGCGAACCTCGCCGGCGCCAGCACAGATTTTGCCGCAACCCTCGCCGACGTTGACGACGCCGCAGGCTGGCGCGAAGTGCGCGGCTGGTCCGGCCGCGTGATCGCGCCCGTTGCCAGCCATACTTGACGCGAAGCCTCTGCTGGCCGACTTGTTCTGAAAACCTCGACACACTGGAGCCCGACATATGCCTGATTACAAGACCATCGCGCCCGCCGGCTCGTTCTCGCAATGGCCCGCCGGCATGGAGGCCGAGATGCGCGCGAGCCTGATGAACGCGATTGTCGGCTCCACGCTCGTCTCCGAGACCGACAAGGTTCGCGTCTGGCACCTCCTGATCCCGGCCGGCAAGCGCTGCGGTTTCCACCGCCACGTGCTCGACTACTTCTGGACGTGCCACACCCACGGCACGGCGCGCGGCTACTACGAGGACGGCAGCATCACGGAGTCGGTGCATTTCCCCGGCGACACCCGCCACCTGACATATGCCAGGGACGAGCATCTGGTGCACTGTGTCGAGAACACCGGCACGACCGACCTGCTGTTCACCACCGTCGAATACAAAGCGAGCGCCAACCCGCCGCTGCCGGTGCCCGACGAGGTCCGGTTGAAGGTTGCTGCGTAGCGCGACCATCAGCGATTGTTCGGCGCCCTCGCTTCAAGCGAGGCCCAGCATGATCTCGAGGTTCTGTACCGCCGCGCCCGACGCGCCCTTGCCGAGGTTGTCGAGCTTGGCGACGAGGACCGCCTGCCCGCGCGCATCGTTGCCGAACACCGTCAGCTCCAGCATGTTCGTGTCGTTGAGTGATTCCGCCTCGACCTTCCCGCCCTTGCGCGAAGGATCGCTGGCCGGCACCACCTTCACGAAGCGCGAGCCTGCATAGCGCTTCACCAGTGTCGCTTCGAGATCGGCCGGCTTCGGTCTACCGATCAGCGTATCGAGATGCACGGGCACCGACACCAGCATGCCCTGGCGGAAATCGCCGACCGACGGCACGAAGATCGGCCGCCGCGTCAGCTTCGAATACGCTTGCAATTCCGGCAGATGCTTGTGCTCGAGCGCGAGCCCGTAAAGCTCGAACGACGGCGCCGTGCCCGCCTCATAGTCGGCGATCATCGACTTGCCGCCGCCCGAATATCCCGACACGGCATTGACCGTCACCGGATGGTCCGCCGCCATCAGTCCGGCGTCGACCAGCGGCCGCAGCAGCGCGATCCCGCCTGTCGGATAACAGCCCGGATTGGCCACGCGCCGCGCCTTCGCGATCTGCCCGGCCTGCTCGGGCGCCATTTCGGGAAAACCGTAGACCCAGCCCGCGGCGACGCGATGCGCGGTCGAAGCATCGAGAATGCGCGGCCCCCCGCCCGGCAGCGTATCGGCGAGCGCCACGGTCTCCTTCGCTGCCTCGTCGGGAAGGCACAGCACGACGAGATCGACTCCCGCCATGAGTTCGCGCTTGGCGCCCACGTCCTTGCGCTTCTCCGCCGCGATGCTGTGCAGCTCCACACCGCCGTGCGCACGCAACTGCTCCGCGATGCCGAGGCCGGTCGTCCCAGCTTCGCCGTCGATGAATACGGTGGGTTTTTTCGAGGTCATGGGCGTCTGATCCGAACCGCAAGAAAGATGCTGCGAAATAGGCCGCCCACGCCTCCCGTGCAAGTGCGCAGAAGGCGAGGCGCCGCCGGTGCCGGGCGTGGTTGCCCCACTCACTTGCCCGCGGCCCCTTGCTCCCGCCTGCATGGTGTGAGATGCGCGAAGTCGGCAACGGCTTTACGACATCAATCCCACGGCAGCGATTCGCATTTTCGCGACGTCATCCCGCCGGAGGGCGGGATCCACGTCACATTTGTTGGAGAATGGGGAAAATACGCATGTCGACACTGAAGCTCGCCGACTACGAGAGCAAGTACGAGCACATCAGGTTCCGCCGCGAGGACGGCATCCTGGAGATGACGGTGCACTCGAACGGCGGACCCCTCAGGTGGGGCCGGAAGCCCCACGGCGAGCTCGTGCAGGCGTTTCTCGACATCGGGCGGGACCGCGACAACCACGTCGTCATCATGACCGGGACCGGCGCCGAGTTCTCCGGACCGGCGCCCGATCCAGAGGCCAACATGAGCTATCACGCGATGGGGCCGGAGGAGTGGGGCGAGCTCGGCTGGGAAGCCAAGCACCTGCTGACCAACCTGCTGCTGATCGACGTACCGATGATCGCGGCCGTGAACGGCCCCGCCGTGCGGCACGCGGAGCTGCCGATCCTGTGCGACATCGTGCTGGCCTCGGATACCGCGTGCTTCCAGGACTCGGCGCATTTCGTGAACGGCCTCGTGCCAGGCGACGGCGTGCACGTGGCGTTTCCCGCCGCGATGGGGCTGAACCGCGCCCGCTATTTCCTGCTGACGGGGCAGGTTCTGCATGCGGTCGAGGCCAAGGAGATGGGGCTCGTCAACGAGGTCTTGTCGGGCGAGAAGCTCTTGCCCAGGGCATGGGAGCTGGCGCGGATGATCATGAAGCAGCCGGAGCTGAACCGGCGCTACACCCGCGTGTTGCTCACCGAGCAGGTGCGGCGGCAGATGAACGACCTGCTGGCCTATGGGCTGGCGCTCGAAGGCCTCGCGATCACGGCGATCCCCCGGAAGTAGGCCCCGGAAGTAGGCCGGATCGGTGCAGTATACTTTCAACCGGCGAGCGGTCATCCCGGCACTTGTTGCCGGGAACCAGGGCGCCGCAACGGCCGACGTGCAATGCGTTGAACCCTGGGTCCCGGGGACGAGCCCCCCCCGGACGACAAGGTCAGGAGAGGGTAGTCGAGTGGAGTGAACCGCCCTGAGCGTTGTTGTCACGCCAGATGAAACTCTCCGGCATTTCCTCTGGTTGCCGCAATTGTGCCCGTCTTGGGGTACTTGCTGGCTTTCCACCCGCGCCCGCCGCAACTATATAAAGTCGCAACTATATGAAGGTCGGGCGGCGGGGAGCGATGACCGACCCGCGAGCCTTCGGCGTTGGCGCGGCAGCGCGATTGCCGCTTTCCCAGGACACACGATGATGCGCCGCTGGTTGATCCTGCCTCTCGCCCTCCTGCTCGTCGGCGTCGCGCCGCCCATCGCCCCCCTCGTGTCGTCGGCCGCCGCTGCCGAAGATGTGCACGATTGCGACAAGCCCGAGATCGAAGGCCGCATCCGCGCGTGCACCGAGCTGATCGAATCGCCCAACATCAGCGAGCCGCGCCGCGCCACGGCCTACGCCAACCGGGCGCTGTCCTACTCGCTGCGCGGGCAGTACGAATCCTCGATCAAGGACTATGACAACGCGATCGCACTGTTTCCGGATTTCGCCGTTGCGCTGAACAACCGCGCATGGGCCTACTTCAAGTGGGGACGCGCGTCGCAGGGCATGGCGGACGTTCAGCGCTCGCTGCAGCTCGATCCGTTCAGCGCGCATTCGCTCGACACCCGCGCTCACATCCACCAGTCGAACGGCGACAGGCAGTTGGCGCAGCGCGACTACGAGGCGGCGATGGTCTATGGCGGCGCGCGGATGGTCACGCTCTACCAGTGCGGCCTGAAGATGAACCAGCTCTACAGCGGGCCCAACGACGGCGTGATCCGCGCGGAACTTCTGTCGGCCCTGCGCGTGTGCATCGAGAAGGGGGACGGGTGCGATCCGCTACCGCCCGACGAGGAGTGCCGCGAGGCGACTTCCTGATGATTTCCTGCGGAATGAAATGATGGCATCGACGGTTCTATCGCTGCTCAATGGCAGGCTGCTGCGTGACTACTATGCGCGCGGGCTTTGGCGCGGCGACACGATCTATTCGATCGCAGCCGCGCATGCCGGCAAGACGCCGGAGCGGACGGCGCTGCGCGACCGGCACCGCCGGGTCACGTGGGCAGGTCTCGTCGCCGCAGCAGACGCACTCGCGGCCGATCTCGCGGCGCGCGGACTGATACCGGGGCAGCGCATCACGTTCTGGTTGCCGGACCGCATCGAGTCCGTCGCCATCTTGTTGGCAGCGTCGCGGATGGGGCTCGTGTGCAGTCCATCGCCGCACCGCAATCACACCGTCGCCGAGGTGCAGGCGATGGTGGAGCGGATGCGCGCGGCGGCATTCATCTATCAGCCGGCGTTCGGCGCGGATGCTCGAACTGCCGGGCGCGAACATGCGATCGAGGCGGCGATCTCCGGCCTCTCGGACATGCGGCACGTCTATCGCTTGCCCGCCGTCGCCGCCCGGGATGCGGAGCGGCCGCTGTTCGACGGCTTGCTCACCGCGGCGCCGAAGGGCGGTACGCTGCCGCCGCCGTCGGACGATCCGGACCGCGTGTCCTACATCGCATTCACGTCCGGCTCGACGGGACATCCCAAGGGCGTGATGCATTCGGACAATACGCTGCTGGTGACCGCGCGCGCGATCTGCCGCGACTGGCACATCGGGCCGCAGACGGTGATCTCGACGCTGAGTCCGTTCAGCCACAATCTCGGCGTCGGCGCCATGACGACCGCGCTGATCGCGGGCGCCGAGCTCGTCATCCACGATACGCCGCGCGGCGAAAGCCTGGTCGACCGGCTCACCGAAACCAACGTCGAATACCTGATCGGCGTGCCGACCCATGCGATCGACATCATAGCCGAGCTGAAGCGACGTGGATTGAAGCGCCTCGGCAACGTCCGCGCATTTCGCGTCTCGGGAGCGGCGAGCCCGCCTCACGTCATGCACGAACTGATCTCGTTCGGCGTCGAGCCGCAGTCCGGCTACGGCATGACCGAGAACAACTCGCATCAGTACACGCGACCGGGCGACGATCCCGCCCTCATCGCAGGCACGTGCGGGCGCGCCTGCGAGGGCTACGAGATCCGCATCTTCGACCCGGACAACCCCACGCGGGAGTTGCCGACGGGCGAGACCGGCCTCGTGGCTGGACGCGGCGCGTGCCTGATGCTGGGCTATTTCGACGACCAGCGGGCGACGGAAAACGCCGTCACCCCGGACGGCTGGTTCATGACCGGCGATCTCGGCCAGCTCGATGCCAACGGCTATCTCAAGCTGACGGGCCGGCAGAAGGAAGTGCTGATCCGCGGCGGCCACAACATCAGCCCGTCGCGCATCGAGGATCTGGCGGCGGAGTTCGCGGCGATCTTCCGGCCGGCGGTTCTGTCGATGCCCGATCCGCGCCTGGGCGAGCGCATCTGCCTCGCCTACACGACGCGGCCGGGAACTCAGGTGGACGTGCCGGCGCTGATCGGCCATCTCGCGGCGCGCGGGCTCTCCCGCTACGAGCTGCCGGAGTTCGTGCTGCCGCTGCCGGAGCTGCCGTTGATGGCGAACGGCAAGATCGACAAGCCCAGGCTGATGCGGGAGATCGCGGCCGGCGTGCGCGCGCCGCAGCCGGTGCCGGGCGAGGCTGCGGCATGAGTGCCAGTCGCCTCCGATAATGCTGCGGCCACTGTTCAATGCCGTGGGTAAATTGAGTTTCGCCTGCAACCGATAATTGAATTGCCGCCACAGGCATGCCAAGTGGAATCGCTAATAGATTCGCGTCCCGCGTCGCCGGAGCGGCTCAACGCCTGCGCCCAAGCCCCCGGCACTAGAGCATCATCCGACCGGACGGAATCGCTGTCGCGCTTCACCGGTCGGATAAAGATGCTCTAGAATCATAAGAGCACAGCGGCGTGCCGACAGGAGCCTATCCATGCTTCAGGACGATAAAATTCTGGTCGGCAAGAGCGACGGCAAGGACGAGCTGCTCGAACTGCGCCTGGCCAATCGCCACGGCCTGATCACGGGCGCCACCGGCACCGGCAAGACGGTCACGCTGCAGACCCTCGCTGAAGGCTTCTCGGACGCGGGTGTCGCCGTGTTCGCCTCCGACATCAAGGGCGATCTTTCCGGCGTCGCGGCCGTGGGCGAGCCCAAGCCCTTCGTCAAGAAGCGCCTCGAAGAACTCGGCATCGAGGCATACGAGAACAAGGCCTACCCGACCGTGTTCTGGGACGTCACCGGCGAGAAGGGCCACCCGGTCCGCGCCACCGTCAACGACATGGGCGCGCTGCTGCTCGGCCGCATGCTCGAGCTCAACGAGGTACAGGAGGGCGTGCTCAACATCGCCTTCCGCGTCGCCGCCGACGAGAAGATGCCGCTCGACGATCTCGCCGATCTGCGCGCCATCATCAGCAACATCTCCGAGCGCGGCAAGGAGTTGACGACCAAGTACGGCAACGTCGCGACCGCGTCTGTCGGCGCGATCCAGCGCCGCATTCTCGTTCTCGAAGAACAGGGCGCGGGGCACTTTTTCGGCCTGCCCGCCCTCGACATCAAGGACTTCGTGCGCACCGCGCCGGACGGCCGCGGCATCATCAACATTCTCGCCGCCGACAAGCTGATGGAGAAACCGCGCCTCTATGCGGTGTTCCTGCTGTGGATGCTGTCGAAGCTCTGGCAGACGCTGCCGGAAGTCGGCGACCAGCCCAAGCCCAAGCTCGTGTTCTTCTTCGACGAGGCGCATCTGCTGTTCAACGACGCGCCCAAGCCGCTGCTCGAACGCATCGAGCAGATCGCGCGTCTGGTTCGCTCCAAGGGCGTCGGCGTCTATTTCGTGACGCAGAACCCGATGGACGTACCGAATACCGTTTCCGCGCAGCTCGGCAACCGCGTGCAGCACGCACTGCGCGCGTTCACGCCGCAGGAGGCGAAAGCCGTCGAGACCGCCGCCAAGACCTTCCGCCAGAACCCCGATCTCGACACCGCCGAGGTGATCAAGGAGCTGAAGGTCGGCGAGGCGCTCGTCTCGTTCCTGGAGAACAAGGGCGAGCCCTCGATGGTGCAGCGGACGTTGATCTGCCCGCCGCAAGCGCGCATCGGTCCGCTCACGGACGAGGAGCGCCGCGGCTGCATCGAATACAGCCCCGTGTTCGGCAAGTACGAGGACCGCCAGGAGCGCGAAAGCGCCAAGGAAATGATCGACAAGAAAGCCGGCTCCGAGGAGGCGCAGGAAGCCGACGCGGGCGGCGGCGGCTTCTGGGGCACGATCTTCGCGGGCGGCAAGAACCCGAAGACCGGTCGCTACAATCAAGGCATCGGCGAGATGATCGCCAAGGACATGCAGCGCACCGCCAGCCGCACCGCCGCCACCATGATCAAGAACATCATCCTGAAGTCGCTGGGCATGAAGCGATAGGTGGTGGCGTACGCCTCCCCCTCCACTCGCGTTCCCGGAAGCCGCGTCTCAACGCGGCTATCCGGGATTTTGCCGGGTAAAGGCAGTGCGCGGCGGGTGAGTGGTGGTGGTCGAACGAGAGGACTCGCTGCTTAAGCGGGCTAGCTCTTGATCTATTGGTGCAAATTGTAAGACGAACCAACTATTTAAGGTTGCGCCTACTCGACATGTAGGTCGCGTGAAGGCGTCCACGTTGAGTTAAATACCAATTGGAAGCATATGATGACGAAGTCCCACGAACCAACCCTCGGGATTCTAAGTAGTGGAGAAAGTGATGAATCTTATTATAAGGTATCTCCAGCCAGAAGTGATCATGTTTGTGGTATTTTTTTGGGAAAGGATAGGCACCAGTAAGAATATCACCGGCTGCCTGCCCAATGCTCAAGGCGTCGCTGTTTGAAATTAAGGACATAAATATCGCTGCAGCAATCTCCTTATTCTCAATTGCTACGCTTCCGTCTTCCGCGCCCTTGTCAGGTTTTTCGGCGGCAGCTACCATTATGGAAACTTCAGACTGCGTTGTCAGGTCATTGAAATCGACAGGTTTCTCTGTCTTCTCTGATGAAAACCTCTTCGCAGCACCTCTCAACGTCTCCAGCTCCTTCAGCAATTCAACTGTAATGGCATTATTGCCACGAACCCAACCCGGCGACGGGTTCCGCTTCTTCATTTCTAGAAGTGCAAGTATGGCCTGCTGACCAAGGCCTTTAGCATCGTCCCAAAAATTCACAAGTCGCGACCGCGTCAACTTTTCTCTAAAAGTCGATAGTTTCTTCTTGCCTTTATCGTGTTGCTCTATGGCTATGCCGGGGAGGAGTTTGAATGGATCACGGTGAAGAAGTCTTATGATTGGCTTTCCGATTTCGACTGCAAAATCGTATTCCATCTCGGTATAGCTCAATCCCGTTCTAGGATTAATTGATCCATATTTCCCAGCGGATACGATGATGAAGTAATCGCAGTCGGAGATGACTTGCTTGATGTACTCGAATTGCTCCAGGTCAGCGGCAGGAAAAAGCTCCATCCCGGCCGGGAAGCAATCGGATTTCAAGAGGGCGGAGGACACCTCTCTTCGCGCATCCTCCAAATCTTCGAAAGTCGAACTGACAAACACTTGGTATCTTTTGTCCATCGCCCCACCTATAAACTTCAGCGCGGCCGAACATTTCGTGGCCACGCACATCCAGCAAAGCCCGATATTAGAATACTAACTCAGCTATGCCCCTCCGAATAGGTGGCGTTCTATGCTTCACGTGTAGAAACTTGTTGGTTAACGCCTGACGGCGGACCCAATCTGGCCGCGACGAAGATTTCAGCTCTGATTGTCCGTCGTGGACGCTTCTTTCCATTGCGGCTTCCAATGGCGCGACCGATGAATTCCTCTGAAGCCGCGATGGCATGTCGAGCGCCACCTCAGCCGTGAAGGCCCCGGCTCTCGCTGATCGCTCGGCCGGGGAAGCGTTGGTGAGGCTGTCGGCTTTCTTGCGCCGTGACCGCTGCCGCGTGGGAATGTGTGGTGCGGTAGGCTCCGCTACCGCACTCGATGGGAGTTGCCGGGTTGGCATGAGGTGCCACCCCCTCCACTCGCTTTCCCGGAGACCGCGACTCCTCGCGGTCATCCGGGATCTTGACGGGTAGAGGCAGTGCGCAACACCATCTCGGCAAGGCCCCGGCTCTCGCTGATCGCTCGGCCGGGGAAGCGAAGCGTTGGTGATGAAAGCGTTGGTGATGCTGTTGTGGCCGGCTCTCCATTGGAGCATTCGCTGGGTTCCTCGTCGCAGTCGTCCGCCAAGCGGCCGCCCCTCGCCCTGCCCATCTCTCCGAAAGGACGGGGAGGGAATTTTCACGCTCGCTACGCGAGGGCGAAGGCGCTGCCATCCTCGCCCAGGCCGCGCCACATCGCGCCTCGCCCCCACCATTTGCTCCGACGCCCTATCCCGCCTAGAACCTCAGCCGCGTGATCGCAGCGCTTCGCAGCCACAGGAAGGAACCGGGAATGGGCGTGAGATACTTCGGCGCGCGGGTCGACCGGCTCGAGGACCCCAAGCTGCTGACGGGGCGGGGGCGCTACGTCGACGATCTCCCCGTCCCAGGCGTCGTCCACGCAGCCTTCGTCCGCTCGCCACTGGCCCACGCCCGCGTCCGCGCCGTGAACGCAGACGCTGCCCGCGACATGCCCGGCGTCATCGCCGTCTACACGCTGGATGATCTCGATCCCGCCCGCCGCGTATTGCCCGCGATCGGCCCGGCCGGCAACATGCCCCAGTTCAAGACCAACGGCCCGCTCGCGAAAGACGCGGTCCACCACGTCGGCGTCGCCGTCGCCATGGTGATCGCCGACAACCGCTATCAGGCCGAAGACGCCGCCTTCATGGTCGATGTCGACTACGAGGAACTGCCCGCCGTCGTCGATTTCAAACGCGCCCTGGACGCAACCGGCCCCAAGGCCCACGAAGGCGCCGACACCAACCTCGTCACAGCAATGCAGGTCGGCTTCGGCGATACCGCCGCCGTGTTCGCGAAGGCCGCGCACGTCTTCACCGAGACGATCCGCACCCATCGCGGCGGTTGCCACTCGATGGAATGCCGCGGCGTGCTCGCGCGGCCCGACGAGATCGACGGGCGTCTCGAAGTGTGGTCGGCGACGCAGATGCCGCATTCGCTGCGCCGCGCGCTCGCGATGCACATGGGCCGCGACATCAATTCGGTCCGCGTCGTCGCTCCCGACATCGGCGGTGGCTTCGGCCCCAAGGCGAACCTCTACGCGGAGGAATACGCCGTCGCCATCGCAGCCGAGAAGCTCGGCCGTCCCGTGAAGTGGGTCGAGGACCGCAAGGAGCACTTCCTCACCACCACGCAGCAGCGCGACCAGGAATGGCAGATGGAAGTCGCGGTGTCGGCCGAGGGGCGCATGCTGGGCGTGCGCGGCCGCTGCCTGCACGACGTCGGCGCCTACATCCCCTACGGCTTGATCGTATCGGCCACCGCGGTCGGCTCGTTCCCCGGCCCCTACGCGCTCGAAGCGCTCGATCTGAAGCTCGACGCCGTCTATACCAATTTGGGACCGGTATCGCCGATCCGCGGCGCGGGCCGCCCCGATGCCTGTTTCGTGCTGGAGCGCCTCGCCGACAAGGTCGCGCACGAGTTGCGCCTCGATCCCGCCGAGGTGCGCCGCCGCAGCTTCGTCCGATCCGAGCAGATGCCGTACATGACCGGCCTCAAGGGCCGCGACGGCAAGACCCCGATCGCCTACGACAGCGGCGATTACGCCGGCTGCCTCGATCTCGCTCTGGCCCAGGCGCAGGGTTTCCGCGAACGCCAGGCCGCAGCCCGTGCCCAAGGCCGCTATCTCGGCCTGGGCTTGTCGAGCTGCGTCGAGGATACCGGCGTCGGTCCCTACGAAGGCGCGACCATCCGCGTCGACATCAACGGCAAGGTCGTCGTCGCTTCGGGCGCGGCCGTGCAAGGCCAGGGCACATATACGATCCTCGCCCAGATCGCGGCCGACGCGCTCGGCGTCGCGATCGAAAACGTCACCGTCGAATTGCAGGACACCGACAAGTTCCCGCTCGGCATGGGCGCCGTCGGCAGCCGCACGGCGGTCATGGCAGGTTCTGCCGTCCACAACGCCGGCGAAGCGCTGCGCGAGAAGATCTTCGAGAGCGCGGCCGACATGCTCGGTTCCGGGAACAAGTTCCTCGAGCTGGCAGACGGCGAAGTCCGCGTCGTCGGCGAGCCGCAGACGAAGGTCGCGCTGGCTGCCGTCGCACAACGCCACGCAGGCGCGTTCGGCGCGCCCATGCCCGGCGGCGTGACGCCCGATCTCTCCGCGACCGCCTACTCCGAGTTCAAGGGCCTCGCCTTCGCCAACGGCACCAACATCTGCGAGGTCGAGGTCGACATCGAGACCGGCGAGGTCAAGGTGCTGCGCTACGTCGTGGCGCACGATTGCGGACGCCTCATCAATCCGCGCCTCGTCGATGGCCAGATCCAGGGCGGCGTCATCCACGGCATCGGCAACGCGCTCTACGAGCGGATGGTGTTCGACGACGCGGGCACGCCGCTGTCGGTGAACTACGGCGAGTATCTGCTGTCGGGCGCCTGCGAGAGCCCCGGCGTCGAGATCCACCACGTCGAAACGCCCTCGCCGGTGAACCCGATCGGCGTGAAAGGCGCGGGCGAAGGCGGCACCATTCCGGCCGCCGCGTGCATCATCTCAGGGATCGAGAACGCGCTTGCCCCCTTCGGCATCCGCATCAACGAGCACCCGGTCAGCCCCGCCCGCATCGTCGAGTTGCTCCGCGAGGCCCGCATTCGCTCCGCCGCGTGATCACGATCGGACCCGATTGCGTCGATACTGCTGCGACGACAAAATCCGATGCATTGCGGCGCCGACGCTGCGATAGTGCGGGAACGGCGCTCGAAGTACAGGAGCACTCGCATGAGCCGGGAGGACTACAGGCCGTACGTACCCGCTTCGGGCAAATCGCGCATCGCGGGTGAGACGCCACGCCAGCATGCCGAGGCCCGGCTCGAAAGCCCGCGCGCTCGTGAGCTGTTCGATACCTGGGCCAGGCTCGCCGAAGCCCCGTTCAGGGGACTGACGACCGATGGCAATGTGCAGCCGGGCCTGTTCTCGTTGCAGCCGTCTGGCGCGCCAGTCGAAGCGATGACAGCGGCCGCTTCGGCGCTGGTCGATCTCTTGTCGCCCCAGCAGCGCACCGCGGCATGTTTCCCCGTCGGCTCTTCGATGTGGCAGCAATGGCAGAACACGGAAATCCTGGTCGAGCATCACGGTCTGCGCCTCGACGAAGTCTCGATCCCGGTGCGCGAACACGTGCTTGCCGTTCTGGCTGCGAGCCTCAGTGCGAAAGGCTTCGAGTCCTCGCGCGCAGTGATGCGCCTCAACCGGTTCCTGGGCGATCTCGTCGGCGGTCCCGAGGTTCTCGGCGAGTGGGCCTATACGTTCGTCCTGTTCGGCAAGCCGTCGACCATGGATCCGTGGGGCTGGCAGCTCTTCGGCCACCACCTGAGCTTGAGCTGTTTCGTCGTCGCGGGCCAGATGGTGCTGTCGCCGACGTTCATGGGCGCGGAGCCCGCGTACTGCGACACCGGCCCGTTTGCCGGAACGGCCCTGTTCGAGGACGAAGAGCGCAAGGGGTTGTCGCTGATGCGTTCGCTGTCGGCGGATCAGCAGCGAACCGCGCTGGTGGCGAAGGCGATGATGGGCAGCGAACTACCGCCCGGCCGCTGGCACTTCGCCGATCACCTGCATCTCGGCGGTGCGCATCGGGACAATCGCATCGTGCCGTTCGAGGGGTTGCGCGCTGACGGCATGTCGAGCGAACAGCGCCGCGACCTGATGGATCTCGTTGCGCAGTATGTGTCGCCGCTGCCGGCAGGTCCTCACGCGGCGCGGATGGCGGAGGTGGAGCGCCACCTCGCCGACACGCACTTCTGCTGGATCGGCGGATACGAGGAAACGACGCCGTTCTACTACCGCATCCAGAGCCCCGTGATCTTCATTGAATTCGACCACCACTCCGGCGTGTTCCTCACCAATCCGGAGCCGGCGAAGTTCCATGTGCACACGCTGGTCCGCACACCGAACGGCAACGACTACGGCGTCGATCTGCTGCGGCAGCACTACGAAAAAGCCCATCACCACCACGGCGAATGAGCAGCCGGTGCAGCGCAGGCAGGCTCATCATTCGTAGACGAATTCGGGCCGCCAGCCGATCTCCGCCCATTCGACGCCCGCCCCCAGCCGTCGCTCGTCCGAGCCCAGCCCGACGGATTTCGGGCTCATCGGCATGTCGACGGACGCGACGAGGACGATCTCCTTCGCGCGATTGACGGCATCCTTTTCGAACCGAAACTCGATGATCTCGAAACCTTTGCCGCCCGCGCTCGTGGCAACCGGCTTCTGCCCGTTCGGCGTCGTCCAGCGGACCGACTGCTTGGGATTGAACTTCTTGTAGGAAACTCTGACCGACACGTTCTCCAATGTCGGCGCGTCGAGGGGGAAGCGCATCGTTGCGGTCTCGCCGGTCGACCATGTGCCCCAGCCTTCGGGAGAGCCCCAACCCTTGACGAGATGGTGTGCGACGTTTCGGTTGCTGGCGTTGAAGATCACCCGCTGGGTGAGGCTCGGTGCATGGGCTTCCGGGAGGGACCGGAAGGTGATGTAGAAGGAAGCCGCGATCGTGCTGAGAAGTACGATCACACCTCCGATGATCCGTACCGGCCTCGGCATCGACAGTCTCATTGCAGCTCTCGTTCTGTTCGGAAGCTTCGGCGCGCATCCAAAGGTCCGGTTGCTGGCCGAAGAACTCTCTTTTTTCCACGTATGCGAATGGAACGGCGTCGGCGTATTCGAATTCGCCGCGCCATTTTGTCAATGGCGCGATCGTTACGCCCCACTACCTAGAGCATCATCCGACCAGACGGAATCGCTTCAGCGATTCGCTGGTCGTACAAAGATGCTCTGGAGCGATAGCCCGCGTTCGCGACAACCGAACTTCGGAATTGGATACCGCGCGGCCCGAATCGTCTACGGCCATCTCTGATCGCTCGTGAAGTCCGCCGGCGGGTTGCTCTCCATCACATTGCTCGCTGCGCGGATGGCTTCGAGTTCGCCTCGCTTCGTCCGCGCCAATTCGAGGAACGCGTTGTCGTCGGGTGTGAGCGTTTCCCCCGAAAGGCGGCGGTCGTGCAGGGACGAGATGCGCTCCAGTGCCTTGACCTGGGTAAGCAGCGCAGCGTCGTCACTCGCTGCCCCCAAGGCGATTCTGATCCGGCGCCGGGCTTCGGCGCGAACATTGTCGGCAGTAGGTGGAGCCGCGGCCGGCTGCGCCGACGAGTTGCCGGCCTCGAGCCACGCCTGATAGTCGGCGAAATCGCGATTGGCGGGATCGGCCGGGATCGTAGCGCCGTCCGCATCGCGCCGGATGCGGGGCTGTCCATTCAGATCTTCGATCAAGGTATACATGGTGGTCTCCTGTGGGAGCGTTGGGTTCAGGAGCGGGCCGGCTCCGCGGTTTGCGGCTCATCGAGCACTGGCGAGAGCTTGAGCGAACGCGGACGGGCGGGGATAAGTAGAGTTATGGGTTCGACCGCGGGCGTCTGGTCGCGGAGCGAGCGTCCGGTTGGCGCAACCATTGAATTGCGATAGGCCAGCTTCGTGCGATAAGTGGGCGCGACCTCGCCCGCGAACCTCGCGGCCGCTTTCGTCCACCAGGGAATGGCTCGCCGAAATGACGATTTTGTTGCTGTCGCTTTTTTCAGTTGTCACGTTCGGCTTGTTGCCACTTGCAGTCTATGCCGGTGCGGCTCGGCTGATGGCGCCGAAGGAGCACGAGCGCATCCCGCTTTTTCTGTTGACCGCTCCGCTCGCGCCTCTCGTGCTCGGGCTGGTGCTGATGGCGCTTTACTCCGCTCCGATGCGGCCGTCGCCGAGGGTTGTGATCGTCATCGTCCTGTCCGCCCTGGCCGCGGCGCTCTACTATGGATCCGGCGAGGTTTCGTCGCTGCTGAAGACGCTTCGAGCCTCAGCGAAGCGGTTTCGCGTCGAATGGTCGGGGACGGATCTGCTGCTCTATTTCCTGTTGGCGCTCGCGGTCCTGCAGATCGCGACACTGCCGCTGATGGAAAACGATGCGATCGAATACGCCGCTGTCGCGCGGCACATTTTCGAGGCGCGTTCTCTCGGCGTCTATCCGGTGCTCGAAGCAGCGCCCAACGGGCTCTTCGCCCCGTCATCCCATCCGCCCGCCTACCATATGTATCTGGTGTGGGGCTATGCGTGGATGGGTGTCGAGAACTTCGCACCGGCTCGCCTTCTCGCGCTGTTCTGCATGTGCGGTATGGCGGCGTTGTTGGCCCTCGCGCTCTACGAGCACGAACGGCGCACCAAGGTCATCGCGTTGATCTTGATGCTGAGCGTTCCGTTGTTCACGAGCATGCTCGTCGGCTATCACATCGATGCGTTGAGGCTGGTCTCGTTCTTGGCTGCCGCGATCGCAGTCGCCGGTGTCGTCGATCGGCCATCGACCCGGCAGGCGGTCCTGACGGGAGCCGTTCTCGGGCTGGCCGCGTTCACGCATTCGGTGGGCTTGCTCGCCTGGGTGTTCGCCGGTTTGGCCTGGCTGATCCTCGGTCCACCCGATCGCTTTCGCAATTTCCGGCTGCCGCTGATAATCGGAGCCGTCGCCATCGCGGTCGGCGGTGCCCAGTTCCTGAAGAATCTCCTGATCTACGGCGTGCCGCTGCAGGACAGCGCACCGATCTGGGAGATGCCGCAGCTCGGATTTGCGGAAGACCTGAGATACCGTCGTGATCTCATGGGCCGCTATGATCGCGTAGTGTTCGGCATTCTGCGAGGGTTCGTCGAGTTTCCGATTTTTGGCTTGCTGTTCTGGCTCGCGGTCCCCGCCTCGTGGCGCATCTGGCAGCGGTGGCGCATGGCCTCCTCGATCGAGAAGGTCGCCGTCGGATGGTCGGTGGCATTTTTTGCGATTTCGACAGCCTCGGTGCTGGCCGGCACAGAGCTCGTCGTCAAGAATGCTCGCTACGTGATGACGTTGACGCCGTTACTCGTCATCGTCGTCGCCCCGATGCTCGCCAGATGGCCTTGCGAAAGCAAATGGTCGAGGCGTGCGGCAGTGGGCCTGTTGTGCCTGATGTCCGGTTGGGTCGTGCTGCAATCGGTGGTTCGCACGGCCAACTTCGGCGCCAGGATCGACCTATGGGCCAACGGCGAGAGGGCGCCTCTTTATCGCGCGAAGGACCGCTTTGCCGGGGCGCCTCTCTATCGGTACATCGAACAGAACATCAAGCCCGGTGAAAAGACGCTCGTGTTTCGCCAAGCCGATTTCACGCTCTATGGAAAAGGCCCCTGGCTCGACAATTTCGATACGGCGCTCGAACCGCTTTACAATCTCGAAAACGTCGGCGAAGCGCACGCATGGCTGCGCGCGCGCAATGTCCGTTTCGTCTTGGTGCCCGGGTACACGTTCCCGACCTACTATCGGACGGTGGTCGGCCGGCTCTTGGCTGATATGAGCTACAGCGAAGCGAAAGTCGGCCATCGGGGCTTCAGGTTGTTCGAGCTCCGTGACGCTCGGGTCGCTTCGAATTGCGTCAGCGTTCCCGCATCGGAACAGCGCCACGTCGCATGGCTCGAAAAGGGGGGCTGGCTGTCGACCTTGTCGCGAGTCTCAGGACTACCGTTCCTTGCAATTTCCGATGCAGAGCCGATGGGAGCGCTCCGTTTCGAGAGCCCCGGTGCAGGAAATTGGCAGCCCGTTTCCTCCAATTCTACGAGTGTGGACCTGACGTCGGGCTACGGCAGGTTCCTGCGCTTCGTGACGGGCACTGGCCCAGTCGGCGTCCCACCTTCCGAACCCTGGACTCGACTGAATGGCTCCGACGAGGTCTTGCGAGTCTCTTTCGATGCCAAGGGGCTCGGAATGTATGCGGTCGACGTCGTCGAGTATTTCGAGCGGCCATCGACCCACGTCGCGATTGCGACGCGCATTTGGGATGGCGTCGTCAAGCCGGCCCAACGAACGATCGAGCTGCAGTATCTTCCCCAGGCCCAAGCGAAAGGTTTCCGCTTTGTCGTTACCAACGAGGGCAGGGCGCCAGCATCGATCCAGATTACGAATTTGGAGATCTGTCGCCAGAAGCACCGTCTGGCTTCAGAAAACGAAGCAGTGACGAAGGTGACGCCGGGGGCGAAGCAAGGAAGGATTCTCGCCAATTGGCCTGCTGCGCTGTTTAATGCCAACTGCCGTTTCACGACAGCGGATGGTTGCCCGCTGCGCAGCTTCGATACGCACGTGCGCGACACGTCGCGGCGGGGAGACCGTTTGCTGGGCGACGTCGGCTGGGTGTCGACGCCAGACTTCGTCGATGGCCTGTGGGCGCGACTGTCGTTCGTCTTGGAAAGCTGGCGGATCACACTGGAGCGCGAGCCCGATTCCACGATCAATCAGACGTTGCTGCCAGTTCAACAGTGGCTTGCTGGCGGCCCGAAAGTTGAAGAGTTCGTTCCGCACCGGTTGAAAACGACCGTGGCGGGAGAAGGCGACTACTCGGTTTATATCCAATACGCTTTGCCCTCGGGTGAAATCCGTTGGCGATATGCGGGATACGTCTACCTGCCCGATGCCAAGTCGGAAATTACCCTAGGGCTCTTGCTGCCGAAGGATGCCGCCAGATTCGAGATGGCGTTCATCGGGAAGGGGAAGAATCTCTTCATCGGCGACACCGAATTGACGCGAGCAGCCGATCGCTGATCGCAATAGTCGCTGACCGGTTGTGCCCGACACGGATCGGCTGTTATTCACCGGTGAAATCGGCCGCCAGCCTGTGGGAAACCGTCTGCAAGCCCGTGCTTGCAGAGCTTGGCGATAAATCTTACCAAGCGGACTTGAGATTGACGACGGATCGACCTGGGGGCGTTGACGGCGATGTGCGGAATCTTCGGTATGGTGGTGTCGAACGACAGCACCCTCACGCGCGATGCTTGGGAACGGTGCCTGAAGCGGCTCTTCCTGTTGTCGGAGTCGCGCGGCAAGGAGGCGGCAGGACTGGCGCTCGCCACGTCCGACCTTCTGGTCGTCCACAAGGATTCCGTCCCGGCCGAAGAAATGCTCGCCGCGTTGGATTTCAAAGCCGCCTTGGAGCGCGGCGTCGAGGGCTTTTTCGAGCGATACGAGAGGCGGGGATCTCTCGCGGCCATCGGACATTGCCGACTTGTGACGAACGGCATGCAGGGCATCGACGCCAACAATCAGCCGGTGTGGCGGGACAACGCCGTCGTCGTTCACAACGGCATCGTCGTCAATGTCGACGAACTCTGGGCGCGCGAGGCCGATAAGCTGAAACCGACGGCGGACGTCGATACGGAAGTCATCGCCGCACTCGTCGAGAAATACCGCGCTGCCGGGGCCGGCCCTTCGGCGGTGACGGAGGCGATCCAGCGCACGTTCGCCGACATCTACGGCGAAACGTCGATCGCCATGCTCTTCCGCGATCTCAACGTCATGGCGCTGGGCACGAACACGGGTTCGCTGTTCCTCGTCCACTCGAAAGACGGCAAAGCCCTGTTCTTCGCCTCCGAGGCGTTCATCTGCAAGAAGATGACCGAGGCCTCCTCGGGCCTGTCCGAATTCGAGGGGCAGCCCTGGCTCCAAGTCAAGGCCGGCGAGGGCATGATCGTCGATCTCGACGGTCTCGTCCTGACCGGTTTTCCGTTGGATGCGAAGTCCGCTTCTGCTGATCTCCCTAAACCGAGCATCGCCCCGCGGCTCGGCGGCCAGCGCGCCATCGAGGACAAGGCGAAGCGCTACGAGACCTATCGGAACGGCCTGCGCCGCTGCACCAAGTGCCTGCTGCCGGAGACGATGCCGGGGATCTACTTCGATGCGGATGGCGTCTGTAATTCGTGCCACGAGTACAAGCCCTGGACGCGTAAGCCCGTGGCCGAACTCGAGGCGGTGTTCGACCGTCACCGTTCGAAGGACGGCCGGCCCGACTGCGTGATCGCGTTCTCCGGTGGCCGCGACAGCTCGTATGGCCTGCATGTGCTCAAGCACAAGTTCAAGATGAACCCCCTCGCCTACACGTACGACTGGGGAATGGTGACCGATCTGGCGCGTCGCAACCAGGCCCGCATGTGCGGCAAGCTCGGCGTCGAGCATATCTGGGTGTCAGCCGATATCAAGCACAAGCGAGCCAATATCCGCCGCAACGTGCAGGCCTGGATGAAGAAGCCGGATCTCGGGCTGATCCCGCTGTTCATGGCCGGCGACAAGCAGTTCTTCTGGTACGCGAACCAGACCATGAAGGATACCGGCATTCCGCTGATGGTGCTGTGCGCCAACCAGTATGAGAAGACCAACTTCAAGACGGGCTTCCTCGGCGTCTCCTCGCGCGAAGCCAGCATCAACAAGCCAGCCTCCCTCTCCACCGCCGGCAAGGCCGGCCTGCTGGCACGGTATGGCGCGCGATTCCTTTCCAATCCCCGCTATCTCAACCTGTCACTGCCTGACACCCTCGGCGCGTTCGTCTCCTACTACATGATCGACCAGAGCTATGCCTCGATGTTCGACTACGAGAACTGGGACGAGGAGGAGATCAACAAGACCCTGATCGAGGAGTACGATTGGGAGCTGGCCAAGGATACGCGGACCACCTGGCGCATCGGCGACGGCACGGCCCCGTTCTACAACTACATCTATTACACCGTGGCAGGCTTCACCGAGTCCGACACGTTCCGCGCAAACCAGATCCGAGAGGGCGTGCTGACCCGCGAGAAGGCAGCGAGCCTGATCGAGGAGGAGAACCGCCCGCGCTGGCAGTCGATTCGTGAGTACACGCAGCTCATCGGCGTCGACTTCGACGAGGTCATCCGCGTGATCGACCGCATGCCGAAGCTCTATGTTCCGAGTTCCGAGGGCGGCGCGGGGGGGTGACCCGTTCGCGCCAACATAGGACGTCTTGCGTTCCCGGAAGCCGAGTGCAGCGAGGCTATCCGGGACCTTTGCACTTCCGAAAAGTGTAAAGACCCCGGATCTTCACGACCCGACCTTGCGGTCGGAACGCTCGTCCGGGGACGCAAGGCATCAGTTGAGATTTCGAATCCGTCGACCTTTGCGCTGATGGAGCTTGACCCGCCTCCAGACCGCAGGTCGCATTCGACCATCGGACGTCAACGTTTCGCCACCGGCCCGTGTCACACGACCAGCCCGATGCAGCGGGGCGGACGCGGGCCCAGGAGAATTTGCCGATGGCTTGGTTGATCTACGGTTTCTCGGGCGCAGCTTTCGGAGCCGTAGCCGCCGTGACGGCGCTGACACAGATGCCCGGCACCTACAGCCGCGCCGAGGTGGACGCCCTGCTGCACGAGGTGCGCGCACGGATGCCGAGCCCCGATGCGAGCTATGCCCGCGAAGAGGTCGATGTCCGGTTCCGCAATCTCGAGGGGCGCATCGAGGAGCATGCCGGAGCCGCGCCACGGATCACGATCCATACCGCCTCGAACGATATCCCGACGCATCTTTTCTACAACGAGCGCACGATTGGCGGTTTCACGACCATCGTGCAGGCCGAACGTCGGGGCGTCGCGCTGGTCGACTTCCACTGTGACGTCGAGCATCGCAATCTGGTCGATGGCGTCGTCGGCGTCGGCGCGCGTCTGTGGTATCGCTATTCGAAAACGAAGGCGGGCCTCGCCAACGCTTCGCTGGTGGCCGTGCCGGGCGCCGTGACCGGCACCAATATCCTCAACGTCACCCATCACTATGGACAGTTGCCGTTCTCTACAGCGGTCCCGGTAGAGGCGGGCTGGTATCAGTTCGAAGTGAGGATCGGCTCGCACTCGTCGCTGGCCCTCGGCAAGGACGGCCTGGCCCGCATCAATCCGGGCTCCACCGGCGGCGGCGATGCCTACAACACCATGCGCGTCGTACTGATCGAGGGTGCGACCATGCCGAAGGCGCGCTGAGAGCCGAAGTCCGGTTGAGATTCGACATTGCGCTGAGGGGCCAAGTCTCGGTTTTCCCACCCCACCCGGCCTCGCGGCGGCGGCTTGAAGCATTGCGTCACTTTCCACTTTTGACTACATGCTGTCACCGGGGCGGCCCGTTGGGGGGCGGTCAAGGCCGGGGAGAGTATTTTGTACAAGAACAAGACGGTTTCGGTGGTCGTGCCCTGCTACAAGGAAGAGCACCAGATAGCCAAAGTGATTTCGACGATGCCACCGCTGGTCGATAAGATCGTGGTGATCGACGATTGCAGTCCGGACAACACGTCCGGTGTGGTGAAGGAGTGGCAGGAGAAGGACCCGCGGGTAGTCCTCATCCGGCACGAGGTCAACCAGGGCGTCGGCGGCGCCATCGCCACCGGCTACAAGTGGTCGCGCGACAACGACATCGACATGGCTGTGGTCATGGCCGGCGACGGCCAGATGGACCCGGGCGACCTGCCCGTGCTGCTCGATCCGGTCGTCGACGAGGGCGTCAACTACTCGAAGGGCAACCGTCTGATCTGGCGCGGCTCCTATAAGCTGATCCCGGCGCAGCGCTTCTTCGGCAATTCCGTGCTGTCCTTCCTCACCAAGATCGCCTCGGGTTACTGGCACGTGGCCGACTCGCAGACCGGCTATACGGTCGCAGACAAGGCCGTGCTGCATGCCATCGACTGGGACCAGATGTACAAGCGCTACGGCCAGCCCAACGACCTGCTGATCAAGTTGAACGTGCTCGACTTCCGCGTCCGCGATGTGCCGATCCGGCCGGTCTACGGCGTCGGTGAGGTCAGCGGCATCAAGATCCGCCGCGTGATCTTCACGATTTCAAACGTGCTGCTGCGCGGCTTTCTGTGGCGCATGTGGGAGAAGTACATCGTCCGGGATTTCCACCCGCTCGTATTCTTTTATCTGCTGGGCACGTTCCTGATGTTCGTCGGCACGCTGTTGCTGGGGCGCACATTCTACCAATGGTATCTGGATGGGGTGGCCCCGCCGCTGACGGCGCTGTCGATGATGTTCGGCTACTCGACCGGCCTGCAGCTTCTGTTCTTCGCCATGTGGTTCGACATGGAACGGAACCGGCACCTGCGCTGACAACGCCGTAGGTCGGGTCGAGGCCACAGGCCGCGGCCCGACATTTCCCGGCACGCCGTAGATGTTGGGCCTCGCTCCGCTCGACCCAACCTACGTGGAAAGCGCTCTGGATCGCGCGCTCAGTCGGTCGCCGGATCGCCTTTTACCGCTCGCTCGACCAGCAAGAAGGCGAACAATGCGGCGCGCACCACCATGGTCGCGCCGAACGCCGCGAGCAGTGTTTGCCACGTGACGCCCATGCCGCCGAGCGCTGCGACCGCCAGCGTCAGCGCCAGGAACGCGGCGTGATACAGCACCGCTTGTCGCTCGGCCCGTAGACCGGGAACGAGAGCCACCAGCGGGCCGCTGATGGCGAGCCCGGCGAAATAGGGCGCCAGCCACGGCACGGCCGCGATGGCGACCGACCACCTCGTGCCCTCGAACAAAGACGCACCGGCTACGGCCACGACTGCCGCCAGCGCGAAACCGGCCGACGCCATCGCGACCAAAAGTACGAGCCCGCCCCGGATCGAGCCTACCTTGTCCTCGCTCGACGCGAGCTGCTTCTGCAGAAGCGGCGTGACCGCGCTGGCGAACACGTTCGTCGGCATCTCCATCAGGCGAATGCCGATCAGGAGCTGGCCGGCGATGGCAGCCGGATAGAGGACGGGCAGCAGCAACGCCGGAGCGCTCGACGCCGCAACCGACAACAGGCTGGTCGGCATGTTCCAGCACGGCATCATCCGCCATGAAGCAGCGACTTCGCGCAATTCGAGCATCGACGGCCGCGTCACGAGTATGTTGCGCACCGCCGGCGACGTAGCGACCACGAGAACGCCGGCACCGAGCAGACCCAGAACCTCCGCCATCGCGAGACACAGCACCGGCTCGAGCCCGCCCCACAACAGCCCGAACTGGGCGCAGGCCTGCAATAGCGCCTGCACCAGATTGGCTCTCCCGATGACGGTGAAGTTGCCGTCGCGAGTTCCCAGGTTGAGGGCGACTTGAGTGAAGGCACGAACCGCCAGCGATAAAGGCGCGATCAGCAACAGCAGCCAGCTCTGCGCCAGCACAGCCGGGAGCGGCATCCTCGAGAGAATCCAGCCGACGGCTGCGATCATCATCCCGCCGACAACCGAAAGCGCGATGGCGATTGCAAGCCAACTCGCAGCGGAGGCCTCACGGTCGGCCCGGATGAACATCAGCGCCTGCTCATAGCGGCCGCTGACCACCACCGAAACGATGCTGACGGCTGCGAGATACGCGCCGAACGCGGCGAACGGCTCCGGGCCTGTCAGAGCGGCAAACCCGATCAGTGTGGCTCCAGCCACCACGCGCGACAGCAGAAGGCCACCGGCGAGACCGGCGAGCTGACGCAACATGGCACCACGGCGGCCGGGCATCTGTTCACTTTCCCGCAGTGGCGCTTCAGGGTCTCATGATGCGCAACAACGCGTTGCGCCAGCCGTCCGGAACCAACTCTGATCCATAGGCTGCCAATTCATAGTGCACGCGCCACCACGCTGTCGCGGCCCCCGCTCGACTTCGCGTGGGATAGGCGACGATCGTCGTCGAAGGGTAGAGTGAAGTCCTGGACCGCAGAATTCTGAAGAGATGCAGCACATCCGTGACGAGGATCATTGTCTTTGCATCTTGGGCGAGCCTCAGCGACGCGGCCGCATTTCCCACGGTGTCGAAGGAATGGCGCTCCGTGAGCAGATCTCCCGCGGCAACGCCTCGCTTCTGGAGGTCAGCGGCCATTATCTCGGAGCCGAAAAAGTTGCGGTGTGGCCGTGAGCCGCCGACGCAGATGACAGGACGGCGGCCATGGTGTCCGTAGACCTCCGCTGCGGTTTGCACGCGCTCGTCGAGGTCTCGCAGCTCGGGAGTGAAGAACACGACAAGCGGCACGCCGGCAGGGACCGCCTGGGGGCGTGTGATATGGAGGTGTGCTGCGCGCCACACGAGCCACGTCGCGATGAGATCGACGGCGAGCAGGATCGCGATCAGACGCAATCGCCTGGACCGAGCGAATCTCGCGCCGATACTTTGTTTCACGCTTGATTCCGGATCGATCAGATGGGGCGCCTGCTGGGCCGCGCGACGTTGGTGTGGTCCGTGAGCATATGCTATCGAGACCCTCGATGTAAGCATCCCGGGGGCCTTTCACCTTGCCGTCAGCGACCGCAACCGATCGTACCTTCGGCACGAATGTGCTGTGGAACATGGCGAGCCTCGGCTTCCTGGCATTCGCCGGATTGCTGCTCAACTTCGTTATCGCGCGGTTCTACGGGGCGGCAGCACTCGGTCTCTTCAACATCGTATTCGCGCTCTACATCTTCCTGTCGCAACTCGGCGTACTCGGCATTCATTTCTCGGTCCTGCGCTACGTATCCGAGTATGCGACGAGTGATCCGGAGACAGCCGGCCGGGCCGTGACCGGCGCGTTGATGCTGGTTACCGCCGTAAGCACTGCCGTTACGATCGCCGCCGTTCTGGTAACGCCGCTCATCGCACGCATCTACGCTATCGAGGGTATCACCACTGCCTGGTTGGCGATCCTCCCGGGGTTGTGGTGCTTTTCGATCAACAAGGTGCTTCTGGCCGTCCTCAACGGCGCGGAGTACATGCGTGCGTTCGCCGTTCTCCAGGCGCTCCGATATATCTTCATTCTGCTCGCCCTGGCCTGTGTTCTCGTCGTCAGGCCCGCTGCGGAGTGGATCGTTTTTGTCATTTCCGCTGCCGAAGCTATGCTGCTTCTGGTCCTGGCGGTCGTGGTGCACAGGATCTTTCCGAAGCTCGACTGGACCGGCGGAAGGGAGTGGCTCAGGACGCACCTGCAATTCGGCGCTCGGGTGTTCCTGAGCGGCACCATCGGCGAACTCAACACGCGCATCGATGTGCTGCTGCTCGGCTCGATGCTCGACAGCACGCGGGCCGGCATCTACAGCGTCGCGCTGCTTCTGGCGGAGGGCTTCGCGCAGGCCATCGTCGTGATGCGCAACAACATCAATCCCGTGATCACGCGCGATCTGCTCGGCGGAGACGTCGATGCGTTCACCCGGTTCGCGCGTCGCATTTCCGGATGGTTCGCGCTGTTCATGCTGTTTGCCGGAGCGGTGCTCGTGGCCGGTTTCGCGCTCACCGTGACTTGGCTTCTGCCCGACGAGAAATTCCAGCTCGCATTGGTGCCGCTGGCGATCCTCATCGGCGGACTGGTCCTCGCGTCCGCCTACATGCCGTTCGGGATGATTTTGTCACAGTCCGGACGACCGCTCGAGCAAACCTGGTTTGCCGGCGCGATCCTTGCCAGCAACGCGATATTCAACATCTTGTTGATCCCGCCGTTCGGCATCGTCGGAGCGGCTCTTGGAACCGCCCTCTCCTACGTCGCGACCGCGGTCCTGCTGATATTCGTGATGCGCCGCGTTTACGGCATCAGGATTTGGATTTGAACCCGTCGGAGAAACAGCAATGCCGAACGCAGCCTCCAGGACGAGGCTCGTTCGGCACGCTCGATTTCATCGGATGATGTAATCTCTGCCAGCCGGCAACGTCACGCTCGCTCAGCCGCATTCCCGGCGGCACACATGCCGCGGCGCGACCTGCCTGCACTCCCGCCAGCAACTGCCGCTGCCACCATATCCGCCGCCGCCGTAACCGCCGCGATACCCACCGCTGTCGTAGCTGCGCCGAGGCGTGCTGCCGTCATAACGGTGCGAGCGCGGGTCCCATGCCGGTAGTCCATTGACCCGCCGGCACTGCTCCGCGTGATAGTGTGGGCCGCCCCGATCCACTTCGACGTTCGCACTACCATGGCAGCCGTGCACGAGGATGATCTGCGACTCGACGCCTTGGACGGCGGGCGTCGACGGCATGAGAACTGCCGATGCCGACGTCGCTGCCAGCGTAATCAGTGAAGCACTGGCCAGTGCGGCAAGTAGTGCTGCTCGCATCATGAGAACCGATCCTGCTGAGTGGCTGCGGGAGAAAGCACGAACTGGGCACGTCTAGATTCCAAATGTACCATACCAGATCGAGATGGTGACATTCAGGCAACTTGGAGTTCGCATTACACTTCGAATCATGGAAACAATTCTAACGATCGGGACACGATCGGTAAATCCACGCCGTTGGGTTATGGTTCAGGCGAAGTTAAGGGAAACGCTCCCGGCCCGAGCAGCCACAATTCAAGCAGCCGGCAGAAGGCGGCAGAGAGCCTTGGCTTCCTCGTCCCAGGTCAGTTTCCGGGCTGCCTCGTGCGCCGCCCTTTTCGCCGAGAGCAGCGACTCCGGCGTGAGAGAGGCGAGAAATCGAGGAATGGCCGTCGTATCGTTGGGATCTATCGCGATACCTACGCCGTGCTCGGCCAACAGGTCGGCGGCATCGGACCCTTTCGCCGCGATGGGTACGAGCCCCGCGTGAAGGTACTCGAACAGCTTGTTGGGCATGGCCAGGCTGTTCTGGGCGGAACGCGTGTCGAAGACCATCACGCCGATATCGCTGGCGTTCGCCGCTGCCACGATATGCTCCTGCGGAACCATCGGCTCGATCGAAATGCGATCCGAACCGAATGCTGCCGCCAGCTTTTCTATCCGGGCCTGATAGGTTGCATTCGGCGCGCGCCCTCGGATGACCAATCGAAAATGGCTCGGCCACGACCCTACGCCTGCAATCACGGCTTCGATCCCACGGTCTGGCTTGAACAGCCCGTGGTAGAGAACCTGGAAAGGCTCGACCGGCGCTCGCGGGACCAGCGGTGCGACCTTCGGCAGATTGCGAATGACATGCGGCGCGGTGGCCAGATTGTATTCTGCCTTCATGGCCTCGGCGATGCCGGGCCCAACACACGTCGTGAAGAGTGCCCGGCGCAATCCTTCTGCTTCGATGTGCCTTATCAGTGCGGGAAACAGCAAGCGCCACGCAGCGCTGCTCGAATGCTCCTGCAGGGCGAATTCGTGCGTGTCGTAGGCGAAGTTCATCCCCCAGTGGTGGTGGGCGTGAAGTGCGGCGGGCAGCGCCGTCCAATCGTTGGCGACGACGAAAACCGATGTCGGGATATCGCCGGTCTCGACGCAACGTACCAAAGCTGCCTTGAGTTCCTCGACACCGGGCACCGCGCGGGCGACGGAGAGTGCCGTTCGTGTCGTCAGCACCGGCCGGCTGCCGAGCAGAGCCGCAGCGGCACCGACCTTGCGCGTAAGGCTCCAGACGGGCAGCGAAACGCCGTAAGCACGAACATCCCCCGCCGAAGCCGACGCCGGAGCATCGCCATCCCGAATTCCGATCCGCAAGACGCGATGCCCGGCCGACTCCAGCGCTGCGATCTGCCTCAGCACGCGCCCGTCTGATGCGATGCGGGAAAGCGACAGAACGACTGCAGTTGGCCTGTCGCTGGTTCTGGTCATCGTCTGCCCATGTCGAACTGACGATCAGCTCGCCATCGCCCGGCGGAACGTAGCGATGATGTAATCCTGATCGTCCACACCGAGATAGGGATGCATCGGCAGGCTCAGCACCTCGCCGGAAAGCTGTTCGGAGTTCGCAAGACCCGTGAGCGCGATCGGGTAGTCGCGATAGGCGCTCTGATGGTGCAGAGGGCGAGGATAGTAGACGGCAGACGGCACGCCCGCCTCCGCCAGCGACTTGATGACCCCGGCACGGCGATTTGCCGGCAGCCGCACGGTGTATTGCGCCCAGACGGACACATACCCTTGCGGCACCGAAGGCGTCGTGACGCAGCCCTTGAGGCCTTGCCTGTAGCGATCGGCCACCTTCTGGCGCCGCTCGACCTCGTCGGGGAAGATTGCCAGCTTCTCGCACAGGACCGCAGCCTGGATCGTATCGAGCCGGCCGTTGATGCCGACACGAACGATGTCGTACTTGTCGTCTCCGCTGCCCTTGCCGTGGAGCCGGATGCTGTCCATCTTCTTCGCGATTTCGTCGTCGTCGGTGAACATCGCGCCGCCGTCGCCGTAGCAGCCCAGCGGCTTGGCCGGGAAGAAGCTGGTCGCGGTGATGTCGCCGAACGTGCCGACCCGCTGGCTGCCGCACGTGGCGCCGAACGATTGCGCGGCATCCGCCAGCACCCACAGACCGTGCGCCTTCGCGAATTCATTGACGGCGGCATAGTCGGCCGTCAGCCCGAACAGATCGACAGCGATCACGCCGACCGGCTTCAGCTTGAGTTTGGCCGCAGCATCGAGACCGGATTTCATCCCGGCCGGATCGATGTTGAACGTCGCGGGATCGACGTCGACGAACACCGGCGTCGCGCCCAGAAGCGCGATCGTTTCCGGAGTAGCCGTGTAGGTGAAGCCCGGGCACAGCACCGCGTCGCCGGGACCCACGCCCTTCGTCATCATCGCGATCAGCAGCGCATCGGTTCCGCTGGAGCACGAGATCGCGTGCTTGGCGCCGGTGAAGGCTGCAAGCTCTTTCTCGAGCTGCCCGACCTCCGGCCCCATGATGTACTGGCCGTGGTCCAGGACCCGCGTGATCGCTCGATCGAGCTTGTCGCGGATCAGCTTCTGTTGCGCCTTGAGGTCGATCAGCGCGATCGGCGCGCGACCGCTCTCGCCGGATGACTTGCCCTCGGATCCCTTGCCCACAGGTTCAGCTTTCGACCGGCTCGAGTCTGCCATCACGTGTCTCCCTGTACCTGCTGCCGTCTTCCGGGCAGACGAGGTCGGCCCCGAGCTTGACGCCGGCCTTGCTCATCCAGCCGATCCTGCGGGCCGGCACGCCTGCCATCAACGCGAAGTCCGGCACGTCCTTCACGACGACGGCCCCTGCGGCGATGAAGCAGAATTGCCCGAGTGTGTGCCCGCACACGATCGTGGCGTTAGCGCCGATGCTCGCTCCACGACGCACGAGCGTCTTGCGGAACTCGGACTTCCGCTCGACCTCGGCTCGTGGGTTGTTCACGTTCGTGAACACGCAGCTCGGCCCGCAGAACACGCCGTCCTCGAGTTCCACGCCCTTGTAGAGGCTGACGTTGTTCTGGATCTTGCAGCGATCGCCGATCTTCACCGACGGTCCGATCATCACGTTCTGGCCGAGCGAGCAGTCGCTGCCGATGTCGCAATCGGCGAGGACGTGCACGAAGTGCCAGACTTTGGTGCCTTTGCCGATCCGCGTCGGCTGGTCGACGTAGGCGCTCTCGTGGATGAACACGCCCGGGAATTCCGGCCGCGCGCCTTTATCAGATGGGCCAGCCATGAACGTACCTGTTGTTGTCGCCGAGCACGCGCTGCAGGAACGGATGCTGCTCGCCTATGCCCAGTTGGATCGGGGCCGTGCGGATCTGCGAGACGGTCTCGATGCTCGGCCGCACTTCCTCGAGCGGAAAGCCTCGGCCTGCCATGATCTCGCGATAGCTTGCGTTGTGCAGATCCGTGAAGCCTTCCGAGAACTCGATCTCCTTGCCGTCCATCGTGATCGAGCGGAACGTCCGCTGCTTGTGCGCTACGCTTTCCGGCACGTCGCGCACGTTGATCGACAGGAACCAGCGCACGCGCGCTCGCTGATACTCGAGATAGCCCGATGCGCAATCCATCGCCCTGTGATGCACCACGACCTTCTGAAGCTTGCCGAACACGAAGCTCAGCATGTCGTAGAAGTGGACGCCGATGTTGGTGGCGATGCCGCCCGACTTCGCATCGTCGCCCTTCCAGGATGTGTAGTACCAGCTTCCGCGGGACGTGATGTAGCTGAGGTCGACGTCGTGGACCCGCTTGCTCTTGTCCGCCAGCACGGCATCGCGCAACGCGATGATGGCGGGATGCAATCGCAACTGCAGGATCGTGTTGACCTTGCGGCCCGTGTCCTTCTCCATCTCGGCGAGACCGTCGATGTTCCACGGATTGAGAACGAGAGGCTTCTCGCAGATGGCGTCGGCCCCGTTGCGCAAGGCGAAGCGCACGTGGGCGTCGTGGAGATAGTTCGGCGAGCAGATGGCCATGATGTCGATCGGCTCGCCTTGGCGCCGCGAGCGATCGACGAAGCGGTCGAAACGCTCGAACTCCGTAAAGAATCGCGCCTTCGGGAAATAACTGTCCATGATGCCGACGGAATCGGACGTGTCGATCGCGGCTTTCAGGTCTCCGCCGGTCTCCTTGATGGCCATCAAGTGTCTGGGCGCGATGTAACCGGCCGCGCCGATCAACGCAAAAGTCTTAGCTTTCTGCACAGCCATCCACCTTCTCGTCGCAGCCGCTGGAAAATTCCATCGGCGGCAGCGCCGCTCGATGGATTGAACGCGTATTTGTCACCACGCCTCGAGCGCCGAAACGGTCTCGAGATCTGAAAGCACCGGTTCGACGACCGGCGGTCGCTTTCAAGCCTTGTCGATGTTGGTCCCCGTCACGCCGCGCCGGGCGCAGGCATTGCGTGTGTCGAGCACGAGCTTTGCATTGTCGACGACGGACTGCCAGTCCACGGCGTCGTGATCTGTGGAAACCAATACGGCGTCGTAGGAAGCAATGGTCTTCGGAGCCAACGAGACGGAGCGGCGTCCAGCCAGTTCGGCATGTTCGCGCGTCATCGGGATCTCCAGGATGTGGGGGTCATGATAGTGAACCGTGCCGCCACGCTGCTCGATCAGCTCTATCAACTTCAACGACGGGCTCTCGCGCATGTCGTCGACGTTCTTCTTGTAGGCGATGCCGATCATCAGGATCTTGGCGCCGTTGAGCCCGCGGCTGAAACGCCGGTCCAGTCCATGCGCTAGCCGGTCGACGACGTAGTGCGGCATCGATCTGTTGATCTGACCAGCCAGCTCGACGAAGCGCGTGGCGACGTCGAACTCGCGCGCTTTCCAAGTCAGGTAGAACGGATCGATGGGAATGCAGTGTCCACCGAGCCCCGGCCCGGGATAGAACGGCATGAACCCGAACGGCTTGGTCTTCGCTGCGTCGATCACTTCCCAGACGTCGATGCCCATCTTGTCGTAGATGAGCTTCAATTCGTTCACGAGCGCGATGTTGACCGAGCGGAAGATGTTCTCGGTCAGCTTGACGGCCTCGGCGGTTGCCGCCGACGTGACCGGGACGGTCTTGACCACCAGCGCGTCATAAAGTGCGCATGCGACTTTGAGAGCATCTGGCTCGTCCGCGCCGACGACCTTGGGGATCGTGGCCGTGCCGTAGCTTTCGTTGCCGGGATCTTCGCGCTCGGGCGAGAATGCCAGGAAGAAATCCCGGCCCGACTTCAGTCCGGTCGCCTCCAGCAGAGGCTTCATCACTTCGGCCGTCGTGCCCGGCCACGTCGTCGACTCGAGCACGATGACCTGGCCGGGACGCAACTGTGCAGCAACGGATTCGGTGCTGCGCTCGACGAAGGACAGATCGGGCTCACGATTGCGATTGAGCGGCGTCGGCACCGCGATCAGGATCGCGTCGGGCTGACCGAGTTGGGTCAGGTCGCTCGTCGCGCGAAACTTGCCCCCTGCCAGGCATGCGGCGATCGCGGTATCGGGAATGTGCTTGATGGCGCTGATGCCGTTGTTCAACTGCTCGACGCGGCGCGGATCGGTGTCGAAGCCGATGACCTTGAACCCTGCCTTCACCGCGACGAGGGCCAGCGGCAGGCCGACATAGCCTAGTCCCATGATTCCGACGGTGAAATCGCGTGATTCGATTCGGGCGCAAAGGTCGGCGGCTGTCGCCGCGCGTGGGGTTTTGTTCGACGACGGAACCTTCGACATCCTGCAACATCCCCTGATCGGCATCGGAGTAGGCGACGGAAACAAATCTACGCCGCCTGCACGGCCCCTGTTCAATTCCGGCAGTCGAGGCGCAGTCCAACAGCGCCGGGCCCGCTAACTCGGCCTTTTGCTACTGCAACCTTCTCGCGTGCGCAATGTGACTTTTGCCGCTCCACGGTCGAGGCGGGGCAATAGATGTGGAACATTGTTCCGCTCTTCCCCCGAAAGGCGACGATGTCCTTGACCGCGCCGCATTAAATCGGGAACGGCGTGGTCGGTCGGCGGCATGAAATCTGTCCGGCTCCTGCCTTGTCACCACTCTGTCACTACTCTGTCCCTGGCCTGTCGGAGTGTCGCGAATTGCTCTACGAGGTAAATCGGCTACACCGGTGACGGCGAGATGCGCCCGGCTCCGACGCGCAGCAGACGATCAGCCTGGATCTCGTCCGGAATGAGACTGTGAGAGAAGCCTTGAGAGCGTAGTGCGGTGCTGAGGTCAAATGTGTGGAATTTTCGGCTCGATCGGGCTTGAGCCCGATCCGGCTCGTATCGACATCGTGGCGCACCGCGGCCTGGACGGGCGGGGCTGGGCCGTGCGTGACAGCCGCGCAGGCAAGATTGCGCTGGGCCATCGCCGGCTTGCGATCATCGACGTGAGTGATGACGGCCTGCAGCCGATGATCCTCGATGCCGGCCGGTACGAAATCGTATTCAATGGCGAAATCTACAATTACCTCGAGCTTCGCGCGGAGCTGGAGGAGAAGGGCGAGACGTTTCGCACGCGAACCGATACCGAAGTTCTGATGCGGGCGCTCGTCGTCTGGGGCCTGGATGCCCTGCATCGCTTGCGCGGAATGTTCGCGTTTCTGTTCTGGGACAACGCCGAGCAAACGCTGATTGCAGCGCGCGACAGGTTCGGCATCAAGCCGCTGTACTATGCGGCAGGCCCCCGATCGATCGCCTTCGGCTCTGAGATCAAACAGCTCGTCGGCCTCCCCGGCGTCTCGGGCCGGATGCACTTTCCGCGCGTGGCCGACTTCCTGATTTCGGGTCTGTCCGATCACACCGCCGAGACCATGTTCGAGGGGGTGAGCCAGCTTCGTGCGGGCGAATATGCGGTCGTGGAAGCGACCTCCGCCAACGGCCCGTCGTTGACGATCAGCCGCTGGTACCAGCCGCCCCCGATGGATCTGGAGATCGGTGCGGCCGAAGCGGCGGACCGCTTCCAGCAGCTTCTCGCGGACGCGGTCGGGATCCACCTCCGTTCCGACGTTCCGGTCGGTTCCTGCCTGTCGGGCGGGCTCGATTCCTCGTCCATCGTCTGCATCATGGCCGACCAGCTCGGTTCGAGAACGGGCGGGCCGCAGGTCAAGACGATTTCCGCCTGCTACCCCGACAAGTATGTCGACGAGAAGCCGTTCATGGACGCCGTCGTGGCACATGCGCATACGCAGCCGACCTATGTGTGGCCGCGTGCGGAGGACGTGTTCGCGCGGGCATCCGACATCACCTGGCACCAGGATGAGCCGTTCGGGTCGACCTCGATCTTCGCCCAGTGGTGCGTTTTCGAGGCCGCGAAAAATGCCGGCGTCAAGGTGATGCTCGACGGTCAGGGGGCCGACGAGCAACTCGCCGGTTACACGACCGGCTTCGCGTTTCACCTGGCCGGCCTGATCCGGCGCGGCCGCTTGATCGAAGCGGTGCAGTCGATCGAGGGACGGCACCGGCTGAGCGGTGCGTCCTACGCGCGCCAACTCGTCGAGCTCGCTCCCCAGTTGCTGCCGCGGTCCGTGGTCGCGGAACTCGTGAAACGCCGCCGAAGTGCGTTGCAGCACGATTGGATCGGGGAGGCCGCTCTGGCACGTTGCGCCGCGACCAGCGCCTTCGACACCGCGATCGAGAGAGGCGGTCTGCCCGCCGCCCGCGACCTCGCCAGCCTATGTGCGACGATGACCTTCGCGTCCAATCTGCAGATGCTTCTGCACTGGGAGGATCGCAACTCCATGGCGCATGGCATCGAGGCCCGCGTGCCGTTCCTCGATCATCCCTTGGTGGAATTCTCGCTGGGGCTCGGGAACCGCCACAAAATGGTCGGCGGCGCCACGAAGTCCGTCCTGCGGAACGCGATGTCCGAGGTGTTGCCGAGGTCGATCCTCGACAGGCACGACAAGCTGGGCTTTGCGACACCCGAGCAATCCTGGTTCCGCGGCCCGCTGCGAGGCTTGATCGAGGACGGCATCGAGACCACCCTGAAACTCTATCCCGATCTGATGAACGCCAAAGGCGTGCGCGGCCGGTCCGCGGCCATGCTCGACGGAAGCGCTCCCATCGACTTCTGGCTGTGGCGCGTGGTCAATCTCGGTATCTGGGGGAAGCGATTTGGCATCGGTTACTAGCGCCGCGAGAGTGTCTGATCGCCCACTCGCTATGCTCTATGTGTCCGCCGAGTCGCTCGCCCAGGGCGCGGCGGCGCATGTGCACGTCAACGAGATCAAGGCGGGTCTCGTGCGCCGCGGCTGGAATGCCGAGCTCCTCCAGCCCGACTATGGTTCGGGCACCGTCCGGCCGGGCATTCTGCGGCGACTGAAGGCGATCGCAGGTGTCAACTGGCGCGCTTGGTGCGCGCTGGGCCGGGTCGACGCCATTTACTGCCGCGCCAATCCGCTGCTGTTTCCGATTTCCGTGCTGGCGCGCCTGCGCGGCATCGCGGTTGTGCACGAATGCAATGGACCGTATGCCGATATCGGCATCGCTCACCCCGAGACGAAGCCGTTCATCGCGCTGATCGTCGCAATGCAGCGCTGGCAGTACCGCCATGCGAGCGCGGTGGTTTCGGTGACCGAGAACCTGAGGACCTGGCTCGAGAAGGAGCGCGGACAATGCGATGTCGCGCTGATTTCCAATGCCGCCAACACCGAGCTTTTCTCGCCCGATGCCACGCCCGAGCCGGTGACGACGAACCCGTTCGTCGTGTTCTTCGGCGCGCTCGCCGTCTGGCATGGCGCCCGCATGATGCTGGAAGCCGTGGAGCACCCCGATTGGCCCGATAAGGTCGATCTGGTGATTATCGGGGAGGGGGCCGACAGCCCGCTCGTCGAAGCGACGGCCGCGAGAAATCCGCGCGTCCATCGCCTCGGCCGCCGACCTTATGATCGCATTCCCGGGCTGATCGTCGGTGCATTGGCGGGTCTCGTGCCCATCGTCGACGTCTCCGGCCGTGCAGCGACGGGATTGGCACCGCTCAAGTTGTTTGAAACTCTCGCCGCGGGGCTCCCGGCGATCGTGACGGAATACCCAACGCAAGCGGATTTCATCCGCGACAACGCTTGCGGCCTGATCGTGGCGCCCGGCGATGCGGTCGGCCTTGCCCGCGCCGTCGCTGCCATCGCCGCCGATCCGGCAGCGGCGCGCCAGATGGGCGCACGCGGCCGGCGCGCCGTCGAGCGCGAGCACAGCTGGGACCATCGCGCCGCCGAAGTCGATCGCCTGCTGCGTCGTCTCCTGAAAAGACTGACCTGACCATCCACCGGCCGATGCGAAGGCTGCAATCCTTTCAGCTTCCGAACGAGAAGTAAGCGGGAAGCTCGCTCAGGCGGGGATGACGCTTGTCCTTGTCGGAAAGCACGGCAGCGCCGGGCGCTACCGGCCAGGCAATCCCGAGAGCCGGATCGTCCCACGCGATCCCGCGGTCGCAGTCGGCAGCATAGAACGCCGTCACTTTGTAGATCACCTCGGTGTCGGGCACAAGCGTGCAGAAGCCGTGGGCGAAGCCGCGGGGAACCCACAACTGTTTCCAGTTCTCGGCCGAAAGCGTGACGGCGACGTGCTGGCCGAATGTCGGCGAGCCGACCCGTATGTCGACCGCGATATCCAGGATCGCGCCGCGCGCAACGCGGACCAGCTTGCCCTGGGCGTGCGGGTCGGTCTGGAAGTGAAGACCGCGCACCACTCCGGCCTCGGCCGACAGCGAGTGGTTGTCCTGAACGAAGGTTTCCGTCAGCCCGGCCTCGCCGAAGGACCTCGCATTGAACGTCTCGCTGAAAAAGCCGCGGGCGTCGCGATGGATCACCGGCGTCAACGTCTTCACCCCACTGACGGGAAATGTCTCGACCACGGGCAGCATCATTTCCAATAGCGCCTTTCGATTCTCGTCGTCCGATCATGCGGGGCCAGACTCTTGCGGGCCAGACCCTTGCGGGGCAGAACGGCCGGCGCCAATGGCCGGCAGTCACCGCGAGACTGAGGGTATAGCGTAGAGCATGGACATGCATCGAACTATCGGCAGCGACCGTAAACCGACCGAGGCCCGGTGCACGGAAATAAAGGAGGAGATGCGAGCTTGGATGACGCAGCAACTCGGGAGAATGGGCGGGGGAGAATGAGTGGGGGCATCCATAGTTTGCGCGCCGTGGCGTCGCACGCGGTCGCCGTGCTAGTACCCAGAATCTCAAATGGCTGACACGGATGACGATCGAGGATGCTCGCCGGGCAGGAGCGTCGTGCAGCGCGATGTGGTCATCGCCCAAGCGGCGCGACGCCCCCGGCGATCATCCCCGATCGCCCGCAGGGTCGCAGCTTCCGGGCGCCCGGTGCGTCGAAGGCCTTGACCGTAGCTACGGCTACGCTCTGCGGCCTTCTCCTGCCGGATCGTCGCGGATATCTACGATCAGACGTGCCAGCCATTTGTGATTCTGGGTACTAGTGAAGGGGCATCTACATGAGAATTGGCCGATGCGAGTAGATGCGCCGTTGTCGAGCCGTTTCGAGGAGGCTCGATGAGCCAGGATACTTCCGGCGGCTCCGCCGAGCCATCGGCTGCGGCCGGCGCCATGGGCATCGGCAAGGTCCAGGGCTTCAGCCCGCTGCCGACAGGTACGCGGATCGGAGAACTCGTGGTCCAATCCGTGCTCGGCGCTGGCGAGTTCGGCATCACCTACGTGACCGAGCACGAGAAGCGCAGCAAGCGCTACGCCTTGAAGGAATACTTCCCCCGCGCCCTCGCGGTTCGAGACGGCCACGCAACACGGCCGCGCCCGGAGGCGGCCAACGCCTTTGCCTGGGGATTGGATCGTTTCTTGTCCGAAGCGCGCGCGTTGCAGGAGGTGAAGCACAGCGCTGTCGTCGGCGTCCTCGGCGTCACGCGGCAGGGCGGCACCGGCTACGTCGGAATGACCTATGAACACGGCGTCGATTTCAGCATCTGGCTGCACGAGCGCAAGCGGATAGCCCCCCAGGACGAATTGGACGGGCTGCTCGCGCCGTTGCTCGAAGGCTTGGCCGCGGCCCACGCCAACAAGGTCTTTCATTTCGACATCACGCCGGATTGCCTGATCGTGCGCGAAAGCGGCGGCCCCGTGCTGGTCGATTTCGGCGTGTTCCGCGTCGGATTGCGTCGCCGCATGCCGCCGGGCGATCTCCGGCAGTTGATCTACACGGCTCCCGAATTGATCGCGCCGACAGGCGGTCCGATCGGCCCGTGGACAGACGTCTATTCGCTCGCGGGCCTCCTCTATCTCGCCATCACCGGAAGGCCGCCGCTGTCGGCCGCCGAGCGCGCCGCCGGGGCGACGCTGGAGCCGGCCGTCTCGGCTGCGAAAGGCCGCTACCGTGCCGAGTTCCTGCATGAGATCGACGCAGGCTTGCGGCTGTCGCCGGCCCAACGCCCCCGCACGATCGATGATTGGAGCGACGCGCTGTTGCGCCCGGCCGGATCGCGCTTCAGCTTGAGGCGCCTGTTCGGTGCCGAGCCTGCAAGGCAGCCTTCGGCCGCGCGCCCGGCTGTGCCCTCGGAGCCGAAGCCGGCGCTTCCGAGAGAAGAACCGGTATCGCTCGGCGGCACGCCGGTCGAGGCCGCACGCGTCGAGGTGCATGCCGCCGCGCCGGCGTCGCCGCCTCGTCGTTCCGGCTCCATGGCCGCAGCATTGGCGCTGGGCGCGATCGGCATCGGGCTCGGCTCGTTTCTCGGCGCGATCGTCGGATTTGCCGCAACGCGACTGCTTCGGCCCGAGTGCGTCGGCGGCGACTGCAACGCACACCTGATGGCGCCGTTCGCCGTCATCGGCGCTGCGATCGGCGTTCTGGAAGTGATCCGCTATGCCCGCAAGCGCGATCGCCTGCGCCGCGCCCAAAGCGAGGTCGACCTCTAAGCTCGTCCCGTCGGCATCGGCACGCGGTCGATGTGCGCGATCTCGATCCGCAGGAGTTGCTCCATCAGCCGCGATTTGATCGCCGCGTGTCCGGCGTCGTCCCACAGGTTGCGGTATTCGCCCGGATCGTTCTGCAGATCGTACAACTCCCCCCATTCCACGCCGTCGAACAGGCTCAACCGCCAGCGCTCGTCGATCAGCGTATGAATGCGCGGGATGCCGCCGATCGCCTCGTTCGGCCGCTGGTGCTCGTACTGCACGAACGCAGCCGGCCGCGCCTTCGTCGTCTCGCCCGAGATCACCGGCATCAGGCTGATGCCCTGGATGCCGGCGTAGGGCGCGATCCGCGCGTGGTCCAGGATCGTTGTCGAGATGTCGATCGTCGAGCCGATTGCGCCGCTCCGCACCCCGCGCAGTTTAGGCGCCGCTCGTGTCGCCGGATCAGACCACACGAAAGGCACCCGCAGGATCTGCTGATACTGCTCTGAGCCCTTCAGCAGCAGGCGGTGGTCGCCCAGATGCTCTCCGTGATCGCTGGTGAAGATCGTCACCGTATCCTCGGCCCGCCCACTCGCCTTCAGCGTATCCAGCACGCTGCCGATCGAATCGTCGATCAGCGCGATCATTCCGGCCGTCAGCGCAGCCGCTTCCTGCACCTCGCGCGGCGTCGTCGTGAACGAGAACTGCGACAGCAGATTGGCCTTGCCCTGTTCGCGCTCGGCGATCACGGCCGCGACGTGCGGAGGCGGCACCCAGTCGTTGAGACCGTACGCTTCCGGCACCGGGAATTGCTCCGGTTTATACATGTCCCAGTATTTGCCTGGAGGATTGAATGGATGATGCGGATCGGGAAATGACACCATCAGGAAGAACGGCTGGTCCGGGTTCTTCTTCACGTGATCGGCGACGAAAGCCCGCGCGCGCTCCGCGATATAGCTCGTCTGATAGAGCTCTGCCGGCAGCCGCGTCCGCACCGCCTGCGGGCAGACGTAGTCGTGCGGCAACTGGTTCTTCGCCCCGATCTTGCTCATCGCATCCGGATCGCGCGCGAGCAGCCACGCGCGATAATCGCCGTCCACCTCGTCGCCGTGACCGGTGACCAGCTCGACATGGTCGAACCCGTAATAGGGCAGGCCGACGCGGGCGCCGGGCTTCTCCCAGTACGAGGGGCTTTCGTTGTCGTAGTCCGCGCTGCCGAGCCCGTGCCGGACAGCTTCCCGCAGATGCGGCGGCACAGGTGCATAGCCGGGCTTGGGTGCGGGCGGTTTCATCAGCGCAGGCTGCCCCGTGAACGTCTGCAGATGGCTCTTGCCGACGAGCGCCGTTGCATAGCCGGCCTCTCGCATCAGGTCGACGAACGTCACGGCATTGCGCGACAGCGGCGTACCGTTCGCTCGCGCGCCGTGTACGGATGGCAGCCGGCCCGTCATGAGGCTCGACCGGTTCGGCATGCACACCGGCGTTGCCACGAAGAACCGATCGAACGTCACCCCGCCGGCAGCGATGCTGTCGATGTTCGGCGTCTTGACGACCGGATGCCCGTTGCAGCCCAGCCAGTCCGCGCGATGCTGGTCGGTGATGAAAAGGACGTAGCTCGGACGTGGCATGATGGCTCCAAGAAGTATGGCATCAGGTTGGGTTGAGTGAAGCTGAGCCAAACGGCTTGAAGAAACCGAACAGCTCACAATAGCGACGTCATGGTCCGCCCCGGATCAGTGTCCGGGGTAAACTGGGGTGGACCATCCACGACTCGTCGATAGGTGTGTCCTGGTGTCGTGGACGCCCCGACCAAGTCGGGTCGTGTCGGCGTGTCCTTTCTAGGGGAGTGGTTTGCCGCGCACGTCGGCGGCTTGGCTGATGCGCACGAGAACGCCGATGCCCGTATCGGCACCGGCGTGCTGCTGCTCGCGCGGGGTGAGATTGGCGAAGATGGCTTCGCGAACCGGCCCCGACTCGTACAACTCGGCCGTGCCGTAGAACCGCAGGAAACCCGACTCCAGGAGCCCGTCGCGCTGCGCTTTGAAGTTGGCATACATCACGCAGACGCGCCGCTCATGTCCGAGGTTGTCCAGCGCCGTCTTCTTCGAACGCTCCCAGTAGGCGAGATGGTCGTCGTCGAAAACCAGCATGCTGCCTTTCGGGCTGATATTCGGACCATTGGCGCCGGTCGTGGCGAGCATGCAAGGATACCCGTCGTCCCATGCGTTGTTGATGAGCTTTCTGATCTTCTCGCTGATCGCCATGTTCGCTCGTTTTTCTTACTTTTAGTCTGTGTCAAGCCAAGTCCTGCGCGGCCCGGCGTTTTCGGAAATCTCACGCCGTCACGTCGCCGCTTCCGCGTTCTGGATGAATTCCGGCGGCATGTCGGGCCCCCACACGTAGATGGAATCTTCCGGCGGATGGTCGCCCGAGTCCCAGTCGCAATCGATCGGAACATAGTCGATGTCGCAGGAATATTCGCAGTAGCTGCCCCACGGGTCTTCCACGTAGTGGAAGTAGTTCGAGCCGAGTACGTGCCGGCCGAGGCCCCACCCCTTGGCAAAACCGCACTCCAGCATCTGCTTGGCGCCGAGCCCGATGTCCATCACCGAGCCGACGTCCCAACTGAAATGGTGGTGCCCCGGCGCGCTCGACTTCGCGAACGCCAGCATGTGATGGTCCGATCCGTGGATGCCGTGCATGAACGCGATCACGTCGGCCGACCGATCTGAAAGCCGCATCCCGAGTACGTTACTGTAGAACTCCATCGCCTTGACCACGTCCGGCGTGAACAGCAGCAGATGCGCGAACCGCCGCGGCTTTGCCTTCGGCGCCGCAGCCCTGCCGGGAGCCCCGCGCGCGCCGGCGGGCGACGACGCGATCCACACCGTGCTCTTCTCGTTGGGCGACGACTTCTCCGCGACGCGAAGCTCGATCAGATTGCCGTCGTAGTCTTTCACCCACAGGCCGTTGCTCTCGAGCCCTTTCGGCGGATCGAGCTCCTTGACCCCCAGGTCTTGCAGCCTCTTTCGGAACGCCGGCAGGTCTTCCTCGAAAATGCCGAACGAGATGTGCGACAGCCGCTTCTTCGGCCCCTCGTTTATCATCCCCCACCGGTGCGGCGCACCCTGCACGTACATGCCGAGCCCGTTGCCCTCTTCCGGCACGTGGAGCCCGAAATTCGAATAGAAATGGTGGGCGACCTTGAGGTCCGGCACCGTCAGTGCGAAGTGATCGAGCGAATGCACGCCGAGTTCGCCGGGGCGCTTCTTGGGCGGAATGTATCCCTGCATCGCGGTCATGAGCGTCACCTCTCCTTGGACTGGTTGACGGTCGGCGCGCCGGCCTGAGCCCGAGGGACTCTTGGCTGGTAGCCCGGGTTCTGATGATCTTGGGGAGGGACCTTATCGCAGCCCATCCGCGACGGGAAGAATGAGAACGAGAACGGGGAGAACGATATATGAGCGATTTGCGTTTGACGCTGGCTTGCGGGCCCTACGACCGGATGGAGGCCCTGCGCACCGGCGAGGTCAAGGCCGAGGGCATCGACCTCGACATGATCCCGATCAAGGGCCCGCGCGAGATCTTCGACCGCGTGATGGCCGGCGCCGACTTCGACATCGCTGAGATGTCGACCTCCGAGCACGTCGCCAACACGGTGATCGGCACGAGCCCGCACGTCGCGATCCCGGTCTTTCCCTCCCGCGTCTTCCGGCACGGCTTCATCGTCTGCAACCGCCATCGGGGTATCAAGTCGCCGAGGGATCTCGCGGGCAAGCGCATCGGCGTGCCGCTCTACACGATGACGGCCGCCGTCTGGATCAGGGGCATGCTGGAGGACGACCACGGCGTCGATCTCTCGGGCGTCACCTGGGTGCAAGGCGCGATCGAGAAGGCAGGCGCCCACGGCAACCCCAAGCCGCCGCCGCTGCTGAAACCTATCAAGCTCGAGATCAACGGCACCGGCCGCTCGCTCGACGAGCTGCTGTGCAACGGCGAGATCGACGCCTATCTCGGCGCGCAGTTGCCGCCCTCGCTCGGCCGGCACCCGGACCTCGTTCGCCTGTTCCCCGACGTCCGAGCGACCGAACGCGAGTACTACCGCCGCACCGGCTTCCACCCGATCATGCACCTCGTGGTGGTCAAGCGCAGCGTCTACGAGGCGAACCCGTGGGTCGCCCGCTCGCTCTACCGCGCGTTCGCAAAGTCGAAATCCATCGCCTGGCAGGACCTGGGCTTCACCGGCGCGTCGAAGGTGATGCTGCCGTGGGTGTACGACGACGTCGCCGAGATCAACGACGTGTTCGGCGGCGAGCCGTTCGCCTATGGCCTCGAACCCAACCGCGCGACGCTCGAAACGCTCATCGGCTACATGCACCGCCACCACATGATCGCGCGCAAGCCCGCCCTGAGCGAACTGTTCGTCGACGTAGGCGAATGACGAGCGCGCATTCCTCGTAGGTGGGTCGAGTACTGCGAGGCCCAACGGTCATAAGGCGCGCCGCGAATTGTTGGGCCTCGGCCCATTGAAGAAGCGGGCCTCGACCCAACCTATGAAACTTTCTTCCGCCGCAGCAATCGCGCCAGTACGCCCCGATTGCCGGCCAAGGGCGGCGGCGGGATGTCGGGCCGCGCGAGGCGTTCGGGTGGCGCCGGCTCGAGGCCCGCTTCCACCAGATCGTCCCGCCGGGCCATGGTGTCGAACGCGGCGATGATCCGCTCGTAGTTCTGGCGGTATTGCCGGGTGTCGGGATGGTCCGATCCGAGCACTTGTTCGGCAGCGATCAGGGCATGCCTGATGAAGGGATCGGCCTGCGCGTGCAGATTCAATTCCTCGAGCAGCGTGGCCAGGATGTTGTAGCGTTCGGCCACGATCGGATGCTGCGGACCGAGGTTGGCCTCTCCGATTTCCATCGCGCGGCGGATGTGGGGGAGAGCTTCTTCGGTCCGCCCCATCTCGTGCAGCAGGATGGCGTAGTTCGCCTGGCCTTGCCCGACGATCTCGTCTTCCGGGCCATGGATCACTTCGTCGATCGCACCGCTCCGCTGAACGACCGAGACCGCCTCGTCGAACCGCCCGCGCGCAAACAGATACTGCGCCAGACGATGCAGTAGCTCGCTCGTCACGGCCGCGCCGTCGCCGGTGTCGGGGGCGAAAGCCAGGACCGCCTGCGCATGCCGTGTAAGCCGCTCGCACAGAGGCCACGACCGGGCATCCGACGCATCGGCGCCCGCAGGATAGGTATCGATCAGCAGGTTCATGCTGCGCACGATGCTGCTTTCCGATTCACCTTGACGCGCATGATGGGCACGCGCGAATTTCTGCACGGCGGGAGTTACGCTGAAGCCCTGCCCGCCGCCGTCGAGCAGATCCGCCGTTGCCAATCCCCCACGAACAAGGGCATCCCGAGCCGCGAGGGCCGTTTCCGGCTTCATCGCCGTCTTCGAAAACAGTTCCAGCGGGATGCGCCGACCAGCGAGGGTTGCAGCAACGCCGATCAGCGTCGCCGCATCGGGACATGCGGCTGCAGCCGCCTTCAATGCGGCCTCGAACGCCGCCTCGTTGTGGATGTCGTCGCCGGGCATGGATCACCAAGTCTGCTCAGATGTGAAGTCCAATCTAGCAGCTTGATCCCACGATTGTCGCCCGGCAAGCGCCCCCACGGTTATCGGAGCGGAAGGTCAGCGGACCTTGATGCCGGCCTCGGTGATGATCTGCCGCCACATCGGCACTTCCTTCTCGATGCGCGCCTTCATGCCGGCGGGACCTCGGTTGAGCACCGCGAAGCCGGCCTTCTGCAGACGGTCCTTGACGTCCTGGCGCTTGAGGATCGCATCGGTGGCGGACGCGATCTGATCGACGACGCCCTGGGGGGTCTTCGCCGGGGCCAGGAACCCTTGCAGTGTATCGGCCACGAAGTCCTTGAAGCCGGATTCGACCATTGTCGGCACATTCGGCAGATCGAACCACCGGCTGGCGCCGGTGACGGCGAGCGCCTTCATCTTGCCGGCGATGATGTGCGGGTGCGCCGGCGGCAGGGCGAAGCTGCCGACCTGCGTCGTACCGGCCAGCAGCGCTTGCACCGCCGGCCCCGCGCCGTTGTGCGAGACGTGCGCCATCTTGATGCCGGCGCGCAGCTTCAGGAGCTCGGCTGAAAGATGCGGTGTCGTGCCGATGCCGGGGCTCGCGTAGTTGAGCTTGTCCGGCTCCTTCTTGGCCAGCGCCACGAGTTCGGCGATCGTGTTGACGCCGAGGTTGTTTGTCACGGCGATCACGTTCGGCGACGTGCCCATCTCGGAGATCGGCGCGAAATCCTTGGCCGGATCGTAAGGCACCTTCTCGGAGAGGCCGGGATTGACCACGATCGCGCTCGACGTGATGAGCAGCGTGTAGCCGTCCGGCTCCGCGCGGGCCACCTCGCTCATACCGATGTTGCCGCCGGCCCCAGCTTTGTTCTCGATGATGAAAGACGCTTTCGTCATCTCGGACAGATGCGCAGCGACGACCCGCGCCATGATGTCGGTCGGACCACCGGGGGCGAACGGAACGACGATGCGCACGGGCTTGTCCATGGGCCATGCCGCATGCGCCGGTGAAAACCGCGCGACGAGAGGCATCGACAAAACGCCGCCCGCAGTCGTGAGCAGCGTGCGGCGTGAGAACGAATTGGATGTCCGCTTGTCGTCGCGCCTCGGCATGGCATGTCCTCCGGACTGTAGATTATCGTTGCAGGAACCATATAGCCGAGCGCATCACCAGTCTATGCACTCGTCTGCGCACTCCCTCGAGCTTCCGGTGGCCCACGCCAGGCGGACAGTAAGGTCGGATCGAGATGGCGCGTTTCATTCGCCACCACTTCGGCCACGCACTGCCTGAATGCGTCCCGGTCGAGTTGCCCTTCCTTTCCGATATCGACGCCATCGGCCTCGAGCAGGCCGAGGCACGCCTCGTCTTCCGCCGCTGCGAGATCGCGCTGCATCCCCGTCGCATGCGCGATGCCCAGCTCGAGCGCCACCCTCTGCGACGTGTCGAGCCCTCCGAGCGCCGCCTTGTTGCCGAGGACGAGAGCGATCCCGAAGAAATGTCCCGTCAGGCTCACGAACCGATGCGTCTTGTGGATGTCGAAGTTGACGAGATTGGTGAGTGGATTCTCTTGCGCATCGATCGTGCGGCTGCGCACCGCTGCCCCGAGATCCTTCACGTCGATGAAGCGCGGAGAAAACCCTAGCGCACCGAAGATCACCTGGTGGAACGCATTGTCGAGCGTGCGAATGGACAAGCCCGCGCAGTCACGCGGATGACGGATCGCGCGCACGCCGTTCGAGATGTGGCGCACCCCGTTGTCCCAGAACGCGAGCAGTTCATAGCCGCTGTCGCGCGCGACGGCCTCTTTGAGCAGCCGCCCCGCCTCGCCGTCGAGCCGTCGCCAGATCATGGTTCGATCAGCGCCTTCGAACGGCAGGTCGAGCACGCCGAGCGCCGGGATACGCCCCACCAGATAGCTCGACGCGAAGTAGCACATTTCGAGCGCGCCGCTTTCCGTCATCGTGAGCAGGTCTGCCGCCGCCCGCCCGGTTTCCGTGATCTGCGCCGTGATGTCGAGGCGCAACGCGCCATGCGTGCGCTCACCCAGCGCAACATCGAGCGCCCGCGCCGCCCGCGTGTGCACGGACCGCTCGGGCTGGTATCCGCCGAACTTCAGGGTAAGCATCGGAAAGCTCCGGATTTGAAACGCTCCGCAGCTTAACCCGATGCTTGCCGATATTGCTCCAGCGATCTTTATCGCTTGTAGGCGGCGAGGTCCGGCTTCACGAGACCCTTCGTCAGGATGATCCGCGTGGCGTCACCGCGAATACCGAAATCGTTGTCGTTGATCATCATCAGCGTGCCGTCGCCGAGCAGTGCCAATCCCTCGATCTTCGCCGGCGCGTCCTTGAAGTCCCGAGCCTGATCGAATCGCAGCGTCTTGGTCAGCGGCACGATGCCGATCTTCGCCGCATCGTTTTCCTGTTCGAGCGACGGCGCCGTCGCGACGTCGTCCCACTTGGTTCCGAGAATATTGGTGGCGCCGGCGAGCGAAACCTCATGCAACTTCGTATGGGTTTCGTTGCGCTCCAGAACGAGGAGACGGTCGTTGCCGAGCGCGATCATCTCGGAAATTCTAGGGTCGCTCTGCCGCTTGGACGGCTCCAGCGTAAAACTCTCGGGCGCATCGAGCTGATACACGTACTCGGCAACCGGCCGGCCAGAGACGCGCTCGATCTTGAACAGCCGCGAGTTGCGTGCGGCGTTGTACGCCTTCGCGTCCGGGTTCGCGAGCGGGTTCTGCATCACGAAGTACAGGTATTGTTCGTCGGGTGATATCGCCAGCGTTTCGATGCCGCGATTGCCCTGCCGCTTGGACAGGATCGCCGGCAGCGAGCCGACGATTTCGGCTTCGGACGACTTGTAGTCCGAGACCGCGTCGGATGGCACCAGCCGCTTCAGGATGCGGCCGTCACCTGACAGCAACGCGAGGGAAGGACCCATCTCCTCGCCGATCCAGAACGAGCCGTCCGACAAGCGCACCAGCGCCTCGAGATCGATATTGTCTGCGTTGTCGGGAAGCGTGTTGCCGGCGATATCCATGCCGGTGTCCTTGGTGGCGACCGTCTGCGGATTGAGAAGGCCGCTGACCGGCTTGCCGGATTTGGTTTTGACCGGAATGATCTCGAGCACTTTGAAGGTGTTCACTTTCCGGTCGAGGGCAACCCGGTAGATCGATGGCACGTACTCAGGCGTCGGATAGACGCGGCCGTTCTTGAGCTTGGCGCAAGCCTCGGCAACCGACTTGGCCACCAGTTTCGCGGCCTCGTTACACGTGAAGTTGGGACCGCGATCACCGACAGTCCAGACCACATCGGCAGGGTCGGCTGGGTGACGGAAAGCTCCAGAGCCTATGCCCAACGTGTAGCGGACGCTCTTGCCGTCCGGCATTTGCACGGTCTTCCATTGCAGTTTCGTGTCGGTGCTATCGAGGATCTGGAAATCGGCAGCCCTTGCTGGGCTGGAGGCGATGAGGCAGGCAAGCGCTGCTGCCCCGAATTTCGGAATGTACATTGAGTTCTGCCCTCGGTCGACGAAGTCCCTCGCCGCCTTTACGGCCGGCAGATGACTGCGCGATGACAGCGAACTCCCCTTATCGTCCTTGCGTGGCGTCGCGCCTCGATTGACCGGTGGAGGCGGTGGGGTTGGTGTCGATCACGACGCGATGAACGCCACACTGAGCCTACGATTTATCGAGTGGCCCTTGTGTCGCGCCAAAATCGAACTCGGTCGCGGCTGTGCTGCGATTTTGGCGCGACGGGCCACTGGTCAGTGGCAAGAGCCGCAGCGATTGTGATCGTCATCTTCCCCCCGGTCTGATGACCGATGCCTGCCGATGTTTCGGCTTCGGCGCGTCTGTTGCAGAAGCGTCAACGCCCTGCCGATTTCTCCGGCGCCTTGTAACTGATGCGGAAGAGCGCGCCGCCGTACTCGTCGGACACCAGGATCGCACCGTCCTTCATCTGAAAGACGTCGCTCGGCCGCGCCAGGAACTTGTTGGCGGCCTCGTCCAGCCAACCCGTCAGGAACGGCTGTACGATCGCTTTGCCGTCGCCGCGCGGCCGCGCCATCACGATGTCGTAGCCGAACCGTTTGGAGCGGTTCCACGAGCCGTGCCGTGCGATGAAGGCCACATTCCGATAGGCAGGCGGGAACATCGTTCCTGTGTAGAACGTCATACCGAGAGCAGCGGCGTGCGGTCCCATCAGCGCGGCAGCCGTGATCACGTTCGCACACGGTGTCGGCACTTTGATCTCGGGATCGGGCACGCCCTGCGCGTGACAGTAGGGATAGCCGAAATGCGCGCCTTCCTTGTTCTTCGGGATACGGTTGAGCTCGTCTTCCGGTCCGCTGTCGCCGGCCCAGTCGCGGCCGTTGTCCGTGAACCAGAGCTCCCTGGTCACCGGATGCCAGTCGAACCCGACGGAGTTGCGAATGCCGCGCGCCACGATCTCGTAGCTCCAGTCCTTGGGATCGTAGCGGCGCAGATGACCATGCGTCCCCGGGTTGACCTCGCAGATGTTGCACGGCACGCCCACCGGCACGTAGATCTTCCCGTCCGGCCCGGCCTTCACGTACTTCCATCCGTGCTGGACTTCCGTCGGCAGATTGAACTTCTCGGTGAGATCCACCGGCTGCGGCACCGCCTCGATCCGATCCTCGATATTGTCGTAGCGCAGCACCTTGTTGATCGCGAACACGTAGAGCGCGCCTTCGTGGACCAGCAGACCGTTCGGCTGCGTCAGCCCCTGGATGATCGTCTTGCTCTCGCGCGATGCGCCCTTGTCGATCACGGCGTAGACACGCCCGATCGTACGCGTGCCGATGAAATAGGTGCCCTTCGGCCCCTGGACCATGGTCCTTGCGCCCGGCATCGAATGCGCCCAGACCTCGGCCGAGAAGCCGCGCGGCAGCTTGATCTTGTCGAGCGGCAGCTTTTCGACGGCCGTCAACGTCGGTGGAACCGGGATGCCCTTGAGATTGGGGTCCTGTTTGCTGCGGCCCAGGTCCGAGCGATCGAGCGGGTTCCTCTGCGAGGCGGGGCGTTGCGCGTGAGCCGAGAAGGTCATGACGAACGCAGCGCACGCCGCGAGTGCCGCAACCGCAACGCGCTTGGAGCCGCTAAGTCTTACCGTCATTGGGCCGTCTCTCCCAGATTACTGTTCGCCATATCGTTTCGCCATATCGTATAGGCGCTGTCTCGAGTCTTCGGATCAGATTCCGGTCTGGAGCGCTTTCCCCGTAGGTTGGGTCGAGGCCCGCAACTTCAGCGGGCCGCGGCCCGACAATTCGCGGCACTCCGTGCGAATGTCGGGCCTCGCAGGGTTCGACCCGACCTACGAACCTGCGACCCAAAACAAGCGGAAAGACCTATAGCATCCTGCCAACTCACGTTCGAGCGCTCTTCCGGCGAGCCCCCCGCGATTCTTCTGGCGCGACGGAGGGGCCATCGGGGATGACGCGAGCGGGCCGGGGCGGTGCCGGATTTCGCCCGAGCATCAGATTCCAGTAGTTCCAGGATCTGGCATCGAAGACGCCCGGCGGCGCCGCATCGAGCGCTGAGCGGAGTTGATCGGCAGTGAAATACCGACCGACGGTCTTCACATCCTCCGGCGTGGAATAGGTGAGCAGGTGAGCAACGAAGAAAGGGACATCGGCAAGCGTTTCCTCGGGCGGCTTGAACCAGACCACGCGGCGCGCCACGGCCAATAGTTCTTCGTGTGGGGGCAATCGTGTCACGGGAGGCTTGTCCAGAAACGACGGTTCTTGTGAGCTCGAGCCCTTATCGTCTCGACTTGGTCGAGACTTGTCGAAGCCACGGCTTCGGTCAACTGCTTCCTGACTTTGGCAGGCAATTCGCCGAGGTCGCCATCCCCGAAGTAGCAGGAGGGCATCGGCTCACCCCTGCCCGATCAGCGCCAGCCACTCGTCTTCGCTCAGCACCGCGACACCCAGCTCCCGCGCCTTGTCGAGCTTCGAGCCGGCTTCGTCGCCCGCCACCACGTAGTCCGTTTTCTTGGATACGGAACCCGCGACCTTCGCCCCCAGCCGCTCGGCCTGCGCCTTGGCCTCGTTGCGCGTCATCTTGACGAGGGTGCCCGTGAAAACGACGGTCTTGCCCGTCACGGACGAGGCTTGCGCCGCCGCCCGCTCGTACGCCACGACTTTGACGTGGGAAAGCAGCGCCTCGACCGCCTCGCGATTGTGCGCCTCGTGGAAGAAATCGATCAGCGCGTCCGCCGCCACCTCCCCGATGCCCTGCAGACTGGCGAAGTCGCGATAGGCGTCGCCCGGCATCTCCTTCGCGCCTTTGCGCGCAGTCTCGATGAACGCGCGCACGTCGGGGAACGCTGCAGACAGTGCCTCCGCGGCCGAGGACCTGACGCCCTTGATGCCCGCGATCGCTGCAGCAAACGTGGGCGGTCCCTCGGCGAACAGATCCCCGCCTCGCGCCTGACCGCTCCCCAGCACCTGCATCAGTGCCTCCGCCGACTTCGGCCCGAGCCCCTTCAGCCCGATCAGACGCCGGTAGTCGGGGCCCGGGCGCACGGCACTCGCCGCATCGATGGCGTCCTTCACGGCATCCCACGTGCCGAAAGCCTTGGCGATGTCGCGCGCCGTCGTCTCGCCGACATGCCGGATGCCGAGCGCGAACAGCAGCCGCTCCAGAGAGATCGTCCGCCGCGAGTCGATCGAACGGAACAGGTTATCGACCGACTTCTGGCCGAATCCCTTTCGGTCTGCGAGATGCTCGGGCGCTGCCGCATCGCGCGCCGCGAGCGTGAAGATGTCGGCCGGTTTGCGGATCAGACCCTCGTCGAAGAACAGCTCGATTTTCTCGTCGCCCAGTCCCTCGATGTCGAACGCAAGCCGCGAAACGAAATGCTTCAGCCGCTCCTTCGCCTGCGCCGGACACACGAGGCCACCCGTGCAGCGCCTGATGACGTCGGCCTCGCCGCTCTCGTCCGTCTCGCGAACGGCCTCGCTGTCGCACACCGGGCATCGATGCGGAAACTGATACGGCTTTGCGCCCTTTTCGCGCTTGGCCATCACGACTTCGACGACCTGCGGGATCACGTCGCCCGCACGCTGCACCACGACCGTGTCGCCGATCCGCACGTCCTTGCGCGCGATCTCGTCCTCGTTGTGGAGCGTGGCGTTGGACACGACGACGCCGCCGACGGTGACGGGCTTGAGCTTGGCCACAGGCGCCAGCGTCCCCGTGCGCCCCACCTGAATGTCGATATTGAGAAGCTCCGTCTCCGCCTGCTCGGCCGGAAACTTATGCGCCACCGCCCACCGCGGCGCCCGGCTCACGAACCCAAGCCGCTGCTGCCAATCCAAGCGGTCGACTTTGTAGACAACGCCGTCAATGTCATAGCCCAGCGACGCACGCTTGCCCGCGATCATCTCGTAATACTTCAAGATCTGCGGCACGCCCGTGAAGCGCTTCATCAGCGGGTTGGTTGGAAAGCCCCACGCATCGAACGCCTCGATCACCTCCGACTGCGTCTTGCCGGGCACCTTCGACACCACGCCCCAGGTATAGGCAAAGAACTTGAGCGGCCGCCGCGCTGTGATGGACGAATCGAGCTGCCTGAGCGACCCCGCCGCCGCATTGCGCGGATTGGCAAAGATCTTCTCGCCGCGCT
>CAZNMY010000006.1:0-106841 GCA_964574325.1 uncultured Devosia sp. | reverse complement strand
CTAGCAACAGCATGATTCTAGTGTAGCTTTTGCATCTGACGTTTGGCTACGAGTCCAGCCGCGGGCGGGAACCAAACGTCAGATGCGCTACACTAGGAACTTCAAGCATCTAGTGTCCCTTTTTAAACCCGAAGTTCGCAACCGACGATGCGGCGCTGTGGGTGCGAACTTCGGGTTCGGGACACTAGTGTCATGCAGCCTCATCTTTCTCGGATATCGCCATGACCGACGCAACTCCATCACCCGCCCGGGTTCTCATCGTCGACGACGAGCCCAATATCCTGTTGTCGCTCCAGTTCCTGATGAAGAAGGCTGGATACGACGTCCGTACCGCGAAGGATGGCGAGCAGGCACTGGCGGAAATCGCGCGGGAGAAGCCGGACATCGTCCTGCTCGATGTGATGATGCCCAAGCTCGACGGCTTTTCCGTCTGCCAGCGGATCAAAGCCGATCCCGCGCTCGCGGACGTGCGCGTCGTCATGCTGACCGCGCGCGGCAGGGACGTGGAACGCGAGAAGGGTCTCTCGCTCGGCGCCGACGATTACATCACGAAGCCGTTCTCCACCAAGGACGCCATCGACCGGGTGGCGACGCTCCTCGCGCGGCCCCCCACACCGGGCTGAATCTGAAAAGCTGCGGTGAGTAGCTGACGCGAATCGACCCAGGAGCATGAGATGGTCCGCAGGAATCGCACCGTCGATCGATCGGTCGCTCTCTTCGTTCTCGGCGCGATCCTTCTCTTGCCGCCGCTGCTTCTCGTGTTCAATCGGCCCGATCGGATCGCCGGCATTCCCGTGCTGTATCTTTATGTCTTCGCGGCGTGGTGCATGCTGATCGCGCTTGCTGCCGCCATCGCCCGCTCGATCCCGCGCGAGGAAGCGGATAGTCCGCCCCCGGCCTCTCCTGCAGCCCTTCCCGTTCAGCCAGCACTTTCCGTTCAGCCAGCCCTTCCCGTTCAGACAGGCAGCGAGGGGAGCCGCGATGCTTAGCGCCCCCGTCGTCCTCCTCGTCTCGCTACTGTATCTCGGATTGCTTTTCGCTATCGCGAGCTACGGGGATCGGCGCGCCGATGCCGGGCGCAGCATCATCTCGACGCCCTACGTTTACGCGCTGTCCATCGCGGTCTACTGCACATCGTGGACGTTCTTCGGCTCCGTCGGCCGTGCCGTGTCGAGCGGTATCGGCTTTCTGCCGATATACCTTGGCCCGACCCTCACATTCGTGCTGGGCTGGATCGTCATTCGCAAGTTGATCCGCATCTGCAAGGCTAACCGCATCACGTCGATCGCCGACTTCATCGCGTCCCGCTACGGCAAGAGCGTGTCGCTCGGCATGCTGGTCAGCGTCATCGCGGTCGTCGGAATTCTTCCCTACATTTCGCTTCAGTTGAAGGCGATCTCGACGAGCTTTTCCATCCTGATCGCCTACCCCGAAATACGCATGCCCTCGCAGACCGCGGGAGCGGTGTGGCAGGACACCGAACTCTACATCACGCTCGCGCTGGCCGCTTTCGCCATCCTGTTCGGCACGCGCCACATCGACGCGAGCGAACGCCACGAAGGCATGGTCGCCGCGATCGCATTCGAATCCCTCGTCAAACTGGTCGCGTTCCTCGCCGTCGGCGTGTTCGTCACCTTCGGCGTTTTCAACGGCTTCGGGGATATCTTCACGCGCGCTGCATCGAGCGATGCACTGAGCCGTCTTTTCACGATCGAAGGCGTGGCTGGCCACACGAGCTGGGTGACGCTCACGATACTTTCGATGGCCGCGATCGTGGTGCTCCCTCGGCAGTTCCAGGTGCTCGTGATCGAGAACGTCGACAAGCGTCACGTGCAGCAGGCGATGTGGATGCTGCCGCTCTATCTGCTCTTGATCAACATCTTCGTTCTGCCGATCGCGCTCGGCGGTTTGCTGCTCTTCCCCGACGGCAAAGTCGACGCCGATACTTTCGTGCTGACGATCGCGATGCAGCAGGGCGCGCCCCTGCTGGCGCTGGTGGCCTTCATCGGCGGCTTGTCCGCTGCCACCGGCATGATCATCGTCGAGACGCTGGCGCTGGCGACCATGGTTTCGAACGATCTGGTGATGCCGCTCCTGCTGCGGGCCGGCCGCCTGCGTCTTGCCGAACGCAAGGATCTGACGGGCCTTCTCATCGCCATCCGGCGCGGAACCATTCTGCTCGTGCTGCTGCTCGGCTACGTTTACGCAACCACGGTCGGAGAATCCTACGCGCTGGTCACCATCGGCCTCGTGTCGTTCGTCGCCGCACTGCAGTTCGCGCCCGCGATTCTCGCCGGCCTCTACTGGAAGGGCGCCACGCGCGCCGGCGCGCTGGCCGCTTTGCTCGGCGGCTTCCTGATGTGGATCTATACGTTGCTGCTGCCGTCGTTCTCGCGATCGGGCTGGATAGCGGCGAGCTTCGCCGAGCACGGCCCGTGGGGCTTGGCCCTGTTGAAACCATACGCGCTGCTGGGACTGGAGGGCCTGGATCCGATCTCGCACGCCACCATCTGGACCATGATCGTCAACGTCGGCCTGCTCGTCGGCGTGTCGCTGTTCACGCTGCCCTCGGTGATCGAGCGCGGCCAGGCCGTCCGCTTCGTGGACACCTTCAAGCAGGCAGCCGGATCGGGCAGGGAATGGCAAGGCCGCGCCGGCGTCTCTGAACTGAAAGCGCTCTTGGCCCGCTTCCTGGGCGAGCCGCGGGCGGAGGCGGCGTTCGTTCGGATGGAGCAGGAGACGGGCCGCACCATCCAACGGACCGGCCCCGCCGACTCCGCCACGGTATCGTTCGTCGAGCGTCAGCTCGCAGGCGCTATCGGAGCTGCGTCCGCGCGCATCATGATGGCGTCCGTGCTGCGCGAGGAGATGCACGACATCGACGAAGTGACGCGGATTCTCGACGAAGCATCCCAGTTGGTGGTCTATTCGCGCCGCCTGGAGGAGAAGTCCAGGGAACTCGAGGCGACGAGCCAGGAGCTTCGGATGGCCAACGAACAGCTCAAGCAGCTCGACAAGCTCAAAGACGACTTCATGGCGACCGTCAGCCATGAGATCCGCACACCGCTGACCTCGATCCGGTCGTTCAGCGAGATCCTGCGCGACAATCCCGAACTCGGCGAAGGCGAGCGCCGGGAGTTCGTCACCATCATCGTGCAGGAAAGCGAACGGCTGAGCCGCTTGATCAACGACATCCTCGATCTCGCCAAGATGGAGGCCGGCACGACGGAATGGCAGATCGCCGCGCATAGAATCGCTCCGATCATCGAGCAGGCAGTCGCCGCGACCAGCGGTTTGCTGACCCACCGGCCCGATATCGACTTGACCGTCGATGTGCCCGCGACACTGCCTCCGATCATGGTCGATCCGGACCGCCTCATTCAGGTTGTCGTCAATCTCGTCTCGAATGCCGTGAAGTTCTGCGACGAGGCCCATGGCCGGATATCCCTCGTGGCGAGGGCTCGCGATGGCTGGCTCGAGGTCGACGTGACCGACAACGGTGTCGGCATCGCGGCGAACGATATCGACAAGATCTTCGAGCGCTTCCAGCAGGCGGGCAATACCCTTACCGACAAGCCCCAGGGCACAGGTTTGGGGCTGCCCATCAGTCGCCAGATTCTCCAGCGCTTCGGTGGCGATATCGCCGTCGCGAGCGAATTCGGCCGGGGCTCGACGTTCACGTTCCGCATTCCCGCGCTCGACGATGCGATCACCACGACCGCGGACGATCGCGCCGTCATTGCCGGCCCGCCGTGATCCAGCCAGAGCTGAACGAGCCAGACTTGAACCAGCCAGACCTGATCCCACCGAACCACGCAACACCGAATGCCATGCTGATCGCACTCTTCGCCGACATCCATGCCAATCGCGAGGCGCTGACGGCGTGCCTCGACGATGCCGCCCACGAAGGCGCCGAAAGCTACGTGTTCCTGGGCGACCTTGTCGGCTATGGGCCCGATCCCGTCTGGGTGGTCGAGCGCGTCGCCGACCTCGTTGCGAACGGAGCGCTCGCGATCCAGGGCAACCACGATGCCGCGGCCATCGACGACAAGCAGAAGCTCGGCGCCCTCGCCCGAGCCGCGATCGTCTGGACGAGGAGGCAGATCGGCCCCGCGCACCGCGAGTTCCTGAAGTCGCTTCCGCTCGACTTGAACGAGGACGACCGCCTCTACGTCCATGCCAGCGGCTACGCGCCCGAGGACTGGATCTACATGCTGGGGCCGCGTGATGCTTTCCAGAGTTTTCACGCCACCGCGCAGCGGCTCACGTTCTGCGGCCACACGCATGTACCAGCGCTCTTCAACGAAAGCGCGACGAGCCTCCCGCATCGCCATGTGCCGGTCGACAGCAAGGCGATGCCGCTGCTGAGCCATCGCCGTTGGATCGCGGTCCTCGGCTCCGTCGGCCAGCCGCGCGACAAGAATCCGGCAGCCTGCTACGCGCTGCTCGACACCGCGTCGAACCGGCTGACCTATCAGCGGGTCCCCTACGATATCGATACGACGGCTCGTAAGATCATGGCTGCCGGATTGCCCGAGGTCCTCGCCAAACGCATCGTCCTGGGAGAGTGAAGGGATGGCCAAGGCTCAGCTTTCCCCCGGGATGCAGATCGACGGTTTCCTCATCGAGGAACGCCTGCATCGTGGCGGCATGGCTGACATCTGGCGCGTGAGCCGGGCCGATTTCGACGTTCCCATCGTGATGAAGGCGCCATTCCTCGACAAGAAGGGCGAGCTTTCCCTGCTCGTCGGCTTCGAGGTCGAGCAGATGATCATGGGCGAGCTGCAGGGGCGGCATGTGCCGCGTTTGCTCGCGAGCGGCGACTTCGTCGTGCAGCCCTACGTCGTGATGGAGTACCTCGACGCCGCTTCGCTGGAAAAGCGCATCCGCAGCGACAGACCCACCGCCGAGCAGGCGATCGCCTACGGCACCGCGATCGCCGATGCGCTCGGCGACCTCCACCAGCAGCACGTTCTGCATCTCGACCTGAAACCGGCGAACGTGCTGTTCCGGCCGAATGGCGATGCCGTTCTGGTCGACTTCGGATTGTCCCGCCACGAGCACTTGCCGGATCTGCTTCAGGAGCAATTCCACAAGCCGACTGGCACCGTCGAGTACATGGCGCCCGAGCAGTTTCTGCGCATCCGTTCCGACCGGCGCAGCGACTTGTTTGCGCTCGGCGCCATCATCTACCAGATGGCGACCGGCCAGTTGCCGTTCGGTAAGCCCGCCCGAATGGCGCAGGTCCGTCGGCGTGTCTGGCGCGATCCGATCCCGCCGCGCGCCATCAATAGCGAGGTAGCACCGGCGCTGCAGGAAGTGATCCTCAAGTGCATTGAGCCGCTGCCCGACCGCCGCTACGCGACCGCGGAGGAATTGGCCTTCGATCTGCGTCATCTCGATCTCGTCGAGTTGACGGAGCGCGCTGGCCGCACAGAACGCGCCGACGCGCGCACGACCTTCGCGAGCTGGCTGCGCGTGCGCTCGACGATGCGCGAGATCCAGTCGATCGCGACGAAGCCGCCGCCGCGCGCACCCATCGTCCTCGTCGCTGTCGATCTGCAGCCGGGCTTCGAGGAGCTGCGGCAGACGCTGTTGGATTCGACCGTGTCCGTGCTCGCCAACATTCCCGGCGCCCGCATCGCTTGCCTCAACGTGATGCAGACCTCGCTTCTCGCCCTCGATGGGAATGTCGACTTCAAGGGCGACAACATTCACGTCGAACGGCTGGCGATGTTGCGCCAGTGGGCCGCGCCGCTGGATCTGCCGCGCGCCAAGATCACATACCACTTGCTCGAGCAACGCAGCATTGCTGCGGGCATCATCGACTTCGCGAAGTCGAATTCGGTCGATCATCTCATCATCGGCGCGCCCGCAGGCTCCGGCGTCACCAGCAGCCGTCTCCCCGCCCAGGTCATGGCCGAGGCGCCGTGCACCGTGACCGTCGTGCGCCCCTCGCCGAACCCCGCTGCAACGACCTGACGGGTAGCGGCGATACTGCTCGGCGATGCCGCTCGCCTACTGCACGCCATGTCCCCCTCGTGGGGAGGGGATAGGGGTGGGGGGGCATAAGGCCATGCGCAACCGTGCTCAATCGTAGACCGTCTCGGTGTAGTGCGCCGGATCGACGACCGCCTCGATCACCGTTGGACCGGAAGCAGCAAGCGCCTTGCGCAGCTCCCGCTCCAGACTGTCGCCGTCACGCACGCCCACGCACGGCACGCCGAAATAGTGCGCCGGCGGGGCCATGTCCGACGCCGCGAGCGTCGTCGTGCCGTACAATGGAAGGTCGCGCCGCTCCTGCTTCACCTTGATGAGCGACAGCGTGCGGTCGTCGAGCACCACGACCGGCAGCGACAAACCGAGACGTCGAGCGACGGTGAGTTCACCGCAGGTCATCTGGAAGCAACCGTCGCCCAGCACGCACACGACCGGTAGATCGGGTCGCGCGATCTTTGCGGCCAGCGCCGCCGGCAGCCCGAAGCCCATCGACGACCAGCCGTTGGTGATCATGAACGTGCGAGGCGCATGTGCCGTCCATTGGCTCGCGATCTGATGCGTGTGGGCGCCGACATCGAACGTCAGGACACCATTGCGCGGCAACACCTGCCGGACGACGTCGATGGCCTGATGCGGCGCGAACCGCGCAACCGCTGGCCGCAGCGAAGCCTGGAATGCGTCGCGATGCGCTTTCAGTTCGGCGGTCGTCCAGCTGTTCGCTCCGGCCGGTAGCGCCGCCAGTCGCGTCATCGAGGAATCGAGATCGCCTGTCGCCGTCGCAGCGATCGTCACGCTGCCGTCCACGTCGGGCTTCTCGATGCTGATATCGAGCACCGGCACCTTCCCCACCCAGGCTTCGTATTCGACCTCGATCGTATCGTAGCCCAGGCCCACGATCAGATCCGCGCTGCCGATCAGCTTGCGCTGCACCTTGCGCTTGGCGCGTTCGATGCAGCCCAGCGACAGCGGGTGTTCCTCGTCGATCAGTCCCTTCGCCATCGTCGAGGTGAAGAACGGCAGGTTGTGCCGCTCGACGACCGCGCGCAGCAATGCAGGATCGCGCATCCGCATCGCGTTGGTCCCGATCACCGCGACCGGCCGCTTGGCTGCTCCGATGATCCGCGCAGCGATTTCGATGTCGGCATCCGGCGCATCGGCAATCGGTGCAGGGGACTGAACGGAAGGAACGCTCTCGCTCGTCTCGGCGACCGCGACGTCTTCGGGCAGGTCGAGGTGCACCGGCCCCTGCGGCTCGCTCATCGCGATCCTGATCGCCTCGGCGAGTTGCGCGCCGACCTTGCCGCGCTCCAGGCGCATCGTAGCCTTCGTGATCGGCTTCATCAGAGTGTGATGATCGATCCACATCTGGATTCGCCGGCCGAGTTGCGCTTCGTTCAGCGTGCACGTGATGGCGATCATCGGCGAGCGATCGAGAAACGCATCGCCGATTCCTGTAGCGAGGTTGGTGGCGCCGGGCCCGAGCGTCGCGATGCAGAACCCTGGCGTTCCCGAAATCCGCGCGGTCACGTCGGCCGCGAAGCCAGCCGAGCCCTCGTGCGCCGTCAGCACGAACTCTATCCCGCCCGTGCGCATCGCATCCATCAGCGGCAGTACGTTTCCGCTCGGCACGCCGAAACCATGCTTGACCCCGGCGGACTTCAGGGTGGCAACGATCAGATCGGCGTTGTTCATCGGATCATCCATGTCGGAATTGGGAAGGAGGCGGTGCCGGCGGCAAAGGCCATGTCGGAACCGCCGCTCCGGTCGGGAAGGTTACGTCGTTTCGGTCGATGCCGCGCCGCGGTTTTGGGCAGATCCGTCCTCAGCCGCAGTGCGTTACGACCCATCTTGCAATTCGCAATAATTTGCGAGACTGTCTAGTTGGATAGCATTCAGGACTAGCAACGCCGATTTGATGCGAACCAATTGCCAACGGTTGTTGGTCGCGTCGAAACCGGCTCTACCAGGGTAAGTGACATGGCTACAAGACTTCGCCACATCGCAATCATCGTTCCAGATCCGGAGACCGCTGCCAAGTTCTTCGAGGACGCGTTCGGCATGACCCGCGCGGGCTCGGCGCGACGCGGCATCTACATGACCGATGGCACCATGAACGTGGCGCTGTTGGGCAAAGAGGCGCCGGAGGAAGAGATCGGCTTGTACCACTTCGGCATGTGGGTCGACGACCTCGACGCTGCCGAGAAGCAGGTCATCAAGGCGGGCGGCAAGTATCTCGCGGGACGCCCGACCTCGCCGAACTCGTATTACGAGGCGAAGTATCAGGACCCCCTCGGCATCGTGTTCGACCTGACCCACAGCGGCTGGAAGGGTGCGGTCAAGGAAGTCGAACCCGTGAAAACCTGAAGCGCTGCGCGCTTGAAGTTCGTGAGTGGTGGGCCGTTGGTGGTGAGTAGATCGTCCGGCGATCGACGACCGCCAGCGGTTTGAATCTCGCCACTCTCCATTCCCCATTCCCCATTCCCCATTCCCCATTCACAAAATGCTCGAGCGCTCCCCGATAGTCATCATTGGTGCAGGTCCCGTAGGGCTTTGCCTCGCACTGGCGCTTGCGAAGGCGGAGATCGCCTCGACGGTCGTCGAGCAGCTCGCGGACGATAATTTCCTGGAGCAGATCCCGCGCGCCGGCACCAACCACGCTTCGACGCTCGAACTTTACGATCAGATCGGCCTCTATGAGAAGCTGGAGCCGCGCGGAATCGTGGCGCCGGTCTTCCACTACTGGGACCGCCCGGGCTGGAAGCGCATCGCCGAATTCGACCACGGCGTGTTGAAGAACGACACGCGGTTTCCTTATGCCCTTCAGTGCGAACGCATCAAGATCGTCGAGGAAGGGTTGAAGCTCGCCAAGGCGAATCCGCTCATCGAAGTTCGCCTCGGCGTGGAGTTCCAGAGCTTCGAACACGACGCGAACGGCGTCCGCGCGAAGGTGTTGAACGAAGCGCGCGAGCCTGAAACGCTGATCGGCAGCTACCTCGTCAGCGCTGAAGGCGCGCGTTCGATCGTCCGCAAGGACCTCGACATCGAATTCGAAGGCTTCACCGAGACCGAGCGGACGCTGAACATCGAGGTGTCCTACGAATTCCGCGACCACGGTTTCGCCGAGCGCAACTACATCTCCGATCCCGTCGAATGGTCGAACCTGTTCCACTGGAAAGGTCCCGCCGACCGCTGGCGCGTGCATTTCCCGACCAAGCCACACGAACGCGAAGAGGACATTCTGGCCGAGAGCAATCTCCGCCGCCTGCTCGATCGGTTCATCGACTTCAGGTCGCCCTACATCATTCGCGCATCGAACCTCTACACGGTGCACCAGCGCGTCGCGAAGAAGTTCCGCAAGGGCCGCTGCATCCTCGTCGGCGACAGCGCCCACGTGAACAGCCCGATCGGCGGCATGGGGCTGAACAGCGGTGTTCATGATGCGTTCAACCTCGCCGGTAAACTTGCCGACATCATCCATCACGGTGCCGACGAAGGCTTGCTCGATCGCTACGAGCGTCAGCGTCGCCACATCGCGCTGTCGCACACGCAGGCCGACACGATCCAGAACAAGCGGCGGCTCGCCGAGCAAGACCCGGTGGTCCGCCAGAAGAACCAGGATCAGCTGCGGCGCACGTCGGAAGATCCGGAAGCCGCGCGCAAGTTCCTGCTCCGGACTTCGCTGTTCGACAGCCTGCGCGAGGCCGAATCCATCCAGTGATGCAGTTTCCAATGAGATGCGAACGCCAGGGGTGTTCGACTGATCGGATACTGCTCTAGCAACTGGGACGGCGGATTGCCGATGATATCGGGAGGTGGCGCACGGTCATCTGGAGTGCCAATATCGCGGTGCCCAGCGGTACGGCATGCCTCCCGGCAAGCATCTCATCGAACCTTCGCAGTAAGGAAACCGGCAATGTCAGACGGCTCGACCGAACGTGCGTCCGTGCGCGCTCCCGTATATGGCAACCGCTTCATGGCGGTGACGGGACACGCAGCCTCGACACTCGCAGCGGTCGACGTTCACAATCGCGGCGGCAATATCGTCGATGCCGCCATCGCCGCGTCGGCTTCGCTGGCCGTCGTAGTCGGACAGGCGACGACCATCGGCGGCGATTGCTTCGCGCTCTTCCACGAGGCAGCGACCGGAAAGCTGCATGCCCTCAATGCGTCGGGCGTCGCGCCGGCCGCGGCAACCCCCGACAAGTTCGAGGACGGCATGAAGGTGCACGGCCCGCTTGCGGCGTGTGTGCCCGGGCTCGTTCGCGCATGGGAAGCGCTGCACCGGCGTTTCGCGACGAAGCCGTGGGACGAATTGCTGGCCAATTCGATCGAGGTCGCATCTGGCCACCCCGTCTCGTACATCCTCGGCTCGCGCTTGCCGGAAGACTCGCCCGATCTGGCCCAGGACCCGGGTTGCGCCGGCGTCTACCTGCCCGGCGGAAAATACCTGCCCCTCGGCGCGACGCTGCATCAACCGGCGCTGGCCGCAACGCTGAAGCGGATCGCAAAGGGCGGCGCCGACGAGTTCTATCAAGGCGAGACTGCGCGCCATATCGCCAGGGCGCACGCGAGTGCCGGCGGACTGATGACCGAGGCCGATCTGGCCGCCTACGCGCCGATGTGGGTCGACGCCGTCTCCACCGACTATCGCGGCCATCGCGTCTCGGTGCTGCCGCCCAACTCCTGCAGCGCGCTTCTCCTGATGCAGCTCGATGGCCTCTCCGCGATCTCCAGTGACGAGCTCGCCGCCGATCCCGTGCGCCGCATGGCCTTTCAGATGAGCGCGATGAAGGCCGCCTTCGAGCACGGCCAGCCGCTCGTCTGCGATCCCTCCCTGATGCCGGAAGCCGCAGCGAAAATGATCGCTCCTGAAATGAAGGCCCGCATGCAGGCCGCGGTGCGCGCCCTTTCGTCGAAGGGCCGCGTGCCCGGCAGCGGTGGCACGGCGTGCGTGCTGATCGCCGACAGCGCCGGTAACATGATCTGCATCGTGCAAAGCATCTACAATGTCTTCGGCTCGATGTTCATGGACCCGGCGACAGGCATCCTCTTCAACAATCGGATGCAGGACTTCGACCACCGCGCCGGCTATCCCGGCAGTGTCGGACCTGGACGTCGTCCGTTCCATACGCTGTGCCCGATCATGGTGCACAAGGAGGGCCGCCCGCGGTTCGCGCTCGCCTCCCCCGGCGGCATCAGCCAGACGCTCACCGGCGCGCAGTTGATGTTCGAGCTGATCGATCGCGGCAGCGACGTGTCGGCCGCCGTTGAAGCGCCGCGGTGGTGCAATCGCAAAGGCGGTGACTTCCTGATCGAGCCGTTCTTTCCCGAGGCCATGCCGGAGCAACTCGCTCGCTACGGCCACAAGGCTCGGCGCGGCGGCGACCCGTATTTCTTCGGCTCGGCCAAATGCATCGAATGGCTCGAGAACGGCAATCTCGCCGGCGCCGGCGACCATCGCCGCGAGGCATTCGTCGCTGGCATTTGAAGCCGTCTTGGAATTCGCGTGCACTGCGTCTTCTAAATCACGGAGGCGCAACATAAACCATCTTTATCCGACAGGAGAAGCGCGAAGCGGCTGGTCCGGTCGGATCAGGTCGCGAACGCGGCCCGGCGCCAGTGCGCCGTGGCTCGATTGGTGAGACCGACTTCAGGTCGAGCCGCTCGATGACAGCAGCTACCGCGGCGGTGGCGCCCTGCGTCGCATGGGCGAGATCCGCAACGCATCCGCGCTGCGCCCCGCCTCGTCGTAGAGCGAGGCCAGCATCCGCAGCGTGGAAGTTGCGGCATGCTTGGATTCGACGGCGGCCTCCAGCACCGATATCGCAGCATCCGAGCGCCCGAGTTCGCGATAGATCCGAGCTGTGAGCTCCGCGGACCTCGAACTGGGATCGGCGGTGTGCGCGGTCTCGCAATCGACGAGCGCCTCCTCGGCGCGCTTCTCTTCGAACCGGATCTCGCAGCGCGCCAGGAATGCCACCGGATGCGGCTCGAGCTTGATCGCCCGGTCGAGTTCGCGTTCCCCATCCCCGAGCCGGCCGAGCCGCACGTACACCGCCGCTATCGACCGCGCGAGCCACGGATCGGCAGCCGCCAGCGACCTTGCGGCCTCCAGGTCCGCCGCAGCACTGTCCACATCGCGCACATTGCGATAGGCGATGGCGCGTTGGATCAGTAGTTCGGCGCGGCGGTGTCCCGTGAGAGCGCCGCTGCCGAGTTCGAGATTGCACGCCCGGATCGCGCGCCTTGCGGCTGCCGGATTGTCTTCGCCCCCGAGTGTCGCACGGCAATCCGGTCGCGAGTTCGGCTCGTCGGCCGACGCAGCCTCGGCGAGCACGGCCATCCCCGACGCCAAGGCGACAGCCGCCAGAAATCTCGATCGGACTTGCGCCTTCATGTCGGGACAGCCTTACGATCGACCGGACGCTGGCGAACGCGCGCAGCAAAACATCCGGGCAATTGCCCGCATTCGAGGCGCGCCGCGGCACTGGACAAGGCGGGCGAGGTAAGAAACACTCGCCTCCACGCCTGATTGCGCAAAATGATGGAGAAGTGACATGATCCTTCGCCGTATCGATCGCCGGAAAGTTCTGGGAGGTGCCGCAGCTCTGAGCGCCATGTCGACGTTCCCCGCGCCGTTCGTATCCGCGCAGGAACCGAAGGCGAAAATCCGCCTCGGCGTCGTGCCGCTGATCTCTTCGGGACCGATTTTCCTGGCCCAGGCACGTGGCTTCTTCGACAAAGTCAACCTCGAGGTCGATGCGCGCACCTTCGCGGATGGCGCGCTTGCAATTCCAGCGCTCGTAGCCGGAGAGCTGGATGCCACGGTTTCCACTGCCAACGCCGGCCTCTTCAACACGGTTGCACGCGGCGCGCCATTCCGCCTGACGGTCGACCGCGGCGTCGAAAAGCCCGGCTCCGGCACGATGCAGCTCGTCGTCAGCAACGAAATGTACAAGGCTGGCCTCACCAGCGTCTCCAAATTCGCCATGCTCAAGGGCAAGCGCGCACTTCTCCAGGCCGTCGGCGGCGTCGATCAATACCTGATCGGTATCGCGCTGGAGAAGGCCGGCCTCGATCCTGTCACCGACATCAACTGGCGGCCGGGCCTCACCTATCCGGATATCGTCAAGGCGATGGGCGCCGGCCAGTGCGACGTGGCGCAGATCCCCGTGCCGCTCGGCATGATTGCGGAGCGCAACAACGCCGGCAAGATGATTGAGGCCGGTTTTGACGTCGACCCCAACATGCAACTCGCCGGTTGGGCGATGCCGGCCGCGTTCCTCAAGGCGAACATGTCCGCGGCGACGCGGTTCGCGATGGTGCATACGCATGCAGCCCGGCTCTACAACAAGGCCGCGGCCACGAAGGACCCCGCGATCATCAAGATCATTCACGACGCCACCAAGGTGCCCGAGGCGCTCATCGCGGCCGCCGCACCACGCTGGACCTGGTTCAACGAGGACGGCTCGATCGACAGGGCGTCGGTGATGAAGCAGGGCCGCTTCTGGCAGAAGATGAAACTCGCACCGGCCGGCGAGTTCAAGGAAGAGCTGATCTTCGATCTGACGCCGGCGCGTGAGGCGGCCAAGCGCCTCGCCGAAAAGAACCCCTTCATTTGATGGTGGAAACCGGAATGAACGCAGCGGTCTCGTCCGAGAGTTCGACGTCGTCGACCAACTCCGGCGTTGCGATCGTCGCGAAGGATCTCGGGCTCGCGTGGGCCATCCGGCAGGGCACGCCCGTCGTCGCCCTCGAGGGCGTGAGCTGCGCCTTCGCCCCGGGCGAGGTGACAGCCATCATCGGCCCGTCCGGCTGCGGCAAGAGCACGTTGCTGCAGATCGTGCGCGGATTTCTCGAGCCGAGCACCGGTAGCATCGCCTACCTCGGCCCCGACGGGCGCGCGCGGTCGGCGCCCTCGATGGCGACGGTCTGGCAGTCGTTCAATCTGTTTCCGTGGCTGACCATCGAGGAGAACGTCGGCTTCGGTCTCGAGATCGCGGGTGTCGCGAAGGCCGAGCGCCAGCGCCGTGTCCGAGAGGCACTGGCCGCGGTCGATCTGGCCGGCTTCGAAAGCAAGCTGCCGCGCCAGTTGTCGGGCGGCATGCGCCAGCGTGTGGGGCTCGCCCGCGCGCTCGTCATGAACCCCGACGTGCTCTTGCTCGATGAGCCTTTCGGCGCGCTCGATGCACAGACGCGGCTCGTGCTGCAGGAGCAGTTGGCGCGCCTCGTCGAAAGCACGCGCAAAACCGCGATCCTCGTCACCCACTCGATCGAGGAGGCGATCCTGCTGGCCGACAAGGTGCTGGTGATGACCGCGCGTCCGGGACGGATCGCAGCAGAGATCGACGTCGATATACCGCGCCCCCGCGGTCATGCCACCACGGCGCACACCGCATACGTGGCCCTGTTCGAGCAGATCTACGGCCTGTTGCGCGACGAGGTCGAGCGCGCGATGCGCAGTGAAGGAAGCTGACCATGGCGGACGGCACGCTGGAACGCGCAGCCAGAGCGGAAAACGCGGCGAGCAGCGCGCCGATGCGCCTCGCAGGCACGGGTCCGGAGGATGCGCGGTGGATGGGCTGGGTCGCAGTCGCCCTCGTGCTCGTTGCGTGGGAACTTGGGTGCTGGTTGGGTGAGGTAAATTCGCTCTACCTGCCGCGTCCGTCTCAGATCATGACGGCGCTCGTGAAGCTGTTCGTCGCTGAAAACCTCACGCTCGATCTCGGCTGGACGCTGTGGCGGATCTTTGCCGGCTGCGCCATCGGTGTGATCGCCGGCATGTTGATGGGCGTGTGGATGGCCACCTCGCCTCGCGTCGCCGCGATCGCGGACGTGTTCATCGCGGCACTCTATCCGATGCCGAAGGTGACGCTGATCCCGCTGCTCGTGATATGGCTCGGCACCGGCGGCCCGTTCATGCTGACGATCAGCGCATTGGGCGCGTTCTTCCCCGTTGTCATCAACACGCTGCTGGGCGTGCGCCAGTGCGATCCGGGCCTCGTGCTCGCCGCGCGTGACCTCGGCGCCAACCAACGCCACATCGTCCGCCGCGTGTTGATCCCCAGCGCCGTGCCCTCGATCTTCGCCGGTGTCCGCCTCGGTCTGGGCGTCTCGATAATTCTCGTCGTGGCAGCCGAGATGGTCGTCGGCCGGACAGGCCTCGGCGCACGGCTGTTCCTCGCGGGGCAGGTGCTGAATACCGAGGATGTGTTCGCCGTGCTCGTCGTGCTGGCCGCGCTTGGCATCGTCGTCACCAAATTGCAGGATATGGTCGACGAGCGTCTGGCGCGCTGGCGGCCGAACTGATCCCAACCTCTACACAAGGAAGATATGCGATGTCCCACAAACTCGAGGTCGTGCAGCCCAAGCCCGAGGAAAGCCACCGGATGCCCTACGCGCCGGCGGTCAAGATCGTCGGCGCCTGCGATCTGATGTTCGTCTCCGGCGCCACCGCGTCGCCGCTCTATCACGACCATCCGCACATCGAGAGCCAGCACGATCACCCCTGTGCGATCGAGGAGCAGACGCGCCGCGCGATGGAAAGCCTGAAGATGTGCCTCGACAAGGAGGGCGCCACCTGGAAGGACGTTGTGAAGGTCACGAAATACCTGACCGACATCCGCGACTTCGACGGCCTGCACAAGGTCATGAACGCCTACTTCGGCGACTGGCACCCGGCCTCGACCACCATCTGCATCAATCAACTTTCATCCCCCGGCGCCCGCATCGAGATCGACCTCGTCGTCGCCTTGCCGCGGAAGTAGAGCGATCGGTTCATCGTCCAACCCCTCCCGAAACTGCCGTCATGGCCGCGAAGGCGGCCATCCACGACACCTCTCGAGACTCGCCAACCACCTTGTGCGTCCCCCGGTCACCGGGCTATACGTTCACCCATCGGTCCCACCTGACTTCACTGGGCCGAGCGCGGGCGTAGCATAGTGGTAATGCGGCAGCTTCCCAAGCTGTTGAGGAGGGTTCGATTCCCTTCGCCCGCTCCAGCGTCCCCGAATATTCCGCTGGGAGTAGCCCCGCTGATGGAGCGACGCGGTGATCGAACCGACACGATAGACACCCTTATGTCAGCGAAGTGTTTTCCTTAAGCGCGGACTTCCCTCTCGGTGTGGCCCGGAAGGTCTCGTATGTCCCGAATTCTGCACTATATTTTAGGTGCAACTTCCCGTCGTTCCAGGCGTTGTCGCGCTGGGATCTGGCTATTGGGGTGACGAGATGCGCATCGTTTCGGCCGCAGCAGTGCTGGCAAGTGCAGTAGCAGGCGCATTGGCGACTGCCGCGCCCCTGGCGGCGCAAGGTTTCGTCTGGCGCGACAACGGATATGTCGAAGGCCCGCCCATCCGAAGAGTTCCACGGCCCACATGGGACGATCGCGATTTCTATCCCCGAGGGCAACCGCGCCTTTGGGGCCAGCCGGGCGATCCGCGCGCCGCGTCGCCATGGCAGCAGCCGCCTTATGCCAACGCGGTGCCGAGTACCGATGAAGTCCGCGACGGCGGCGCCAGGCCTGTGATTGCGGCCGTCGCCCCTCCCGTTGTCGCCTTCGATGCGCCCGCCTATCCACCCAGCTCCATCGTCATCGTCACGGACCAGCGGCGGCTCTACTACGTGCTGCCCGGCAAGCGCGCCTATGCCTACGAGATCTCGGTCGGCCGCGAGGGTTTCGACTGGTACGGCACCGAGACCATCAGCCGGAAGCAGGATTGGCCGGACTGGCACCCGCCCGCTGAAATGCGGCAGCGCGATCCGAGTCTGCCCGTCAAGATGACGGGCGGTCTGAAGAATCCTCTCGGTGCCACGGCACTCTATCTGGGCACCACGCTCTATCGCATCCACGGCACCAACGACGAACGCTCACTCGGCCAGGCTCAATCGTCCGGCTGCTTCCGGATGATGAATGGCGCCGTGCTGCATCTGGCCACGCTCGCCGAGGTCGGGACCCGCGTCCACGTCGTCAAGTCGCTGGGGCCTGCGGCCGTCGTCAGCGGCCTCCAGCCGCCCGCCGCTCGCGCAGCACCGCCGCCGGTCACGACACTCCCTCCGGTTCCCGCCAGAAGCCGGGATCAGAGGTGGCAGCGTGACGACGACGATTGGGATCTGCAGCGCCTGCCGCGCACCGGTTACCGTCAGCGTCGCAACGAGTGGTGACGCTCACGACATCATCAGCACGGCGATGCCCGCGAGCGCCATAGCAGCCAGCCATATCGCCCAGCGTCCGCTGCGGTTCTGCGCGGCTTCTTCCGCCGCCATCCGCCGGATCGTGTCGTCGTCGAGCCGCAGCCCGTCCTTCGCCATCGAGGCGAACGCCTGGGCCGCACTCTCTGCCTGCTCCAGCACGCGCGGCAACTGCACGAGCACCTTGCCCATCAGCTCGGCGTTCTCGCCCGCGTCGCGGAGGCGGCCGGGAATGCCGTAGTTGTCCTCGATCCACAGCCGCGCGATCGGCTCGGCCGCGGTCCACAGGTTGAGCTGCGGATCGAGCCCGCGCGCGACGCCTTCCACGATCACCATGCTCTTCTGCAGCAGGATCAGCTCCGGCCGCGTCTGCATGTCGAACACTTCCGTATAGGCGAACAACTGCCCCAGCAGATCCGCCATCGAGATCTCGTCGGCGGTGCGGCCGTGGATAGGCTCGCCGATCGCCCGCATCGCCTGCGCGAATACCTCCACCGAATGGTGCGGCGGCACGTAACCCGCCTCCAGATGCATTGCCGCGGCCCGGCGATAGTCCCGCGTGATGAGCCCGAACAGGATCTCGGCGAGGAACCGCCGCTCCTTCATGCCGAGGCGTCCCATGATGCCGAAATCGACCGCCACCACCGCGCCGGACTTGTCGATCAGCAGGTTGCCCTGATGCATGTCGCCGTGGAAGAACCCGTCGCGCATCGCGTGGCGTAGGAAAGCGCGCAGCACCACGAGCCCCAGCGCCTTCGGATCGAAACCGGCCTCGACGATCCGCTTCTTGTCGCCGATCGGAATTCCGTCGATCCATTCGAGCGTGAGCACGCGCCGCGCCGTCCGGCGCCAGTCGACGTGCGGCACGCGGAACACGACCGCGTCGGCCTTCGCATCGTCCTTGATGTTGTCGGCCATCTCCGAGATCGCCGCCGCCTCGAGGCGCAGATCCATCTCGATCTCGGTCGTCCGCCGGAGATTGTCGACGATCGCCACCGGCTTGAGGCGCCGCGACGGGGGATGGAATTTCTCCACGAGCCGCGCGACCAGGTAGTAGCTGTCGAGGTCGCGCTTGAACCGGCGCTCCACGTCCGGCCGCAGGATTTTCACCGCGACCTCACGCTGCGAGCCGTCCTTGTCGATCACGGTCGCCTTGTGCACCTGCGCGATCGAGGCCGCCGCGATCGGTGGCCCGAATTCGACGAAGTGGTCTTCGAGCTTACCGCCCAGGCTCTCCTCGACCGCCTTGCGCGCTTCCGCCATCGAGAACGGCGCCATCTTGTCCTGCAGGCGCGACAGGTCGGCAGCGACTTCCGGCCCGATCACGTCGGCGCGGGTGGCGAGGAACTGGCCGAGCTTGATGTAGCTGGGGCCGAGTGCTGCGAACGCACTCGATATCCGCGTGTCGGGCTTCTGCCCGGCGCGGAATGGCGCCGTCACGGCCGAGATCGGCCATGTCAGGATTTCTGCGAGCCGCAACGCCAGTGGCACTTTCATGCCCTTCGGCACGAGCCGCACGCCGTACCGCGAGAATACGAGGCCGGCACGGGCGAGGCGCAGAAGATTGCCAGGGGTGGTGGACATTCGTGAATGAGGCCCGTTCTACTTCTGCGCCTTCGACTGGAACTTGGGCATTGCGCGCCGCATGTACTCGTCGAACAGGGGAACTGTGAACGTCGTATCTCCGTGAGAAGGCGAATAGATCATGCCCTTCTTAATCAACCCGTTACGGGTCGGTGCGACCGACGTCGACTTGACCCCGAGAACCTCGGCGATATCACCGGATCGCTGCGTTCCCGGACCAAGCTCGGCGAGCGCACGCATGTATTGCTTTTCGGATGGCGTGCACCGGTCGAAGCGGACTTTGAAAAAGCTGGCATCGAGTTCCTGGATAGCGGCCGCGTTCGCGAGGTCGACGGTCTTGCCGTCGATCGACGGTCGAGGTGCGGCGTTCCAGGCTTCATACGCCCACTGCTGGAGGAAGTACGGATAACGCTGAGTAACCTTCAGGATTTTTTGCACCGCCTCGGTCTGGAACTCCACCCCTTCGTCTCGGGCCGGATTGACCAGCGCTACGATCGCATCTTCCTCGTCCAGTGCCCCGACACTGGGATATTTGAACAGCCGCTCTGCGTAGGATTTGGAGCTTCCCGCCAGCCCGAGGATCTGCGGCAATCCTGCACCGACCATCAGCACTGGGAGTTGTTTCTGGTTCAGCCGGTGGACGGCCATGATCAACGCGCTGAATTCCTTTTCGGACAAGTATTGCAGTTCGTCGATCAGAATGATCAGCGGCCGGCCGGCTGCTTTCGCGGCCATCCCCACGCTCAGCATCAGCTCGGGCAGATCGGCCTCGAGATCTCCCGAATCTGCGGTGCCGGTCTCCGGATCGATTCCGACATCGACACCCTCTACCGATATCTTCAGTGAACCAAGGAATCCCTTTAGAACGCGAAGTCCTCGCCTTGCGTTCTCCTTCGCCTTCTCCACGGTGCTCAGCCTGTAGAGAACGGAGCGCAGACCCGGGACGACGAGTTCCACCAGACGCTTGCCTTCGTGCGCTTCGATATAGATCGAGTGAAAATGATTTTCCTGCGCAATCTGATCGATGCGATTGAGCAGCACGGTTTTACCGACGCCGCGCAATCCGACGAGGATCATGCTCTGGGTTGGACGGCTCTGCTCGGTTCGAAGTATGCTTGTTCTCGCCAAGTCCAGTATCTCTTGCCTTCCGGCGAGCTCTGGGGGAGGATTTCCGGCTCCCGGCGCGTACGGGTTGCGGACCGGATCCATGTTGAAGTTATCCATTTATAGGAAGATCTCGCTATAAACGGATAACTCCACTCCATTTCGAAGTCAAGGAACAGGCAATTGTCGCTCAACGCCCTGATCTTCGGCGCCGGCTCCGGCATCAGCGCCTCGTTCGCCCGTGCCTTGGTGAAGGATGGCGGCAAGGTCGCGCTCGTGGCCCGCAAGACCGACAAACTCGCTGCCCTCGCCGCCGAGACCGGTGCACTCGTCCTGTCGGCCGACGCCACGAAGCCGGACGCGGTCGCCGCCGCATTCGATGAGGCCGAACGCGCGCATGGCCCGCTCGACGTCGCGCTCTACAACGCGGCGCACCGCGTCAAAGGCCCTGTCGCCGAGCTCGATCCGGCCGAGGTCGCCCGCGTGCTCGAGGTCACGGCTTTCGGTGCGTTTCTCGTCGGACGCGAGGCCGCGCGCCGGATGTTGCCGCGAAATTCCGGGACCATAATGTTCACCGGCGCTTCTGCAGGCGTGAAGGGCTATCCGCAATCCGCGCCTTTCGCGATGGGCAAATTCGCTTTGCGCGGCCTCGCGCAGTCGATGGCGCGGGAACTGCATCCGCAGGGCATTCACGTCGCGCACTTCGTCATCGACGGCGGCGTTCGAAACCCGCAGCGCGGCCGTGTCGAAAGCCCGGACGCGATTCCCGACAGCCTCCTGTCGCCCGACGCGATCGCGGAGACCTACATGCACGTGCTGCGTCAGCCGCGCTCGTCCTGGTCCTGGGAAGTGGAAGTCCGCCCCTGGTCCGAGAAGTTCTGAGAGGCGACGCGATCCGAGGCTGCATCGCGGCCCGGCGCCAGTGCGCCAGTGCGCCGCCTCGAGCAAATAGTGCGCCTTACTCGAGCTGAGTTCGAATAGAAAAAGCCCGCGGCCGGGGGGGAGGGCCGCGGGCTGGCGATCTCGGTGCGTTTTGGGGTAGGGGGGGACAACACCGAGACCGTATGAATGATCTAAACGCCATTTGGTAACGCATTGCAAGTCGCGATGCGAATTAGAGTTGCCATATCATTAACGGTCAGCATGAAATGGCAATCGAATGTCGCGCCGAACGCGCCGTCGAAGATGGAGCGCAAGCATATGGAATCATTGCAAAAAGCTATTTCTTGGCGACTCGTGTGCCGATTTGAGGTCGAGCCCGAGTTTCAAAAGACGAGACCGACTGTAATTGTGCCTGTCGTCCTGCCTGATTAGCCCGACGTCTCATCTTCGACTTGACGCTCTCGCATCCTTGATGGTGTGGACGGCCGATCCGGGGTCTGTCCCGCGGTTGTTTCTGGCCCGATAGTTTCTGGCGAAGACCCCGGTTCGTCCCGCTGAAGATGCGCCTTCCGGGGACCCATGATAGGTGAGTTGCATCAAAGAGGTTCGTCATCACCCGGTTCAGCCGGGTGATCCACGACACGGTGCAGCGACGGGCGGCGTGGCGACGATTGACGCGGAAGGTGCGACGTGGCCCACTGGAGCCGTATCCGATCGGATGCGAACGCCATCGGCGTACCACTTATCGGATGAAACTGCCCTACACTCGTGAATCTAGAGCATCTTTGTCCGACCAGGTATTCGCCTCAGCGTTTCCGCCTTGTCGGATGATGCTCTAGGCCAGATCCTGAGGCCAGCCGGAGCACGCCCCATGCGCATCGTCGACATTTCCCGCGAACTCTATCACCGCACGCCGTCCTATCCGGGGCAGCCGCCGATCATCCACGGCGTGTGGAAGACGCACGAGGAAGCCTTCGCGGAATCGGGCAACATCCAGGGCAACTCGGTGATGTATTTCTCGATGCCCGACCACGGCGGCACGCACATGGACGCGCCCCGCCACTTCGGCAAGACGGGCCAGCCGATCAACGAGTATCCGCTCGAGAAGTGCATCGTTCCAGGCATCTGCATCGACCTGAGGCACATTCCGGCGCGTGCGGAAATCACGCCGCAGGATCTCGAAGCTGCGGTGAAGAAGTGCGGCCATCCCGTGCCGAAGGGCGGCACGGTTCTGTTGTGCACCGGCCATCATGAGCGGACGTTCCCGACGGCGAAATACACCACCGACAATTCTGGCGTGAACGTCGCGGCGACGGAATGGCTAGCCAAGCAGGGCGTCGTGCATTTCGGCATCGACAGCATGCGGCCTGGCCCGGAAGGCACGGTCAACGCGCTCGTCCACAAGGCATGCCTGGAACTCGACATCACGCACATGGAAAGCCTGTGCAATCTCGAAACGCTGATCGGCGAGGGGCCGTTCACCTACATCGGCCTGCCGCTGAAGTGGCGCGGCGGCACCGGCTCGCCCATCCGCGCAGTGGCTGTTTTCGGGATGTGAGGAGATCGCAGTGCCGCCCGTCAGAGTGGTACTCGCTGCACTGGTCTTGTCGGCAAGCGCGGGCACCGCACTCGCCGACAAGTGCGCGGGTTGCGCGTGCCGCGGCGGCCCGGGCTATCGCGACCTAAAGGGGCAGTGCGTCGGTCACAAGCAACTCTACGGCCGATGCGGTGTGCCGCCGACGACGCGGTGCACATTCGAGGGCAAGGCTCACGTCGGCCGGAATGCCGTGCCGCCGGAATGGACGCCGGCTCAACACGTCCAGTGGCTCAACTCCCGGTCGGACCAATCGGCGCCTGTGCCCAACATCGGCGCGGGTGAGCCGGCCGTGGAGGCGCGCCCTGCTCAATGAGGGCCGGCGTCCACTCCCCGAGTGACGCGCCACGCGATGAGGCCGGCGACCAGAAGGATCGCGCCCGCCATCAGATAGGGCGCGCCGGCGTACTTGACCCCCGCATAGGCGATCGCGGCCGCGAAGAGCTGGGTGAAGATCGTCGGGCCGATCAATCCGGCGATGCCGGCGAGCGCGCCGTTCGCGCCTTGGAGCTGGCCCTGCTCGGACGCCCCGACGTGCCGCGACATGATTCCCTGCAGCGAGGGGCCGACGAAGCTCCACAGTGCCATTACGGGCATGCCGAGCCAGAATACGAAGCTGGTCTCGGCCACCCCAAGGAGAACGAAGCCCGACACGCCCATAGCAATTCCGATGAGTAGTGCATTGCGCTCGCCCAGACGGCCGACCACCGGCTTGATGAGCAGGCCCTGAGCGATCGCCGAGCACACCGCGAAGCCGGCGAGACCGAGGCCGACCATGCCTTCGCCCCAGCCGAAGCGGTAGCCCGCGTGCAGCACGAAGATCGCCGGGAAGACGTTGTGGGCCAGATGATAGAGGAACATCGTGCCCGACAGTCCGAACAGCGCGGGGTGAGTGCGCAGCAGGCGGAGCGAGCCGAGAGGACTGGCGCGCATCCACTTGAAGGCCGAGCGTCTTTCGGGCGGCAGCGATTCCGGCAAGACGAAGTAGCCATAGGCCGCATTGGCCAGACTGAAGGCCGAAGCGACCCACAACGGCAAAGTGGGATCGATCGTGCCGAGCAGTCCGCCGATGGCGGGGCCGATCACGAAGCCGACACCGAACGCAACGCCGATCAGGCCGTAGGCTTCCGCGCGCTTCTCTGGCGGCGTCACGTCGGTGATGTAAGCGGTCGCGCAAGAAAAGCTGGAGGCTGCGATGCCCGAGATCACGCGCCCGACGAACAACCAGGCCAAGGTGGGCGCGAGCGCCATCAGGATGTAGTCGAGGCCGAGCCCCAGGTTCGAGAACAGGATCACGGGGCGGCGGCCGAAGCGGTCCGACAACGCGCCGAGCACGGGCTGGAACAGGAACTGCATCAGCGCCCAGGCCGTGCCGAACAGGCCGAATACGATGGCTGCGCGACCGGTGTCGCCGCCGAGCATGCCTTCGACGAGCTTGGGCAGGATCGGGATCGTGATGCCGAGCGCGAGGACGTCCAGGAATACCGTGATCAAAACAAAGATGACGGCAGCCTTGCGCGGCTCGGCCGTCGCGGCAGGCGAAGGTGGGAGCGTCATTCGCCGGCCTTCACCTTGCGCCGCGCAATTTCCTTGATGATGGCGCTGTTGTCGAGCTCGGCTTCGCCCGCATCGACGCAGCCCTGCATGAGATCGGCATAGACGTTAGTCAACGGCAGCGCTTGGCCGCGCGTGGTGGCCGCATCGAGGATCAACCCGAAATCCTTGAGCGACTGGCCGACCTTCCCATGCGGCGTGAAATCCCGCGCGATCATCTTGGGGCCCTTCACGTCCATGATCTGGGAGTAGGCAGCTGACCCCCTGGCCGCTTCGATGAAGGCGTCGAGCGGCAGACCGATCCGGCCGGCGAACGTCAGACCTTCGGCGAGCGCTGCACGATTGAGGCCGAGCACGAGGTTGATGGCGAGCTTGGTCTTCGCGCCGTTTCCGAACGCGCCCATGAAATAGGTGCGCGGGCAGATCGCGCCGATGATGTCGGCGGACGCATCGGCAACCTCTCGCTCTCCAGCGACGAGGCCGACACCGTCGCCCTGCGCGACCTGCTGGCTGGTGCCGGAGATCGGCAGCTCGATGAAGTGCAGGCCGCGCGCCTGCGCCCTTTCGGCCAGCGCCGCGATGCGATCGGGCTCGCAAGTGGCGGTATTGACGACGACGCGCAAGCGGCGCTCGCCCTCGGGCACAGACAGCACGCCATCGGGGCCTTCGATCACGTCTTCGACCTGGGCGGTGTCGAACACGGAGATCACCGCGCGGTCGCAGCGGCGGGCCAGATCGGCGAGGCTTTCGACCGGCGTGCCGCCGATCGCGGCGAGGCCGGATCGCGCCTCGGGTCGCGGATCGAAGCCGGTGACGGCGAAGCCCGCCGCGATCAACCTCACCGACATCACCGTGCCCATCAGGCCGATGCCGATCATTCCGACTTCAGGCTGGCCAACGTACCGCTGGTCGTCGCTTTCCATCGGCGTTCTCCCGTGAACTGAATTTCGCGAAACCCGCGCGGTTATATAGACGGCGTCATACCTTGTCGCGGTTCCTCCGTTCCGTCGGAGAGGCCGGCTGCCCCGCGAAAAGCGTTCAGTGCGATGATGGCGGATGCGGCGTTCCCCCGCGCGATGAAGAAGCCCAACGCGATGCTGGAGCCGCTGACCGGCGAGCAGGCCGACAAGAACTCGCACGACACGCCCGCGCTGGTGCAGAATCTGGTGCAAGTGAAGTGAGGAAGGACTTCGTAGGTTGGGTCAAGGCCCGCATCTTCTGCGGGCCGCGGCCCAACAATTCGCGGCACGCCGTGTGGATGTGGGGCCTCGCAGGGCTCGCCCCAATCTACGGAATGCGCCGCGTCCTGCACACCTCAGTTGCCCGTCTCCTCCGGCGGCTTCACGTGGCGGAACATCCAGAGCAGCAGGAGATCGTAGACGATCTTGAGGGCACCGCCGAGGATCAGCGGCCAGGCGTTGAGACCGGCGGCGAGCAGCATGCCCGACAGCGCAGGTGCTGCCGCCGTGGCGAGGCTGCGCGGCAGTGCGGTCAGACTCGCTGCCGCCGTGCGCTCGGGCGGCGTCACCACCGCCATCACGTAGGACGAGCGCGCGGGCACATCCATCTGCGACAGGAACGAGCGCACCAGCAGAAGCACGAGCGCCACGTCGAGCCGCGGCGACAGCGCGGCCAGGATAAGCAGCACGTTGGCGGGAATGTGGGTGAACACCATCGTGTTGACGAGGCCGATGCGCTTGGCCAGCCACGCCGCCATCGGCTGTGAGAACGCGGACAGCACGCCCGACCAGAAGAAGAACATGCCGGCCCCAGCCAGCGACATGCCGAAGTGCTGGAACAGGTAGAGCGCGAGCAGCGACTGCACGATGAAGCCGCCGGCGAAGCTGTCGATGCTGAACAGCGCCATCAATTTGAACACGATCTTCCTGGATGGCCCGAGCATGCTGCGGGCCTCGCCGCTGGAATTCGGGGCGACCGGCGGCTGGGCGGTCCGCGCGTAGACGAGGCCGATGAGAACGCCGATCACAGCGTAAAGCACGAACATCGCGCGCAGGGCCGAAAGCCGGTCCATGCCGAGCGTGGTGAGATAGTCGGGCGCGGCGGTCAGCAACGCGCCGAAAGCGGCGGCCATCGCGCCGATCAGACCGTAACGGGCGAACATGCGGGTTCGATCCTCGGCCTTCGCGCCGTTCGCCATCAGGCTGTGCTCGGGGGGGACGAACACGCTGGCGTTGCCGGAGGACGGATTGAGCGTGCCGAACAGCGAAACGAGCAGGATCGCCGCATAGTGGCTCGAGGCGGCGAGTGCGATGCCGGTCACCACCATCAGCGCCGACGCCACCAACAGCGTCGTTCGATCGCCGATGCGCGTGCCGAGCCAGCCGACGCCCAGCGTGAACATGGCCGAGCCGAGCAGCGCCAGCGTTGCCGCTACGCCGATCTGTGCGGCATCGAGGCCGAGGGCGGTGAGGTAGACCGGCAACAGCACTGCGCCGAATCCGTCGGCGAAGTCGCGCAGACCGCGGGCAACCGACACGGCCACGGGTGTGGCCAACACCCCGCTTTCGGACTTCGTCACGAGCATTTCCCCGCAGTGCGCCCCCGTCTCATGGGCGATCATCGCACAACTGCCACGCCCCCGGCGAGCGCTCAGAATTCGCGCAATTTCAACGTCATCGTTGCGCGGACGTTATGCCCTTGGGTGACATTACAGCACCTCGCGAACATGTGGCTTGACTGCGTTTGGGAATGGTCCGATTGCTGCCACAAATACATAACGGAGTGCAGCGGGCGAGGCGGCGTTGCGAGGTGGAATTCGCAGCAACCGTCACGGTTTGATTCGGCTTCCGGATTGACCTCGCCGACAGCCTCCGAAAGACGAAGAACAGGTTTCACATGAGCATGATGAACAACGGTTTTCGGTTGCTTTCGGCGAGCACGATCGTGCTCGTCTCGGCGTTCACGATGCCCGGCGTCGCCCATGCCCAGCTGCTGTTCGACTGGGGCGGGGGGACGCAGAAGGTCAACGACACCGGCCGCCAGAGCGTGCGAATCAACTCCGACGCCAAGCCCGGTGAAATCATCGTCAGCTTCACCGACCGCAAGCTCTATCTCATCACCGCTCCGGGGCGGGCGATCAGTTATCCAGTGGCCATTCCACGCGAGCAGGATCGCTGGGAAGGCAAGACGACGGTGACGCAGAAGCGCGAGAACCCGTCGTGGACGCCGACGCCGTCGATGATCAAGGAAAACCCCAGGCTGCCGCGGTGGGTGCCCGGCGGGCATCCGATGAATCCGCTCGGCAACCGCGCGCTGTATCTCGGCTCCAGCTTCTATCGCATCCACGGAACCGACGCGCCGTGGACGATCGGCACCGCCGTGTCGAAAGGATGCATCCGTATGTACAACAAGGATGCTCTGGACGTTTACGACCAATCCAAGGTCGGCGCCAAAGTGCTCGTGACATGGAATTCCTACAAGACGACGGCCGATGGTGAGGCGCCGCAGGCCGCCGCCGCCGACGCGCCGGAAGGTTCTCCTGCGGGCTCACGAGCGAGCTTCGGCGGGACCTCGCGGCGCAGTGCCGACATTCCCGCAAGATCCGCTCCCGCCGCCACCGCGGTTGCCGCACCGGCCGCTGCTGCTGCGGCGGCGAGTTCCTCCAGCCAGAAGCGATCGGAATCCCGCTACAGCGACATTTTTGGAACGCCCGAGCCCAGTGCTCCCGCGGCGGCCTCGCGTCCTGTCGGCGAAACCGAGCCTGCGCGGGCCTCGCGCCCGGCGCGCGAACGTGAAAATCAAGCACACCGCGAACCGCGCAAGTCGCGCGACGCCACGGCCGAGCGCGCGCGCGCCGAGCCTGCAGCGACGCCCAAGGCTTCGACGTCCGCGGCTGCGGGTGGCAGCGACGCCGTGACCGCCAAGCCCAAAGCCGCCGAGCCGCGGCAGCGTGCGCCAGCCGCCGTCGAGACGGGCGCTCTGCCCGAACGCCGCGCCAAGCCGAAGGCGGCCGCGCCGGAAAAGGCTGCGTCTCCTGAGCCGGCCGTGGCCCCTGTACAAACGCAAGCCGCAATCCCACCACCAGTCGCTCAGCCCGACGCCGCAGCACGAGCGCTGGAAGCAGCGGAGCGCGCTGCTGCCGCCGCCGAGCGCGCCGCCGCCGCTGCCGAACGCGCAGAAAAGGCGATGGCAACACGTGCCGCCGCTGCTGCCGCTGCCTCTGTCGCTGCGGCTCCACCTCCAGCTCCCGCCGCTGCTCCCGCGGCTCCTGCCCCGGCTAACGGCGGCGGCGACTGAGCCCCTGCCGCTCCGATCGGCCAGGTTCCCGGGAATTCGGATCGGGCGGCGGAAACGCCGTCCGTATTCCGTCGAGTGTTCCGTTCGGAGTGGCGGATTGCGCCTCTGGCGGATCGTCATTGTTGGCTGTTGACGAATAAGGGCGGCACGCGCGACAAGACTTGCGATCGTCAAATCACACTCGCAGCCGTTCCAGGAGCCGCCCCACATGATCATCGATTGCCACGGCCACTATACGACGGAGCCCGGCAAGCTCGGCCTGTTCCGCAACCAGCAGCTTGCAGCCCTCGCCGATGGCAACCGCAAGCCCGCCACCAACGATCTCGGCATCACCGACGACGAGATCAAAGTCTCGATCGAGGGCGCTCAGAAGAAGCAGCAGATCGAGCGCGGGACCGATCTCACGATCTTCTCGCCACGCGCCGCCGGCATGGCACATCACGTCGGCCCGGAGTGGGTGAGCCAGGAATGGACGCGGATGTGCAACGACCTCATCTACCGCGTCACCGAGCTGTTCCCGAAGAACTTCATCGGCGTCTGCCAGCTACCCCAGTCGCCCGGCGTCTCTCCGGCCAATTCGGTCAAGGAACTCGAGCGCTGCGTGACGGAGCTGGGCTTCGTCGGCTGTAATCTCAGTCCCGATCCCTCCGGTGGCTACTGGCAGGATCCGCCGATGACCGACCGCTACTGGTATCCGATCTACGAAAAGATGTGCGAGCTGGACGTCCCCGCGATGATCCACGTCTCCTCGTCCTGCAATCCGGCAGCGCACGCGACCGGCGCGCACTACATCAACGGCGACACGACCGCCTTCATGCAGTTCATTCAGAACGGCGAGAAGGTGTTCAAGGACTTCCCCAACCTGCGCCTGATCATTCCGCATGGCGGCGGCGCCGTGCCGTATCACTGGGGCCGCTATCGCGGTCTCGCGCAGGACATGAAGAAGCCGCCGATCGAGGAGTGGCTGCTGCCGCACGTGTACTTCGACACCTGCGTCTACCATCAGCCGGGTATCAATCTGCTGGCCGAGGTGATCCCGGCTGACCACATTCTGTTCGCGTCCGAGATGGTCGGCGCGGTGCGCGGCATCGATCCCAAGACCGGGCACAACTACGACGACACCAAGAAGTACGTCGACAAGCTCAAGGTTTCCGACGCCGACAAGAAGAAGATCTTCGAGGAGAACGTCTACAAGGTCTATCCGCGCATCAAGGCGCGCATGAAGAAGGTCGGGCTGGCGTAAGCTCGAATTCGTGTCGTTGTTTCGGGCCAGAAGCTCAGGCTTCTGGCCTTTTTTCGTAGATCTTGCGACGGGAGCGTGGAGCGAAGGCGCACTCGTTCGGCCGCTCGACATTTCGTCGGACCTGAACGACGCCGAGGGCCTTCCGTCTGTTGAGCCAGAAGATGGCCGGATCACCGGCCATCAGCCGGGTCCCCGCGCAGATCGGCTCGCAAACGGCGCCACGGCGTATCCCCCTTTTCTCGGAGTTCGGCGGATATAGTCCACCAGATATAGCTTGCCGTGACACGTCGAATAGACAAAATTCACGTCCGAGACCAAGTGCAGACCTCGTGCCGAAAGGCATGCCGCAAAAAAAGGGGCGCACTTCAATCGAAAAAGGGAGAAAGTTCATGACGACCAATCGCCGTTCCTTCGTTGCAGGCAGCTTGGCTGCCTCTGCTGCCTCCTCGTTGCCGGCTCCCGCTTTGCTGGCGCAAGAGAAGGTGGAACTCAAGCTCGCGACATTCGTGCCGCCGACCCACATCATCTATGCCAAAGTGCTCGCCCCGTGGGCTCAGGACGTCGAGAAGCGCTCGGGCGGCCGGCTGACGGTCCGCATGTTCCCTTCGATGCAGCTTGGCGGCAAGCCGCCCGAACTCTACCGCCAGACCGTGCAGGGTATCTCCGACATCTGCTTCACGCTGCCGGGATACACGTCCTCCGACTTCCCCATGATGGCTCTGACCGAGCTGCCCGGCGTCGCCAAAAGCGCCGAAGACGGCACGCGCAAGCTATGGTCGAATATGGGCAATTTCCTCGGACGCGACTTCAAGGGCACGAAGGTGCTCATGCTGTGGAATGCCGACAGCGCAAGCCTCATGAGCAGATCGAAAGCCGTCCGGACGATCGCCGATATGAAGGGCATGAAGGTACGCACACCGTCGGCCGCACAATCAGCTCAGATCACGGCGCTCGGCGCGACGCCGATCGATATGCCGGCCCCCGCCATCTACAACAACCTCGAGCGCGGCGTTATCGACGCGGCGATGATCCCCATGACGGCGGCGCTGGACTTCAAGCTCATCGAGGTCGCCCAGCACTACACGATCAATGCCCCGCTCGGCCGTTCGCCGTTCCTCGTGGCGATGAACGAGGGCCGCTACAATAAGCTGCCGGCCGATCTCAAGAAGGTCATCGACGATACGACCGGTCTCAATCTCAGCCTGCGTGGCGCACAGACCTACGACAAACAGGCCGAGGACGCTCTTAAGGCCGTCAAGGAGCGGAAGCACAATGTCGTCGCTTTGTCCGACGCCGACGCGAAGACATGGCAGGACGGGTTCAAAGGCGTGATCTCGACGAAGGCGGCCGAGGCCGACAAGGCGGGGCTGCCCGGCACCAACCTCGTCAAGGCGATGGGCCTGCTTTGAGCCGAACCGTCTTCTCCCTGCACCGCGGAGACGTCGAGATTCACCTGGGGGCTACTTGAATAAATCCGAACAACAGGACGGCGTGATAGGCCGCCTCGTGCGGCTTCTCGCGCTCGTCAGCGGCTGGATTCTGATGTTGCTGATGCTGGGCACCGTCGCCGACGTCGCCCTGCGATACATCTTCAATGCACCGTTCAGGGGATCGCTCGAAATCACCGAGTTCGCGATGGCGCTGATCGTCTGGCTGTCGATGGCCTACTGCGGGTGGAGCGGCGGACACATCGCAGTCGATCTGCTCGATCGATGGCTCGACCGCCCGGGGTTGGCGTGGCTGCCGGCTCTGCTATCCCTGGTCGGGGCCGCGCTTTTCATGTTCATGGCGGTTCAGATCGTGTTCGAGACGCTCGATACGCTGTCCAAGATGTCGAACATGATGCGGATTCCGCACTATCCCTTCAAGCTGGCTGTTGCGTTCGGGGCTGCCTTGTTCTCGCTGGTTCTGCTTGTGCAGGCCTTCACCAGCTGGCGCGGCAAGCCCAACTGAGATTCTGGATAGACGGCAGCAATGTCCCCACAAACGATCGGACTCATCGGCATCGCCGTAATGCTCGTCCTGCTGGCGCTGCGGATGCCGATCGGCATCGCGATGCTGCTGGTCGGCATCGGCGGCTTCGCCGTGCTGAACGGGCCGACTGCGGCGCTGGCAGCGCTCGGCAGCTACCCCTACTCCTACTCCGCGGTCTACGATCTCGCGGTTATTCCGCTGTTCGTCCTGATGGGAAATTTCGCGTCGGCCTCCGGGATGAGCCGCGACCTGTTCGGTGCGGCCTACGCCTGGCTCGGCCACTGGCGAGGGGGTCTTGCGTCCGCGACGATCGTGTCTTGCGCGGGCTTTGCAGCCGTGTCGGGATCGAGCGTGGCATCGGCGGTCACGATGGGGCGCGTTTGCCTGCCCGAGATGGATCGCTACAAGTATGACCGGGGCCTTTCGGCCGGCACCGTCGCTGCCGGCGGCACGCTCGGCATTCTCATCCCACCCAGTACCGCTTTCATCATCTACGCGATCCTGACCGAGCAATCGATCGGCCGCCTCCTGATGGCCGGTTTCCTTCCGGGGCTGCTGCTGACCGTATTGTTCGTCATCACGATCATGATCTGGACGAGAATCCGTCCGGAACTCGGGCCCCCCGGCCCCGTCGCCACGTTCGCGGAGCGCCGCCGCGCGACGCTCCAGGCCGGACCGATGTTCGGCGTTGTTCTCGCATCGATCGGCGGCATCTATGCCGGCATCTTCACGCCGTCGGAGGCGGCTGCGGTCGGTGCCTTCCTGGCGCTGCTGCTTGCTTTGTGGCGACGTTCGCTGGGGGGAGGAAAGCTGTCCGAGGTGCTGCTCGAGACCGTTAAGGTCACCTCGTTCGTATTTCTCATACTGATCGGCGCGTTTTTCTTCGGGCCGTTCCTTGCACTGTCGGGATTGCCGGAAACGATCGCCACCTGGCTCACAGGTCTCGACTTGCCGCGGTTCGTGATCCTGCTGGTCCTGATCGCGATCTACATGGTCCTCGGCATGTTCCTCGAGGGCTACTCGATCCTCGTGCTGACGCTGCCCATCGTCATTCCGATCGTCAAGTCGTTGAATTACGACCTCGTCTGGTTCGGTGTTATCATGGTGGTGCTGTTGGAGATGGGTCTCATCAGCCCTCCGGTCGGCATCAACGTGTTCGTCGTCAAAGGCCTCGTGCCGGATGTGTCGATGGGCAAGATATTCTCTGGCATCCTCCCGTTCTGGATCGCCATGGGCGTATGCGTGGCTTTGCTGATCGCCTTCCCGGAGATCGCGCTTTTCATACCCAACTCGATGGTCAAGTGAGGCGCTCGATCGCTTCGGATCGCGCGGCCCCACGCCTTGCCCACCATTCAGGCACTCCCAGCCCGCGCGAGCGTGCGCTTGGCCAGCACGAGATGCGGGCGGTCGAGCATCTGGCCTTCGAAGCCGACGACGCCGGCGCCGTTGGTCGCCTCGAATGCGGCGACGATGGCCTTGGCGCGCTCGACCTCGGCAGATGACGGCGTGAACGCCTCGTTGATGATCGGGACCTGATCGGGATGGATCGCCATTTTGCCGACGAAGCCGTCGCGCGCGGCGATCGAGGCTTCGAGTGCGAGGCCCGTCTTGTTGCGGAAATCGATGTAGACCGTGTCGATGGCCGGCACCTCGGCGGCCGTTGCGGTCAACAGCATCATGTCGCGCACGAGCCGATAGGGCGAGGTGAAGCTGCCGTCCAGCTCGCGGTTGGCGCTGGCACCGATCTCGGCGGACAGATCCTCCGCGCCCCAGGTGAAGCCGACGAGGCGGCTGCTCGAACCGATGTAGCTCGGCAATTGCAGCAACGATACCGCGACCTCCGTGACGAGCGCCAGAATTCGCGTCGCCCCCTGTTCCGCGCCTGCCTTTTCCTCGGCGTGACCGAGCGCGACGGAGAGCTGATGCACGTCCTCGCCCGAGCGCGATTTCGGCAGAAGAATGCCGTGCGGCAGGCCGCCTTCGAGCATCGCGAGATCGTCCTGCCAGAACGGCGTCGCGAGATCGTTGATGCGGACATAGAGGCGGGGCATGGCCGGTGTCCACGTCGCCATCGCCGCCGACAGGAAATCGCGCGCGACACCGCGGGCGCGGGCCTTGCCGTCCGCCGCGATCGAATCTTCGAGGTCGAGGATCACGGCATCGGCGCCGGACGACATCGCTTTGGCCATCTTGCGATCACTGTCGGCCGGGACGAAAAGCATGGAGCGCATGAGGTCAGGCCTTCGCGGGCTGGTGCTGCTTGTAGATCATGGTTTGACGCAGGCATTCGGCGACGACCTTGCCGTCCTGCTTGAACGCCTTGTGGCGGAATTCCACCAACCCGACATCGGGCCGCGACTTGCTCTCGCGCTTCGACACGACTTCGCTCGTGCAATTGACCGTGTCGCCGTGGAACAGCGGGTTGGGAAACTTCACGTCGGTCATGCCGAGGTTGGCGAACAAGGTGCCGGCCGTCGTGTCCTCGACAGAGATCCCGATCAGCAAGCCGAGCGTGAACAGCGAATTGACCAGCGGGCGGCCCCACTCGCTTTTCGCCGCGTACTCGTGGTCGATGTGGAGGGGCTGGGGATTGTGCGTCAGGCAGGAGAATAGCGTGTTGTCCATCTCCGTCAGCGTTCGCCGCAGCGTGTGATGGAACACGTGACCGATCTCGAGATCTTCGAAATTCTTGCCGGGCATGGCTGCGCGCTCTGACTGACTGTCGAACCCCATCTGTCGACCCCTATGCGCGTAGAGCGGGAGTCCAAGTCCGTCAATGCTGCGCCGAAGTGGAGAACGCCGAAGGCCCCGGGGGCGCTCATCCTCCGGAGCCTTCGCGGGATCGAGCATTTTTATCGGCCTGCCTCGTTCCTTCCCTCCCCCGACACGCAGCCTCAGGCCGAGGCGCGAAGTGAATAAGCCACGACATTGCGGCCGGCGGGGGATCGAGTGACGCCGCGATGGAGGCAATACTTCAAAAAAACGCGCCAAGACTTACACCCCTATGGAATAACAGATCACCCAAAGACGTATATTTCAGATTGTGAAAATCTAATTCTCAATGTTGAAAATGAGTTGACGTCTCTCTCCAGATATTCTAGACAGAGAAAGAAGTTTTCGTGATGTCGCAGATTGGGTCGGTCCTTGCCCGAGATCGTACAAGCCGCAGCAGCTCCCTCTCCGGATATCGGCGTCAACGCCGCTCCGGCCCCCGAGCTGCGCAAATCGCGCGCCGACAATGGCGGCGTGCAGTCCGTCGAGCGGGCGCTGTCTCTGCTGGAACTGCTCGCACAATCGGGCGGCGGGACGTCTCTGACAGACCTTTCCGCTCGCGCAGGTCTCAACATCTCCACCTGTCACCACTTGCTGGCGACACTGATGAAGTCGGGTTACGTCGCGCAGGTTCCGGGGCGGCGAACTTACGCGCTCGGTGCGCGTGTGCTGCATCTGGGCCAGGCGTTCATGCGGCAGGTCGATCTGCCACGGCGCGCGCAGCCCGTGCTCGACCGCCTCAACGAAGTGACGGGCGAGGCCGTTCATCTCGCGGTGCTGCAGGGCGATCAGGTGGTCACGGTCGCCAAGAGCGAGGCGCGGCAAGCTGTTCGCGTCGATGCCGGCGTGATCGGTTCCGCGGAGCCGCCACATGCGACTGCTACGGGTAAGGCGATGCTCGCCTGGCTTCCCGACGATCAGGTCCGCCGCATCCTCGACGTGAACGGCCTGAGGCGGTTTACGCCGAACACCATAACCGACCGCGCGGCGCTGATCGAAGACATGCGTCACGTGCGCCGCAACGGGTTCGCCATCGATCGCGAAGAATTCCAGCAGGGCGTCGTCTGTGTCGGCGCAGCGGTGCGCGACCACAGCGGCGCCGTGATCGGATCGCTCAGTGCATCGGCCCCGGCCTTCAGAGCCAGCGACGAGCATCTGGCGCTGATTCGCCAAGCCGTCGGACATGCGGCACGTGAGCTTTCCGCCGAATTCGGCGCGACCGCCGCATCGGCAACCGAAGATTCGCGAGAGCCCGACGGCTCGTAGTTTCGAATACCGAGAACAGCGCCACTTACTTACCGATCGGAGAAACGACCCATGTACGCACCGCCAGGCGTGAAGACCTCGAAGGACTTCCCGATTCCCGACAAGCAGAAGGCATGGGTTCTCGGCGATCCGGGCCAGCTCATCTACACGGAGAAGGCGATCGGCGTTCCCGGTAAGGCCGAGGTGCTCGTGCGCATCGACGCGGTCGCGATCTGCGCCACGGATCTGGAAGTGATCCATCACGGCCCGCCGGCACTCATTCAGGGCGGCTTGCCCTTCAACAAGAACTGGACGCCGGGCCACGAGTACATGGGCACGGTCGCGGCGCTCGGCCCGGGCGTCGACGAGTTCGCGATCGGCGATCGCGTCACCGTCGAGATCCACGCCGGCTGCGGCCAGTGCAAGCGCTGCCGCGAGGGCATGTACACGTCGTGCCACAACTACGGCATGAACTACGGCGACGTGAACAAGGGCCACCGCGCCAACGGCTTCACCACCGAGGGCGGGTTCTGCGAGTACGCGATCAACAACATCAACACGATGGTGAAAGTCGCCGACGACATGTCGGACGAGGAGGCGACACTCGTCGTGACAGCGGGTACCGCGATGTACGGCCTGACCGAACTCGGCGGCCTGCTGGCTGGTGAGAGCGTCGTCGTGACCGGCCCCGGCCCGATCGGCCTGCTCGGCGTCGGCGTTGCGAAAGCGCTCGGCGCGAACCCCGTGATCCTCACCGGCACGCGCGACAACCGGCTCGAGATCGGAAAGAAGCTCGGCGCCGATCACGTGATCAACGTCCGCAACGAGGACGCGGTCGCGGGCGTGAAGCGCATCCTGGGCGGCAAAGGCGCGGACTACGTGCTCGAGTGCTCCGCCGCGACCAACGCGCTCAACGAAGCGATGCTGATGGTCAACCGCGGCGGCAAGATCTGCCTCGCCGCGTTCCCGCACGAGAAGGTGCCGGTCGACGTCGCCAACATCGTCCGCAACAACATCTACGTCTACGGCATCCGCGGCGAAGGCAAGAGCGCCACGCACCGTGCGCAAGCCTTCATGGAGCAGAAGCGCTTCGACGCGAAGCTGATCCACACGCACACGTTCGAGCTGAAGGATTTGCCAGAGGCGATCCGCTACGCCAAGGACCGCATCGACGACGCCATCAAGGTTGTCGTGAAGATGCCGTCTGCGGTCGCGGCGAAGAAGATGGCCGCGGAGTAACGGCGCATGGGGTCAGACCCTGCGGGTCTGACCCCGAACACCAACGCAACGTAGCGACCAGACGCGGGGTCAGACCCGCAGGGTCTGACCCCAACCGGTGCCCGATGCTCACCTGCGACGAATATCTGACAGCCGCTACGCTCGGCGAAGCGTTCGACGCGATCGAGCGGCATCGCGGAAGCTACCGACTGATCGCGGGCGCGACGGACATCCTGCCGTGGGCGCGCGAGGGGCGTGCGGGCGACGTGCACATTCCCGTGCTGATCGACATCGCGTCGATTCCGGAACTCAATGTCCGCGAGGTTTCCGGCGGCACTGTGCGGCTGGGCGCGGCGACGCGGTTCCAACGGTTTCTCGACGACAAGGCGCTGGCGGCGGCGCTGCCTTCGATGCCGTTCTGCGCGGTGTGGTTCGCAGACGACCAGATCCGCGAGAGCGCTACGATCGGCGGCAATCTGGTCAACGCTTCGCCCGCAGCAGATGGCACGCCGGCGCTGCTTGCCCACGACGCGCGCGTGAGGCTCGCGTCGCGCAAGGACGGCGCCGTTCAGCTGCGCACGATGCCACTGTCCGAATTCGCGATCGGGCCGAGCAATACGGCACTCGGTGCCGACGAGATTCTCGTCGACGTGGAGTGTCCGGCGCTGCCCGAGCACGGCGGCGCGTTCGAGAAAGTCGGACATCGCCGCTCGCTCGTCATTTCGACTGTATGTGTGGCCGCGCTCGCCTCGATCGACGCCAGCGGCGAGCGTTTCGCGGATGTGAAACTGGCGGTCGCAGGCATCGGCCCGGTCCCCCGTCGCATGAGCGCGATCGAAGCAGCACTGAAGGCGAAACCGTTGTCGGCTTCGCTGCTGGAAGAGGCCGCTGGCGCTGCAAGCGATCTCGTCGCATCGCGCACGCGGCAGGACTACCGGCGCGAAGTCGTTCGCGGCTTCGTGCTGCGTGCGCTCTTCAACGCTGCCCGACGCGCGGGCGCTTCGGAAAATATGATCTCCCGGGAGTTCGAGGCGAAGTATGCGTGATCACCATCATGCCTGCACGTCGTAGTTCCCCCCACCGCCCCTGCGGGGCGCCTCTCCTGTAAGGGGGAGGAGAAAGAAGGCCGATGTCCGATCTCAGAATCGAAGCGACCGTAAATGGACGTAAGGTGGCGAAAAGCGTGGCGCCGTTCGCGCGGCTGCTCGACTTCGTGCGGGACGATCTCAACCTCACCGGCACCAAGGAAGGCTGCGGCGCGGGCGAGTGCGGCACGTGCTCGGTATTCGTCGACGGCGTTCTCGTGAAGTCGTGCCTGGTGCCCGCGGCGAAGGCGAAGGGCGCAAGGATCGAAACGGTCGAAGGGCTCGCGCGTTCGGGCGAACTCACCGTGCTGCAGAAGGCGTTTCACAAGACCGGCGCGAGCCAGTGCGGCTATTGCATTCCCGGCATGGTGATGGCGGCGACGGCGGCCATTCGCGGCAATCCGCTCCTCAGCGACGACGAGATCAAGGAACGGCTCGGCGGCAACATCTGCCGCTGCACGGGCTATTCCAAGATCTTCGAAGCGGTCGAACTCGCGCGCGACGTGATGAATGGTGCGCGCCCTGCGACGGCGCTGCTGGAAGACGATGTCGATGAAGGGCAGTTCATCGGCGCGAACGTGCGCCGTCTCGATGCACCATCCAAGGTTTCCGGCGCACTGCGCTACGCGGGCGACACCGTGATGCCGGGTATGTTGCACGTCGGTGTTCTGCGCTCGCCTCATCCGCACGCGCGAATCGTTTCGATCGATACGAGCGCCGCCGCCGCGATGGCCGGCGTCGAGGCCGTGATCACGAGCGCCGACGTTCCCGGCGTCGATGGCTTCGGCGTTTTCGTGCACGATCAGCCCGTCATGGCGAAGGAAAAAGTTCGCTATGTCGGCGAGGCCGTCGCGGCGGTCGCGGCCGAAGACGAGCTGACGGCGAGACGGGCGGCCGCGGCGATCAAGGTCGTCTATGAGGCATTGCCCCCGATCTTCGATCCGGACGAGGCGATGAAGCCCGGCGCGCCGGTCGTGCACGACTACGCGCCAGACAACATCACGAAGCACATCCCGATCCGCAAGGGCGATGTCGAGACTGCGCTCGCCGCGTGCGATATCGTGATCGAGAACACCTACGAGACGCAGCAGGTCGAGCACGCCTATCTCGAGCCTGAAGCGGGTCTCGCCTGGGTCGACCACGACGGCGTCGTCACGGTGCTCTCGCCTTCGCAGAACATCACGCATCACCGGCACATGCTGTCGCGCATCATCGCCAAGCCGATCAACAAGGTGCGCTTCATCATGAGCCCCGTCGGCGGCGGGTTCGGCGGCAAGGAAGACATGATCTACCAGGGCATGCTGGCGCTGCTCGCGATGAAGACCGGGCGCCCGGTCCGCCTCGTGTTCACGCGCGAGGAATCCATTGCGACGACCGCGAAGCGGCATCCCGCGCGCATACACTATCGTTCGGGGTTCATGCGCGACGGCCGGCTCATGGCGGCCGCGCTGCGCATGGTGAGCGACGGCGGCGCCTACGGTCTTTCGACGGAAGGCGTCATGCGCAAGGCGGCGATCCTGGGCGCGGGCCCCTACGACATCGCGAACCTGCAGGTCGATACGATCGGCGTCTATACGAACAACACGCCATCGGGTGCGTTCCGCTCGTTCGGCGCGCTGCAGACGCAGTTCGCGACCGAGACGCAGATGGATATCGCTGCGGAGAAGCTCGGGCTCGATCCGTTCGAAATTCGCCGCATCAACATGATGCGCAACGGCGCGATAACGCACACGAAGCAGAAGCTCGGCTCGGTCAGCATAGGCCGCGTACTCGATCAGCTCGAGACGGCGTCGCAGTGGGAAAAAGGCGTTCCTGCACAACGCGGCCAGACGCGCGCAGACCTCGGCACCGAAGGGGCTCGACGTGCGTGCGCTCTCGATGCGCGTTTTGTCGATGCAAATCCGACCACGAAAAGCGAGGTGGCCTGACATGGCGCGCAAACGCGGACGCGGCATGGCCGCATCGTGGTACGGCATCGCGCGAACGGCGACGGTCGATCGCGCGGGCGCGTGGGTCGAGATCGACGACGGCGGCACCGCGAAGGTGCTGACCGGCGTCACCGAGATCGGCGAGGGCATTCTCACGGTGCTCGCGCAGATCGCGGCGCAGGAACTCGGCGTACGCCCCGAGGATGTCACGATCGGCGACAACGATACCGCGCGATCGCCAGAGGCTGCGCACGCCGGCGCGACGCGCCAGACGTACATGATCGGCAATGTGGTGGCACTCGCCTCGCGCGATGCGCGCGCCAAGCTCGATGCCGTGCTGGCGAAGGAATGGAACGTCGACGCCGGCTCGATCAAGGCCGCTGGCGGCGAGATCTGGGCCGAGGGCACCAACCATCGCATCGACATGGCGGCCGCGGTGCACCTTTCGAAATCGCGCGGCGTCGTGCCCGTCGGCGCGGGCACTTTCGGCACTGACACTACCGGCATTGCCGACGGCAAGGGCGGCGATGGCGCCGGAAGGCCCTGGCAGGCCTACGTGTTCGGCGGCCAGGTTGCCGAGGTCGAGGTCGATACGATTACCGGCGAAGTGCAGGTTCTGGGCATCTGGGCTGCCCACGACGTTGGGCGCGCGGTCAATCCGCGCGGCGTCGAGGGCCAGATCGAGGGCGGCATCGTGCAGGCGGTCGGACAGGCTCTGATGGAAGACTACAAGACGGAAAACGGCCAGACCACGACGCCGGGGTTCGCCAAGTACATCCTGCCGACTTCCCTCGACGTGCCGAAGATCACTTCGGTGATCGTGGAGGACCCCGACCCGATCGGCCCCCTCGGGGTGAAAGGAATCGGCGAGCCTGCCATGGTTCCGACAATTCCTGCCATCATGAACGCGATCTATGATGCGATCGGGGTTCGCATCATGTCGCTGCCCGCTACTCCGGAAAAGGTGCTCCAAGCGCTTCGGGAAAAGCGCAGACGGGACGAGGAGCGGGCCAGCGTCGCGGCGGAATAGAAATGATTTCGCCGTAGTGTGCTGCCGCGGGCGCTTTCGGCGCTTCACGGCCGGAGAGTAAGGTTAGACGAAGCATTGCAAGCGCAGGCTTCCGTTGGTTCCAAATGTGCACGAGGTTTGCAAGATCGCCGCCTGGTGTCACGATAGAGGGAGTTCCGAGAATGGTTAATCTGAAGTCTGTTGCCTCCGCCCTTATGGGGGTGGCGAGCTGTCTTGCGATCACCGCCACGGCCCATGCCCAGGCGAAGTATCCCGACCATCAGATAACGATGGTCGTTCCGTTCGCGGCCGGCGGTCCCAGCGATGTCGTCGCTCGCATCATCGCAGACAACATGGCCAAGACCCTGAAGCAGTCCATCGTGATCGAGAACGTCGGCGGCGCCGGCGGAACTACGGGCAGCGCGCGGGTGGCGGCAGCCAAGCCGGACGGTTACACGCTGTTGTCGGGAAGCATGGGCAGCCATGTGGCGGCGCCTTCGCTCTACACCAATCTCAAGTACGATTCGCGGAAGGATTTCGAGGCGGTCGGGCTCGTCATGCACGGACCCGCCGTGGTCGTCGCGCGCAAGAACATTCCCGCGGGCAACCTGAAAGAGTTCATCGCCTATCTCAAGGCCAACAAAGGCAAAGTAAGCCAGGGCCACGGCGGCGTCGGCGCCTCGTCGCACATGGCATGCCTGCTGTTCAACGCCGAAGCCGGCGTGAGCGCCAACGTCGTCGCCTACCGCGGTAGCGGGCCTGCGCTGAACGACGTCGTCGCCGGGCAGATCGACTACGTCTGCGACTCGACCATGGGCATGGCCGAGCAGATCAAGGCCGGCAACGTGAAGGCGTTTGCGATCACGTCGCCGCAGCGCTCGCCCGCGCTTCCGACCGTGCCGACATCGAAGGAAGGCGGGCTTCCGCGCTACGATCTCAGCATCTGGAGCGCGATCTTCGCGCCGAAGGGTACGCCGGCGCCGATCATCGCGACGTTGAATGCCGCGGTCGAAAAGGCGCTGGAGGACAAGGTCGTTATCGAACGCATCCAGATCCTGGGTGGTAACGTCGTGTCACGCAAGGAGCGGACGCCGAAGTATCTGACGGACCTCGTCGCCAAGGAAACCGCTCGCTGGGAGCCGATCCTGAAATCGGCGGTTGCGGCCACGTCTGCCGACAAGAAGAATTAATGCGAAAATCCGACCTGTAAGCGGGCCTGGCTCGTCGAGCCGGGCCCTTTGCTTGAACAATCCGCACGAAATTGGAGACGACACATGGCAGTGAAGCCCGTCCGCGCAGCAGTCGTGGGAATCGGTTGGTGGTCGGACGTTCTCGCCGATGCGGTCAAACGCGGCAACAGCGTCGAGATCGTCACCTGCTTCACGCGCTCCGAAGACAAGCGCAAGGCATTCGCCGCAAAATACGGCTGCGGCACGTCCGCCAGCTACGATGACATCCTGAAGGATCCTTCGATCGAAGCGATCATCAACACGACGCCCAACAACGTGCACCTCGAGACGACCGCGCAGGCAGCCGCCGCCGGCAAGCACGTGTTCCTCGACAAGCCGATCGCCAACACGGTGGCGGAAGGATTCGAAATCGCGAAGGTCTGCGAGAAGCACGACGTTATACTCGCGCTCGGCTATCAGCGGCGCCGCGAGAGCCACTTCCGCTGGATCAAGAACGAAATCGACCAAGGCCGTTTCGGCAAGATGGTGCAGGCGGAAGGCAACATCAGCCGCGACCGCCTCGGCAAGATCGACTTGTCGTCGTGGCGCTATCAGTCGGAAGGCATGCCCGGCGGCGTGATGCTGCAGATCGGCATCCACTATGTCGACGTGCTCGAATACCTGATGGGGCCTGTGCGCCGCGTGACCGGGCGTTCCGCACAACTCGTCCTGCCCGGCGACAATCCTGATGTCGCCAACCTGATCCTCGAGCACGAGAACGGCGCGATCTCGAACCTGACCGCGTCCTACGCGTCGGCGTCCGAGTATTACATGATGAACATCTACGGCAAGACGGCCAGCGCATATTACGACCTCTTCGGCGGGCTCCGCCACCTGAAGCAAGGCGACGCGAAGCCGACCGCGATCGCGTGCGATGACAACGACACGATCCGCGAGGAAGTCGACGAGTTTGCCGCATGCGTTCGCAACAAGACGAAGCCGGAAACCGACGGCTATTGGGCGGCGCGCAACCTCGCCGTGATCATAGCCGGCGTGCGCTCGGCGAAGGAAGGCCGCGGCATCGAAGTCGCGGAAATCCTGAAGAGCGGGGAGTGATTCTCGTTGCCGCCCCTCACCCTGACCCTCTCCCCGTAAGGACGGGGAGAGGAAACGAGGACAGCTCATGCCGCGCATCGACATCGGTGAAATCACGCTCAACGTGGAAGATCGCGGCAGGGGGCCGGCGTTCATCTTCATCCCCGGGCTCGTCGGCCTGCTCAATGCATGGGAATTCCAGGTCGCGCATTTTTCCCAGCGGTTCCGCTGTATTTCGTTCGATCATCGCGGTACTGGCGATAGCGATAAACCAACCGATAGCTACTCGACTGAAGCGATCTCGCGCGACGTGATCGCGTTGATGGACACGCTCGGGATCGAACGTGCGCACGTGGCGGGCACCTCGACCGGCGGCTGCGTCCTGCAGAACCTCGCGATCGATCATCCCGAGCGGCTCGGCGTGTGCGTGTTCTCCAATACGTGGGTGAAGGCGGACGAATACATCAATCGCGTGCAGATGACGCGCAAGCGCATCGCTCTCGCCTACGGGCCGGAAGAGTATGTGAAGGTGTCATCGCTGTTCACGAACGGGGCCATGCAGTTCCGCTACGATCTGGACAAGGTGATGGAGCTCGAGGCACGCGCGCTGAAGACCGTCGCGCCCGTCGAGGTGCTAGCCGGCCGGCTCGACATGACGATGGCGCACGACCGGTCGGCCGAGCTGCACAAGATCGTCAACCCGTCGCTGATCGTGGGCACGCGCGACGACGCGACGGTGCCTTTCTATCAGAGCGAGGATCTGCACCGCGGCATCGGGGGCTCCAAGCTCGTGATCGTCGAAGAAGGCGGGCACTATTCCTACCGGCGCCACGGCCGGGAGTGGAATGCGATCGTCGATGAATTCCTGGCCGAACACGCCATCGACAAGATCAGTCCGGCTTGAGGGGAAGCAATGTTGCTGGCACCGTTGGGATCGATCGATATCGCACTGCTGGTATTGCGCGTCGGCTTCGGCGTGTGCGTGTTCGTGCACGGTTGGGGCAAGCTGTTCCACATCGAGGATCTCGAGAAATTCTGGAAAGTGCCTGTGCCCCTCGCGTGGGTCGTCGCGGCGATCCAGTTGCTCGGTGCGGTGTCTATGATCCTCGGCGCGTTCACGGTTCCATTCGCGATCGCGATGACGATCGTGCACGCGGTCGCGACCTACAAGCTCATCACGATGGCGAACGAGCCGTTCGTCGCGCCGTCACGGCATAGCTGGTCGATCGGCTTTCTCTATACGCTCATGCCTCTGGTGATCGCGATCGCGGGGCCCGGCATCCATTCACTCGACGCACGTCTCTTTCCGAGGATGATCCTATGACGACGACTTCGTCCGCCACATCGGACATGGCGCAACGCGCGACAGCAATCGCGAAGGCGGGAGGGCTCGACGCTGCAATGGCGACTGGGGCCATTTCGAAGATCGTCGACGTCACGCTTTCGGAAGCGCTGGTGATCGGCCTTCTGAAGCAAGGGGTTTCCAAGTACTTCGCGATCTTCGGTCACGGTTCCACCGACCTCGGCGAAGTCCTGCGCATCTACGAGGAAGCGGGCGTCACGCGCACTTACAACTGCCGCAACGAGGTCGCGATGGCGCACGCCGCGACCGCGCTGCGCTGGCAGTATGGCGAAATCCCCGCGGTCATCACGTCGATCGGACCCGGCGCGATGCAGGCCTATGCCGGCGCGCTGGCCGCTGCCTCCAACGGCGTCGGCGTCTATCACATCTACGGTGACGAGACGACGTTCGGCGAAGGCTACAACATGCAGCAGGTGCCGAAGGAGGAGCAGGGCCTTTTCGGCCAGATGACCGCGATTCTCGGCCGTTCATACACGCTGCACACGCCCGAGGCGATCCGCGATGCGCTGCGCCGCGGGGCGATGCAGGTCAATCATCCCTATCGCGCGGGTCCGTTCTTCCTGCTGCTGCCGCTCAACACGCAACCGCAGAAGCTGCGCCTCAATCTCGCAGCACTACCCGAGCGGCCGTCGCTGCCGGCGATGGCGCCCGCGGACGATGACGATCTCGATGTTGCGGCACAGCAGATCGCGGAAGCCGGCTCGGTCGTCATCAAGGCGGGTGGCGGTACGCGCGGGCACGACGACGCCATGCGGCGATTGGCACAAGCGGCCGGCGCTGCCGTCGCGCTGTCGCCGGGCTCGACCGGCGTGATGCCCGACGCGCATCCGCAGAACATGCACGTCGCCGGCTCCAAGGGATCGATCAGCGGCAACTTCGCGACGTCGAACGCTGAGCTGCTCGTCGTGATCGGATCGCGGGCGGTATGCCAGGCCGACTGCTCCGGCATCGGCTACAAAGCTGCGAAACGCGTGATCAACATCAACGGCGATCTCAACGACGCGACGCACTACAACCACACGCTGGCGCTGACCGGCGACATCACGGCGGTTGCTGATCGTCTCGCCGCCAAGCTCGAGGCAATGGGCGAGAAGGCGCGCGCCAACAAGGCGAAGTGGCTGGAAGCCTGCACTGCCAAGAAGAATGAATGGAGCGCCTACAAGAAGGCACGCTTCCACGCCGCGCCGATGGCCGACGAGGTCTGGCAGCGGCCATGTCTTGGGGAGCCCACCGCGATCAAGGTGGTTGCTGACTTCGCCAAGAAAATCGGTGCAGCAAAGCTGTTCGATGCCGGCGACGTGCAGGCCAACGGCTTCCAGATCGTCGAGGACGACCGCACCGGCGACACGTTCACGGAGACCGGCGCCTCCTACATGGGGTTCTCGGCAAGCGGTTTGCTCGCAAGCGGCATCGCGGACAAGCCGCGCTACACGATCGCCTTCACGGGCGACGGCAGCTTCATGATGAACCCTCAGATCCTGATCGACGGCGTGGAACACGGTGTCAAAGGCATGCTCGTGATCTTCGACAACCGGCGGATGGCCGCGATCACGGGCTTGCAAAAGGCGCAATACGGCAAGGGCTTCAAGACGAACGACAGCGTCGCTGTCGATTACGTGCGCCTTGCCGGCAGTGTTACAGGCGTCAATGCGGTGAGCGGTGGCTTCACGGCGGACAGCCTGAAGGAAGCCCTCGCGAGCGCTCACCAATACGACGGCTTGTCCGTCGTCCATGTGCCCGTTTACTCCGGCGAGAACGAACTCGGCGGGCTCGGGGCGTGGGGCCAGTGGAACGTCGGCAACTGGTGCGGTGACGTGCAGCGCGCGTGGCTGGAGCAGGACATCTGAACGGGTGATCGCCCCTTCGTCTCGATCGGGCGACCAATCCGGTGAAGCACAATCAGCCATGCCGAATTCAGGCAATCGAAGGGCAAGCGACAATGAACGCTTATAGCGACTACGGTCTCTATATCGATGCGGGCTGGCGTCAGGCCGCGGGCAACCGGACGAAGCCGGTTCAAGATCCAGCGACCGAGGATGTGATCGGAAAAATACCAGATGCGAGCGTGGAGGATCTCGACGCAGCGCTGGCTGCGGCGCGAAAGGGATTTGCCTCCTGGCGACAGGTGCAGCCGTGGGAGCGCGCGGCCAAATTGCGGCGCGTCGCCGATCTGTTGCGCGAACGCGTGGAGCCCATGGCGCGGCTGATGTCACTCGAGACGGGAAAGCCGATCGCCGAGGCGCGTGGCGAGTGGGGGGCGACGGCGGATCAGTTCGAGTGGTACGCGGAGGAAACGAAGCGCATCTATGGGCAGACGATCGAAGGGCGTGCGAGCGATGTCCGCCTGGCTGTGATCTGGCAGCCGGTCGGCGTCGTCGCGGCGTTCGCTGCGTGGAACTTTCCGGCATTGCTGCCGGCGCGAAAGATCGCCGCGGCGCTAGCGGCTGGGTGCTCGATCATCTTGAAGCCCGCCGGAGAGTCGCCCGGCTGCGCGATGGCCATCGTGCAGGCGTGCCACGATGCAGGGCTGCCGCCCGGCGCCGTCGGACTCGTGACGGGTAACTCGGGGCTGATCGCGAAGCATCTGATCGCCTCACCAATAGTGCGCAAGATTTCACTCACGGGCTCCGTGCCGGTCGGCAAGGAGATGCTCCGGCTTGCGGCAGATGGTGTGAAGAAGGTGTCGATGGAGCTTGGCGGTCATGCACCCGTGCTCGTCTTCGAAGATGCCGATCCGCTGGCGGCCGCCGACACGTGTGCGGCGACGAAGTTCCGCAACTGCGGGCAGGTGTGCATTTCGCCGTCGCGGTTCTACGTGCATGAAAGCCTCTACGAGCCATTTTCGAAGCGGTTCGCGGAAAAAGCGGCGGCGCTCAAAATCGGGCGCGGGCTCGAAGACGGCGTGACGATGGGGCCGCTCGCCAATTCGCGTGGCCTCGACAACGCAAAGGCTCTTGTAAAGGATGCGCTGGATCGCGGGGCCGATCTACTCGCGGGCGGCAAGACGCCGGCAGGGCACAATCGGGGCTATTTCTTCGAGCCAACGGTACTGGGGTGCGTGCCGGACGATGCGCGCATCATGAACGACGAGCCGTTCGGTCCAGTCGCACCGATCGCGACATTCACGAGCTTCGAAGATGTGATCGAGCGAGCCAACGCGCTGCCGTTCGGGCTTGCCGGATATGTATTCGCCAGGAGCCTGAAGACGGCAACGCTCGCGGCCGAGGCGCTCGAAGTCGGCATGGTCGGCGTCAACGACATGCTGTTGGCGACGGCGGAAGCGCCGTTCGGCGGAATCAAGGAAAGCGGCATGGGCCGGGAAGGCGGATCGATCGGTATCCGCGACTATCTCGAACCGAAGTACATCAAGACGAAGCTGAGCTGACGAAAAGGCTGCCAGCCGGAGGCGCGCTGCACGGGCGGCGCGCTCCCGTGCGAGCGCGGGGTGTGGGTCGGCAACTGGTGCGGAGACGTCCAGCGGGAATGGCTGGAGCAGGAAATGTAGAGACTTGCAATCGAATCCCCTCTCCCCGTATCGCGGGGAGAGGGTTAGGGTGAGGGGCGGCGTGGTGCACCAAGGATGTGCCAGGCGGCCGCCCCTCTCCCCGACCCTCTCCCCGTCGTGTGAAGGGCACAGCGGGGAGAGGGAGGACATTCAATGACCAAAAAACCGACCGGCATCAGCCACGGCCTGACGAACTACGGCGACTTCGATTTCTCGATCTATCTGCGTCGCTCGTTCGCCAAGTCGATGGGTTATTCGAAGGAAGCGCTCGAGAAGCCGGTCATCGGCATCGCGTACACGCCGTCGGGCTTCAATAACTGCCACCGCCATTTTCCCGAGCTGCTCGAGGCGGTGAAACGCGGTGTGCTCGCAGCCGGCGCGCTGCCGCTCGAGTTCCCCACGATCTCGCTCGGCGAAGTGTTCCTGTCGCCGACGTCGCTCAAGTTCCGCAACCTGATGGCGATGGACACTGAGGAGATGATCCGCGCCCAGCCGATGGACGCGGTCGTGCTGATGGGCGGTTGCGACAAGACCGTGCCGGCGCAGCTCATGGGGGCGGTGTCGGCGAACCGCCCGGCGATTCAGCTCATCGGCGGGCCGATGATGACCGGGCGGCACAAGGGCGAGCGGCTCGGCGCATGTACGGATTGCCGCCGCTTCTGGGCGAATTACCGCGCCGGCAGCGTCTCCGAGGAGGAGATCAACGTCGTCGAGGGCCAGCTCGCGGTGACGGCGGGAAGTTGCGCCGTCATGGGCACGGCCTCGACGATGGCGTGCATCGCGGAAGCGCTCGGCATGACACTGCCGGGCACGGCGGCGATCCCTGCCGTTCACGCGGATCGGCTGCGCGCGGCGGAAGCGACCGGTGCCGCTGCGGTGCGGTTGGCCGCGAGCGGTTTGACGCCGGACAAGATCGTCACGCAGAAGTCGGTCGAGAACGCGATCCGCGTGCTGATGGCGATTGGCGGCTCGACGAACGCGGTTATCCACTTGGCGGCGATCGCGGGGCGCGCGGGGCTCGATATGTCGCTGAAGCGGCTCAACGAGCTTTCCGATGCGACGCCGGTGCTCGTGAACCTCAAGCCGGTCGGCAACGGCTACATGGAGGACTTCCATTCGGCCGGCGGGATGGGCGCACTGATGCGCGAGTTGAAAGACCTGCTGCATCTCGACGCGATGACGGTCACGGGCGAAACGCTCGGCGAACGGCTCGCTGGCGAAGGCGCGACGTGGGTCGATCGCAATTATGTTTCGGCACGAGGGACGCCGCTGGAACCGGTCGGCGGTCTCGTCGCTTTATACGGAAACCTTGCGCCCGGCGGTGCGATCCTGAAGCGCTCGGCCGCGGATCAACGGCTGTTCGAGCACGAGGGCCGCGCGATCGTCTTCACGTCCCTCGAGGATCTGTCCAAGCGTGTGGATGATCCCGATCTCGACATCACGGCCGACGACATCATGGTGCTTCAGAACGCCGGTCCGAACGCACCGGAATGCATGCCGGAAGCGGGTTTCCTGCCGATCCCGAAGAAGCTCGCAAAAGCGGGGGTGAAGGACATGATCCGCATCTCGGACGCGCGAATGAGCGGCACGGCGTATGGCACGATCGTGCTCCACATCACGCCGGATTCGGCGAGCGGCGGACCACTGGGGCTCGTTCGCAACGGCGACCGTATCCGGCTGTCGATCAAGAACCGGACGATCGACCTGATGGTCGACGAGGCGACGCTCGCGAAGCGGCGCGAGGAACCTCGCCAGACGTTCGAGAAGCCGACGCGGGGTTATGCGAAACTTTTCGCGGAGGAAATCACGGGCGCCGATCTGGGGTGCGACTTCCGGTTCTTGCGTAAGGAGCCATCGCCCAGCTGACGATGGGGAGGCCTGCCGATCATGCGTCAACCGATCATCTGGCGGACGGAGATCCTGCTCGGCGGGCTGGCGATCGCGGCCACACTCGCACTCACTTACATACTGGGACCGGTTGCTTCGCCGATATTGTGGAGCATCGCGATATCGGCGCTGTTTGTCCCGGTCTACGACTGGTTTCGCAGACACATTGCAAGTCCGACCAACGCCGCGCTTCTGACGGTCGGCTCGATGTTCACGCTTGTGATGCTGCCGGCGATGATCCTGACGCTTCTGCTCATGCAGGAGTTCGGCGGCCTCGTCAGAGATCTGCAGAGCGGCCGCATCAACGCTTTTTCGACGATCGAGCGCGGCTTGGAGAACCTGCCCGGCGGGGTGAAATCGATGTTGATGCGGCTCGGGCTTTCCAACGTGGAGGCGATCAAACCGGCGCTGCAGCAGCTTGTATCACGCAATTCCCAATGGCTTGCGGGCAGCGCGCTGGAAGTCGGCCAGTTCCTGCTCAACGCGATGCTCAACGTGGTGCTGATGGTCTATCTGTCGTTCTTCCTGGTGCGTGACGGCCGGACGATCGCGGCGCGAATCGGTCAATCGCTACCGCTCGGGTTCGAGCATCGCAAATTCCTATCCAATCAATTCGTGACGACAGCTACCGCTACGATCAAGGGTGCGGTTGCAGTCGCTGCGGTACAAGGTGCGTTGGGTGGCGTGACGTTCTGGATGCTCGGATTCGCATCGCCATTGTTGTGGGGCAGCACCATGGCGGCTCTTTCTCTGATTCCCGTCTTCGGTGCCGCGCTGATATGGCTCCCCGTGGCGATCTATCTCGCGTTAACCGGCGACACAGGCAAAGCCATGATCCTGCTGATCGTCGGCGGATTGGTGATTGCCTCCGTCGACAATGTGCTTCGCCCTCTCCTGATCGGCAAGGGCACCGGCATCCCGGATTACCTGGTGCTGCTGACGACGCTCGGCGGCATATCGTTGTTCGGCTTTGACGGTTTGCTGATCGGTCCTATCGTTGCCTCGTTCTTCCTCTCGATCTGGCAGACGGACATCTCGTCCGTGCCGAAGGAAAAAGAGATCAATCGATCCGGTACCTGACGCTCGACAGGCTTAAATCGCGCCGCGTCATCTTGGCGGGCCTGTCCCCGGACCCGAACCGATCATCACTTTTGCCACTGGCAAAAGCCACGGTGCGCCGTGAGCGCGAAGTCGAAGAGGTCGGCTGGCCGCGTCAGCGAGCCGGCGGCGAGAATCTTGAGGCTTCTCCCAAATGCGCGGCTCGGGCACCCCTGGCGCCAGCCCCAGGGTCGTTGCGGCGGCCACTGCCAGACACCCAGGGACGGCTTTGAAAAGGCGCCCCATCATCGCGGCTACCCCAACTGCGCTTCGACCGCCTTGCCGCACGTCACGGTGTCGGCGTTGCCGCCGAGGTCGCGGGTGCGCAGCGTGCGCTCGGACAAGACGCGCTCGATCGCGCTGACGATCTCGGCGGCGGCTTGCTTCTCGCCGAGGTGCTCGAGCATCATCGCCCCGGACCAGATCTGGCCGATCGGGTTGGCGACGCCTTGGCCGGCGATGTCGGGAGCCGAGCCGTGCACCGGCTCGAACACGCTGGGGTAGCGGCGCTCTGGATCGATGTTGCCGGAGGGCGCGATGCCGATGGTGCCGGTGCAGGCGGGGCCGAGGTCGGAGAGGATGTCGCCGAACAGGTTGGAAGCCACGACCACGTCGAACCAATCGGGATGCAGCACGAAGTTCGCGGTCAGAATGTCGATGTGATACTTGTCCCACTTCACGGCCGGATATCGCTTCGCCATCTCGACGACGCGCTCGTCCCAGTAGGGCATCGTGATCGCGATGCCGTTGGATTTGGTCGCCGACGTGAGATGCTTCTTCGGGCGTGACTGCGCGAGTTCGAACGCGAACTTCAGCACGCGATCGACGCCGGTGCGCGTCATCACGGTTTCCTGCATCACGAACTCGCGATCCGTGCCGGGGAACGCGCGGCCACCGATCGCGGAGTACTCACCTTCGGTGTTCTCGCGCACGACCCAGAAATCGATGTCGCCGGGCTCGCGGCCGACCAGCGGGCATTTCACGCCGGGCATCAGGCGCACGGGACGCAGGTTCACATACTGGTCGAACTCGCGGCGGAACAGCACGAGCGAGCCCCACAGCGAGACGTGGTCGGGCACGATCGCCGGCCAGCCGACCGCACCGAAGAAGATCGCGTCGTGGCGGCCGATCTGCTCCTTCCAGTCGTCCGGCATCATCCGGCCGTGCTTGACGTAGTAGTCGGCGGAGGCGAAGTCGAACCAGTCCTGCTTCAGCTCGAAGCCGTGGCGCGCGGCTGCCTTCTCCAGCACGCGAATGCCTTCCGGCACGACTTCCTTGCCGATGCCGTCGCCGGGGATCACTGCGATTCGATAGGTCTTGGGCATGGCATTTCCTCGCAGGTTGGGTCGAGCCTCTGCGAGACCCGACAATCGAATGGCGCGACCTGGAATGTCGGGTCCCGTTCCTCGACCCGACCTACGTCAAATGCGTCACGAACCCACGTTCTCTTCCCCCTCGGAGATCGGGGGCTCGGATAGAGCCATGAGCTCGATGACGTTCCGGTCGGGGTCGTGGAAGTAGCCGGAGGTGCCGCGGAAGGTGCCGTGCCGACGCTCCTCCTCCTTGAAGAGCGCAATGCCTTTGGTGGCGAGGAACGACTTCGCGCGCGCATACTCCTCGGGCGACACCTTGAATGCCGTGTGAATGTCGTGCTTGTCGGCGCGGTTCGGCTCGATCGGGTTTTCGGAGTGCGTGAGCACGAAGTAGTCGGCGCCGTCGCGCATGAACACCATGTGGGCGTTGCGGCGCACCTTCGTGAGGCCGAGGATCTCGGTGTAGAATCTCTCGGAGCGGTCGAGATCCTTCACGGGGATGGTGAAGTGGAGAACGCCGGAAGTTTTGATCATGGTGCTTCGTCACATCGTAGGTTGGGTCAAGTCCCCGCTCCCTTGCGGGGACGCGACCCAACGATTGACGGCACACCGTGAAGTGTTGGGTCGCGCGCGTCGCGCCTGACCCAACTTACGACTTCGCCGGGATGACCGGCAACAGGAGATAAGGCGCGTTGTCGGCGGAGAAGTGGAGCGTCGTCGTGCCGCCGAAGATCTCGGGCGGGCGGTCGACCGGGTCGTCGTGCAGGAACGGGCCGCATCCTTTCAGCTCGTTCTTGAAGTTCGACAGCTTGCCGCCTGACGCGCCGCCGTACTCGTAGTCCTTGCCGCGCACCGTGAGCGCCACGCGATAGCCCGCCGGCACGACGATCGACGACGGCCAGATCTCGATGTCGAGCTCGACGGGGTGTCCGGGCTTCAGCGGCTGTTTCTCGTCGTGCGTGTGATAGGGCCGCCAGGGCTCCGACAGTTTCGTGTCGAGCTTGCGATGCGACGCGCGCAGCCAGCCCTGCTGCACCGGCGTGTGCGGGTCGATCGCGCCTTGGAACACCACTTCCTTGAAGTCGGCAGTGAACACGCGGACGATCAGGAACATGTCGGCATCGGTCGTGGACGACGACACGAACAGCTTCGCGGCGCTCGGGCCGGTGATTTCGGTGTCCGCTTCCATCGGCGGCGTGACGAAGGTGAGGCCGTCGCCCATCGCCTCGAAACGGAGCGTCGTCTCGCCGCTGGGTTTCTTCGTCGTCAGCGTGCCGGACTTGGGATCGAGGTAGTGCTTCGTCCACTTCGTGCGCTTCAGTGGCCACTCGTTTTCGACGCGCTCGACGAACTTCTCGCCGGGGTGGCGCACCTGCAAAAACACCTTGGGGCGCTTCTCCCAGCCGTTCCTTTTCCCGTGCAGGAAGTAGTCGAAGAACGCGAGCTGCTGCTCGCGGCCGTAGTCGGTATAGAAGTGCGTCCAGTGCTCGATCCCGTGCGCTTCCAGCCATTTGTCCTTCGAGGCCGCGCGATAGTAACCCTCGAAGTTGCCGCGCGGGTGCAGGCCCTGCCCGCCCCAGTTCGCGGCCGACAGGAACGGCACCGTGACCTTGTCCCACTGCGGCGAGCGCGCCTTGTGGTAGTCGTCGTCGAGCGGATGATTGCGGATGTCGACGCCGAAGTCGCAGCGGTTTTTCGCAAGCTCCTCGTCGGTGAGTATCTCGGGGCCGCAGACGAGTTGGCGATGGACGGGGCTGCGCTTGCCGCGCTCGCCGGCGCCGTACTGCACGGTCTTCACCTGCATGTCGTACCAGTTGGCCCAGAACGTCGACAGAATACCGCCGTGGTGGGTCATATCGCGATACCAGTCTGCCGCGCCTTCCCAGATGCACATGGCCGCGAGGTGCGGCGGCTGCAGCGATGCGACGTGCCACTGGTTGATGCCGTAGTACGAGATGCCGTTGAGGCCGACCTTGCCGCTCGACCAGTCCTGCACGCCCGCCCATTCGATGCAATTATAGAAATCCTTGGTCTCGCGCGGCGAGAAGTGATCGATGAAGCCGGGCGAGCAGCCGGTGCCACGTGAATCGACGCGCACGCAGATGTAGTCGTGTGGCACCCACTTCTCGGGATCGACGACTTCCCAATTCTGATAGAGGTTCGAAGAGCCGGCCATGACGTCGGGCTGTTTCTCGGCCATGCGCTGCCACGCGCTCGGGTAGCCTTCCTGGAAGGCGAGGCCCTTGGCGTAGGGTCCGTAGGACAAGATCACGGGATAGCGACCCGGCTCGATCGGCCGGAACACATCGGCGCGGAGCACCAGCCCGTCGTCCATCGCGATGGCGACGTCCCAGTCGATGAGCATGCCGTCGCGCTGCTCGCTCCATGTGCGAAGGGCGCGCGCGGGTCGCGTCGTGCTGGGCGCAGGCGGCGTGTCGTGCTTCGATGCCATCGTGTCGTATCCTCCCGTTTGATGTGTTCCCAGAAAACGATGATAGAATGAGTATCGGGCAGACGCCATCTGGTCCCGACCGCCGGCCTGAGAAAGAGCCACGAACGGCTTCCCGCTCACGAAAGAACTCAGTTAATCAAATTAAGCCATTGAGGCCCTATCGTGTTTTCTGCGGATGGACGCTCCTGCAACCGTCCGCTAGTTAACGAACCATGGCTTCGAAGCTGACGTCTCGGCGAGGCTGTTGCAATTTCGGGCGAACATGGCTCGAATATTTAGAGCGAATGCATCTGGCGTATTTTTCAGTGAAAGCGGGGTTCTGTGGCGTGGGGCTTTTGTTCAATCTGCTGCTCAGACTGGCAAAGCTCCTCGGCTTGTTCCGAGTTGCGCGCCGCGTGACGGCCGATGACGTACGGGTTTTGTGCTATCACGGCACATGGACGGTGGGCGACGATTTCCGCGGCGACGCGATGTTCATGCTGCCCGAAACATTCGAGAGGCGGCTCGATCAGGTTGGGCAGCTTGGGTACACGGTCATTCCTCTCGGCGTCGCTGTCGACGCCCTTCGCCGCCGCCGCCGGCTTCCCCCCGCTTCGGTCGTGATCACGATCGACGACGGCTGGCACAGCACGTGGCAAACGATGGCTCCAGCCCTCGCTCGCCGGAAACTACCCGCTACGCTTTATTGCGATACGGCCCACCTGCTGACGGGCAAGCCGATCGCCCATCTGATCGCCCTTCACGTGTGGAAGGTCGTGGGCCAGGACAGGAAGACCGAGCAAGCCGAGCAGGTCTTCGATCGCGCCAAAGACCGAACTCTAAGCCCCGACGAGCGTTTCGCCGCTGCCGGGGAACTGGCCGCGCTGTTGGGCGTAGACATCACACCCTACCTCGCAAGCCGTGCGTTCCACTACATGACGCCCGATCAGCTACGGGAGGTCGCCGCCCAAGGCATCGACGTCCAGCTTCACACGCACAATCACACCATGCACGATCTGAGCGCTGCTGCGATTTTGGACGAGATCGTGGCCAATCGCTCGGCACTCGCGAACATTCTGGGCAAGTCTGAGGACGCTTTCGAGCACTTCTGCTACCCCTCGGGGGTTGCCAGCGCCGCCGCTGCCGCCGCGCTCGCATCGATGGGGATCGCGAGCGCGACGACGACGGTTACGGGATTGGTATCGCGCGATGCAAACCTTCATCTGATCCCGCGCCTGATCGATGGCGATCAGATCTCCGACCTCAAGTTCGAAGCCGAGCTTTCCGGTTTCATGCACCTCTTGCGCGTGCTCACGGGACGGACCGAAGCCGAGCCGCAGAAAAACGCAAGCGTGCGCTCACCCGCCCGTATCACCGAGTCCGATCCGATCAAGAACCGGGCTTGAGTTGATTTCGCGGGGCGCAGGCGTCGTGGCGGTCCTCCTGCGCGGAGCATGACGGGCAGAAGCCGGTGAGCCGTTCGCGTGCGGCGCACACCCTCAATTATCGTCCATCTTCAGCGCCTCGATGAACGCCTCCTGTGGAATCTCCACGGAGCCGAACTCGCGCATCTTCTTCTTACCCTTTTTCTGCTTCTCTAGCAGCTTGCGCTTGCGGGAGATGTCGCCGCCGTAGCACTTGGCGAGCACGTCCTTGCGCAAGGCGCGGATCGTCTCGCGGGCGATCACCTTGCCACCGATGGCGGCCTGGATCGGGATCAGGAACAGGTGCGGCGGGATCAGGTCCTTCAGCTTTTCGCACATCGAGCGACCGCGGCTTTCGGCGCGGGCACGGTGCACGATCATCGACAGCGCGTCGACGGGCTCCGAATTGACCAGCACCGACAGCTTGACGAGGTCGCCTTCCTCGTAGCCGACGATCTGATAGTCGAACGAGGCGTAACCGCGCGACACGCTCTTCAGGCGGTCGTAGAAGTCGAACACGACCTCGTTGAGCGGCAGCTCGTAGACCACCATCGCGCGGGTGCCGGCATACGTCAGGTTCTTCTGCCGGCCGCGGCGGTCCTGGCAGAGCTTGAGAACGGAGCCGAGGTAGTCGTCGGGGACCAGGATCGTCGCTTCGATCCACGGCTCCTCGATGTGGTCGATCTTGACCACGTCCGGCATGTCGGCCGGGTTGTGCATCTCGATGACCGAGCCGTCGTTCATGTGCAGATGATAGATCACGCTCGGCGCGGTCGTGATCAGGTCGAGATTGAACTCGCGCTCGAGCCTCTCCGAAATGATCTCGAGGTGCAGCAGGCCTAGAAACCCGCAGCGAAAGCCGAACCCCAGCGCCGCTGACGTTTCGGTCTCGAAGGAGAAGCTGGCGTCGTTCAGGCGCAGCTTGCCCATCGCCTCGCGCAGATCCTGGAAGTCGGCCGCATCGACCGGAAACAGTCCGCAGAACACGACCGGCTGGGCGGGCTTGAAGCCCGGCAGCGCTTCGGCCTTTTCGTTCTTCTCGTCGATGATGGTGTCGCCGACCCGGGTGTCGGCCACCTGCTTGATCGCGGCGGTGAAGAAACCGACCTCGCCGGGGCCGAGCTCGTCCAGCATTTCCTGCTTGGGGCGGAAAATGCCGACACGCTCCGTCTGATAGACGGCGTCGGTCGACATCAACTTGATCTTCTGGCCCCTCTTGAGGGCGCCGTCGATGATGCGGACGAGGACGATCACGCCGAGATAGGCGTCGTACCAGCTGTCGATCAGCATCGCCTTGAGGGGCTTCTTCCGGTCCCCGGCGGGCGGGGGCAGCTTCTCGACGATCGCGTCGAGCACGGCGGCGACGTTGAGGCCGGTCTTGGCCGAGACGCCGATCGCCTCGGACGCGTCGATGCCGATGACGTCCTCGATCTGGGCCTTGACGCGGTCGGCGTCGGCTGCCGGAAGGTCGATCTTGTTGAGGACGGGCAGAATGGTCAGGTCGTTGTCGAGCGCCTTGTAGACGTTGGCGAGCGTCTGGGCTTCGACACCTTGGCTGGCATCGACCACGAGAATCGCGCCTTCGCAGGCGGCGAGACTGCGCGACACCTCGTAGGCAAAGTCGACATGGCCCGGCGTATCCATCAGATTCAACTGATAGATTTCGCCATTCTTCGCCTTGTAGTCGAGGCGGACGGTCTGGGCCTTGATGGTGATGCCGCGCTCGCGCTCGATGTCCATCGAGTCGAGGATCTGCTCCTTCATCTCGCGGTCGGTGACGTTGCCGCACAGCTGGATGAGCCGGTCGGACAAGGTCGACTTGCCGTGGTCGATGTGCGCGATGATCGCGAAATTGCGAATGTGGGACGTATCGGTCATGGCCGGGTGATAGCATCGCGACAGAGCCTGAGAAAGGCCCATCGACACTACATTCGCGGGAATCACCGACACGCAGGCCGCGCCTGCGGTCGGATGGTTGAGCGGCGGCCGTGCCGATACGGCTCAGAGGCGGAAATCGTCCAGCTTCGCGCCGTCCTTCAGGCGAGCAGCCAGCCAACGGGGCTGCCGCCCCCGACCGGACCACGTCTCCTCGGGGGCCGAAGGGTTCGCGAATTTCGCCGCGACCTTGCCGGTCTTGCCGCCGCGCTGACCGCCGCCCATGATATCACTCAGGCTCAAGCCCGCCTCCTCGGCCATCTCGCGGAACTTCTCGCGAAGGCCGTTTCGTTCCTCGGTCGCTCGCGTCGCGATCGCATTATCGACGCGCAGCCGCAACTCCTTCAATTCCTTGATCGTGTAGCTGGTCAACTCGATCTCTTTCATAGCAACCTCCTTTCGTGCTGGTGGCTTTTTCTTGGTCTTCGCTTTCATGGCACCGACGATCCTGATCCTGTTGACGCATACCAACGTGACACCGCCCCGACCGAAGTCGATCCAGTGCCCGTGCTATCGCATTTTCACCGATTCTCTCGCTGGAGGCCGCGAAGCGATATCCGGCCACCGCATTCTCGAATACGAAAGTCGCACGAAGCCATCGTCGACTTCGCGGCATCCACCTTCGACCTCTCGATGCATTTCCATACCGTTGAAAAGTTCCGAAGAAATCTCAGGTGGCATCCACACGAGCCTCGAAGCAGCCTCGACGTGGCGTCACGCAATCACGCAAATAAATCACTGCAAGTGGAGATATGATGGCCGATTTTATTCCGGTAGTAAATATTATTTTTAGAAGGCCAACATCTGAATCCACATCGTTTTCAAATACCACCTTTGCTCATAACATTTACGAAGCGATGTCGGGCCACTCCATTCAAGGTATTGATGCTGTTGCATTTATTGCCGCTCTAGAGTTGTGTGCGCGGCTTGGCGCGCGCCGTCGGCCTCGCCTCTGCGGGCTTCTCCGGCCACTCGTGCTTGGGATAACGCCCCCGCAGATCGGCGCGGACGTCGCGCCAGGAACCGTTCCAGAAACCCGGCAGATCCCGCGTGACCTGGATCGGCCGATGAGCCGGTGACAACAATTCGAACGTCAGCGGAATTCGAGATCTCCCGACGACGGGATGATCGGTGATGCCGAACAATTCCTGCACTCGAATTGAAACCTGAGGTCCACCAGGGGCCGAATAGTCGATGGAGAAACTATTGCCTGTGGGCGCTTCGAAGTGTGACGGCGCCTCCGCCTCCAGCCGCTGGCGGCTATTGCCCGGCATAAGCCTGCTGAGAGCGAAACCCAGATCATCCGGGGTGATATCCGACAGCGCCGTCTTTCCGGCGAGAAAGGGATGCAGCCAGTCGCCGATCGTCGCCTTCAAACTCTCGTCGGAGAGATCGGGCCAGAGATCGGGCCAGAGATCGGTCCAGGCATCGGGCGAGGTATCGTGCTCGGCGGAGCGGAGAAATGCGACGCGCTCGCGCATTTGCTCGAGATGACGCGTCCATGGCAATCGCGATACGCCCAGCCTCGCTATTCCGTCCGCCAACGCCTGTTGGGCGCCTTCGCCGGGCTCGACCTTGCGCGGCTCGGCGGCGAGCGTGATGGCACCGAGCCGCCGGACGCGACGACCGCGGACCTGCCCGGATTGGACATCGAACGCCAGCACATCCTCGACAGTGACGCGCTTCCCCGCAATTCCCGCCAACTCCTCCTCGGCCAACTCTGCCGCGAGCACGATGCGGCCCGCCGCGGCCGTGCCCGCTATCTCCCCGACGACGATGAACGCGGCTCTGGCCAGGGGATCGCCATCGCCCAATCGCGCTCCGCGACCATTCGCAAGGAGATACTGTCCAGCGTTGTCGCGAGCTTTTGCGATCCGGTCCGGAAATGCGAGAGCCAGGATTGCGGCCGTCGACATCGGAAGGCGCGGCCCGCTGCGGGGCGCGCTTTCCGCGGCCGTCTTCGCCCACCCCCGCGCAAGCCGGCGCATATCCTGCGCCCTTCGGCCGCGATCGGCGCGAAAACCGGAAAGACGGCCGTCGATGTCGGCGTCGTTGCCGCCCAGCCCGCGCTCCACGAGGACGGCTGCGATGTCGGCTGCGGCCTCGTGCTGTCCGAAGGCGACCGCCTCGAGCAGCATCACGGCGAGGCGCGGAGGGAGCGGCAGAACCGCGGCGCTGCGTCCCACCGGCGTCAACCGGCCATCGCCATCCAATGCACCGGCGGAGACGAGATCCGCTCGCGCGGCCGAAACGGCGGCGGCCGGTGGCGGATCGAGCCAGTTCAGCGTCGCAGGCTCGGTCACGCCCCATGTGGCGCAATCGAGCAGCAGGCCGGAAAGGTCGGCGCTGCGGATTTCCGGCTCGGCGAAGGCGGGAAGGCTCTGCATCTCCGGCTCGGACCACAGCCGATAGCAGGTCCCCGGCTCCAGGCGGCCGGCACGACCACGACGCTGATCGGCGGCGGCGCGGGAGACCCGGACGGTCGCCAATTGCGTGAGGCCGGAGCCGGGCTCGTAGCGTGGCACGCGGGCGAGGCCGCTATCGATGACGACGCGCACCCCTTCGATGGTCAGAGAGGTCTCGGCGATCGAGGTCGCGAGCACGACCTTGCGGCGTCCAGGCGGGGCCGGCGCCACGGCGAGGTCCTGGGCCTGCATCTCCATCGCGCCGTAGAGCGGCGCGAGGTCGATCCACGGGCGTGTGGCCAGACGGGGCTCGAGACGCTCGACGACGCGGCGGATTTCGGCCTGCCCTGGCAGGAAGGCCAGAACCGAGCCCTGTTCCTCGTCGAGGGCACGCATCACTGCCGAGGTCATCTGGTCCTCGATGCGCGCTGCCGGATCGCGGCCGAGATAGCGCGTCTCGACGGGGAAACTGCGGCCCTCGCAGGCGATCTGCGGCGCGTCCCCCAGCAGCTCGGCGACACGCCCCTGATCGAGCGTCGCAGACATCACCAGCAAGCGGAGATCCTCGCGCAGGCCGCGTTGTGCATCGAGCGCGAGGGCCAAGCCGAGGTCGGCATCGAGCGAGCGTTCGTGGAACTCGTCGAACAGCACCGCGCCGATCCCTTCGAGCGCGGGATCATCGAGGATCATGCGCGTGAACACGCCTTCGGTCACGACCTCGATGCGGGTTCGAGGGCCGACCATCGACGTCAGGCGGGCGCGGAGGCCGACGTGCTCGCCGACGCGCTGACCCAGCGTCTTGGCCATGCGCTCAGCCGCACCTCGCGCTGCCAGCCGGCGCGGTTCGAGGACGAGAACCTTCTGTCCTCTCAACCAGGGTTGATCGGTGAGCCACAGTGGGACGCGCGTCGTCTTGCCGGCGCCCGGCGGGGCCACCAGCACCGCGCTTGCGTGGCTGGCCAGCGCAGCGAGTATGTCGTTGCGGACGGCGTCGATCGGAAGGAATTCCGGGGGGTGCGGCATGTTCTCAGGGGCGAGATCGGGACAGGCGGGCCGTCAGTATCACGTGTCGAGCCGACAGGCAGCATTGAGTCCGTTTTGGAACTGTTCTAAACAGCAGGCGAACTGCTGGAGGCACCCTCACGTGAAATCTTTTGCCGAACTGGAGCCGCGTGAGATTCTCGCGCTCGCCATCTCGCTCGAAGAGGAGCACGGCAGAATCTACGGTGAATACGCCGAGGGGCTGCGTGAGTCGTTCCCGGCGTCCGCCAGCGTCTTCATGGAGATGGCGGAAGAGGAAAACGAGCATCGGCGGTGGCTGATCGACCTGTTCCGGCGCAAATTCGGCCAGCACATTCCGCTGATCCGGCGGCAGGACGTCAAAGGCTTCGTCACGCACGAGCCGATCTGGATGGCACGCCCGCTCGGGCTGGAGAAGGTCCGGCAGCAGGCCGAGGCGATCGAGTATGAAACGCGCCAGTTCTACGAGCGCGCGCTGGAGCGGGCGGCGGACACCGACATCCGCAAGCTGCTCGGCGATCTCGCCGCGGCCGAGGCGCAGCATGTGAGCCTTGCCCAGAAGCTCGGCGAAACGCATCTGACGAAAGACGCGCGGGCTGAGGAAGCCGAGGTTCAGCGGCGGATGTTCGTGCTGCAGATCGTGCAGCCGGGCCTCGTGGGACTGATGGACGGCTCGGTATCGACGCTGGCACCGTTGTTCGCGGCGGCGTTCGCGACACACAACTCCTGGGAGACATTCCTGGTCGGCATGGCCGCTTCGATCGGCGCAGGCGTGTCGATGGGATTCGCGGAAGCCCTGTCTGACGACGGCTCCCTGACCGGACGGGGACGCCCGGTGATCCGCGGCATCATTACCGGCGCGATGACCACATTCGGCGGTGTTTTCCATACACTGCCCTACCTGATCACCGACTTCCAGTCGGCGACGACGCTCGCAATCGCCGTCGTGCTGATCGAGCTGTGGCTGATCGCGTGGATCAGAGCGCGCTATATGGACACGCGGTTCCTGCGAGCTGCCTTCCAGGTGGTCGTAGGCGGTCTGATCGTGTTCGGCGCCGGCGTGATCATCGGCAGTTTCGGCGGCGGGCATTAGCGCCCGCAACGGCAGCCCAATAGCATCAGCCGACCCGGATGCGGCCTTCGACGACGCCGACGTAGTATTCCCACGCGCGGATCGGTTCGTGGACGCGATCGTCGCCATGGCGACGCATTGCTCCCTCCGGCGTATAGTAGCGCGGCGTGAACTTTGCGGCTTCGGCGGCCAGTTGAAGCTCGGCGGTTTCCTCCATGAACAGGGCCTGTACGCACGCGTGCGGCACGGATGGGCCGACCGACAGCATTCCATTCGAATGCAGCATAACGGCTTCCGCGTCGGCGCCAAGCGCATCCGCTACCTGCTCGGCGAGGTTCATATCGGCGACCAGGAACGGCTCCTTCGTACAGCGGATCACCGGCCCGAGATTGGCGCCGAAGCCGTGCGCGACTTTGATCGGCGTTCCTGAACAGGCAAAGGCGGCGACGTGGCGAGGATGGCCGCGTGCGATGCCCATCACCTCGGGACGGCGCTTGTAGACCGCGACGTGCATGATCGCCTCGAGCGGCGGGCGACCGAGCTCACCGGCGACCTGCTTACCGCTCATGTCGAGTTCGACGAGATCGCCCTCGGTGACGAGGCCCAAGGCGCGACGCGGCGTGATGATGACTCGGTCTGTGCCGGGTATGCGGGCGCTGACGTGGCCGAAGCCTTCGACGATCTTGAACCAGGTGAGTACCTTGCAGGCGGTCACGATCTCGGCGCGAAGCTCGGGCGTGGATGCGAACGTCATGGAAGCGTTTCCTCGTGATGGCACAGTCGTCTTTTTTTCGCGAACGCTCTACTTCAGCGCGGCGCTTGCTTCCGCCAGCGTAGCGATGTTCGCGACGGGCCGCATTCCTTCGATGGCCGCTCGATGGACCATATCGGAGAACGCCGCGCAGCAGTCTTCGATCACGGTGACGTCGATATCGCGGACATGCGCATCGCGGACCGTCGAAGCGACGCCGCCGTTGGTGACGATGCCGCACACGAGCAGGTGCGACACGCCGATCTTGCGCAACACCCACTCGAGCCGCGTCATGTAGAAAGCCGAATAAGCGACCTTCTCGATCTTCACGTCGATGGGCTGGAGTTCGTCGACGACGTCCTGGCCCCATGATCCCGGCGCGAAATCGCCTTTCGTCAGGAACGGCCGAAGCTGCTTCAGGTGCGGCGAGATGATCGGCTCACCACCGCGGCCCGGCACCATCGTGAACTGCGTCGCCATGACGATGCCGCCGGCTGCACGAAGCGCCTTGGCGAGGGGGGCGACGCGGGCAGGAAGCGCTGCGATCTCGGGCGCGCCTTGGCCGCCGCGCGCGTAGGCGCCTTTCGGGTGGATGAAGTCGTTCTGCAGATCGACGATCAGAAGAGCGGTTTGCGCAGGCTTCGTCTTCAGGTCAGCCATTTTTTCAACCCTCGTACTTCTTGCCGCGGGCGAGCATGTCGGCGGTGCCCAGCGTCTGGTTCAGGGTTTCGAAATCGAGCATGCGCTCGCGGACGGGCTGCGACGTGCCTTCGCCGATCACGGCGCGATAGAGTTCGCGTGCGGCGGGAATTATCATGCGCACGATCGCACCGGGAAAGATCACCATCGCGAAGCCCATCGCCTGCAACTCGGCGGCGTCCTTCACGGGTGTCTTTCCACCTTCGACCATGTTGGCCATCAGCGGCAGGATGCCCTCCAGCGCCTTTGGGATCGCCGCCAATTCGTGGCCCGACGCAGGAGCCTCGACGAACAGCATGTCGGCGCCGGCTCGAGCATAGAGCTTCGCGCGGGCGATCGCATCGTCGAAGCCTTCGACGGCGATGGCATCGGTGCGCGCGATGATCAGAGTTCCCTTCGAGCGACGCGCATCGACGGCGGCGCGGATCTTGCCCGCCATCTCTGCTGCCGGAATCAGACGCTTCTCGGCGAGATGTCCGCAGCGCTTCGGGAAGCTCTGGTCTTCGAGCTGTATCGCGTTCGCACCGGCGCGCTCCAGCATGCGCACGGTGCGCTCGACGTTCAGCGCGTTGCCCCAGCCGGTGTCCGCGTCGACGATCAGCGGCGTCGTCACGCGATCGCGGATCAGCGAGACGACATCGACGACCTCGTTCATGGAAACGAGGCCGATATCGGGGCGGCCGAGACGCGTGTAGGCGATGCCGGCGCCCGTGAGATAGAGCGCTTCCGCGCCCGCCTCGGTCGCCAACGCCGCGGTCAACGCATCGTAGACGCCCGGCGCCACGAGGATCGGTGCTTGGCTTATGCGGTGGCTGAAGGTCATAGTCGCCGGCATGCTCTGGTGATCCGTCGTGTTGTCCTGTCGGGTGGATGGAACCATATGAGCCTGAATTGAGGATGCGCGGTCAAGCAGGCCGGAGTGGCGGGGGTTCACTATGGCGCGAAGCGACAAGTTGCCGGTCTGGACGTGGGCTGCGCCTGTGGCGGGCTGGATCGTGCTGCTTATGGCGGTTGGGCTCGGCACGCTGACTGCGGTTGCGGCCCTCGCCGCGCTCATTCTGCCGTTCGTGGTGTTCTCCGCCGTGCATCACGCCGAGGTCGTCGCACATCGCGTCGGCGAGCCGTTCGGCACGCTGGTGCTCGCCGTAGCGGTGACGGTGATCGAAGTGGCGCTGATCGTCTCGGTGATGATCGGTGCGCCGGCGGAAAAGGCCGGTCTTGCACGCGATACTGTATTCGCGGCAGTTATGATCGTGTGTAACGGCATCGTCGGGCTGTGCCTGCTGATGGGCGGCATGCGGCACCGCGAGCAGGGCTTTCACGTGCAGGGGGCGAGCGCGGCCCTGGCCGTTCTGGCCGCGCTGACCACGCTGACGCTGGTCCTGCCGAATTTCACGGTCAGCGCCGATGGGCCTGCCTTCAGCGTGTCGCAGCTCGTCTTCTCTGCGGTCGTGTCGCTGGTGCTCTATACAGCGTTCGTGTTCGTGCAGACGGTGCGTCACCGCGACTACTTCCTACCCGTGGACGTGCCCGGCGACGAGGAAAAGCATGCTGCTCCTCCCTCACGGTATGCGACGATGCAGAGCCTGGGTTGGCTCGTCGCTGGTCTCGTCGTGGTGGTCGGCATTACGAAATCGCTGACGCCGACGCTCGAATGGGCAATCGCGCGCGTGGATGCGCCAAAATCGTTCGTTGGCATTATCATCGCCGGCCTCGTACTGATGCCGGAGGGCATGGCCGCCGTTCGTGCCGCTCGTGCCAATCGCCTGCAGACGAGCCTCAACCTCGCGCTCGGATCGGCGCTGGCGACCATCGGGCTGACGATTCCTACGGTCGCCGTTGTGTCGATTGTGCTTGGGCAACCGCTGGATCTCGGGCTCGGCGCCAAAGAGCAGGTGATGCTCGCGTTGACGCTGGTGCTCAGCATCATCACGCTCGGCACGGGCTGGACCACCGTGTTGCAGGGCATCATCCATCTGGTGATCTTCGCCACGTTCGTGTTCTTTGCGATCGTGCCTTGATGCTTGGTGCGGCGCATTGGCGCCGGGACTCGTTCGAGGCCTCGGCCCTGCGGGCCGGAAGAGGCGCTTCAACGTCGAGGATTGCGAATGACTCCGCCGCGAACTCTGTTCGACAAGCTGTGGGACGCGCATGTGATCGTCGCGCAGGAGCACGGCGACACCCTGCTGTGGGTCGACCGGCATTTCGTGCACGAGGGTTCGCACCATGCATTCGCGAAAATCGGCGCGCGCGGCATGCCTGTGGCCCGGCCCGATCTGACGTTCGGGGTGGCGGATCATTACGTGCCGACACGCGGGCGGGCCGGCACTGCGGCCATTCCGGACGCCACGGTGCGCGGGATGGTCGAAAAGCTGGAGGCCAACACGAAGCGGCACGGCGTTCGGCTGTTCGGGCTCGACGATCCCGCCCAGGGCATCGTGCACGTGGTGGGGCCGGAGCGCGGCCTGACGCTGCCGGGTACGCTCATCGTCTGCGGCGACAGCCATACCGCGACACATGGCGCGCTCGGCGCCTATGCATTCGGCATCGGCGCTTCGGAGGTTGCACACGTCCTGGCGACGCAGACGATCTGGCAGCGCAAGCCTCGCAACATGGCGGTTCGCGTCGATGGCCTGATGGCGCCGGGGCTGACCGCGAAGGACATGATCCTCGCAGTCATCGCCGAAATCGGCACGGATGGCGCCGTCGGACACGCGGTCGAGTACACGGGTTCGGCGGTGCGGGCGCTGTCGATCGAAGGCCGGCTGACGTTGTGCAATATGTCGATCGAAGCGGGTGCGCGGACGGGGATGGTCGCACCGGACGAGACGACGATCGCATATCTCCGCGGGCGGCCATCCGTGGTATCGGGGGCGGCATTCGACAGGGCGGCGTTGGAATGGCTGGCGCTCGCGGGCGATGACGGCGCGCGGTTCGACAAATACGTTTCGATCGATGCCGGTGCGATAGCGCCGACCGTGACGTGGGGCACCAGCCCTGAGCACGCGCTGCCTGTGACGGCGTCGGTGCCTGATCCTTCAGCGATCACCGATGCAGCGAAGTCCGCGCACGTCGCTGATGCGATAGCCTACATGGGCTTGAGAGCCGGGCAGGCGATATCGAGCATTCCGATCGACCGGGTGTTCATCGGCTCCTGCACCAACAGCCGGATCGAGGATCTGCGCGCGGCCGCCGCGGTGCTTTCGGGCCGCAAAGCGAAGGTGCCGGGACTGGTGTCGCCGGGCTCGTCTCAGATCAAGGTGCAGGCCGAGCAGGAGGGGCTCGACCGGATCTTCACGGCAGCGGGTCTGGAGTGGGCAGCGTCCGGTTGCTCGATGTGCGTGGGCATGAACGGCGATCTCGTAGCGAGCGGCGAGCGCTGCGCATCGACGACCAATCGCAACTTCAAGGGACGGCAAGGCGAAGGCGCGCGCACGCATCTGATGTCACCGGCGATGGTCGCCGCGGCAGCAGTCGCCGGTACGATCGCGGACGTGCGACCGATGCTCGAGGGGAGGATATGATCCATCAAGGGGGAGCGCGCTCATGACGCATATGTACTTTGATGAGAGCATCCGGATCAATGGCGGGTTCATTGTCGGAGCGCTGGTCGTATCAAGCGAGAACTTGTCGCTCCAGGTGGAAAACGCATGGCGCGAATTGGGGTTGAACCCAACTGCATCTGAGTTCAAGAGTTCCCGGCTGAAGTTCAACGATTCAGTTGGACAACTGCAGCGAGATTTGCTTCGCAATTTGCTCCGAACCGCAAGCCTTGCCTTGGTGGTTTGCCCAACGAGTGCACGAAAGGAGCTTGGAGATTATTGCAGCCAACTAGTGAGCCAACTTGATGATGTCGCAGCTACTGTGACACGTCCGTGCGAACTGTTTATTGACGAGGGAATCGTCATGTCGACAGGGTACAAAAAGTCACTTCACGAGCGCAATATTGTCGTCAATGACAACCAAGACTCGCGATTCCAATTTGGTATCCAGCTTGCAGATTATGCAGCTCATTCACTCGGCAGCATGCTGCTTTCGGAAATGGGGGTCATCTCGAAGAAGCTCACCTTCGGCGCAGAAGTTGGCTTTGAACCCGCCATCGAAGCTGATCTTGGATTCGAGCTCTGGGCCAACCTCAGACAGTCCCTCATTGGTCGAATGGAGGCTGACTTCGACGCCGAAGACGTATCGGGAGCATGGGAACCAACTCGAATTGTTGATGGCATTGGCCTCCTGGTTGCTCCGTCTTGTTCGGCTGAATTGGCGAGCGCAGTGCGTAGCTGCTTTGGCACGATGTACATTGGCTGCATTCATTGAGCTGAAATTCAAGCACACGGGATTTGACGTTGCCATGGAGCCCTTCAAGACACTTTCAGCCGTCGCCTGTCCGCTGCCATTCGCGAATATCGATACGGACCAGATCGTGCCGGCGCGGTTCATGTCTACGCCGCGCAGTTCCGGCTATGGCGGGTTCCTTTTTCACGATAGGCGGCGGGGCGCGGACGGCCAACCTACAGGGGCGTTTCCGCTCGACGAGCCCCAGCGGGCCGGAACAAAAGTCATCGTGTCGAAGCGGAACTTCGGGTGCGGCTCATCGCGCGAGGCGGCCGTCTACGCGCTCATGGATTTCGGCATCCGCTGCGTGATCGCGCCGTCGTTCGGCGAGATTTTCGGTGGCAACTCGCTGTCCAACGGGCTGCTCAATGCACGGGTGAGCGAGCGCGACGCCGATGTGCTGCTCGCCGAGCTCGAGGCAGGATTGCAGGAGCTGACGGTCGACCTCGAGGCGCAGTGCATCACGGGCGGTACCGTCCCGATCCCATTCGAGATCGACCCCGCCGCCAAGCTGCGGCTTATCAACGGCTGGGACGATGTGCAGATGACGTTGAGTTTCGCGGACCAGATCGCGGCGTTCCAGAAACGCGATGCGATCGAGAGGCCGTGGGCGAAACCAGCGTAGAGCTGGAAAAGTCGCGCACGGTGTCCGCCCCTCCGGGTCTGACACCGCAAATCATTCCGCCGGTTGCAGCTTGGCCTGAACCATGCGCTCGGTCGGCTTGTCGTACATCAGGAGTTGCACGAAACCGGCGATGAATCCGATCAGCACCGTGAACTGCACGGCGCGATCATACGAGCCCAGCTGATCGAACACGAACGCGCCGCCCCAAGCGCCGAGGAACGAGCCGACCTGATGGCTCAGGAATGCGATGCCCATCAGCGTCGTCAGGTATTTCACGCCGAAAATATCGAGCACCAGGCCGTTGACCAACGGGATCACCGACAGCCACAGCGTGCCCATCACGGCAGCGAATACAAGCGTCGAGGTCGGCGTGACGGGCGTGATGAAATAGATCGTCACGGCGACGGCGCGGGCGAGATAGATCAGCCCCAGCAGCGTGCGCTTGCGATAGAGATCGCCGAGCCAGCCGAACAGCCAGGAGCCGAGCACGTTGAAGAGGCCGATGGTCGCCAGCGCCTGGGCGCCCAGCATCGGGCTCTGGCCGCAAAGCTCCAGATAGCTCGGCAGATGCGTCGTCAGGAACGCCAATTGCAGACCGCACACGAAGTAGGCGAGACTCATCACGATGTAACCCTTGTGGCCCATCGCTTCGCCCAGTGCGTCCGACATCGACTGATTCGCCGAAGCGCTGCCGGACGACGCCGCAATTCCTCTCAATCTGTCGACACGGCTGCCCATCCAGACCACGGGAAGCATCACGGCCGCGAGAACGATGAACGCGAGGACGCCGGCACGCCAGCCGAACTCACCGATTACGATCTGGCCCAACGGGGCGATGAAGAACGTGCCGAGTGAGCCCGCTGCGGAAACGATGCCGAACGCGAGGCTGCGGCGGTGGGGCACGACGACCTGAGCTGCGATCTTGCCGGCGACGCCGACCGTGGTCGCCGACTGCGACATGCCGATCATGACCCCGGCGCCGATCAACAACATGAGGGAGCCGTTGGCCTGCCACATCACGCCGAGGCCGGCGATCAACAGTCCGACGCCGCCGAGGCTGACCCAGCGCGTGCCGTAGCGGTCGACGAGCGCGCCGGCGAACGGCCCGCACAGGCCCCAGATGAGGTTCTGGACGGCGATCGCCAGCGCGAAATCCGCCGTAGCGATGCCGAGGTCCTTGACCACCGGCGTCTGGAACAAGCCGAAGCTCTGCCGCAGGCCCATCGCGATCGACAGCATCAGGGCGGCACCGCCCAGCATGAGCATCGCCTCGGTGCGTGAAACGAGCGGGGTATGGAACGCCTGATCCGCGCTGCCGCCAGCCTTTGCCGTCATCTCTCGCTCCGGGTTTCGATTGCCTTTGGAGTCATTGATTGGAAATCCCCGGCTTGCCGCCGGCAAGGGCCGGGAATCCCGTCAATCGGCCCTGCGAATCCTCCCCGCGAGCCGGCGCGGCAATTTTCCTATCAGCCCACGGGGCTTGCGTCAGCAGGGCGGGAACGCATAGGTGTCGTGTCCAACATGGCGGTCGGTGCCTGCCGGCGTTCGTTCGAACCCGCTTTACCCGCCCGAATCCCCGTCTATTTCGTGAGGTTGCAATGGATCATCAGTCCGGGGATCGCCCGTCAGGCCGTGATCAGCAGAGTTCGGGGCAGCCGCCCGAGCAGATCGACAACCTGATGTCGAGCTTTCTGGCTCCCGTCCATCAGGAGGGCTGGAAATTCGTCGGCATCACTCTTGCCGCCGGCTTCCTTCTGTCCTGGGTGTGGTCGCCGCTGTGGTGGTGGAGCGTGGTGCTCGCCGCCGCCATCGCCTATTTCTTCCGCGATCCGCCGCGGGTGACGCCCATTCGCGATGGTCTGGTGGTGGCGCCCGGCGACGGCCTGATCGCGGCGATCAAGAGCGTTCGCCCGCCGATGGAGCTTGGCCTGGGGCCGGAGGAGCGGGAGCGCATCTCGATCTTCCTGTCGGTGCTGGACGTCCACATCAACCGCTCGCCGGTTTCCGGCACCATCGTGCGCTCGGGTCATGTTCCCGGCATGTTCGTGAACGCGGCGAAGGCCGACGCGAGCGAGGTGAACGAGCGCCAGACGACGATCATCAAAACCCGTGATGGGACGGAAATCGCAGTCGTGCAGATCGCCGGGCTGATCGCGCGGCGGATCGTGCCGTTCGTCGCAGTCGGCGACACGCTTTCGGCGGGGCAACGGATCGGCCTGATTCGGTTCGGCAGTCGCGTCGACGTCTATCTGCCGCCGGGAAAACATGGGCAGGTGGCGCTCGGCCAGATCGCGATCGGGGGAGAGACCGTGCTCGCCGACCTCGGTTCGAGTTCGGGCTCGAGCGAGGCTTCGAGCGGATCACGCGTTCAATTCCGCCGCGGCTGAGTGGCAACAACTCAGAAACGACATTCCCACCGCCCCGAAGATCGCTTAAAAGTAAGTCTTGCGATTTTCGCCCCGTGCGCCGAGAAAGATTGGGTCATGACCAGCCGGCGACCGAATATGATCGTTGCAGCCTTGCGGCGCTGCCTCCAGTTCGCGCTCTTTCGCGACGGCTGGATGACTGCGCGCGAAATGATCCCCAACTTTTTCACGCTGCTGTCGATCTGCACGGCGCTACTGGCCATCCGATGGGCGATCGAACGCGATTTCGAATGGGCGCTCGGCGCGATCATCGCGTCCGTCGTGCTCGATGGTATCGACGGCCGGGCGGCGCGCATTCTCCACGCCCAGTCGAAATTCGGTGCCGAGTTCGACAGTCTGGCCGATTTCGTCGCTTTCGGCGTCGCGCCTGCGTTCGTGCTGTTCAACTGGGGGCTATCCGGTATGGACAGCGTCGGCTGGGCGGCGGTGACCGCGCTGGCCCTCGCCTGCGGGATCCGGTTGGCGCGCTTCAACGCGGCCATAGATCGCAAGCGGCTGGCCTGGGAACAGGACTATTTCATGGGCGTGCCCGCGCCGGCCGGGGCCGTGCTTGCGATGCTGCCCCTCTATCTCGATGGACTGCGATCGTCGGGTGAAATTCCGTTGCCTGGCTTCACGCAGGTGACATGGGTGTCGTGGGCCGTTGTCGCCTACACCTTGACCGTTGCTTTCCTGATGATTTCGACGATACCGACCTACGCCGGCAAATCGATCGGAGATCGGGTCGCACGCGAGCACCCTCTGGTTTTGCTCGCGCTTTCCGCGGGAATGGCGGTGCTGCTCTATGCCTATCCCTACGCCACTCTGGCTGCGGGTACGGTTCTCTATTTCCTGCTGATGCCGCTCGGCATCCGGCGTTTCCTGCGGCTCAACAAGCTCGATGGCGACGAAGAAGATCTGAGCCCGACCTTGTCGGGACCTCCGGGGGAATAGGCGCGCAACAGACGCTTCAGCGGCTCGATGCCGCGGGGTGGTTACCGTTATTCGGGTGACCTGTGGACAGGATGCAATGTCGCGCGGTTTTCCGTAGTATTACAGTTCCATGAACCAGTACGTTCGGCTGCGTTGCGGCCAGACGTGGTGTATGCGATTGGTTGAGATGCCCGCCTGAATTCGGCGTGGGCAAGCGGGCTCTAAGCGGCTGATACGTAAGGAGTTGAGGGAATGGTAATGCAGCACCAGCAGGTGGCCAACCGGGTCGACCTCGTCAAAGAACGGTTGTCGTTCCTGGTCCAATACTTGCGGAACCCGAAAGAGGTCGGTGCGCTGCTGCCGTCCGGCTCTCCACTCGCCAACATCATGACGCGGGAGATTTCCCCCGGCCATGGTCCGGTGCTCGAACTGGGACCCGGAACCGGGGCGTTCACGCGCGCCATCCTGGCGCGCGGTGTGAAGCCGCATGACCTGACGATGGTCGAGACCAACAGTGAATTCTGCACCCTGCTGCAGCGGGATTTCCCCGGCGCTCATGTGCATTGCATGAACGCCGCGGACATCTCCAAGCAGGACCTGTTCGGTGGCCGGAAAGTGGGGGCGGTGGTGAGCGGTGTGCCGTTCCTGCTGCTGCAGCCGTCCGAGGCGAAAGCGATCCTGAAGGCCGTGTTCGAGGTCATGCACCCCGACGCTTCGCTCTATCAGGTGACCTATGGTTTCACCGCTCCCTTCCCGCGAGAAGTGTTGAAGGCGCTGGACTTGGTGGCAACGCACGCGGGCCGCACCTTGCGCAACGCACCGCCAGCTTCGTGCTATCGACTGAAGCGCCGCAGCCCGACCTCCGCTCGGCACTGAACGAGCCTGATTTTCGCAGGGGTTTCGCGGCGCGCATCCTTTCGGGTGACGCGCCGAAAACTCGTGTGGTCACGATCAAGGTCAGGGCCATGGCGCAGCCGTGCTTTGCCGGCCGGACAGCCAGGGCGACGATAAGATCTATGGCCGGAAGGGACAGACCCGCTCAGTTCCGCTCTTTGGTCAGTTTCTCGATCTTGGCCTGCATCCGTGCGAATTCCGCCCGCAACTCCGCAAGCTCGCCATCCGACGCCTTCGAGGTCGCTTCCGTTGCGGTCTGCTCGGTAGCGGCATCCGACGAAGGGCCAGCCCCGGTTGCGGCCGTCGTGCCGGGCATACCCGGCATCATTCCGGGCATCATCCCCGGCATTCCCGGCATCCCGGGCACACCTGGAAAGGTGCCGTTGGCCAGGAACGGCGCCCACATGGTCAACGCCTGCTCGAACATCGCGACGTTCTTGCGCGTCTGTTGCTGCACGACGTCGAACGCCGCGGCTCCGAACGGGTTCTGCTGGAACATGGGAGCAAACTGCTCGCGCAGCCGCTCCTGCTCGTTGGCGAGGTTTTCGAGGCTGAACTGAAGGTAGCTCGGCACCATCTTGCCCATGGCATCGTCATAGAAGCGGATGAGCTGGCGCAGGAAAGGTATCGGCAACAGGGTCTGGCCACCGGAGCGCCCCTCCTGCTCGACGATGATCTGGGTCAGCACCGCGTGCGTGAGGTCGTCGCCGCTCTTGGCATCGAAAACGACGAAATCCCGATCCGACCTGACCATCGCGGCGAGATCCTCGAGCGTCACGTAGGTGCTCGTCTCGGTATTGTAGAGCCGCCGGTTCGCATACTTCTTGATCACGACCGGCTCGCGCTTCTCTCGAGCCTGCTCGACCTTGTTCAACATGACGGCTTCGCCTCGGAGCGCCGATGGCAATAGGCAGATCGGCTTTGTTGCGCTGCAGAATGATAACATGAGCCAAGAGGCCGAGCCAGTGCTTAGCGCGATCATTTGGCGCATGGCAAACGAGCAAGCCGGCCAGCTTCGAGCCAGAAGCGAGCCAGATGCCGACCCGAAGGCGAACCGAGACCTCGGGGGCGGTCCCTCACAAAGGCTGATTGTCGCAATGCAGCACGACTGCTATCGTTCGCGCCTCAATCCCGGTCATCCATCGCTTTGCCTGGCGCCGTCGGCGTCACGCCCTGGATCACCCCTGGCGCCGCCGACCAGCAAACGATCGTGGCCGGCATCGCATTCGTGAACTCGCCCCCCGGTTCGAGCTGCGCTGGCAGCCGCACCCTCACCTGGAGAAGCCTCGATGAGCAAAGATGACATGACGATCGTAATCGCGAGCGCCGCGCGCACGCCTGTCGGCTCGTTCAACGGAGCGCTGTCGACGGTGCCCGCCCACGAGCTCGGCAAGATCGCGATACAGGCTGCACTCGAACGCGCCAAGGTCTCGGCGGCCGACGTTTCCGAGGTCGTGCTCGGTCAGATCCTGACGGCGGGCGCCGGACAGAACCCGGCACGGCAGGCGTCGATCGCGGCAGGCATTCCGGTCGAGGCGCCGGCATGGGGTATGAACCAGCTCTGCGGCTCCGGATTGCGGGCAGTGGCGCTGGGCGCTCAGCAGATCCTCGATGGTTCTTCCACGATCGTCGTCGCCGGTGGCCAGGAGAGCATGAGCCTCGCCCCGCACTGCGCCCAGATGCGCGAAGGCACGAAGATGGGCGACGTGAAGTTCCTCGACACGATGCTGCGCGACGGCCTGATGGATGCCTTCCACGGCTATCACATGGGAACGACGGCGGAGAACGTCGCCAAGCAGTTCCAGATCACGCGTGACGAGCAGGACAAGTTCGCGGTCGCCTCTCAGAACAAGGCCGAGGCCGCGCAGAAGGCCGGCCGGTTCAAGGACGAGATCGCGCCCGTCACCATCAAGACCCGCAAGGGTGACGTGGTGGTCAGCGAGGACGAGTACATCAAGAAGGGCGTGACGCTCGAGGGCATCGCCAAGCTGCGGCCTGCGTTCGATCCGAAGGAAGGCACCGTGACCGCCGCCAACGCATCGGGCATCAACGACGGCGCCGCGGCTGTCGTACTGATGACGGCTGCCGAGGCCGCCAAGCGGGGCATCAAGCCGCTCGCCCGCATCGTGTCGGGGGCGCATGCCGGCGTCGATCCCGCCGTGATGGGCACAGGACCGATTCCCGCGTCCAAGAAGGCGCTCGAGAAGGCCGGTTGGTCAGTGAAGGACCTCGACCTCATCGAGGCCAACGAGGCCTTCGCGGCGCAGGCCTGCGCGGTCAACAAGGGCCTCGGCTGGGATACCTCGAAGGTCAACGTAAACGGTGGCGCCATCGCCATCGGCCATCCGATCGGCGCTTCGGGGGCCCGCGTGCTGACGACGCTGCTCTATGAGATGCAGCGCCGCGACGCGAAGAAGGGCCTCGCCACGCTGTGCATCGGCGGCGGCATGGGCGTTGCGCTCTGCGTCGAGCGGGATTGAGCCAGCGATGCGGCGCGTCGCTCGACGCGCCGCTTGCAAGCTTCCACCTTCGAAAGCAAAGGCCCGCCGGAGACAACCTCTCCGGCGGGCTTTCTGCTGACTGGGCTGGAAGTCGGACTGCGAGACCTCGAGCGTCTGCTTATTTCTTCGCTGCCGGCTCGGCCGCCAACGCGGCCTTGAGGACGGGCCCCCACCGCTTGACCTCGGACTCGACGAGAGCCTGCAGTGCTGCTGGCGTACGGCCGTTCTTGTCGGGCAGGACGCTGCCGAGATCGAGGAGGCGCTTGCGCGTGCCTTCGTCATCGAGCGCCTTGTCGAGTGCGCCGACGAGCTTGTCGGTCACATCCTTCGGCAGCTTCTTGGGACCGAACACCGCATTCCAGGCCGAAACCTCGAACTGAGGCAGTCCGGCCTCCTTGGTCGTAGGCACATTCGGAAGAGCGGGCGAACGCGCCGAGGTCGCGATCGCCAGCGCCGTGATATTGCCGGAGACGATCTGCGGCACGAGGTTGACGATCTGGTCGCAACCGTAGTCGACCTGCCCGGCGACGAGGTCGTTCAGGGCCGGGCCGGTGCCGCGATAGGCGACGCGCGCGCCCTTGGCGCCGATCACCGAGTGCAGCAGCGTGCACGTGGTGTGGGACACTGAGCCCACGCCCGCGTGCGCTTCGGAGACCTTGCCGTCGTTGGCCTTGAGATGCGCGACGAAGCCCTTCAGGTCTTTTGCGGGAAACGCCTTCTTGGTGACGACCAGAATCGGCGTGCCGGCCGCGAGGCCGATCGGCGTGAAGTCCTTGGTGGGATCGTACTTGATATTCGGATAGAGCGCCGGAGCCGCACCGTGGGTGCCCATATGGCCCATCATGATCGTGTAGCCGTCGGGGGCGGCATTGGCGGCGCGCGTGATGCCCGTCGTACCGCCGGCACCGGCGACGTTTTCGACGATCACCGGTTTGCCCAGCGAGCGCGACATGTGCTCGCCGACGATGCGGGCGATGACGTCCGTGGGACCACCGGCGGCGAACGGCACGATGAACGTGATCTGGCGGTCGGGGTATTGAGCATTGGCGGCGGAGCCGGTTGCGACGATCGCTGTTGCGGCGATGGCCACATGCTTGACGTAACGATTCAAGGTCTGCCTCCATGTGGGTGTGATTTCTGCTCGGAAGATCGCGCACGGGTCGCGGTCTGCGATGAACAAACAAGCGATAGCGCTATTCCGATCACTTCATTTGATCTGACACAAGTAGTGGCCGTTCAGACGCCCCACAAGCTAGCCATGAGACGAACACCTTCCCCGTTTCGCCGAACACGTGGGGATGCGTAGGAAGGATGCCTCACGGAAGCGGCAGCGCCCATTCCGGCCGGTTGGGCATTTGCCCGAGACGTGGCTCAGATCCCGGGGATGATCCTGGCGGAGAGAGTGGGATTCGAACCCACGGTAGAGTTTCCCCTACACACGCGTTCCAGGCGTGCGCCTTCAACCACTCGGCCACCTCTCCATCGTCGCTGGAAGCGACGGGCCGCATCTACACTGATCGCTCCAGCCGATGCAAGGGTCGATTGTGCGGCCGAAGCGCTTCCGGTGGGAAGATCGGCGGCCCGCCGAATGCCGCAGCACCTCCGCGCCCGGCGGAAAGCTCTCTCAGCTCACCCGAAACGACCGGCCGGCTCGGACAATTTATGCACGGTTGCGCGGCCGTGATTGCAAAATCCGATCGGAAAGCCTAGCTTTCCGGCATGTGCTCGACGTTCAAGGTTGCCATGACATCCTTCGGCTCTCGCGAGAGTGCCGTGCCGAGCGAGGCTTGGCCGATTCGAAGAGCGCCCATCGAGGCCTGGCCGGGCACCCCCGCTGTCTGCGAGACGCCCCGCAGATCCGCAGGCGGGAATCCAGTACGTGGCGAACTCACCAAAAGGACAGCAAGCGCCAGATGAGAACCGCACAAGCGGGCCCCCCCAAGGTGAAGCCCCAGCGCGATGTCATCCCCGACAGAGCGAGTTCCAAAGCCCTCCTCGACAACATCCTGCTGTGGCTGGACGAGGCCAAGGCGGAAGAGGTGGTCTCGATCGATCTCGCAGGAAAGTCCACCCTCGCCGATTATATGGTCGTCGCTTCCGGACGATCGGATCGCCATGTCGGCGCGATCGGAGACCAGCTTCAGCGCAAGCTGAAGGAAGAAGGCTTCGGCCGCGTTCGCTGCGAGGGTATCGAGCAGGGCGACTGGGTGCTGATCGACGGCGGCAACGTCATCGTCCACATCTTCCGCCCCGAGGTTCGCGAGTTCTACAATCTCGAGCGGATGTGGTCGGGCGAAATTCCCTCGGACGTGCAGTCGCACTGAGCCCCGCGGGCCGGGAGCCGGCGTGATGATGCCGGTGTGCATTTGGAGGGGCAGGGATGCGGCTCGTCCTCGTTGCCGTCGGCAAGCTGAAGGACGGCGCCGAGCGTGAGCTTTACGCGCGCTACGCGGATCGCATCCAGGCCACAGGCCGCGGTGTCGGTCTCGGCGCCATCGAACTGCGCGAGATCCCGGAAGGCAAGTCCCAGAGCCGCGAAGCGCGGATGGCCGACGAGGCCGAGCGCCTTCTGGCAAAGTGCGGTGATGCCGATGTTCGCGTGCTGTTGGACGAACGCGGCAAGGCGATCACGAGTGTGCAACTGGCCGAGCTCGTCCGCGGCTGGCGGGATCGAGGCGAGAGCGGCGTCGCTTTCCTGCTCGGTGGGCCGGATGGGCACGGCGAGCCGGCCCGGCGCGCAGCTACGGTATCCTTGTCGCTCGGGCCGATGACCCTGCCACACGGACTTGCCCGCATCGTGCTGGCGGAGCAGCTCTATCGGACGGCTACGATTCTCGCGGGGCACCCGTATCACCGGGCATGAACCCGTCGGACTTGGAACGACCCTCGCAGGGCCGACTTCCCGAAGTCGTGACTATGGTCAACCCGCCGGCTCGGCTACGTTCGGCGGGTTCATGAGCGAATCACGGGAGGGGAAACGAATGCATTCAGTCATGACACGTATCGTCGGTGGGTTCCTGGCAGGAGCACTCGCAGTGCTCATCTTCCATCAGGGGATGTACGTCCTGATGCAGCAGGCAGGTTTGCCGCTGGGCGGCACCCCGTTCAACATGGCGCCGGACAGAGCGGCCTATGGACTGCCGAGGCTGGTGAACCAGATGTTCTGGGGTGGCCTTTGGGGGATCGTGTTCGCCTATATGATCGACGCGTTGCCGGGCCCCAATATCGTGCGCGGCTTCATTTTCGGTTGCGTGTTCCCGATGCTGCTCGGGAGCTGGCTGATCGTCGCCATGATCAAGGGAACCCCCTACTTCAGCGGTGCATTCGCGAAAGGCGGGTTCAACATCCTCTCGCTGCGCAACGGTTTCCTGCTCAATGGTGTCGCGTTCGGTATCGGGCTGGGTCTGCTCTATCCGGCGATCGCGGGCATGTTCTCCAAGCGGAGCTGAGCACGCAATGCAGAGCGTTCGCGATCGGCACGAGCACCGCGCGATCCGATCACGCGAAGTCGAGCCGTGGCACGTACAGCCACGACTTGACCTGGACCTGAATTCTTGCTGCCTTGGGCCGGGGCAGAATGTCCCAACTCAGGGAGCCAGAATGATGAGCACTTTTTTCTCGCCGCGAAAGCTGGCTTGGATCGCGTCTGCGGCAAGCCTCGTCGTGGGGTCGGGCCACCTCTCGGAGCGCGCGCAAGCGCAAGACTTCTACGCTGGAAAGCAGCTCATTCTCATCGTCGCGAACACGGCCGGCAGCGGCTATGACGTCTACGGACGCCTGCTCGCGCGACATATCCCGAAGTACATTCCAGGCAAGCCGAACGTCATCGTGCAGAACATGCCGGGTGCGGGAAGCATCAAGGCCACGGATTACACCGTCAACGTCGCGCCGAAGGACGGCACCGCCATTACGCTCGCCATGCCCGGCGCGCTCATCGAGCCGCTGACGGGAGATCCGGCGAAATTCCGCTATAACCCGATGAAGATCGCTTACATCGGCACGATGGACAGCGGCACGCGCATGTGCATGACGCGGCCGGGCTCCAAGATCCGGTCGATGGCAGACGCGCGCAAGACGCCGACGATCATGGCTGCGACCGCCCAAGGAAGCTCGGCCTACGACTATCCCAATTTCATCAATGCGGTGGCCGGCACGAAGTTCAACGTCGTCACGGGCTATCCTGGCCCAGGCGCCATGTTCCTGGCGGTCGAGCGCGGCGAAGCCGAAGGCCTGTGCGGAATCGAGTACAGCACGTATGCGACGCTGCGGCCCGGCTGGCTCGAGGGCGAAAACAAGGGCAATCCGATTCTGCAGCTTGGTCTCGAGGTTAATCCGCGCATCACGGCTCTCGGTTTTCCGTCGATCTGGGAATTCATCAAGCCGGAAGACAAGCAGCTCGTAGAGCTGATCGTAAGCCAGCAAGTGTTTCAACGGCCTTTCCTCGCGCCCCCTGAGACACCGCCGGCACAGCTCAAGATTCTGCGCACCGCGTTCATGGCGGCACTCAAGGATCCCGAGCTCCTGGCAGAGGCCAAGAAGAGCAAGGTCGAGCTCAATGCGAAAAGCGGCGAAGAGGTCGAGGCCCTGGTCAAGAAGATCTATGGGGCGCCCAAGGAACTGATCGCCCGGATGGCGAAAGCGATCCGGCCGTAGCCGTCGCCGAACGAGCCGCCAAGGCACTGCTTGCCCAGAATATATGGGGGGAACCCAATGCATCCAGCGTTCGCGAACAGGCGTGCTACTGCTTTGGCCCTGGCCCTCGTGACGGCGGCTACTTCCGGCGCAGCGTCCGCACAGGACTTCTGGGCCGGGAAGCAACTGAACCTCATCATCGGCACGGATGCCGGTACCGGGTACGACGTGTACGGCCGCCTTGTCGGGCGGCATATCACCAAGCATGTGCCGGGTAAGCCGACCCTCGTTCCGCAGAACCTCACGGGCGCGGGCAGCAAGCGTGCGGCCGAGCACATGGCCGTCGTCGCGCCGAAAGACGGCACGGTGATCGCGATCGTGTTTCCCGGCGCGATAGCCGAGCCTCTCGCACTGGAGCGCTCGAAGTGGCGCTATGATCCGGCGAAGTTCGAGTTTCTCGGCACAGTCGACAGCGGCACGCGGCTGTGCTCGACGCGGCTCGCGTCCAAGGTCAAGACATTCGCACAGGCACGACAGGAGGTCGCTACGATCGGCGCCTCCGCACCCGGCGGATCGACGTTCGACTATCCGACGATGCTGAATACGCTGGCCGGCACCAAGTTCAAGGTCGTGGCCGGTTACAAGGCCACCGTCGACATCGCCATCGCTGTGGACCGCGGCGAGGTTGACGGGTGGTGCGGCGTCGAGATCAGCACCTATATGTCGGTCCGGCCGGAGTGGCTGACCAAGCGGGCGGCGAACAACATGATCCAGCTCGGTCTGGAGCCGAACGCCGAAATGACTGCGATGGGCATTCCGACCGTCTGGGAGTACGTGCCGCCCGAGAACCGAAAGGCGCTGGAGCTGGTCGTCAGTCAGCAGGTTTTCCAGCGACCGTTCATCGCGCCGCCCGGCACACCTGCGGATCGCGTGAAGCAATTGCAGGACGCGTTCATGGCGACGATGAAGGATCCTGAATTCGTGGCGGACGCCGCCCGAATGAAGGTCACGTTGGGTCCGCGCAGCGGGCCGCAGGTTGCAGCGCTGGTCGCCAGCATGTATGCCGCTCCCCAAGCCGTCATCCAGCAGATGACGAAGGCCTTGCGGCCATAGGTTGCACTCCGTGGAAGGGGTCGCCCAACCGAGGATTGCTCGATGGCTTGTTCCACTGGAGCGTCTTTGACCGGCCATATGGATGATGATCTGGGGCCGGGCGAGACACCTCGGGGGAAATATTGCTCGGCGTCATCTTCTCGATTCTCTGCGCGGCGACGTTCGCGCTGAATGCCACCGCTGCCCGCCGCGCCGTTCTGTCTGGCACCGTCGTTCAGGGCCTCATGGTGACGGTCCCGCTCGGGGTGCCGCTGTTCGCCGCTCTGGTCGCCGCCGTCGGCCAGTGGGGGCTGCTGAGCCGATTTCCGCTCGAGGCATATGCGTGGTTCGCGGCGGCCGGCATCGTTCATTTCGTGATCGGCAGGTACGGCAACTACGCCTCCAGCGCCGCGATCGGCACGAACCTGGCTGCGCCGATCCTGCAGTCGGAAGTCATCATCACGCTCGTGCTGGCGATGGTGCTGCTCGGGGAATCGCTGACGCCGCTGCGGGCTATCGGCATCGCGCTTATCATGATGGGGCCCAGCCTCATCGGGAAGCGCGACGAAGGCAATAAGGCAGCTCCAGCGGCGGCAGCGGGCACCACCCCGTCGAAGGCGAGTTTCCAGCCGCGCTATGCGGAAGGCTATGCCTATGCCGTGCTCGCCGCCGTCGCCTATGGCTGCAGTCCGATCTTCATCGGCCTCGGGCTGAGGGCTGCGGGAGGTACAGGCGTGATCGCGGGTGGGCTCGTCTCCTACGTGGCGGCCACGCTGGCTGTCGGCGTCATCCTGCTGATGGTGCCGGCGTCGACGTTCCGGCTCGACCGGACGGCGCTCGGCTGGTTCGCATTCGCCGGGCTGTTCGTGTTCCTCTCGCAGGCGTTCCGCTATGCCGCGATGGGACTGGCGCCGGTCTCGGTCGTGACGGCGCTGCAGCGGCTTTCATCCCTGTTCCGGATCTACTTCGGATGGATCATCAATCGCGACCACGAGGTGTTCGATCCGAGCGTGATGGTGGCGACCGTCGTTTCGATGGCCGGCGCGATCACGCTTTCGATCAGCACGGAGCTGTTCCTGTCGCTGGCGGACTGGCCGGATTGGCTTGTACGTCTGGCCAAGCTCCAGTGGCCTTGAAAAAAGCGCCTTGGCCCGAGGCTCAGGTGAACGTCAGTCGCGCCATGATGATCGGGAGGACGAGAACACCCGCGGCCCAGAGAAAAGCCGAGGAGATGTTGGCGATCTGGAACGGGAACTGCTTCATGGCGAAAGAGCCCGCGACGACCGGAATGACCGCGCGGACGGGGCCGAAGAAGTGTCCGAAGAACACGCCCCATGTGCCCCATTTCTCGAAGAACTCGCGACCCCGCGTCAGCATTTCGGGACGCTTGTTGAATGGCCAGATCTTATCGATGTCGTCCTTGAAGTAGGCGCCCAGCCAATAGGAAAGCGAATAGCCGAGGGCGCCGCCTGCGCCGGCTGCGAGCCAGACGGTGATGATCGTGGCCACGCTCACGCCCGAGCCGCCGATCAGCCCGGCGATGAATACGAGGATCACCGTGGAAGGAAGAATGAGGGAAATGAAAGCCAGGCTTTCGCCGAACGCCAGCAGGAAGGTGATCGGAGCAATCCAGCTCTGGTTCTGCTCGATGAAGGCAATCGTGCTCTGGACGAGATGTTCCATGGTCGTTCGCTTGGCGTCGCGGCCTTGACGGAGGGCGCGCGGCGGGATGAACCGCCCTGGGTTGCATGGCGGGAAACTAGCCTATCCGGAGCGGCACGCGCCAGTTGCGCATAGCACAGCGTTGCGACGAAATCATTGCAGCGAAAGCGACGGGAATGGCGAACTACAATGACAGCAATTGCCGCCGCGATGCGCCGTTCTTGTGACGATAGAACGGAACTGCGGCGGACAGGGCCGCAGCCTCGCCCTCGGCGTCGAGCTTCAGCCGATCGATCAGATCTTCCAGCACGACACGGGTGATCGCCGGCAGATCGAGCGTGCGCATTTCGTCGAAATTGAACCAGTCCAGGCTCGACAGCTCGCCGTCCACGATCTCCGTGCGCAGGGCGACCGACGAGACGTCCGCATAGAAGAAGCGGCTGTCGTAGCGGCGCGGGCGGCCGGGCGGCGTGATGGCGCGGGCGAAGAAGCGCAACTGGCTCAGCTTGGGCATGCAGCCCTGGGCGTAGAAGCCCTGCCAGCTCTCGGGCTCAACCTGCCGCTGCGGCGTGCTTTTTTCGCCGACCAGCAAGCCCGTTTCCTCGAACGTCTCGCGGATGGCAGCAAGCGCGATCGCACGGGCCCGAGCTGCGGACGGCGTCTCGCGCATGTCGATCAGCAGCTTGGCCACCTCACTGTCGTGCAACTCGTCGACCGTTTCGACGTTGCGGTCGGCGGGATCGACGCGGCCACCTGGAAAAACGTACTTGCCCGGCATGAACACCTGGTCCATCCGGCGCTTGCCCATGAGAATTCGCGGCTCACCGCTCGACGTATCGACGATGATCAGCGTGGAGCTGTCGCGAGGCTTGGCGGCGAGAATCTTCTCGTTGCCGCTTGGCGCCTGGCCGGCTTCGCTCATGTGCCCCTCTCGTTGGTCGATGCCCTGTGCGATATCGGGTGCGATATCGGCAGAATCGGCTCGGGATCCGCCGGGTCGGCACCACTGCCGAAGCCGTGCATGCGCAAGGCCCACTGCAGCCCGATCAAAGCACCTTTTACCACAGGCAACAACAGGAGCGACAATATCACCGTCAGGGGAAGCCATAGCGCCATGTGAACCCACGATTCGGGCTGGAAAGCCCGCTCGACCGCGAGTACGCCGCCGACGATGATGTGGCCGACGATGAACATCGTGAAGTAAGGCGGCGCATCGTCGGCGCGGTGATGATGAAGCTCCGTGCCGCAAACATCGCAGGCCGAATTGACCTTGAGGAACTTGCCGAACATTCGCCCCTTGCCACATGCCGGGCAGGCGCATGTCGATCCTCGCCCCATGGCCTGCCAGACGTTGCGCTGGTCGGCTGCGACGGCGATGCCGGACTTCTCGATCTGGATGCTCATCGGCGCTCTGGTTTTCCGGTTCCGACATGTGCTGCTGTCTTTGGCGCGGCTCCACGCAGATACCGGAGCCAGAAACCAAATGAGGTCGACTAGTTCACATCGGCCCGGAAACCGTCAAGTGGACGAAGCGGCGCGGGCGGAGACGTTCGGGTTGGGCACCTGCGACGGGAATGATAGCGTGACATCGTCTGACATCGCCTGACCAGGGAGGGACCGATGCCCGCAATCGTTCACGCCGAATTGCCGTCCGAGCCGATGCGCGAGGGCTCGACGTACCAGACCCTGGTCGGCGACAAGGCCGGGACGACACCCGTGTTCATCGGCATCCAGACGGCGCCGCCGGGGTACAAGACGCAGCTCCATTCGCACCCTTACGTGGAGATCATCACCGTGCTGGAGGGCGAGGGCGAAGCGTGGCTCGAGGACACCGACGGCATCGTCGCGATACGGGCCGGCATGTCGCTGGTGATGCCGGCCGGGATGAAGCACTGGTTCAGCGCAATCGGCGACACGCCGCTCAGGATCATGGGCGTGCACGCATCGCCGCACCGGACGGTCGAAGTTCATGGTGAATGACGCCGACCTCAGCCGCTCTCGACGGCGGTGCGGATCTCGGCATCCGGCTTCTCGTTCATGCACATGCCCGCGGCGGTGATGGCTTTTTCGGACATGCCGTGGAAATCGGGGTCCTTGGCCTTCCCCTCGATGAGCTGGACGTGGTGGCCCAGCGACGCGAGCTTGTCAGCCCACGCCTTCTGCTCGACGAACGGGGCGACCTTGTCGCGCGGATCGCCGATGACGAAACTCCGTCGCCCGGAAACCGAGGGAATGTCGCCGGCTTTCAATATCGGCACGAGATAGCCGCTGCCGGGATCGCCGAAGATGTTGGTGCGCGTGGTGCCGCCGCCGCGGAGTCGCGGGACGTCGTAGGCGCCGGCACCCATCGCCGCGCACGAGACGTCGCGTCGTCCGATCACGAGGAGTTGAGCGATGATGCGTGCGCCGCCGGACTGCCCGGCCACGCCCAGGCGGCGGATACCCAATTTGTCCTTCAATGCGTCGACGGCGGCGTCGATCACCCGGCCTTCGTCGCGACGGCCACCGAGAAGGTGGAAGCCGCTCGACCCCATCAGCCCGGGCCGGCCGACGATCACGACGGGCACGCCATGCTGCGCGGCCATCGCACTTGCCCGGCGCTGATTGTTCTTGCGCGCCTCCTCCTGCCGCGAGCCCGCCAGTTGCTCCTCGGGAATGTCGCCACCGAAAAACAGCAGGGCAGAACTCGCACCCTGGATGTTGGGCGAAGCGGCATAAGCTATGCATTCGACGCCGTCGGCCATGACTGTCCACACGCGATCCTCGAGCCCCAGGCACTGCGTGCGCGTGAGCTTTTCGACACGTGCATCGGCACCACTGCCGACGTTGAACTGGGCAACAGGCTCTTGCGGCGTTTCGGGTTGGGGGCCGAACGAGCGCCAGCCGAAGAACAGGACAGCGAGAACGCCGATCCCGATCCACATGCTCTGCGCGCCGAGGAAGCCGTCATTGTTGGCCATGGTCGAAGTCATCCGTTCGATGAGAGAGTTGCCGCGTCGACGCGATGCTCGACGTCATAGCAGCGCCAGAATAGGTCGGGACCATTACTCCTTCTCAACGCCGCACCTTTGGGCTTACTTCTTCCCCTTGCCGCCCATGACGGAGAACACGGACGCGGTATCTTCGTTGTCGCGGCCCTGTTTCAGGCCCTGGTCGTAGATCGGCCGGGTCGCATCGAACAGCGGTGTATCGACTTTCAGTGCACGCGCGAAATCGCGGATCGTGTCCATGTCCTTCTGCCAGATACTCATCTTCATCGTGGCCGGCTCGTAGGTCCCGTGCGCCATCAGCGGCGCGCGCATCTGGAACATGCGCGATGCCCCCGCGCCGTCGCCGATGCACTTGACGACCACGTCGAGATCGAGCCCGGCCTGCTCGGCCAGGATCATCGCCTCGGCCGAAGCGACGTTGTGGATCGCGACGAGATGGTTCGCGATGTACTTCATCTTGCTGCCGTTGCCGTATGCGCCGACGTCGTAGTAGCCGCGCGTGAAGTCCGCGATCACATCCTTCAGGCGCGCGATCGCCGCGGAGTCGCCCGAGGGGTAGAGCACGAGGTCGCGCGTCTCGGCCTGCGCGCCGGTGCCACTCACCGGGCAGTCGATCGGGATGTGTCCGGCCGCCGCGACGATCTTCCCGAACTTCTCCTTGTCCTCGAGCGGAATCGTACTCATTTCCATCACGATCCGCGGCGGCGCTTTGGAGGCTGCGATCTCCTTGGCGACGGTATCGATCGCTTTGAGGCTCGGCAGGCTCGTCATCACGACGGGCGCTGCCGCACACACCTCCGCGACGCTCTTCGCAATCGTTACGCCGACTTTCGCCAGTTCTTCGCAGCGCGGCCCAGACACGTCGAAGCCGATCACCTTCCAGCCCGATGCGACGAGGTTCTTCGCGAACGCCCCGCCCATGATGCCGATGCCGACGATGCCGACGCTGTCTTTTGATTTCGTGATGGTCATAGGCCCTCTCGGTGGAGCGATGGTGTCAGACCCTCCGGGTCCGACACCAGGAATAAAACTGTAGTCTCTTGGTGCGCCGGCCTACTTCACCGCCACGAGGTCGATCAGCGCCGACACGCCGCCGTGGCCCGCGCCCTCGTGCAGCTCTGCGTCGTAGATGGCCATTTCCAGCCGCGAGAAGCCGCCGAACGCTGCCTCGAGAATGGCGGCCGTGTAGTTGTTCTCCGGTTCCTTCGGCCCGCCCGTGCCGTACTTGACCTGCTTGGGCGTGTAGCCCTCCAGCAGGAGCAGCCCGCCCGGCTTCAGGGCCCGCGCGATGCCGGCGAACACCTGCGTCCGCTCCTGCGGGTTCATGTATTGGATGAACACCACGGCGATCACGTCGAACGCTTCTTTCGGCCAAGGATACTCGAAGATATCCGCGAGCTCCGTGGTGATCTTGACGCCGCGCCTGGCGGCCAGCGCCTGCGCCTTCTCCTGCGCCTTGGGCGAGAAATCCATCGACACCACGTCGAGGCCTTGCTGCGCGAGCCAGACGCCATTGCGACCCTCGCCGTCGGAGACCGCGAGGACGCGGCCGCGCTTCGGCAAACGGTCCTTCTGGCGCACGATGAAGGCGTTCGGCTCCTCGCCGAAAACGTACTCTGTGGGAGAAAACCGCTTCTCCCAGCGCTGATACTCGGCCGTTTCCCTGATCGCCATTGCCGCTTCCTCGGGTTGGTGGATGCTCGGATGGCTTTATTGGCCAAACGATCCGGTCTGTCCATCGGCCTGCTTGCGGGCCCGGCTTCGGCCTTGATACCGTCGCGAACCGTGAAGGCGAAAGGCTGGGCCACGGCAACCCGGGAGGCAGTGTCGCGATGACCACGACCGCAGCATCTGTCGCGCCGGTATCCGGTGGCTCAGCGCTCGCCCGCCTCGAAGCCCACGCCGCCACGCTCGAGACCACACCGGGCTGGATCGCACGCGATCAGCCGATCTTCTGGGCCGAGCCGAGACCCGAAGCGCGCCCTGCGCATTGGAGCTACGCGGCCATTCGTGCAGCCCTCTTAGATGCAGCCCGCCTCGTCGATCTCTCGCTCGCCGAGCGGCGCATCCTGGCGTTGCGCAATCCGTTTCCCGGCAACAACTTCGCCACCACGCGGACACTGTCCTGCGCCTACCAGTACATGCTGCCCGGCGAGATAGCCTCGACGCATCGTCACGCCTCGCACGCGTTGCGGATCATGCTCGACGCGGCCGGCACGTATTCGGTCGTCGACCGCGTTCGCATGCCGATGGAGACCGGCGATATCGTGCTCACGCCCGGTGGCTGCTGGCATGGGCACGGTCACGACGGCGACCGCCCCGCCTGCTGGATGGACGTGCTCGACATTCCGCTGACCCACCTGCTCGAGCCGATGTTCTTCGAGCCTTACCCGGACCGCGTACAGCCCGCTGATCGGACCGTCGAGACATGCCCCTGGCGCTTCACGGCCGCCGATATTGCGTCCCGCCTCGATCAGGCGGAAACGTCAACATCGGTTGGCCATGTGACACGCGTCGTCCTGCCGGCGCCGGAGTTGCCGACGATGGGCATCGCCGTCGAGCGGCTTCGGCCGGGCGCGAAGACCGCGCGTCGGCGATCCACCGCGAGCCGATGCATCACGGTCACTGCGGGCGCCGGACGCTCCCGGATTGGTACGGAGATATTCGAGTGGCAAATCGGTGATACCTTCGCCATCCCGTCGTGGGCCTGGTACGAGCACGAGCCGGCCGAGCGGTCACAACTGGTCGAGATCTCCGATGAGCCGGTGATGCGGATGTGCAATTACTATCGTGAAGAGACAGCGTCGTGATCCCCGGTCGATCGCCGGGGCGGAACAGGGGAGAACGCACGTGAAGCTGTCGACGATCGTCGGCTTGGCAGGTGTGGCGGTATTGGTGGTGCTGCTCGAGATCCTCATCGGGCGGGGCTATATTTCGCCGTTCCTCATCGCGCCTCCCTCGGAGGTCGGTGTGGAGCTGGTGTCACTCTGGAAAGAGGAGCGCCTCGTCGAGGCCCTGTTCCTGACCTTCGGCTCGACGCTGGCGTCGACCGCGATCGCGATTTCGGTCGGCGTGCCCGTCGGCTTCCTATTGAACCGCGTGCGGATACTGGCCGAAGCCTACGAGGGGTGGATCGCTGGGCTGTTCTCCGCTCCGCTCATCCTGCTCTATCCGCTGTTTCTCGTGATGTTCGGCCGCGGCGTGACGACGATCATCGTGATCTCGTCCATCCTGGCGACGATCCCGATCATCCTCAACACCATGCAGGCGTTCGCGCAGGTCCGCAGGGTGCATTTGAACGTCGCGCGTGCCTTCAAGTTGACGGCCTGGCAGACGTTCTGGAAGGTGCAGCTTCCGGCCGCGCTGCCCACCATTTTCACCGGCATCCGGCTGGCGCTGATCTACTCGATGATCAGCGTGGTCGCGATCGAGTATCTCGTCGTGCTGGGCGGGCTCGGCTCGCTGGTGAGCGATCTCTACGACCGCTACAACATTCCGGGCATGTATGCCGCCATCGTCGCCGTGATCGGCGTCACGGTCGTGTTCTTCAAACTGGCAACGGAGGTCGAGCGATGGCTTCGTCCAGTGTGAAGGCGGGGAAAACGTCCGGCGGAAAAGGTTCGAGCCGGTCGATGCAGGTGCTGGGCGTGCAGGTCGCGACTTTCGCGGCCGTATGGGCGGCCTGGGAAGCGCTGTCCCGGTCCGGCCTGTTGTTCGAAGGGGTCGTGCCGTCGTCTCTGGCGGTGTTTCCGGCCATGATCGAGCACCTCGTGGACCCTGTATTCTGGGACCATATGGGGCGCACCGCCTATGAGGTCGTCGCAGGCTTCGCGCTGGGGGCCAGCGTCGGCGCCGCACTGGGCCTCCTGCTCGGCATGCGGCGCTTCCTGGCGGCTGTGCTCGAGCCGTACATCAATTATCTCGCCGCCACGCCGAAGATCATCTTCCTGCCGATCATGATGGTAATGTTCGGCGTCGGCGCCGGCTCCAAGGTTGCCATGGCCGCGATCTCGGCGTTCTTTCCGGTCGCCGTCTCGGTCTATCGGGGCACGCTGCTCGTCAATCCGGTGCTGGTCCGGGTGGCGCGCAGTTTCAAGGCGAGCCAGTGGACCATCGTGAAGAGCGTCTATCTCCCCTCGATCGTTCCGCCGCTTCTGACCGGCCTTCGCCTCGGCCTCGGTGTCGCCATCGTCGGCACACTGCTCGCCGAGATCAAGCTCGCCAACAAAGGACTGGGCTACGTGGTCATCCAGCACTACAATTTTTTCCGCACCGCCGACATGTATGCCGTGCTGATCATCATCTTCGTGATCGCCGTCGGCATCAACACGCTGATGGACCGGCTCGCGAACCGGTATTCATACAAGGTCTGACACCGTCTGACGCCGGGCTGCCGCGAGTGGAATGAAACGAGACTTCGAAACAAAGGGAGAAACGCCGATGAGAATGTTGTTCAAAGTGGCTGGCGCATTGCTGGCTGCCTCCGCGCTGGCCGCCTCGCCCGCTCTGGCGCAGTACAAGATGAAGATCGCGGCGCCCCATCCGACCATCATGCCCTCGACCTTCACGGTCCTCGCCCGGGACATGGGCTTCTTCGCCAAGGAGAAGCTCGAGGTGGAGTTGCTGTGGACGGCTGGCGGCGCCGACGCGCAGCAGGCGACGATCAACGGCAGCGTCGATCTCGCGGTGCAGACGGGGCTCAGCGGCATCCTTTCGGCGATCCAGCGCGGCGCGCCGGTCGCCATCGTCGGTGCGGACATGACCGGCGCCAGCGACCTCTTCTGGTACACGCGCGCCGACGCTCCTTTCAAGTCGATGGCCGACCTCGGGGCGAGCAACACCGTCAGTTTCTCGCGGCCGGGCGCGTCTTCCGAGACCGTGGCGAAATCGCTGATCGAGCACTACAAGTCTAAGGCGCGCGCCATTCCGTCCGGCAGCCCGCCCGAAACGCTGACACAGGTCATGTCCGGACAGATCGACGCCGGTTGGGGCACCGCGCCGCTTCCCAAGGCATTCGCCGAGGGCAAGGTCCGCATCCTGGCGAAGGGTAACGACAGCCCCAAGCTCGCCACCATCACGACGCGCGTTCATGCCGTCAACGCCAACTATCTCGCCAAGAATCCGGAGGCTGTGAAGGCATTCCTGCGCGGCTACGACAAGACGATCGACGCCGTCTACAAGGACCCCCAGGTCCTCGACAAGGCCGCGCAGTTTCTGAAGATCTCGCCGGCCGATGCCAAGAAGATCCTGGCCGACTTCTTCCCGCGCAAGGCGTTTACGATCGACAAGATCGGCGACCTCGACGCCTCGATAGCGCAAGCCGTCGCGAACAAGCAGCTGAAGGGCCCGCTCACCGACGCGCAGAAGGCCGCGATCCACAAGACCGTCGCCGACCTCAACGCGAAGTAGCCTGCCTTGGGGAAGTCGGTGTCAGACCCTCCGGGTCTGACACCGACCGACGCGCAGCAGGCGACGTTTCAAAAAGTCCGTCGCCCACCTTCCGTCGTCATGGCCCGCGCAGGTGGGCCATCCACGATACCAATGCAACGCGCGCGCCTCCGTGTCCGAGCCGAATATGCCCACCCCATCTCCCGACGCAGCCGCCGCCTGGCTATTCGCCCAGCACCAATCCCGCGCCCGCTTCAGCGGCATCGAGCCGTGGCCCACGTCGGCCGATGAGCCCTTCGCCTACGGCGTTCAACAGGGCCTCCTCGAACGCCGCCGCGCCGCGCGGCCCGACACCGTATTCGGCTACAAGATCGGCCTGACCACGCCGCGCATGCAGACGCTCTGCCGCGGCGACCGCCCGATCTCCGGCGTAATGCATTCGGGGGGAATTCGCCGGTCTCCGGCAGACGTAGTGATCGGCGGTTTCATCCACCTCGGCATCGAAAGCGAACTCGCCGTCCGCCTCGCGCGTCCGCTGCCCGATACCAGCGCGAACACCAGCGGCCCGGTCACGCGCGCGGACGTGGCAGCGAGCGTCGGCGAGATCGCCGCCGCCTTCGAACTGATCGAGGACCGGCACGCGGACTACACGACGCTCGATTGGCTCTGGATGGCGGCCGACAACAGCTGGCACGCCGGCCTCGTCCTGGGCCCCGCCGTCGCTGTCCGCGATGTCGCCGACCTCACGGGCGTCCTCGAGATCGACGGTGTGGGCGTCGATCGCGGCTCCACGCGCGACGTGCTCGGCCACCCGTTCGACGCTGTCGCCTGGCTCGCGAACCATTTGCGAGGTCGCGGTCTGGCGCTCGAGCCGGGCCACTGGATCTCGACCGGCAGCATCGCCACGATCCGTTTTGCCGAACCCGGCCGCCGTTACCGCTTCACCATTGCGGGCCTGCCGCCGGTAGATTTGAAGATTTCACCGTAGGGCGGGAAAGCGCTCAGCGCAGCGGCGTGCGCAACCCGCGGGGCCCTTGCACTATCCTCGGCGGGTTGTGCTACGCTTACCCGCCCTACGGTACAATTCCAATCGGACAACCTACTCGAACACCTTGAACGCCTCGCCATTGCCGCAGAAGCTCAGCAGCGGCCGGCACATCTGGGGATGCGTTGCACCGACGGGGCAGGCTTCCTTCGCGGCGTTGAGCGAAGCGTCGATATCCTGGCTGACGGCCACCGAAGTCCGGTACGTCGGTCGCCGGTCGATGGTCGTCGAGTAGCCGACGATGCCGACGCATTGTTCGGCCCGCACCACCATCGGATTGACGCACTCGCCGCCGCCGCCGTTGGCTTTGCACAGCTTGATCGCTTCGCGCTCCGCGTCCTCGCGCGTCTTGTGACGCATCGCGAGGCCGAGCCCGGTGAATGGATTGCCGACCATGGCGGCGAGGAATTCCGGATCGGGCTGAGCCGCGAGCGCTGTCGCTTCGGCCGGGGTGAGCTCGCCGGTCTCGCGGCGCCCGTTGTCCGTCCGCCAGCGCTGAACGGCGAGCGTGGTATCGGCGGGATATCCGAGCGCGTGCAGTTTGCGGAAGGCGAGTGCCGCTTCATCGGCCGCAACTCCCGCCGCGAACGCCGATGCAGGGCTCGCCACCCCGATGATCCCTGCCAACAAGCTCGTCGCAAGAATGGTAAACGCGAAACGCATGGTTTGATCCTCCGTCGGCTGCCGCGCGGGTTCTCCCGCACGTGCCGCTGATGGAGGGATATTGAGGGCTATCGCCCGAACGCGCTGTTCCCTGCGTTACGCACAGGCGGCTACGGCGCGCTTCGCCATGACGGTGACGAGATGCGCCCGGTATTCCGAGCTGGCATGTATGTCGCTCAGCATGTTGCCGGGATCGACCTCGATGCCCTCGATGGCATTGGAATCGAAGCTCTTGGCCAACGCCTGTTCCATCGCGGTCACGCGGAACACGCCGTTGTCGCCCGCCCCGGTGATCGCGACGCGCACGCCGGCCGGCCCTTTCGACACGAACGCGCCGACGATGGCGTAACGCGAGGCCGGGTTCTTGAACTTGACGTAGGCTGCGCGCTCCGGCACCGGGAAACGTACCTCGGTGATGATCTCGTCCGGCTCCAGTGCCGTCGTGAACAGCGCCGTGAAGAACGCGTCCGCCGGCACTTCGCGGCGCGAGGTCACGATCGTCGCGCCCAGGCCCAGGCAGCCCGCCGGATAGTCGGCTGCGGGATCGTTGTTGGCGATCGATCCGCCGATCGTGCCGCGATGGCGAACCTGTACGTCGCCGATGCCACCGGCCAGCGTCACGAGCGCGGGGATCGCCTTCGCCACCTCGGCCGAGCGCAGCACGTCGGCGTGCCGCGTCATCGCCTTGATGGTCACGACCCCGCCAGAACTGTGGGCCGAGACCGAAATTCCCTTGAGATCGGCGAGGGCGCCGAGGTCGACCAGCGCGGCGGGTTTGGCGAGGCGCAGCTTGATCGTCGGCAGCAGGGTCATGCCCCCGGCCAGCAGCTTAGCGCCTTCGGTCGCCTTCAGGCGCGTGGCGGCGTCGGCGACGGACTTGGCCTTGGCATAGTCGAAATCGTACATGGTTCTGACCTACGCCTTCGCCTTGATCGTATCGGCCGCATGCAGCACGGCTTCGACGATGTTGTGATAGCCCGTGCAGCGGCACAGGTTGCCTTCGAGCCAATGCCGCACGTCTTGCTCGGAGGGGCTCGGGTTCTTCTGCAGCAGATCGACCGAGTTCATCACCATGCCGGGCGTGCAGAACCCGCACTGCAGGCCATGCTTCTCGTGGAAGGCCTGCTGCACCGGATGCAGCTTTTCCGCGGTGCCGATTCCTTCGATGGTGACGACGTCGGCCCCATCAGCCTGATGCGCGAGCACCGTGCACGACTTCACGGCATCGCCGTTGAGCAGCACCGTGCAGCAGCCGCACTGCGTCGTGTCGCAGCCGACGTGCGTACCGGTCATACGCAGGTCCTCCCGCAGCAACTGCACCAGCAGCCGGCGATTCTCGACCTCGCGTACCACCTTCTCGCCGTTGATCGTCAAAGTCACAGTCGCCATGTCGGGCCTTCCCAGGATTCGTCTCGAGCCAGCGTCGCATTGTCCGGCCGGGGCGGCGTTACTTCATCGCCGCCGCGGCCTTCGCGATCAGGTCCTTCGGCGCGCCGATGATCCGGTCGACGATCTTCTGCACCTCGGCGCCCGGGGTCGGATCGAGTTCAAGTCTCCGTTTCGCAGCAAGCTCGATCATCTCCGGGTCCGCGACCATCTTGTCGAACACCTGCCGCAGGTAGGCAACCCTCTCCGCGGGCAGGCCCGGAGGCGCGAGCAGCGACCGGCCGATGCCGGCAACCAGCGAGCCGTATTCGATCACGCGCTTTCCTTCCGCGTCATCGACCAGCTCCTGGATCAGCGGCACGTTCGCCACCTCTTTGTTGCGCTTGAGCCCGGCCTGCATGACCGGCACGATCTCGCCGGACTTGATCCGGTCCATGTGCGTCACGCGCAGCGCGTTCCAGGCGTTGGACGTGACATCGACTTCACGCTTGTCGAGGGCGAGCCCCAGTTCCGCCGAGCCGGGATACCCGCACACGAGCTTGATCTTGTAGCCGCCGAGCCCCCGCAGCATCGCCGGGTAGGAATAGCCCTGCGAGCCCACGCCGACGCAGCCGAAGATGACTTCCTGCGTCTTCATCACCTTGAGGTCGGGCAGCGCCTTGTCCTTCAGCATGATGAACACGTTGTTCACCGGCGCGAACGAGCCGATGTAGGACATCTCCTGCGTCTTCCAGCGCGCTTTCGTCGGATCGAAGACCTCCATCGCCGAGATACCCTCGGGGAACACGGCGAGCTGCGTGCCGTCTTTGGCGCCGTTGGCATAGAAGAACGCGGTCGCGACGAGGCCGCCGCCGCCGGGCTTGTTCTCGACCGTTACGCTACCGACACCGGGTAGATGCTTTTTCAGCATCTCGGCCCCGAGCCGCGCATAGAAATCGAACGATCCGCCGGGCGAATGGCCGACCATGATCTTGACGGCCTTGTCCTTGTAGAACGTCGCCGAATCCTGTGCCGTTGCGGCGAAGGACAGGCAACCGGCAGCGAGCGCCGCCACCGCACCGATTGAGAGCTTGCGCACGATCATTTCGACCTCCCGAATTCCCGAATTCAGAACTCACTTCATTGCCGCGGCGGCCCGCTCGACCAGATCCTTCGGCGCCTTCAGGATGTCCGCGACGATCTTGTCGATCTCGCCGCCCGAAGTCGGCGCGAGGGTCAGCTGGCGGCTCGTGGCGAGTGCGATCATCTCGGGGTCCTTCACCATCTTGTCGAACACCGAGCGCAGATAGGCGACGCGGTCAGCCGGCACCCCTGGCGGCAGGATCAGCGACCGGCCGATGGCAGCGCCCGAGCTTGCGAATGCGATCGCGTCCTTGGCGTCCTTGCCGTCGACCAGCTCCTGCAGGAGGGGGGCGTCGGCGATTTCCGGATCGCGCTTCAGTCCGCCCTGCGCGAACAGCGTGACCTCGCCCGATTTGATCTTGTCGCGATGGGTGATGCGCAGCGCGTTCCAGGCGTTCGAGGCGATGTCCACCTCGCCGCGCTCGAGCGCCAGCAGGTAGGCAGGCGAGCCGCGATAGCCGCAGACCATCTTGAACTTGAAACCGGCCAGGTTCTTGAGCATCGCCGGATACTGATAGCCCTGGCTCGCCACGCCGTCGCAGCCGACGGTGGCCTCGGTGGTCTTCATGTCGGCGATAGACTTCGCGGCCGCGCCTCTGCGCAGAAGAAGGCCGGAATTCACCGGGGCGAAGGAGCCCATGTAGGGCATCTCCTGCACATTCCACTTCGCCACGCTGGGCTGAAGCATCTGGGTATTCGCGAGCTGCTCGGGGAACGAGGCCATCATCGTGCCATCACGCGCGCCCTGGGCATAGAAGAACGCCGCTGCGACAAGCCCGCCGCCGCCGGGCTTGTTTTCCACGATGACGCCAGCGACGCCCGGCAAATGCTTCTTGAGCATGTCGGCACCGAGCCGCGCATAAGCATCGAAGCCACCGCCGGGCGCATGCCCGACCATGATCTTGACGGTCTTGTCCTTGAAAAATGCCTCGGGCGATTGCGCCCGAGCGCCGCTGGCTCCGATGGCGCAACCGAGCACGAGGGCGGCGGCGAGCACTCGAACATTCATGAGCAGATTCATCAGATTTCCCTTTTTCCCGGGCCGGTTTGGTGCAGATCGCGCACGCCGGCCTCAGCTTTTCTTACTCTCGACATTGCGCACGGGGGTCTCGGGCTTCAGTCCGCCCTTCATCCGCGCGAACGTATTGATGCCGTTCGCCACCCAATCGCCCTTCGCCGCATTGTCGGCGAACGCCTGCCAGTCCGGCGCCCAGTCGCCCAGCTCGTAGCCGTGCCACGGCGGCTGCGCGGGCGGCAGGCGCGGCAGGCCCAGTTCTTCCCACAGCGCGCGCGAACGATCCATGTACTTCTTCGCCGGCAGCGCCAGCGGCGACGTCTTGTGCTTCAGCGTGGCGTCCATGAGGATCGAACTCTCCTCGCCGCCTGCTCCCGCTTTGGGACCGTGCCCGCCGGCCTTGTGCGGCACGATCAGCGTGTCGGACAACGGATCGAACCGGTACGCGAGCGACCAGAAGATCGCGTCCGTATTCCGCGCATCGATGTCCTCCGACACCGCGATGACGATCTTGCCGCACTGCGCCTGCAAGGTCGCCGCCCCGTTCAGCGCGCGCCACACTTCCGACTGCGGCGTGCCGTGCGCCATCTCGATGAACAGCACCTTGCGCAGGTTCGTCAGCGGCTCGTGCATCACGACGCGCTTGATGCCCTTGATCTCCAGATGATTGCGCAGATGCGCGTAGAACAGGGCCTCGTACGCCGATTTCTTCAGGATCGACGACTCCGACGGCGTCACCTCCGAGAGGATCGACGGAAACACCGGTTTCTTCTTCATGGTGATCGCGGTCACCCGCATCGACATGTTGAAGTCTTCCAGCGCGATGTGCCCGTGGCTCTCGCCGAACGGCCCCTCGGGCTCGAGCTTCACCGTGTCGATCAGCCCCTCGACCACGATCTCGGCATCCGCCGGTATCTCGAGATCGACCGTCTTGCAGCGCACGACGCGCATGGCGCGGCCCGCGAGCCCACCCGCCACCGCCATCTCGTCGAAATCCGTCGCGAGCTTCTGCGGTCCGGTGAAAGCGACGACGGGAGCAGCCCCTAGCACGATCGCGCACGGCATCGGCTGGCCGAGCTTCTGATACTCGAGCCAGTGCGCATACCCGCCCGCGCCCGACAGCCGCGAGGCCATCCGCACGCCGAGCCGGTCCCACGCCTTCAGCCCCGCGCGATACGTGCCCATGTTCCGCACGCCCGTCGCCGGGTCCTTCGTCACGCAGCACGTCGCGGTGAGATAGGGTGCGGCATCGAAGCCCGGCGTCGAGATCGGCACCGGCAACTGCCCGACGCCGCCGGACTTCTCCAGCGCCGCCCCGGTGATAACGACCTCCTGGCACGGCGCGTTCTCCACCGTCACGGGCGGGATCGGATGCGCGATGCCGTTCATCCACACGTCGCCGAGTTTTTCGACCGGCACCCCCATGCCCATCGCGTAGATCTGCTCTGACGCCGCCAGCGCACCGACCACCACGGGAATGTCGTACTTCTCGCCTTTTGCGCCGTGCACGTTGGTGAACACGAATGCCCGCCGCTCGGCCTCGGGATATCCGCCCAGGAACTGCCAGCGCACCAGCGGATGGATCTCCGTATCCTTGCACACCGGCTTGTCGATTCGCGTCACGAGCCCCGCCTTCTCGAGATTGGCGAGATGCTCCTGGAAATCGGAGGGAGCGCCAGAAGGTGCTGTCGTACGCGCTGAGAGCGACATTCGGGAACGGTTCTTTCTGATGTAAGCTGGAAGTCATCGGCTACATACAGTACGTTGCCGACGCTGGGCAACCAATGCGAGTACGATCAAGTTGGTGTCCTGGCAGGTCTTTTTCACCAGCGCCCGGTCACAACATGCCATCGATCGCTACGAGCCACGAAGGTGGACGCATTACCATCGATCCGGACATCTGCAACGGCAGGCCGGTCATCCGGGGAATGCGGATCACGGTCGAAACAGTTCTGGGGTACCTGAGCGCGGGTGACACCGCCGAAGAGATCGTTCAACAGTATCCCATGCTTGAAGCGGATGACATCTCAGCCTGTCTGGCATTCGCCAGTCGCCTGATGAAACACCGATATGCAGTCGTGACGGCTGGCTGATGGCCCGATACCTCATCGACGTGAACCTGCCGCGCTATTTCTCGATCTGGGCGAATGACGACTGCCGGTTCGTCGCTGATATAGACGCCAAGTGGACCGACACGCAGATCTGGCGGCATGCGGCAGAAGCCACCTTGACCATCGTTACCAAGGATGCCGATTTCTCAGACCGCGTTCTAATCTCGGACGAAGGCCCGCGCGTCATCCATCTGCGTGCCGGCAATATGCGGATGCGAGACTTCCACACGTTTCTATCTGGCAGGTGGAGCGAAATCTGTCGCCTCAGCGAAAACCATAGGCTCGTTCAGGTCTACCATGATCGAATCGAGTGCATCGAGTAGGCGATGTGATTGGGGTCCGCCCCGCAGGGGCTGACCCCGTTTATCCCTCCCGGCTATCGGCTAAGGTTCGCTCCTGGTCCCCATCGGCAAAAGCCAATCAGCATGCGTCCCCGGACAAGCGATCGGACCGTCGGTCCGAGCGCGCAGAGCCGGGGCCTTTCCATGCCGATTGCTGGGAGAGCCGCCGGGGCTCACTTTTGTGACGCTCGTTCAGGGACGCAGCAGAAAAATGGTACCCAGCCACCATTTCCGCCTGCTGCTGCTGATCAACAACCGGCGCCACCATACCCGGTCCGGATGCTCAGTGCACGCGCAGCGACCGCCGAGCACTGATGATCGCGGGACGAGGGCCGCGGTCATCGTCGGGGTTGCAAGGGGCGAGGCTCATTGCATGGCCGTCAGGCCATCTGCGGGCACCTTCAAAGCGACCACGCGATCCCGATTGTAAGGGGTCAGACCCGCAGGGTCTGACCCCTATCACCGCGCGCGCCTCCCTGTCATCCCCGCCCGGTCGATGCTAGAGGAGGGGCAACCCTCCACCACCTGCAATCGACCGCTGGACATACAATTCCCCATGACCAAGCACGACACCAAGTACGAGACTTCCAAGTCCGGGCCCCCCGAAATCACGACGATGCTGAAAACCGTCGGCCAGCCGGTGCGCCGCAAGGAGGATATTCGCCTCCTGACCGGCAAGGGCCGCTTCAGCGACGACTTCTCGCTCGACGGCCAAGCCTACGCGGCGATGATCCGCTCGCCCCATCCGCACGCCCGCATCGTCGGCATCGACAAGTCCGCCGCACTCGCGATGCCGGGCGTTCACGCGGTACTGACGGGCGCGGACTGCGCCGCCGACAAGCTCGAGCCGATCCCGCACGATCCCTTGCCCAAGACCAAGTTCGACATGAAGCTGACCGGCCCCGATGGCGACAGGAACCCGTTCATCGGCCCGCACGTGCTGCTGCCGGCCGACAAGGCCCGTCACGCGGGCGAAGCTGTCGCCATGGTCGTCGCCGACACGCTGGAGCGCGCGCTCGATGCCGCCGAGGCGGTCGAGGTCACGTGGGAGGAACTGCCCTGGGTCTCGAAGACCTTGAAAGCGATCGAACCCGGCGCACCCTCGGTGTGGGACGAGGTGCCGGACAACTGCTTCATCGAGACGTGGTTCGGCGATGCGCAGGCGACCAATCAGGCGTTCGCGAAAGCCGACCACGTCGTCTCCATGAAGATCGACATTCCACGCGTCACGGCGGTGACGATGGAGCCGCGCGCAGCCCTCGGCCACTTCGATCCGAAAACCAACCGCTACACGGTCTACGCCGGATCGGGCGGTGCAGTGCGCCAGAAGGCCGAGATCGCGGCGGTGCTCGGCGTCAAGCAGGAAGACGTGCGCGTGCTGTCCTACGACGTCGGCGGCAACTTCGGCGCGCGCAATCGCTGCTATGTCGAGTTCGGCCTCGTCGCATGGGCGTCGAAGAAGGTCGGACGCCCCGTGAAGTACACGTCGACGCGCTCCGAAGCGTTCCTCTCCGACTACCAGGGCCGCGACCTAGCGACTTCAGTGGAAATGGCGCTGACCAAGGACGGCCGCTTCCTCGCGATGCGCGCCGACAACGTCTCCAACGTCGGCGCACGCGCGGTGTCGCTGTCGCCGCTGGGCAAGGGTGCTGGCCTCATCACCGGCTCCTACGACATTCCCGCCGCCTGCCTGCGCGCCCGCGCGGTGTTCACCAACACCATGCCGACCAACGCCTACCGCTCATCGGGCCGCCCCGAGGTCAACTACGCGATCGAGCGCCTGATCGACAAATGCGCCCGCGAACTGGGCTTCGATCGCATCGAGCTGCGCCGCAAGAACCTCGTCGGCAAAGATCGCTTCCCGTACATGAACGCGGTCGGCGCGGAATACGACAGCGGCACTTACGAGTCGAACCTCGATCTCGCGCTGCGCATCTCCGACTATGCGGGCTTCGCGGCGCGCAAACAGGAAGCGAAGAAGCGCGGCAAGCTCGCCGGCATCAGCGTCACGCCCTACGTCGAAAGCTCGATCGGTTCGCCGCGCGAGCGCACCGACATCATCGTCAAGCCGGCCGGCGTCGACGTCGTGATCGGCACGCAGCCGTCGGGCCAGGGCCACGAGACGAGCTTCGCGCAGGTCGCGGCCGACCTGATGGGGCTGCCCTTCGATGCCGTGCAGATCGTGCTCGGCGATACCGACATCGTCTCGCTCGGCGGCGGCTCGCATTCCGGCCGCTCGATGCGTCATGCAGCGACCGTGTTGTCGGTCGGCGTGCCGCAACTCGTCGCCAAGGCGAAGGAGATGGCAGCACCGCTGCTCGACTGCAAACCCGACGAGGTCGAATGGTCCGCCGGCCGCCTGTCGTCGCCACACAGCAACGTCACGTTCAATCTGCTCGAACTTGCGCGCGAGGCGGAGGCGCGCGGTCTTCCGCAATTGAAGGTGCGGACCGACAACGAGATGCACGATCCCGTGTTTCCGAACGGCTGCGCGGTCTGCGAAGTCGAGGTCGATCCGGAAACAGGCTGGATCGACATCACACGCTACGCCGCCGTCGACGACGTCGGCCGCTGCATCAATCCGCTGATCGTGCACGGGCAGACGCACGGCGGCATCGCGCAAGGCGTCGGTCAGGCGCTGTGGGAGCTGTGTCACATCGATCCCGACAGCGGCCAGCCATTGATGGGCTCGCTGATGGATTACGGAATGCCGCGCACCGACAACCTGCCGTCGTTCGAGACCGAGATCGTCGAGGTGCTGTCGCCCACCAATCCGCTAGGTATCAAGGCCGGCGGCGAGGGTGGCACCACGCCTGCGCTGTCCGCGGTCGTCAACTCGATCCTCGATGCGACCTGGGACCTCGGCGTCCGCGACTTGGAAATGCCGTGCACGCCGCACAAGATCTGGTCTGCGATCGTCGCCGCGCGCCGCGGCTGATCGAGACGACACCTGGTCGAGAGCGGATCGCACCGCGCTCGATCAAGTCTCTGCACATGTTCGATACCTGTGCTGCCCAGCACAGAAGAAGCGCCGACGAACTGCGATCTTCGCTCCATCGACAACGGCTTCGGCCAAACGATGGAGCAAGGACAATGGCCTGGAACAATGGAAAGACGAAGAACGGCACCTCGGATCGCGACGTATTCGACATGGGCTCGCAGCCCCTCTGGGATGTTGCGGACAACTACAATGCCGGCGGCGGAAACGACACCGTCAAGGGCAACATCGCCGACAACGTGATCAAAGGCGGCCAGGGTAACGACACCATCGATGGTGGCTGGGGCAACGACACGATCGAAGGCGGTCTCGACCATGACAAGCTGTACGGCGATCTGGGCGACGACCTGCTGAAGGGCGAGGAAGGCGACGACAGTCTCTTCGGCGGCGACGGCAACGACCGCCTCTATGGTGGGGCCGACAACGACCGCCTCTCCGGCGGCAAGGGCGGCGACGATCTGTTCGGCGGCTCGGGGACCGACTACCTCGATGGCGGCGACGGCAACGACTTCCTCGACGGAGGCACCGGCTCGGATACGCTGATGGGTGGCGCGGGCAACGACACCCTGATCGACGGCGCCGGCAACACGCGGGACTACCTGTACGGCGGCGCGGGTTATGACGACATCACCGTGCTCGGCGGCGGCGACAAGGTCTATGCGGGAGCCGACAACGACGTGATATCGATCGGCGACGCTGCGGCGTTCCGAGCGGCCGGCGGCTTCGTCGATGGCGGTTCAGGCTCCGACCGGCTCGTGTTGCGCGACGCGACCGACGTCACGATTTCATCGAGCTGGATGGATGGCATCGAGAAAATCGATCTCACCGCCAGCAGCGACCAGACGCTGCGTCTGAGCGCCGGGGCCGTCGATGCCATCTCCGACACCGATCAGATGCGCATCATCGGCGAGGCCGGCGACAGGCTCTATCTGTCGGACTTCAACAGCCAGTTCTCTGGTGGTCACTGGACCCAGGGCGCACTGTCCAATCCCGACCAGAACGGCGAACGCACCCGCACCTGGAACTACGTCGATGCCTCCGGCGACCAGACCGGCATCAGCGTCGCGATCGACACCGAGATCCAGGTGTTCCAGACGGCATGATACGAACCGGTGTGGGTGGTGGGTGTCTTCAGCACCCGCCACCTCATTGCGATCGATCGGTGGGAATCCACAGCATGAACGCGGTCGCGCTCACTGCCGCCGCCGCGACCATGCCGAGAAGGATCGGTCGCGCCAGGCCCGTTGTCGCCCACATGAGAAGCACCGAGCCCCACGAGAAGCCGACCGCGACGAGCTTGATCGGCATGCGTATCGCGCGCCGTTCCTCGAACCGTTGCGCTTCCACGAGCGCATGCCGCAGCAGGGGAATGCGATGCAGCCATCGATAAAGGATGCCGCTCGACCGCGCGAATGCCCAAAGGGCCACCAGCAGAAACGGCGTGGTGGGCAGCCCCGGCAGGATAGCGCCTGCGATGGCGAGCGCCGTCGACACGAGACCGACGAGAATGAGAAGAGACCGCTTCAGCACGTGGCACCGCGCGGGATGAGGACTGTGCCGGACGAAGATAACACGGCCTGCGCCTTCAGGTTCGCTTCCGTCCCGGCGCCATCGCCGCAGCCGCCGCCAGCGCGATCCATCCAGCGATGGTGAGCGTTCCACCGGCCGGCGCTGCCATGGGGAAGAGACGGCCATACCCGAACCCGCGCATCGTGAGATCGGCGCTGAATACGATGACGCCGGTGAAAAGCGTGATGATCGCGACGCGTCCGGCCATCGTGTGCAGATGCCCGGCCTCGCGCGCGAGCACGGCCGCCATCGACGCGGAGGCATGAAACAGCAGCATCTGGCCAGCAAGCGTCGCATTGCCCGGAGCGGCATGGCTGCCGGCCGCCAGAAGCATCACGCCGGCGGCACCGAGTGAAGCCGCCAGCGCGAGATAGATCCTGGTTTCCAATCACTTCACCGTAAGCTTGCGCGTTTCCCTGGTTACGCCGCCCTTCTCATCGGTCCAGGTGAACACCACGTCGCCGGTCTCGCTCGCTTGAAGATGGAACGCGAAATAGGGATTGGCTGCGATCCCCTGTGTCGCCTCGACGGTGAAGACTTCGGCCCCGGCGTAGGTCACTTTGACGGACTTGATGATATCGCGCGGGATCACTGCGCCGCGGTGGTCGCGCCGGTATCCGGTCTCCATCGGATGCTGGATGATCGTCTTGACCTCGACCGCCTGACCCTTCTTCGCGGTCTGGGGCATCACGATGCGGCTGGGAAGCGACATATCGGGTTCTCAATTCTGAAAAAGCTCGAGGCTCGGTTCACACGGAGGTCGCGCGGCACCCCGCCGCCCCTCACTCATCGCGGCCGGTCGCTGTCGTCGATGCAGGCCGGCGTCGTCACTTCCGTAGTCCCTTGCCCGGACCAGAACGACCCGTCGTTCATTTCGGCCACGACCGTTATCGTCTGGCTGTCGGCGACGCGGATCGATGTCGCGACCTGCGCCTTTCCGGCCTTGGGGCCGATCCCGAAACGGGCGATGTAAGGCACCGGATTCTTCTCGGAGAAGATGTGGATCGCGCGCACGTGATCTGCGGCGGTCATCGGACTGTCGACGCTGATGGCGAGCGACGTGGAGTTGCCGTTCTCCGTGAGTTCCGGCAGCGAGACCTTGACGCGTCCCTTATTCAGCGGGGCCTTGCCGATGACCTTCTTGAGCTCGTCGGCCATTTCTTCCGGGGTTGCGAGGGCCGGCACCGCGCCGAGGACAGGTGCGACCACCATGGCGGCGCCACCTGCAATGACGTCGCGGCGGGATGCTTCGCTGAACGTGCGCTGCGTCACGATGGGGGACCTCCGTCACAGGCTGATCGTTCACGGGCTGAAGTGTGTCGGTCGAGAGATGGGGCGCGCGGCTCGCTACGTCAATCGCCGGCATAGCGTATAGGCGATCCGCTTCGCCGTCGGCGTGCGCCTCGACGAGCTTGGGGAAACCGAAGCCGCCGTAAAGAATAACGGCGCCGGGAGGCTGTTGCCCCTCGGCGCCGTTTCAGCTTGGATCAGGCGCGCAGATTGCGGCTCTTGAGCGGCATTTCACGCGGCATCTTGCCCGTAGCGTGGAAGATGGCGTTCAGCACGGCAGGTGCAGCCACCATGATCGTGGGCTCGCCCACGCCGCCCCAGAAGTCATAGGTCGGCGCCAGCACGGACTCGATGTGGGGCATTTCGTCCAGCAGCAGGCTCGGGAACGTGTCGAAGTTGGTCTGCACCATCTGCCCGTCCTTGACCGTGTTCTCCTGGTGGAACAGCGCGCCGAGGCCATAGGCTACAGATCCTTCGATCTGCGCCCGGACCTGATCGGGGTTGGCAACGTGACCGCAATTCGTGCCGACCACGAGACGGTGCACCTTGGCGCGGCCGCGATCACTGACCGAGACTTCTGCCACGGCGGCGCAGTAGCTGCCGTAGCCGGAGAACACCGCGACGCCGCGATGACGGCCGGCGGCGAGGGGCTTCTTGACGTCGGCCTTCTCGATGACGGCGTTGAAGATGCCGAGATGCTTCGGGTTCTTGGCCATCAGCTTACGGCGATACTCGATCGGGTCCTTGCCGGCCGCCTTCGCCACTTCCTCGATGAAGCACTCCGTGAACATGGCGTTCTGGTTGCAGTTCACGCCCCGCCAGAACGAGACCGGCACGTGCGTGTTACGCATCGCGTGCTCGACCTGGATGTTCGGGATCGCCATGTAGCCGAACGGGCTCTCCGTGCCGCCGGCGAACCATCCCTGGAATGCCGTCGGATCGGAGCCGTCCTTGCCGAGCGCCGCCGGCCGGACCGAGGTCAGGATCGAAGGTGCTGCGATCTTGACGTGCAACGCCTGAATGTCGCCGTTGGCGTCGAGGCCAGCCGTCATCCGGCAGACGCCGATCGGCCGGAAGCGGCCCTGCCGCATGTCCTCTTCGCGCGACCAGATCAGCTTCACCGGAACGCCCGGCATCTCCTTGGCGATCCGCGCGGACTGCTGGACATAGTCGACCTGGGCGCGACGGCCCTTACCGCCACCCAGCAACTGCTTATAGACCTCGACCTTGTCGAGCGGCAGGCCGACGGCGCCGGCAGCAGCGGCGTGAGCCGCCTGACCGTTCTGCGTGCCGACCCACACTTCGAGCTTGTCGGGCGTGTAGCGCGCGATCGAACTCATCGGCTCCATGGTGGCGTGATTGACGTACTGCGTGGTGTAGGTGAACTCGACCTTCCTGGCCGCGCCCTCCATCGCCTTCGCAGCGTCACCCTGCTTGTTGCCGACGAACACGCCCGTCGAGCTGGTCAGGCCCTCCTGCAAAGCCTTGACGATGTCGGCCTGCTGCAGCTTGGCGCTCGGCGTGTCCTCGTAGGTGATCTTGACGGCGTCGAGCGCCTTCTTCGCATGCCACCACGTATCCGCGATGACGGCGACGCCCGTGTCGCCGACCTTCACGACCTTCTTGACCCCGGGCATGCCCTTGGCCTTCGAATCGTCGAAGCTCTTCACCTTGGTCTTGAACACGGGCGCATCGATGATCGCCGCATTCAGCATCCCCGGCAGCTTGAGATCGGTCGTGTAGAGCTGCTTGCCGGTGAGCTTGTCGGCGGTATCGAGCCGGGCAAGAGGCTTGCCCGCGATCGTCCAGGTCTTGGGATCCTTGAGCTTCATGCTCTTGGGATCTGGAACCGGCAGCTTGGCTGCTGCGGCGGCGAGCTTGCCGTAGGTCGTGCGCTTGCCCGAAGCATGCGACAGCACGCCCTTCTCGGCCTTGATCTCGGCGACCGGAACCTTCCACTCGTTCGCGGCGGCCTGCTTCAGCATGGCGAGCGCGACGGCGCCGCCGCGGCGAACCTTGTCCTGTGCTTCACGGATGC
>CAZNMY010000005.1:9514-114311 GCA_964574325.1 uncultured Devosia sp. | reverse complement strand
CATGTCGTTCAGGCCCTCGCTCGAGTGCACCGTGGCGTTGACCGGGCACACAACCTCGCACGGCGCTTCCTCGCAATGCATGCATGGCACTGGCTGGAAGTAGGTCTCGGCCGAGTTGGAGCCGGCCGCGTGGTATCGGTCGACGCGAAGCCAATGCATCTCTCGTCCCGCAGCGACCTCCTCAGGCCCCACGACCGGCACGTTGTTCTCGGCCTGGCAGGCGACGACGCACGCATTACATCCGATGCATGCATCGAGATCGATGGTCATGCCCCAGGCATGGCCGGTGTGTGTATGCTCCGGATAGAGCGAAGCATGCGGTACTGGTGCCGGCGCGGCGGCTGACGCCGGTGCTCCAGCAACGACGATACGGACGATGTCACGACCTTCCATGCCGTGGTGGTGTTGCGTCGTGATGAGACGTCGGGATCGGCCCGACCTGGCAAGGCGCGCCCCGGGCAGCACCCAAGGCGAAGTGCTTGATCTCAACCGGTACGCATCGAACCCGACGTGCGAGCCGACCGCGCCGGCCAAGGTACGGCCGTAACCGAGCGGCAGCGTAATCGTCTCGCGCGCTTGGCCGGGCACCACCTGCACCGGTGCCTCGAGCGAACCCGATCCGGTCGAGATGACGACGATGTCACCGTCGGCCACCTTCAAGTGCGCAGCTGTCTCCGTTCCAATACGCGCGGCATTGCCCCAGACTTGCTTGGTGAGCGGCTTCGGCAGCTCCTGCAACCACGCGTTGCCGCCGTACCGGCCATCCCACATCGAAGGGTCGGCAGCGAAGTGGACGGAGAGCCCAGTTGGTGGTGTTGGTTCGCGCGCTACGGCGGCCGCCCAATCCTCCCACGGACGCACCGCGGCAGGCGCCGCAGCCGCCGTGGATCCAGAGACGACGCCGGCCTCGAGCGCGGCCAGCCAGCGAAGCTCGAATTCGCTGTCCCAGCGCATGCGCCATGTGTCCTGCACCGCGTCAACGCCGCTCCGCGATGCGCCTCGCAGCAGCGCAAGCAGCTCGATCGGCGTTATCGCCTCGACCTGCGGAGCTACAGCCGGCTGCTGAAGCGCAGCGGTTCCGTCGAACGTGACGGTGTCGCCCCAGCTCTCGAGCACGTGTCGCTGCGGCAGATGCCACTTGCAGACGCGGGCAGTCTCGTCCACGTCGTATCCGAGATGCACGGACAGCGGCACACGCGCAATGTGCTCCGCCACTGCCAGATCGGCGGGGCCCGTATAAGCCGGATTGGATTCCATGACGACGAGGTGCTCGACGTCTCCTGCCGCAATCGCCGCGATCAGCTCGCCGAGCGTCTCGAAAGCCGGTGATGGCAGGGTCGGCTCGAGGTAGCGCACGGTGCGCCCAACAGCCCCCAGACTTGCATTGATGGCGTGAGCGATCGCGTGCACGCTGGCGGACTGATCCGGCCCCGCTAGCACCACGGACGCCGGCCCAGAGGTTTTGAGGGCTGCTGCGATCGCCACTGCACGAGCATCGATTGAATCACCACCGTTGCCCGGCAGGATGCCGAGCTCCGACGCTATGCTCATTGCTAGACGCTCAATCTCGTGCGGCGCCAGCGCAAGCCTCTCGTCTGCGCGTGCGCCGGTCAGTCCTGGCGTGACCTGCGCCGCGATGAGCCGGGGCATGTGCCCCGTCTCGCGTCCACGCGCGCGGCGCGCGGCGAAGCCTGCAGCATTTCGCACCTGAAGTGGTCCGTGCCCGAGAAAGTCGGCCCCGAGGCTGACAATCGTATCAGCCAGACCGAAATCATGGACGGTCGTCAGGTCGCGACCGAACGCAATGCGGGTCCCTGTACGTGCATTGTCATCGTCAATCGGAGCGTGGGTGTGCACCCGGGCGGCCGGCAGCTGCGATCGCAGCTCGCCGATCAGCCGCAAGAGGGTCGGCGATCCGATCGGACCTGTCAGAAAATGTAGACCGCGTCCCTGGCGGCGGCTGACATCTCGAACGAGACCCGTCAACATCGCATTGGCGTGCGACCACGTACGCGGCTGCCCACCCTCCTGCGGCACGCGCGAGCGCTCGGGACAGTACAGCGACAGCAGCTCGGCCTGCATAAAGGCATCGGTAGCGCCCAGACTTGCGGGATGTTGGGGATTGCCTTCAATCTTAACGGGGCGAGCATCGATCGTCTCGACCAGTACGCCTCGACCGATGCCGTCGAGCGTCAACGACGTGGCGTACTGCACGGGCTGGCCCTCAGCCCAGGCGTTGCGCGCGACTGGCCGCGAGAGTAGCGGCGCACCGAATTGCGTGCTCGAATTGCAGCCGCTACCTGCGAGCGCGAGTGACGCCGCCATGAGCTGTAACAGCCTTCGACGATCGACGTCGGCCGCACAACCGAAGTCGTCGGGTAAGAGCGCTGCTCCGCTGGGGTGGTCGTGCGGCATGATGTTATCGATGGCAGGTCGAGCAATTGGTCAGCAGCGAAGCGGTGCCCACAGCGCTGGACTTCGCAGATCCTGCCGAACTGCTGTCCGCAGCTCCGGTTCGAGCCGCAGCCTCGTTGCGATGGCATTGCAGGCACCAACTCATCGAGAGCGTCTCGGCCTTTACGGTACGCGGCATCTTGCTGACCGCCCCGTGGCATGTGACGCAGCCGATGCCGCGCGAAACGTGGATGCCGTGATGGAAGTGCACATGGGAGGGTAGCCGATGAACCGAACTCCAATGGATCGATTGGCCGAGTGCCACGCTCGTTCGCATCGGCTCGAGCAATGAAGCAGCTTGCCAGATGCGGGAGTGGCAGGTCATGCACGTGCTGGAGGTAGGCATGCCCGCACGTGCATGGCGCTCGACGGCGGTATGGCAGAATCGACAGTCGGTACCAAGAGCGCCAGCATGTACGTCATGCCGGAATGGGATGGGTTGATCGGCCGGGCGCCCGACGTTCCAATAAGAACCAGAGCGTACGTAAACGTAAGCCATAGCCAGCACACCGATCAGCGCGAGTGTTGTTCCGATGAGCGTGAGCCTGAAAGCCAATGTGGCTCGCGGGCTGAACAGCTGGGCATGTCCGCTCATGCACCTCTACTCCAGCCTTCAGACCGTGATCGCCATCAACGCGTCGAATGTTCCTACGTTCCACGATCTGGAGGGAGGACCCAAAGCCGATGGAACGCGCCCGCTTACCTCGCGTTGTGACCAGAGTTTCGATTTGGCGGACCATGAAGATGGCAACTCCACAAGTCCTGTCGCGACGCGAACTGTTGAAGCGATCGGCTGCGTTGGGTGTAGCCGTGCACGTGGTGCCATTGGCGAGCGTGGTGCAGGCACGAACACTCGATGGCGTGACCGCCAGTGCCGCTGGATGGAGGCGAGAGGGGCGGGTGCGATTTCGCCGTGACGGCGTTCAGCAGGTCATCGGCTCAAAAATCTTTGGTATGGACATCCGCGCGGCGACATGCCCGGCTGGCCGCGGGAACAGGCGCACGCGGCACTACTGCGCGTGGCGCGTGCCGATCGCGTCTACGCAGGATTCGATCTCTCGGAACTTGGCCCAGCGCTGCAACCGGACCGCATCGTTACAGCCGAGACGCTCGCCGCGGACGGCATCCGCATGCCCGAGCCCGACTTCTACGGTGAGCTACTGCTGACGAGCGGCGCGACTCCCGTGTTCCTCGGCCAACCGGTCGCAATGCTGATCTGGCGAGACTTCGCGCGCTTCTATGCTGCGCGCCGCGCCCTGCGCAACATAGACGTCGTCCGCTACGGAGCGGAGACAGGGTTCGTCGAGCGACCGCCCTACCTCGAGGCGCGCTTCGTGCGGGTGGGCGGCAAGGAGCCAGGGGACGCCGACATCTTTTCGCCGATGCAGGACGGCGTTGCTCGCAAAGTGCAGAGTGACGGCAGCTCCAGCGAGGCGCGCCGGCCTCAGAACAACCCGCAACTCGAGGCCTACGAGCGTGCCATGCAGCTGTCCGGCGAGATCCGAAAGATGGTCGCCGAGCCCCGCCACGACTGGCTCGTGCTGCAACGTCGGTATCAGTCACAGCACGTCTGCATGGCGGCCATGGAGCCCGACAGCGGCAACGCCTGGTACGACCGCGCCAATGCTGCGCTGCACGTCGTGACGGGCACACAGTCGCCCTACAAGAACGCGCTGCATATTGCGGAGATGATGCGCGCAGGCTCGTATCCGTTCCGGGATCTGCGCTTCGTCGCCGGCTCCACCGTCGGTTACGGTTCGAAGGAGCACCATTGCTTCCCGTACTACGTCGCCGTCGCGGGCTTTTATGGCGACGGGGTGCCAGTGCGCCTCGCTCTGAACCGCTTCGAGCACTTCCAGAGCGCACTGAAGCGGCATCCGTTCTGGATGGACTACACGGTCGCGGTCGACCGCCTCAGCGGCAAGCTGCAGGTGCTGCGCGCCGACCTCGAGGCCGACGGCGGCGGGCGCAAGAACTTCTCGGACTCTGTCGGCCAGGTCGGCGTGCAGGCGCTGCAGTCGATGTACTACCTGCCGGTAAGCGACATCGGTGTCACTGTGCGAGCATCCCGCGCAGTGAGCTGCGGCTCGGCGCGCGGCTACGGCACGCTGCAGACCATGGTCGCCACAGAGCTGATGATGGACGAGTTGGCCGCCGAGCTGAATGTCGACCCCATCGAGCTGCGCCTGCGCAATGTGCTCGAGACCGGCATGAAGAACACGTCGGGCTCTATTCCGGCGGGGACGCTGCGTTGCCGAGAGGTGTTGGAGAAAGCGCGCGGGCACGCGCTGTGGGTGGAGCGTAAGAGGCGCAAGGAAGAGTACGAACGTGCGAACCCCGGCCTACGCTACGGCGTCGGGTTTGCGTCAGTGCAGAAGAATTACGGCACCGGTGCCGAGGCCGCGCTAGTCCAGATCGAGATCGACGCCCGAGGTCGCGTGCACATGAAGCACGTCGCAGTCGAAATCGGCACAGGCTGCACGACGTCGATGATGCAGGTGGTCTCGGAAGTCCTCGGCAAACCGGCCGACACCGCCGAATTTGCCGTGGTCGATTGGCCGAGTCTGAGACTCGAAACTGACGATGAGCCGTACAATACGCCGCAGGAGAAGGAGGACGAGCTTGCCCGAAATCCCCGCTGGGTGCCGCGCATCACTTCCCCGCGCAGTGCCTCGAACGCGGCCTACTTTCTTGCGCATGCCACGCGCGAGGCCGCTCGCATCCTGCTCGAACGCGGATTGTGGCCGGCAGCGCTGTCGATCTGGAGTCGCGGCATCGGCGGCGGGTCCGCGGGTTCGCTGACGTTGCGCCGCGAGAATGCCCGCTGGGTCGATGGCAAGCTGACGGCTAAGAACCTCGAGCCGCTCCCGATCGAGCGGCTGGCGCAAGAGGCCCACGCACGCGGCCACGTCGTCGGCACGACGGTGCACACGTTCAATCGGTGGGCGTGGGCGGAGGCCGAATTCGACATCGACGGCGATCGTGTGCGATGGCCGATAGACGCGCTGTCGATGAAACACGGCGAAGGTGCCTCGCCCGAGAGGAAGGCGAGCATGACCGAGGGCGGGTACGCCTTCATCCCGCGACTCCGAGCGCATTATCCGCCGGTCAAGCGCGCGAACGGCGTCACCTACTACGCGCCGAACGCGTGCCTCGTCGAGCTGTCGGTCCAACCCGGCAGCGGCGTGGTTCGACTTCTCTCCCACCATTCGATCATGGAGTGCGGGCGCATGATCGTGCCGGAGTTCGTGCATGGCCAGCTCGAGGGCGGTCTCGCCATGGGCATCGGACACGCGCTCTATGAGGATCTGCCGCTCTACGAGGGAGGTCCTGGTGATGGCAGCTGGAACTACAATCGCTATCGCCTGCCGCGCGCGCGCGACGTGGCGCCATGGCGCTACACGTCCGAGATCCTCGATACGCTCGGTCCTGACGATCCGCCCAAAGGCATCGCCGAGGTGGTGATGATCCCGGTGATCGCGGCTGTTGCCAACGGTGTCGCGCACGCAATCGGCCGACGCTTCTACTCGTTCCCCATTTCGCCAGACAAAATCCGCGAGGCTTTGCTGTGACTATCCCGAGCCGCCAGTTATCCCTCGATGTCAACGGCCGGACGATCGGCCCCTTCACCGTCCCGGACGACCTGTTACTGTTGGATTTCCTGCACGAGTACGCCAATCTCACGGGCTCCCGCTACACCTGCGGCGTCGGGGTCTGCTACTCGTGTACAGTCATTCTCGACCATCCCGACGGCCGTAGCGAGAAGGTCGCGAGTTGCATCACAGGTGCACACTATTGTGCTGACCGCAAGGTACGCACGATCGAGGGTGTGGCGCAGGACCGCGACGGTCAGCTCGTGCTTTCGGACATCCAGCAGGCTCTGCTCGACCACTTTTCATTCCAGTGCAGCTACTGCACGCCAGGCTTCGTCATGGGTGCGACGGCGCTGATCGAGCAGCTGCGGCGCCGACCGGTCGCACGCGACCGTGTCGAGGAAACGATCCTTGCGGCCATGAATGTACACATCTGCCGCTGCACAGGTTACGTGCGGTACCTCAGGGCGATCAGGGAGGTGATTCTGCGGACGCCCGGTCTTACTACCGAGGCGCGCATTGCAGAGGCAGGTGCGCCGTGATGCGCTGGCTCTTCGCAATCGTCGTCGCGGTACTCGCAATGTTGAGCCTCGCGTTTCCGGGCCTGTGGCTACTCGTGCGAAACGAGTCCCGGACGCCACTCGTGCCGGCGACGGTCGACTTTGCGACGCTCTCGTCCGAAGCACGTGCCGATTTGATCGCGCGAGGCCGCTACGTCGCGCGGGCTGCAAATTGCGAAAGCTGCCACTCCGACTCGAACGGCGTGCCCTATGCCGGAGGCCTCAGGCTCGATACGCCCATGGGTGCTATCTACGGTACAAACATCACACCGTCGCGCTCGCACGGCATCGGCAACTATTCCGCCGACGACCTCTACCGCTCACTCGTACTCGGCGTCGTGCCGGGCGGGCGCCGACTCTATCCGGCGATGCCATACACATCGTATCATGCCGTCGCGCGCGCGGATTCCGACGCGATCTATGCATACATCATGTCATTGCCGGCGATCGAGAAGCCGAACAGGCCGCCAGAGCTCGGCTTTCCGTTCAGCTACAGGCCGTTCATCGCCTTCTGGAACCTGCTCTATCGTCCGGTGCCGGCGGAGCAGACAGTCGTCGCCGGGCGCTCAGTCGAGTGGAACCGAGGGCGCTATCTCGTCGAAACTCTCGGGCACTGCGGCGAGTGTCACACGTCACGAAATTTCGCCTACGCGATGCAGCGCGATCGGCACCTCGAAGGGTTTGTGATCGAAGGCGCCCTGTCTCCGGACCTGACGACTGCCGGGCTCAAGCGCAATGGTTGGAGAAAAGCCGATCTCGTCGCCTATCTCGGGCGCGGCGTGAGCCTGCAAGGCACGCCGAATTTCCGCATGTATGACGTGCTCGACACATCCACTCGCTATCTGACGGGCGCGGATCTGGAAGCGATAGCGACCTACCTTCTCGATAATCCCTCGACTGCTGACCGCATCCGGCAACCAAGGCCGAACACTGCCGCAGCAGCGGACATCGCTGCCGGCCGCACACTGTACATGGGTCTGTGTGCGGGCTGCCACGGAGACGAGCACTACGACCGACCCAGGGTGGCCGTGTCGATGCGGGGCAACACCACCGTTCGCCAGCAAAACCCTCTTAATTTCGCGCGTGTCGTCCGCGAAGGCATCGCACCGCGCCACCTCCCTGATAATGGCCGCCGCCAGCGCATGCCGGCATATCCTGATCTCACGGATCAGCAGATTGCGCAGGTACTGAACTATATCAGGGCGACGTGGGGCGGCGCCCCCGCCGCCGTATCTGCCAGCGATGTGGCCCAAACGCAGGCAGAAGACTAAACAACGACTGCGTGAGCGATATCCAGCCGCCATGGATGCGTGAACACTTCGAATGTCTGCTGGCGCGCAATCGCGATCAATGTGACGCCGACCTCGTCGGCGCTCCTCAGCGCCAGCGCAGTCGGGGCAGACATCGCACCAATGAGCGATGCACCCAGCGTTGCCGCCTTCTGCACCATCTCGACGGAAACGCGGCTTGTCAGCACGACGATGCCCTGATTGGCATCTACTCCGGCGCGGAGCAGGGCGCCACATAGCTTATCGAGCGCGTTGTGGCGGCCGACGTCCTCGCGCAGCGCGACGAGCCCGCGCTCAGGCATCCAAAAGCCCGCGGCATGAAGTGCGCGAGCGGCTCGATTGAGGGTCTGCGCTGGCGCAGCCGACGCCATCGCGGCGGCGACGTCCTGTCGTGTAACGATCGGGCCGCCCGAGACTTTCGGCAATTCACGTGCCACAGCGGCGAGGCTCTCGATGCCGCAGAGGCCGCAGGCGGTCCGGCCCAGCATGGCGCGACGGCGGATCATGAAACGATCGGAAGCCGGTTGCGCCAGCCAGATCCTGAGTTCTATGCCCTCGGCCCGCTCTACACTCGCGATCTCGTAAATGTCTTCCCGCGCGGCGATCATACCCTCACTCAGGCTGAATCCGATCGCGAAGTCCTCGAGATCGGCGGGAGTTGCCATCATGACGGCATGCGTCGTGCCGTTGTAGACGAGCGCGATCGGCGTCTCCTCTGCCAGTAGCCGCCGTGTCGGTCCGGCTGCGCCGGCCGAGACCTTCAGGGACTGCGTGGCACAGAGCGGTTGCCGCACGGCCTGCATTCGATCGTCAACCACCGCTGTCATGCAACGAACCTCACCGGTACGCCCTTGTAAGCCGGCGTCTTGGAGAGCTCGTCGTGGTAGTGCAACGGGATCAACGGATTGATCTCGGGATAGTAGGCGCCGACGCAGCGCGGCGGCAGGTCGAACGGCGTAATCGTGAGCGGGCGAGAGACCCGTTCGTGACCATCGTCGACCGTGCATGCGATTCGCACAGAACTGCCTTTCGACAAGCCAATGCGCCGCATCTCCTCGGGGTGGATCAGCAGAATGTCCCTGCCCTCCACGCCACGCAGGCGATCCTTGAATCCGTATATCGTCGTGTTGAACTGGTCGTTGGAGCGGAGCGTGATCAGTGTGAACTCGTCGGCGCGGAGCGGCTGCTTGAGAGAGCTGAGAGAGTCTGGCGTAGTGAACTCGGCCTTTCCGCTCTCCGTCAGCCATTTGCGGTCGCGGGCAGCATTGCCGCGATAGAAGCCGCCCGGCGTGAACATACGCTCGTTGAAATCGCGAAACTCGTCGGGATAGGTCATGGCGATCAGATCGCGAACCAGCCCATAATCACCAGTCCACTCGTCCCATCTCACCTTCGGGTTCGGCGCCAGCGTCGCCTTGGCCATGCCCGCGACGATGGCGATCTCCGATCTGATCTCGGGTCCCGCTGGCGGGCGCTTGCCGATCGATCCATGAACGTGACTCAGGCTGCACTCGATGGTAACCGCCTGCGGGCCGCTTTCCTGGTGGTCCTCCTCGGCGCGTACGAGGCAAGGCAGCAGGAACGACGTCTGCCCCGGGTGCGTGTGCGTGCGATTGAGCCGAGTGGCGATCTGCACGTTGAGTTCGAGACGTTCCCAGGCCGGCTCGGCACGAGCGCTGTCGGAGATCGCGCGCGCAAAGTTTCCGCCGAGGCTGACGAAGCCGCGCACCGAGCCGTCGAGGACGCCCTCGACGACATCGACAGTGGTTCGGCCCTCGTCCCGCGGCGGCTCGAAGCCGAACATCTCTTTCAGCTTGTCGAGCGGCACCAGCTCCGGCTTCTCCGTGATGCCGACCGTGCGCTGGCCTTGCACGTTCGAGTGACCGCGCACGGGCGAAATCCCTGCGCCGGGGCGCCCGATATTTCCACGCATCAGCAGCAGATTGACCAGCATGCCGATGCTGACGGAGCCGTGTACGTGCTGCGTCAGACCCATTCCGTATATGCCTATAACGCGGCTCGCGCCGACGTAGATCTCCCCGACCTCCTGCAAATACTCGCGCGCCAGCCCGGAATGAGCTTCGATTTCGTCCCATGACGTGTCGCGCAGCCGACGCACGAAACCATCGAACCCAGTCGTGTGCTGGGAAATGAATGCGCTGTCGAGGATGTTGGCGCGACGGTCGTCGAGGTCGAGCACATGCTTGGCCACGCCGGCGAGCGCGGCGATATCGCCGCCGGGCCGCACCTGGAGATACATCTGCGAAATTCGCGTCGCGGGGCCAACGGTCATCTGCTTGGGGCTCTGCGGATCGACGAACTTCAGCAGACCAGCTTCACGCACCGGATTGAACGTGACGATGCGGCAGCCCCGATCGACTGCTGCCTTCAACGTATGCAGGAACCGCGGGCTGTTGGACCCGGTATTCTGGCCGAAAAACATGATCAAGTCACAGCTGTCGAAATCCGACAGGACACAAGTCCCAACCGAGGAGCCTGTCACCTTCTTCAAGCCCACGCTTGTCGTCTCGTGGCACATGTTCGAGCTGTCGGGCAGGTTGTTGTGGCCGTAAAGACGGGCGAAAAGCGCGAACAGATACGAGGTCTCGATGCTGGCGCGGCCGGAGGTGTAGAAAATAGTCGACTTGGGATCGAGCGTGCGCAGCTTTTGGCCGATCTGCGAGAACGCTTGCTCCCAGGAGCATTGCACATACTGGTCGCTGCCCGGATCGTAGCGCAGAGGGTGGGTAAGGCGTCCGGCCTGCTCCAGGTCGTGATCCGACCAGCGTCGCAGCTCGGATGCAGTATGGTGCGCAAAGAACTCGGGCCCGCAGCGATCACGCGTGAGGTCCCAAATTGTCGCCTTGGCGCCATTCTCGCAGAACTCGAACAGGTGTGGCTTGGCCGGCTTGGTCCACGCGCACGATGTGCACATATGCCCATGCGGCTTGTTCTGCCGCCACAAAGTTTCGAGTGCGCCGACATGCGGGCGCTCCTCGGCCATCACGTGGCCGACACTCGACAGGGACCCCCAGCCCCCGGTCGGCCCATCGAAATGCTCGGCTTCCTGATGTTGGCTGATCTGATCAACTTTTTGCATGGTTCGGCCATGAAGCGACTTCGGACGATTTCCGAACTTCGGTGCGTCGATTGCACGAGTTCGCAGCGGTGCAATGGATCTCGGCGATGTCCGGGATCAATCGATATTCGAGCTTCGATCGAGGCGAGTGCCAAGCAGACATACGTTCATCGAGCCTCCGCCGAGAGCGCGTCGAGCCAGCGTATGGAGACAACCACTCCGGCGAGGACGTACGTCGCGGGGCAGGCTATCAGCATCATCAGTCCGGCCAGCTGTTGGTCTGCTAGCGCTGCCTCATGTTGGCCAGCGCCGTGGGCGGCATGAGCGCCGATGTAGATCGGACGAGGCGCGAATGTGAGAAGTCCGCCCAACAGGCAGAACAGCTTGCCGGTGATCAGGAGTGCAAGGATTGCCCGCCAGCCGTGTCGCGCTTCGTCGATCACGGCGCGCCAGAACAGCACTGCCGCACCAAGCAGGAGCACCTGCATCATCAGGTGCAACGCGGTACTGCTATGTGCGGAGGCCATCGCAGCTGGAGTGTGCAGACCCCACAGCAGAACCAGTTGCACGAATGTGGCGCTGGACAGAGCCGCAGCAGGCAAGACACGATCCACCGTCGGCGCGATACACCAAATTGCAATGAGCGGACCGGCCACGTTCATCAGCAGAATGTGTGTGGCCATATGTCGGCTCACATCGCCAAGGTCCGCAGTAGCGACCAGCCAGAGCGACGCACCAAGCCCCAGCCCCGCCGTGACGGTATAGGCACGGCGTGTTCGAGGTATCGCCGCGGGTAGACATTCTGCGCTCTGTGCTTTTTGATTCAGCATGGCCCTCATCCTCGCGCTCCAGGCCGGCACAGCGCTCAACCCGTCTTCACTGCACTGAAGATGTAAGTTTCACCGCGGCGGACCGGAAACATGGCTCTCGTCCGCATGTTGCTCTGCTCGCGGCAGTACTCGGCGATCTCTTCCGCTCCGCTCACCGGCATATCCCCGCGTCGACAATTATGTCGCTGCCGCGTCGCAGACCGCTCTCGTCCGCGACGAAGAAATTCACGCAGCGATCCATCGTCATCGAGGATGCCTTCGCGCTCCAGGTCATAGAGGACCGCCCGCGTCGTCACGCCGACGAGGCTGGGGGCGAAGCGTTGCACAAATTGTGTGAAGTCGACCGGGATCGGCGGCGCTGTGAGTAGCTGATCCGGTGGGCGGCTGACACTGTCAGGGGCCTGCGCCAACGCCGACGAGGCAAATGTCGAGGCAAGTATGCAGACGACCAGAATTCCACGGCCCGGCATAGGCTTTTCCTGAAACCATTGTTGTCGAACTCGAGGCCTGCAGTCGAAGCAACAAGCAGAACCGCATAAGGTTCCGGGCGCTGACGCCGCTCGGATTCAACCGTCGCATCGGCAGAGGTCGTGGTGCTGTCGGCGTGCCGGCCCGCTCAACCGCAGGAACGTCGCGACGGGCGTCGAAAAAGTTGATCGAGGGGACCGGTGCTGACGTCGAGACAACGCGTCCATGATCTATCGCCGCAAGCGGAGATCGCCCTATAGACGCGGTCTCGATCAACGCTCCAGCCGCCGACGCATTCCACAGGAGTGATGGCCATCCTGGCATCCTGGCTGTCCATCATCTCCCGGGCGGGGAGCAACGGCCCCGCGCCACCTCGCAACATTCTCCCATCGCCTCTCGAGCTCGGCCGCCCAGTACAGCTCGCGCGCCGAACCAATCTGGCGCTCGCGAAATTTCGCGGCTTCGCCACCGCCACGTGCGTCGCGACTCATCGTTTCCCTCATACCGCCCGCAATGCTGTATTCGTTTCAACGCTGTCCCAGCAGCTGTGTTCCAGGTGCCGGAAAAAAAGTGCTGGGGGTCTTCTGCTTCGATGGATTGGTGTTGCGGGTCAGTGGTCTTCATGGGCCGCGCTCGGAACGAGCGCGCCGATTGCCAGACTGCGCCGCCGATCTCGTTCCTCGAGCGAACGCTACGATTCTCCCGCAACCTCGGAACGAAGTGCCACCAGTAATATTTCTCGTATGCGTTGCCCGACGACCCTTCGGTAATGCCGCTTTACGGTTCAAGTCGCCCGGAAGTGAATGCAACCCTCTCAACGGAGAAGCAGAGTGATACATGCAAAGCGAACCAGCAGGGCCGTTGTGGCGATGGCTCTTGCCACCGCAGTGATGATCCCAGTCGCTGAAGAGGCAGAAGCGCGGCGCGGTAGGGGTGCTGCCGCGGTCGGCGGAGTCGTGGCAGGACTCGCGCTCGGCTCGATTCTGAGTAGAAGTGCGTGGGCTGACTATCATGGCGAGCCCCGGTATTACTACAGTAATCGTCATTACAGTGATCGCTATCGCGGCGCTTCATATCGGAGCGATTTTGCCTCGCCCATCTACAGCCGCGGCTATCGGAGCGGATTGTATAGGGGGCACCATGACGAGCGTCCTTATTTCAGGGACCGCAGCTTCCGGAGGACCTATTACTCCCGCGGCTGCTGGTAGTCATACGACCACTGCGCGGCTCGAGCCGCGCAGTGGATTTGCTCTTTCGCAGAGTAGTACTGGGGTTAGGAAAACTGCTGAGTTATCGCATGGCCTCAGCCCCGCGGTCGCTCTCGTTGCAACCGCAGGGCCTCGGGGCCCACCGCATCATGAGCCGGTCGGACGTTTCTGCGCTGGGGTCTGGCTGCTCGCTCCGATCGAACCCGAGGAGTTGGATTGGCCAGCCGACGGGGTTCCGGACGAATCGGTCCCGGCTGATGCGCTCGCTGAAGATCCCGGCCGACCAGCCTGTTGAACCCTCAGATTATTCTGCACATGCTTCACTCCGGTGATGCTCTCGACGCATTCCTCTGCACGCCGCCGCTGATCCCGGCTGGTGACGCTGCCGGTCAATGTCACTTCTCCTTTGGATGCACTTACGTCGATCTCCGAAGCATCGACGTGAGGATCATCCGATAGCCGATCGCACACATCCTCTCGGATGCGGTCGTCGGAGCGCTCGTAGTTCTTCGGTCCTCGCCCACGATGCTCGCCGCCGGATGCTCCCGGCTGGGTAAAACCGAAGACGCCATCGCCCTGACCACCGTAGCCCTGGTTATGTCCGGACGGGCCACCGTCTCGCGATCCCCACTGCCTGCCGAAGCCCTGATACTGGCCGAAGCTGCTGCCCCCCTGATATCCGCCGTACTGCCCACCGTAGCCCTGTTGGCTGTGCTGGCCGTCGTGTCCCTGTTGTCCGAACTGGCTGCCGTGCCGTTCCGCCCCGGCCCTCCAGTTGCTTTCGTGGCCACTTGCATAGCCTTCACCATCCCCTGCGTCGAAGTGGCCGGGCTCGCGTCCGCGACCGTATTGCTGGTCGCGTTGTTGATTCGATTGCCGGCCGTAACCGCGCTCGTCCTCATGCCGTCTGTAGTCTTGCGCCATTTGCTTTTCTCCTGAAACGTCAGGCAAACACCCCGACACAGCGACGAACTCTCAATCCAGCGATCCTGTTCCCGCGATAAAAACAATTCGGCTCTACTTGCACGAGACCGGCGCATCTCAAGTTGCTTCGGCGAGACGTTCGACGTTCTCCGCAGATTTATTTCCGCAGACGCCCGGTCGCCGCGGTTCCTCGGCTTATTCCAAGCCAAATCGCCAGCCGGAAAAGAGTCTCTCCACGCCTTGTCGGGTTCACCATTTCCCCGTGCCCATACGGCGTGACTGAGATCTGCGAGCAACCACAAACCTCCGCAACGGTGGATCGTCGATGAACGCTCGAGTTGGGGCCTGCCTGCCGATGAAATGCGTCGATCGTGACGACGGAACCAACGATCTTTCAAACGCAAGGGCAGAATGCGTCATCCGTTCCTGCCTCGGCGGGCATGTCCAGGATCACGAAGTTTTTCGGAAGCATTTCGTGTCACACGAGCCGGATTACGAATACGCCAAAGCAATTCGTCGATGCATCCGTCTATCGACTCGATCAGCTGCCGATGTTGAACCGCACCCTTGTGCTGACGATCGTGGCTGCTCAACCAAATTGTGACCTCACGCCGCCAAGCCACAAGGGCGGCCAGCCTTTCGCCGATCGTGAAACTCTCGTCCGCAGATAGTGCCACGGGGTCTTGGAAGATGGTGTTCTGATCATCTTCCGGTGCGGGGAGCACCGGCTCGAATGTGGGCAGCTTTCTGAGCATTCCAAACTCCGGGTCCTACACCACATGCCGCCTGGCCCCCAGGTTCAACGCTGTCCGCCTCGCGACGCCCGTCCCTGCGTCACAACGGATTCGATTACGGCTCCCGGTCCGAAATCGTCGATCGAACTGATCGCGAGAAGCGTTCCGAGCCTTACTCTTGCTCGATTGACGCGACTTTTGATCGTACCCACTGCGCACCCGCTGATTGCAGCAGCATCTTCGTATGAGAAGCCGGCAGCACCGACCAGAATGAGCGCCTCGCGCTGGTCGGGCTGCAATGCATCGAGCGCACCGCGGAAGTCTTGAAGGTCGATGTGAGCCTGCTGGTTCGGTAGTACTGCCAGCTCCATCGCCCGCGTGCCGTCCCGGTCCTCGAATTCCCGGCGTCGCTTGCGATAGTGCGAGAAGTAAGTGTTGCGCAATATCGTGAATAACCAAGCACGAAGGTTGGTTCCTTCCTGGAAACTCCCGATGTTGCCCCAAGCCTTGACCAGCGTATCTTGCACCAGATCGTCGGCAAGATCTGCGGAACCGCACAGCGACATCCCGAAAGCGCGCAGGTTCGGCAGCAGGGACAACAGTTGCGCTTTGAACTCCGGACTTGGCTCGGTCATGACCGGTTCGCCTTCGCTTCAAGCTCGTCGAGCAATCTGGAGAGGTGCTCGGGCACTGGAGCGGTCGCGACGTCGTTGTAAAGCAGGCGCAGCTGAGCTCCGATTGCGGCCTGGATCTGACGATCGAGCACCCTCGGATCAAAGCGGCCCGCACCAACCGGATCGGACTGCGGAGTAGAGAGTGCGACAACGAGAGATGCGCCTCTCGGGTTAGACTTTTCGGGTACCGGTTCGGTCTGCTCAGTTACGCTCTTCACGGCAACAGGCTTTCCACTTTCAGCTTTCTTGAGCCGCATCGGCCCCTCCCTGATCTGCAACCAACGAAAGATAACGCACAAAGCGCCTTGTTGGTTCCCTTGAATCGCTCTGGTCCATGGACTGACAGACTGACGAGCGTATATCACAAAATCCATCTCAGAAGATCATCGTTCCGCAAGCGGCCCGTCGCAGTGCTGGCAGGACTGCGGCCCTGCGCCGAGCAGATCCCCGGAGACCGCGGCCTCTGAGCTTTCTCGCCACGCGATCGTTCTCGCCGCAGTGATCAGGCCAGCGGCCAACTCGTCGACTGGTCAAATCCAAGCGCCGCATGTCGCGAGACAGTCACGGATGCGCCAGGGCAGGAACTATCGAAGAGCTTCGCAGTTGTTCCGGCAGTCCAGGTCAGCGCAGGAGAAAGCGACCATGCCGAAGTTGTTTGCTCAGGGTGATATTCTGCTCGAGGTCGTTCCGGAGGTGGCACCGTCCGGTCAAATCCTCGCGCGGGATGGGGACGGGGCTTGCGTGCTTGCCGAAGGTGAGCTTACAGGCCATAGACATGCCATCCATGACAAAGTGACGTTTTTTCGCGATGATGGTTTGGCGCGCGACGTTCCCTCGGGTCTCTACGTTGGTCATCTCCGTGTAGAAGGCGCTGAAGCCCGGCTGGTGCACGAAGAGCACGATCCGATCACGTTGCCTCCCGGCACGTATCGCGTGCGCCGGCAACGGGAAGTCGAGCCTCGAGACGCTCGAATCATTGCAGATTGATGGCCGCGGGCTGTTTGAAATTTCGATGCGCGATCCTGTTTACGGATCGCGCATTTTGACTGTTCCTACTCATTGAAGCATCGTAGTGCCAATCCTATTGGACGGATGTCCGGCCACCTTCAGCTGCGGGAGTAAGTTCAAGGTGGTTACGTCGCGTCGGGCTACTTACTTCATGGCGACTTTTTGTTTCTTAGCGAAAGGCCTTGCTCGCTTCGCTGGCCTTGCTGATTTTCGTACTGATTTCTCCGGCGTGGACGAAGGTTCGCCGATGCTGCGCTTGAGAGCATCCATCAAGTCGATCACGTTTGCGCCGACCGGTCGTGAATTGTCCTCCTGTGCGACGATCGTCTTGCCTCGCATTTTCTGCTCGACGAGAGTTCGCAAGGCCTCCTGATAGCGGTCGCGGAAACCTTCCGGCTTGAAGGGAGCGCTCTTCTGCTCGATGAGCTGCGCGGCAAGGCTGACCATCTCCTTCTGCGGCTTTTCATCAGGGACCTCTGCAAAATAATCGGCCGGCTCGCGCAACTCCTCGGCGTAGCGCAGCATCTCCATCACGAGCCCCTTCCCCATTGCAGCGATCGCCACGAGCCATTCACGCCCTCCGATCGTCACCTGGGCCAAACCCATTTTCTCAGAAGCAGCAAGCGCATCCCGAATGACGACATAGCCTTCACCGGACAGCGGGTCAGCCGGCGCAACAAAATACGGGCGTTCAAAGTAACGGTAGTCGACCTCCTTCACGTCTACGAACTGGACCAGATCAATGGTCTTCTTGCTCTCCAGCTTCGCGGCTTCGATCTCCTCATGCTCGAGAACAACATAAGTATCCGCGTCGACTTCATAGCCTTTTACGATGTCGGTATTCTCCACCTTGCCGACGCCTGGAACGGTCTTCTCATAATTGACGCGCCGTCCGGTAGGCTTGTGAATCTGGCGGAAGCTGAACTGGCCCTTACTCTCGACAGCGTTGAATATCTCGACACCAATCGTGACGAGGCTCAAGCGGATAAAACCCTTCCAATACGGTCGATGTCGCTTGGCCATGGCTTGCAGGTCCTCTCCAGTACATTCCAGAAACGCGGCGCGCTCAGAACAGTTCATCAAGACCACGTTCGCGGAAGAACGTCGCTGAATGCAACTCTTCAACACTTTCTCCTTGCGGGAACTGTGACGTGCTCTGGTCGTTCCCTAAACGCAAGACCAACCGGCGCAAGCCCGATTCAGGCGATCCTCTTCACGGTGATGGACATGCAATCTCGCAACGACGAAGACAGCCGACGCAAAGTGATCAATCTGATCGGCGAAATTCAGGTTGCGCAATTGGTGACCGTGGGACCGGACGGCAAAATGCACGCTCGACCTATGGTGGCGAAGCAGCCGGACGGAAACGATTTATGGTTTTTTACCAGTGCATCATCTGGAAAAATCGAAGAGATCGAGGCGCATGAGGAATTGTTGCTAGCCTACTCTGATCCACGCCGGCAGCACTACGTGACAGTGCATGGCAAGGGCGAGGTGGTGCGCGATCGGACGAAGGTGCGTGAGTTGTGGAGCGAGACGGTACGCGTTTGGTTTCCCAAGGGAGTCGAAGATCCGGATCTGGTGCTCTTGCGCGTCACACCGACCGAGGCCGAGTACTGGGACAGCCCATCGAGCACGCTCGTTCACGTGTACGGCTACGCCAAGGCAGTTCTCACCGGCGAGCGACCGCAAGCCGGAGAGGTCGCGCACGTCGATTTTTCCGAACGCTAGATTAAGCCGCAAGATGGTCTGTAGTGGAAACAACGATGCAACCAATTGCTCGTCATGCGGAACTGGCCCCACATTCTGCTCAATACAAAAGTGTCAAGCAATCTGGCGTTTCTGGTACCCGCTACCTTGGCGCTTGGTCTCGGATACTATGCGGTTGCTGCGCTGAGTAGCTCTGTCGGTGCGGCTTCTTTCCTATATCACTCGTCCAACGAACGCCGTTGGAGAAGGGTTGACGTTACACTTGCCTGGCTGCTGATTGCGAGCAATTCCGTATTGCTGATCCAATCAAATTTCCAACAGCCGTTTGCTTCTCTCGCGGTGATCGGTGTCGGCGTGGCGCTGTTCGCACTTTACGGGCGTCGCGGAGATGATTGGGAGTGGCACGTGTCCAGCGCTGCCATCACCGCATTTTGCACGTTGGCGAATGCTTATCGACTACCTGCATGTTCATAAATCCGCGTTGACCTGCGTCGTTACAACGTCGATTCGCAGGTCCTGACGCCCCACTGTCACGTCCTGACACCCAGGCCGGCATACTCGGCCTCCGAGAGGCCGTATGTCCAGGCAACAGCCTGACGTGCGCTGCGCATCTCAGGCGGTACTTGCAAATAGTAATGCTTCCTCGACCCATCCGCCTCGGGTGTCCCGTTGACCACCTCCACCGCTGCCCACGTGTCTAATCCCGAGGCAAATGCCCACAGCGTTCCAGCATCGTCCCGCGACGTGATCCGCGCGCCGCCAGATGCAATGAAACGAGCGGGTGTCATGACTTCTATCATGCATCGCCGAACAAAGGGATCTCGCTCACGGGCGATTCGCCCGACGGTGATTGCTTCCGGCGAATTGATGATCCACGCCGGTACAATGACCCCTTTCCACGCGTAGAACTCGAGGCCATCGCGATAGCGAAGGGCCGGCCCATTGGACGAGTGGAGCCTTACGCCCGGATCGATATTGAGCACCTCCGGCCGCTCACAAATCCAACAGGCGTGCTCGTGCGGAACGAACCAGCCAGAATTAGACACGATCGTCGAAAGCGCTGACAAGATCGGGACAAGGTCGGGAACCAGCCCATACCGGCGAAAGAGGTGCGCATCGCAATTGAACCACGGTGCGTCGAACTGCGAACGCCCACCAACAGTCATGGTCAGCCACAGTCTCGGCTTTCTCCGTCCCATCAGCTGGTAGAAGAAACGCCGCAGCCGCCGTTTGTCGGCGCGGGAAACCTCGGCTTCCACTACAGCCATCAATGCGTTGTGCAGGCCGACACTGGTAGCAACCAGGGCACTCCGGCGGTGCGCGACGAGATCGTTTCGAATTTCATTGGAATATGAGCAGCTCGCGAGTGATAGTTTGTCGCTCAAAAGCGGCGTGATGTTATCGCCCACCGAGTGGAGACGCCAACCCTCTTCCCGGAGCCTCGACAGCTCGAGAGGACCCTGGGCCCAAACTGCTCGCGGCGGCTGTAGGCCAAGGGACCTGTACAGCAACACGACGGCGCCTTCGACGACGTCGCGCTGCGCCGGCGTGGTCTCCATCATCGTTGCAACCCAGGACTGGACGAGCCGACCAGCATCCGCGTCCTGAAGAGCGGCATCGGACATGAGTTCATCCTTTCTGGTGAGTCCATATCGGCGACTCGCGCCCGACCAGAGACGTCCCACCGGAACCTGAGAAACGAAAATTGCCCGCGGCCTTCGGGAGGGGGAGAAGGCCGCGGGCTGCCGGCGGGCACACCATCGGGGCAATGATAGGCCAGCCGATGCCTTTCAATCCGCAACTCGAATGGACAAAGCGACATTGCCGATTTGCGTCACCGGGACATGCTACTCGGATCGAGAGCCGGAGCACCTCTCAACTCGTCACGCGTAACCGTCGTAGTGACGACAAGTGCCCCCGAGCTGTCGATGCGGGGCATGATCGCATTGAAATTCATCGCTACTTCGCGTTCGCCAATTCCGAGGAAGCCTCCGACGCCGATGACGACCGCCGCAACGCGACCGGATTTGTCGATCAGTATCTCGTTGATGTCGCCGATGTTCTCACCAGCTGAATTGCGCACTGTCGTGCCGATAAGCTTGCTCGACCGCATGTCGTCATTCTGACGCGTATACCAACGCTGACTTGTGTTCGACATGTTTGCCGACGGCGCTGTCGTGGACGAAGGCGCTGTGGGCGGCGACGTGGTGGGCGGCGCAGTCGTCTGGGCGGCAACAGGTGCCGCAGCAAGACCGATCGCCACAATTGTGCTCATGAAGCGTTGCATCGAGAGAACCTCTTGGTGCATGGGGAGCGAGATGTTCGCGCCCTTCGGCAAAAGAACGCGGCGGCCCGCGCGCAGGTTCCATGCATCGTTGCTCCATGCTGGACCCTATCGGCCACTATTTCCCGAACTCAACTTCTCCCACAGCCGTTTCATCGCGTCGGGCATTGGTTGTTCCCCGAGTTCGTCGAAGTGACGGCGCAGCAATTCTCCGATCGTGTCCTGGACCTTGCGGTCGACACCATCCGTAGCGTTCTGATGCGCCCGTCGCGATACCTCGGTTTCGAGGGATTTGGTCAGGCCGGACTTCTCTTCCTCATTGGCGGCGGCCATGCGTCAGGCCACTCCTCTTTGCGCTTGCACGTTTCATGTCGAGCCAGCACCCAGAAACCTCGAGATCGACTGGATCCAACGGTGCCTCCGCTCGCAATCGTCTCGTCAAAATCGACTGCGAAAGAACATCGCTGCCAACCTGCGTTGATGAGATGACGACATGCGGGAGAACGTCCGTTTTATCTTCGCGTTCCAGAAAACGGCTTGCTTCGCGTCGGAACGAGCGTGGAACCCGGCGGCCGTGCACACGTTCGCTCAACGCTCACTGGCGATGAGAGCCTTTCCGTGTCGAACGATCCTCCCAATGTGGTCCATGCTCGGCTGGCTGGATTGGTCTACGTCAGCGATGACATGCCGGGCATCAGGCGCAGGCGATCGGGCCGCGGCTTCAGCTACTACGATCCGGCAGGCCGGACGATAAGGGACAGAGCAGAGCTCGCGCGCATTCGATCGTTGGCCGTGCCACCCGCCTATTCGAGCGTTTGGATCTGTCCGCATACGCATGGCCATATCCAGGCGACAGGGCGAGACGAGCGGGGTCGCAAGCAGTATCGCTACCATCCCGATTGGCGCACAATCCGAGACGTCGACAAGTTCGACCGCATGCTCGACTTTGCGCGCCGTCTGCCTGGCATCAGGCGACAGCTCGATGACGATTTACAGGCGCGTGACCTCAGCCAAAGAAAGGTACTAGCCACCGTCGTCAGCTTGCTCGATCGCACGCTAATTCGGGTCGGCAATGCCGAATACGCTCGCTCGAACGAAAGCTACGGGTTGACCACCCTGAAGGACGGTCATCTCGACGTGGTCGGCACGGAGCTGCGTTTCGCGTTCAAGGGCAAGAGCGGCAAGAGATGGCAGCTGAACCTGCGCGACCGTCGCATCGCCGGACTTGTCCGCAAGATCCAGGATCTTCCGGGCCAGACCTTGTTCCAGTACGTCGGCATGGATGGCAAAATCAGTGCGATCGAATCTGCCGACGTGAACGCTTACCTACGCGAGATCGCCGGCGAGGACGTGTCGAGCAAGGATTTCAGAACGTGGGCGGGAACTGTGCAGGCAGCGTGGGAACTGGCGCGTTCCGGCCCGTTCTCGAGCGAAAAAGAGGCCAGATCCAAAGTTCGCTTTGCCGTCGAACGTGTCTCCCAGCGACTTGGCAACACGGTGACCGTCTGCCGGAAGTGCTACATCCATCCCGACATCATTGCCAGTTATCTCGAGCAAGACTTGCCGTCGTTGGAGGCGATCGCTCCGACTTGCACCTCGAACGGCGCTAGCCCGCTTCCTCCACTGCTCGAGACGAAAGTACTGGAGCACCTCGATCGTCGCCTCGAGCGGCGAGGTGGGTGAAGTCATCATGCATTTTGCCACCCACTCCATTCACATCTCAGCCCATCGCTTCGCGACTGACCTCTCCGCAGCGGCCGGCACGCTGAAGCCGGTCAGCATCGAGCCACGCGCGTCGGATTCTCAGTGTTGACCGGTCAGCTGGAGCAGGCTGTTCTGGACGCGGGCGACGAGGCCGCGCCGCTGGCAACAGCTGCGACCAGAATGGCTGCAATGTTGTTCTCGCATGTGCTCCACGCTTCGCATGCCCGGGCGGAGGAAACGCGGTGTTCGCTCGCCAGGCAATTCAGGCATGCCGCAGCATATCTCGGTGCAGGCGACGTGGCCGTCCGGGTTCCCGAAGGATACGCCTGGTACGCGCTTTACCCCGAGTCCTACGCTGACACGGCGCACCTTTGGGTAACTCATCAATCCGGTCAATGTCCGCAGTCAGAAGACTTCTTGGGCGTCGGCCTTCGCAGTATGGGTACATCGCTGGCCATCGCCTCCAATCAGAACGGCATTGCTGAGGGACTGCTCGAAGAGGCCATGGCGCACCATCTCATTCACGACGCGTTGCGTGCTGCGCTCGGCGAGTTGCCTGTCTCAACGCGGATCGCGCTGTGCACGTGCGACGAGGACGAACAGTGCCTTTGCCGCACGCCGGCACCAGGGCTGTTGCTCAGACTGCTGCAAGCCTACGACGTCGCGCCGCATGAGGCGCTGTACGTCGGCGACCTGCAGATCGATGAGGAAGCGGGTCGCAGAGCGGGCATCCGTTTCATGTAGGCCGCGGACTTCTTCGGGTGAAACCGCTGATGCCGACAAGAGCAGTTGGCTCGCTCACACTGCCGCGAGATCGGATTCGACGGAATGCGCGCGTGCGCCGTTCACAGCGCGCTTGCCCAATTGGCCGCCGCGGAACCACTCGATGGTGCGCGCGAGCCCCGTGTCGAGATCCACCATCGGTTTCCAACCGAGCACATCGATCGCGGTGGAGATATCGGGTCGGCGCCGCTGCGGATCGTCGACCGGCAATGGGCGATGCACGATCCGCGAGCGCGAGCCCGACATATCGACCACGCGGCTTGCCAGCTCCCGCACTGTGATCTCCGATGGATTGCCGATATTGATCGGCCCCGCAGGCGGACTTTCGAGGCTCGCCAGCCGCATCAACGCCTCGATCAGATCGTCGACGTAGCAGAACGACCGCGTCTGCGAGCCGTCACCGTAGAGTGTAATGTCGGCTCCAGCGAGTGCCTGCGTCACGACATTGGAGACGACGCGACCGTCATCCGCGCGCATCCGCGGACCATACGTGTTGAAGATCCGCGCCACCCGCACGTCTGCGTGCGAAGTGCGCGCGAAGTCAAATGTGAGAGCCTCGGCGGCGCGCTTGCCCTCATCATAGCAGGCGCGCGGACCAATGGGATTCACGTGGCCCCAATACGACTCGCTCTGAGGATGCTCCAGCGGATTGCCGTAGACCTCACTGGTCGAGGCGAGCACGAAGCGAGCATGGGTCTCGGCAGCCAAGGCAAGCAAGTTGCGGGTGCCGAGTACGCTGGTCAGCATCGTGTGGACCGGATCGGCCTGATAGTGCGGCGGCGAGGCAGCACACGCAAGATTGAATACGACGTCGGGCCGCAACGACACCGGCAATGGATCGATGACGTCGCTCTTGATGACGGTCAGGCGCGGCTCGCGTTCCCAGCGCGCCACATTGTCGATCGTACCGGTAACGAAGCTGTCAAGGCATACGACGCTGGCACCGTGTACAAGCAGGCGGTCGATGAGATGTGAGCCGATGAAACCTGCTCCACCTGCAACGAGCATTCGAATGCCTGAGCAATCCTTGGCGGACATCATCGGTCTCCAGATGAACTACGATCGATCCTGCTGGACGGACCGTCGATCGATTGGAACTTCCAACTCTGCTCGTGGCAGGTAAGTTCCTTGCGGCTAGGTCCCGAAAATTCGGCGCCGGATGGAGGGGCGTTCCTCCCGCCTGCGCCGGCGATCGCCTCCTCGACGAAAGCCGACAGCTGGCGCGCACGACGCGCGGCGGAATGCTCGCGAAGCACGCGGTGGCGCGCAGCGGCAGCGATCCGGGCGCGCTCGCCATCTGCCATCGACACTGCAGCCAGGACCTCTTGCGCATCTACCGCGGTGACGATTTCAACTCCAGGCAAGAGCACCGAGTCGAGCCCAGGCCACAAGTCCGAGATGATCGGTGCGGCGCAAGCTCCCGCCTCGAACAGACGCACGCTCGGGCTGAATCCCGTCTCGACCATGGCCGCACGCGTCAGATTCAGCGTCCACCTGCAGGACGAATAGAGCCACGCATGGCGGCCTGGCGGTAGGTGCTCGACGCGCTCGACATTGGCGGGCCAGTCGATATCGTCGGGGTACTGGGCACCTACCACGACGAAGCGCGCGGCCGGCGCGCGGCGCGCGGGTTCGACCAGAAGTTCCTCGAGCGCGGGCCGTCGATCTGGACTGTAGGTTCCGAGAAATCCGAGATCCCAGCGGTGCGGAACGTCGAGCGGTCGATACGCGTCAGGGTCGACGGAGCAATAGAGCGCACGTGCTCGCGCAGCGCCGTAGTCGGCCTCGAGTCGGTGCAGGGCTGGACCACCGGTGAAGGAGAGATAGGTATCGTAACGGCCGATCTGCCTGCGCGAAAGGTAGGTGCATGTTTCGTTGGAAAGCGCGGCGAGTGTGACCGGCGTGTCGATATCGTAGAACAGACGCGCGCCGCTCGCGACGTCGAGGACAAAGTCGCCGACGGCAATTCCGTCGGGAACGTACGAACCGACAATAACGGCGTCGGCGTTTGCGATCTCGGCTGCATGGCGTTCGAGCGAGGCGAGGCTGTCGTACAGGACGTGTCGGCAGTAAGGCGGATCGAAGAGATCCCGGTTGGCCGCATACCACGCGACATCGCGCTCGAAAAATACGATGTCGTGTCCCAATGCAGCGGCGGCACGCAACAACGCCCTGTAGGTCGTGGCATGGCCGTTGCCCCAGGACGACGACAGGCTGAGCCCGAGTACGACGAGTTTTCTCATGCTGCCATCCCCGAATCAGTGCGCCAGGCGGTGATCAGCCGCTCTACTTGCTGCGCCCTCAATTCGTAGGTGTGCTCGCGCAGGACGCGTTCGCGCGCCCGCGCTCCGATGGCCCTTGCGCGTGTCCGCGTCAGCGTCGTCAAATGTCGAGCCACGTCGCAGCCGTCCCGGGCGACTAGAACCTCTTCGCCTTGCATGAGGAAAGCCTCGAGACCCACCCAAGCATCGGTAATGATGCATGCGCCTGCGCCCGCTGCCTCGAATACGCGCGTGGCCGGTGAATGTCCGGTTGCGGCCATGCTGTCACGAGCGATGTTGACGACGGCAAGCGGGGAACAGTTGAACGCGTTGTGGTCGGATGTCGGCAGATGCCCAATTGCGCGGACGTTCGGCGGCATTTCCCGGTCTTCCCAGCCGGCGCCCGCGAGCAGAAACGATCTGTCGGGCAGCGCGCGCGCCGCGTCGAGAAAAAAGCGCTCCACGCGCGCCTCGCGATCGGGCAAGCGATTGCCCAGAAAGGCGAGGTCGCAAGCAAAACGGGCATCCGGCGGTACGGGAAAATGCGTCATCGGATCGAGTGCGTTGTAAACCGGAACACAGCGGCGGGCACCGAGCTTCAGATAGCCATCCACAACCGGTACTCCCCCACCATACGTGAGTACTGCATCGAGACGCGGGATGCAGCTCCGCAGCACGTGCGTCGGCTCTGCTCCGATCGCGGCGAGCGTCGCGGGAGCGTCGACGTCCCAGAATATTCGCAACGATGCGCTCGGCGGCGCGTCGGCGATCGCCACCATGATCTCGTCGTCGAGCACACCGATGCCGCTCGCCTTCACCACGATGTTGGCCGTCAGCGCCGCGCGAGAGACGTCTTCAACACCCGCCAGCGTCGGCTCGAACACCACCACGTCAGCCCAATCCGGTGGATCAATGTCACGCCGCTGTTGTCGGCCAAAGGCATCCGGCTCGTAGAACGTGGTGCGGAAGCCGCGACGGGCCAGAGCCGCAATGATTCCTCGATAGTAGGTCGCCGCGCCGTTCCAGTAGCTGGACAGCAGACTTGATCCGATGAACGCAATACGCATCTGTGGCGACCTCATTGGTGTTCGGCGCGAAGTGACTGAGCAATAACGAGCAACTCCGTGGCACGGTGCCGGCAGGTGTGATGCGCACGAATGCGTGCCAAGCCACTCACTGCCAGACGACGCCTTACTTCGGCATCGCAGGCGACCGAGCGCAGTGCCTCGCGCATGGAGCGCTCATCGGCAGCGAGCAGGAAATCCTCGCCCGGCACGAACAGGTGCTCCATGTCGTCCCAAGGCGCGCTGACCAGCGGAATGCCGCACGCCAGTGCTTCGAACACGCGAATCGTCGGTATGCCGGGTAGGTACTCGAGATATGGCCGGCGCGGCACGTGCACGGTCGCAAACGCCCGTGCATATTCCCGGGGCACGTCGATATTCGCCATCCAACCTCGATATCGGATGCCGGCAGCCGCGAGCCGATCGAGTGCAGCAGCCGGGTAGCGAACGCCGAAAACGTCGAGCTGCAGGCCGAGGTCGCGAGTCGGCCGTAGCAGAAACGTGTCGAGTTCCTCGGTGCGCTCCTCATCGCCCCAATTGCCGATCCAGACGATGCCTTGCCGGCCTAGTTCATCCTCTTGTGTCGGCTTGAATAGTGCGGTGTCGGCTGCCTCGTGCAGCACGAACACACGCTTTCCCCAGCCTTGTTTGCGGTAGACCTCCGCAAGCGACGCGCCAAATGCAAGCACGCCATCGTAGCGCGCAAGATCGAAGCGGGCGATCTCGTCAGGCGCGCTGACTGCTCGGTGATGCGTGTCGTGGAACAGGAGCAGGAAGCCTCGAGAGCGCTGGCGCAGCCTTCCAATCGCCGACACGACACATGGCTCGGTCCATTCGTGCACGATGACAAGATCGGCCCCGTCCAACAGCCGCACAATGTCAGGACCCTCCCGATAGTGCCGGGATTGCAGATACGGGAAAGCGCGAGAGAACTGCTCTATCGGTTCCTCGCCATGATCAGCAACGAGATTGCGTCGGCTCCAACTGTCGGCCGGTTCCGCGGCGATCACGGCGTGTCCCATGTGCTGGAGCTCGCGCAGCAGTCCCCGCTGGAAGTGCGCATTGCCGTGGTTCCAGCACGACACCAGAGAATGGGTGAAATACACAATCTTCATCGTGCGCCGACTCCCCGCACTTCGCGCGCTCGGAACTGCTCGCGATCGGCGACTGCCCGCGCATAGGCGATCAGCGTCGAGCGGGTCATGCGTTCTGCCGAGTAGCGGCGTGCCATCTGCCGGCTTGCGGCGCCGAGCTGCACTTGCAGCGTCTCGTCAGCGACGAGCCGGTCGAGTACCGCCGCCAATAGATCTGGGCGGCGCGGCGGAAAGAACAGTGCTGCGCCCTCCCACAGCTCCCGGTGCGCTGCAATGTCTGTGAGCACGAGCGGAGCGCCGGCCTGCGCTGCTTCCAGTACGGCCAGCCCGAACGGCTCGTAGACCGACGTGCTCACGAATGCTGCGGCTGATCGCATGCGACGAGCGAGCGCCGTCGGATCGAGCGCGCCGAGATGCGCGACGCATGTGAGCTTCTGAGTTTGGCCGTTCGGGCCGGAGAGCGGACCTGCGGCGGCAATTCTCGCGCGCGAGATCGCAGCAGCCGCATCGAGCGTCGCGACATCCTTTCCGGGGTCCCAAAGCCTACCGGCAGCGAGGACGCCGGACCGTTGTGCCGGTCCGTTGTCTGAAATTGGAGTGCGCCCGTTCAGCACGGGATCGATTCGTGCGAAGCGGTAATAAGTTCGGAGGGTTGCCGCAAAACTTCGGCTGGGTGCGATCACTCTGTCCGCGCTGCGCAGTCCCTCGCCTGTCGCGCTCACCTTCCATTCGTGATCGCTCGGCACAGGGCCTCCGCGAACCGCCTGCCACCAAGTACCGACGCAGGAATGTGCCGTCACCACCAGCGGCAGCGGCCAGCGCTCACAGGCCGCGAGTGCTGGGGCATGAAGGTGGGCGAGATCCGCGCCGGCAGCCAGCGCCAATCGCGGCAGCTCATGCGTCGTAGCCTTCAGCTCGTTCGAGCTTACGGCAAGCCAGTCGAGCTGTAGAGGTGTTTCGACGACGCTAAGGGAAGCGATCGACCGCGCTTCGTGTAGTTGGCCGGCCGATGCGCGCGGTCCAAGAACAGCAAGCGTGGTTTCAATCCCGATTTCACCGAGTCCGCGCACGAGATCGAGAGCCTGGGTCCACACCCCACCCACCGCGTCGGTGGTGATGAACACACGGCGCAAATTCGAGCGCGCGCTCAGGTGCAACATGACGCCTCCAGCACCGGCAGGGGCAGCGGACGGGCCTCTTGGATGTCGCTGAATGCGGAATATGTGTCGAGATAGTGCGTGTGTGCGCGCTCCCAAGCCAAGTCGTCGGGTTCACCGAAGAGCCGTCGGTAATCGGGCGAGCTGGGATAGGGGAACAGTGGGACCGGATCGTTTGCCCAGACGTCGTGGCGAGCGAGCCGCTCACGCCAACGGGCGACTTCGATCGGCGAATCATGAGCCGTACCGATGAGATTGGCCTGTACGAAGGGAACCGATCGACGCGCATGGATCAGGCGCTTAGTCAACGCCTCGGTGTCCAATCGACATCGCTTCTCCAAGGCATGGCGCCCCTGCCCCGACAGGCTCTCCACACCCGCTTCGATCGATACGCAGCCCGCGTCGCCCAGTTCGTCCAGAAGCTCGGGCGACCACAAGTCGATCCGCGTTTGCACACCGAACCGTATCGGGCGCTGAGCCAGAAATGCCAGCAGTGCGCGATTGGGCAGGAAGATCTCGTCGACGAAATAGAGATAGGTCACTCCTTGGTCGATCAGGGCATCGATCTCCTCGATCAATGGCTCCAACCTCCGGCGCCGATAGCGGTCGCGGAAGTCGATCTTCGCGCAGAACGTACATGAGAAGGGGCAGCCACGCGAAGCCTCTACTTCGGCGCCGGCGCCGTCTGGCGCGCGATCGAAGCGATGATGATGGTGATCGTGCCTTACGATCCACTCGGCATTCCAACGCAATGCAGGAGCATCGATGAAACCGGCCGCCCGTGGCGAGCCAAGCACGAAGGAGCCGTCTTCTTTCCGGTAGGCGATACCATCGATTTCGGCGGAAAGGCCCTTCTCGGCCAACTCGGCGATCGTGTCCTCGCACTCGCCGCGGATCACGACGTCGGCCTCCAGCTTCCTGAGCGCCGCGGCGGGGGTCGATGAGCCGTGCGGCCCGACAGCAACGCGCATGCCGCCGCGCCAACCCAGCACGTCGAAAAATTGACGCGGCACGCGCAACTCCGGCGGTGCGCAGCGCCAGAACAAATACGAGGGCGCTGTGGCGACGACCGTCATGTCGGCGCCGAATTCGTCGATGGTGTCGGCCAGCACATCATGCGCGATGTCGAGCAGGTGCCCATCGAGCAGCAGCGCGTCGTGCCCGCACGCTTCGAGCTGTGCTTTGGCGTACGCCAGCTCCAACGGGAGGTGGGGTCGTCGACAGCCGAAGTAGATGCTGCCCTCGAAGCTCCAACGCGGATTGACGAGAGCTACCCTCATGAGGCCTCCTGCACATGGTGACGTGATCGTTTCGCCACCTTCGCCGTTTTACCCGCTGTCTCTCCACGCGCGCGATCCGCCATATAGGAGTAGAGATGGGCGATGCCCTGTCGCCACGGCAACGGCGTCGGCAAATCGAGGGCTGAAGCGACGGCGCGCGTATCGGAGACAAACCAGCGCTGATCTCCCGGCCGCCACTCCGCGAAATGCAGGTCGGGCTGCGTGCCTGCCAGTCGAGCAAGCAGTGCGGCAACGCTGGCAACGCTGACGGCATTGGCAGGTCCGCCACCAAGATTGAACGCCTTGCCTGCTACGGAATCTATTCGCTGCCACGCGCCGACGTAAGCCTCTACGGCATTGTCCACGTGCAGCACGTCGCGCACCTGACAACCGTCGCCGAAGATTGTGATCGGCCGGCCAGAGAGCACGCTCGCGGCGAAATGGGCGACCCAACCCTGATCCGTGGTGCCATGCTGGCGCGGGCCATAGATGCAGCTCATGCGCAGGACAACGGTCTGGACACCCTGGGTGCGCGCCCATTCGATGGCATACTGGTCGGCAGCGCCTTTCGAGCAACCGTAGGGCGTTTGGAACGACAACGACTGGCTCTCTCCAACACCATGGAGCGCCGTTTTCTCGTCGACAGGCCGATAGCGGCCATCGCGCAACTCAATAGCCACATCGCACATATTGCCATATACCTTGTTCGTGCTGGCAACGATCACGGACGGACGGTGACGTGCTCGGCGCGCTGCATCGAGGACGTTGAACGTGCCCTCGACATTGACCTCGAGATCGTGCCGGGAATCGATCATGCTCGAGGTCACCGCCACCTGAGCCGCAAGATGAAAAACGCTCGCACAGCTGCCGATCACTTCACCTACCGCGTCGCGATCGCGCACGTCTGCTCGCACGAACGAGATGCGTTGCGGTTGCTCGCGTCGCAGCCAATCGAGATTCTCTTCCACACCCGTTCGGGCCAAAGAGTCGAAAACGATGACGTGGTTGCCTTCACGAGCCAGCCGAGCAGCAAGGTTGCAGCCGATGAATCCGGCGCCCCCCGTCACCACGAGCGGACGCGAACACAGTAGAGCGGGGGCCGCTCGAAGCATGCTCATTGAACGAGGCCTCTCGATTGCAGTTCGTCATAAGCGCGATCGACATGATCGCTTGCGCCCCTGCGCGCCACCCATTCCGCGAGTTCTCCCAATGACTGGGCACCGAACCTGCCGGCCGGCGCATAGCCCAGAAGTTGCTTCGCCAGAGAGATGTCCGCAAAACAATGACGGATGTCACCGGAGCGTGCCTTGCCGAGCACCTCCGGCTCGATTTCAGGCACACCCATCGCCTCGGCAAGCGCACGAGCGACGCTCACTATGTTTCGCTCCACGCCGCTGCCGACATTGAATACTCGGCCCGCAGCTTCCGGCCGCTCCAGTGCGAGCAAGAACGCTGCTGCCACGTCAGACACATGCACGAAATCGCGCAGTTGCATGCCGTCCTCGAATACGAGGGGGCGCTGACGGTTGAAAAGCCGCGACGCAAAGATTGCGAGCACGCCGGTATATGGATTGGAGAGCGCCTGTCCGGGTCCGAACACATTGAACAAGCGCAGCGCGCAGCCTTCCACGCCGTACGCGGCACAGATCATCAGCGTCAGACGCTCCTGCATATGTTTCGACAGTGCATACACGGACGAAAGCGCGGGCAACTTCGACTCGGGCGTTGCAAGCGGCTTCAAGGGGCTGCCGTCCGTCGCCACCGGGTCCCATCGGTCTGGCTGCGGATCCCGCGTCGCATCATGTACGACACTGCCATTGGGCGCCCGATAGAGACCCTCTCCATAGATGCTCATCGAGGAGGCGACCACGACACGCCGCACCGGAAGGCGCGAGATTGCCTCGAGCAGAACGGCTGTGCCGAAATCGTTTGCGCTAACGTAGCGGCCGATCTCATACATGCTCTGGCCGACCCCAACCTCGGCAGCGAGATGAATGACGGCATCGACGCCGCCGAGCGAACGGCGGACCATTTCACTGTCCCTTACATCTCCGAAAATAATTTCTGCGTCGAATCCGAGCGCACGATGGCGGCCGTGTCGGCCATGCACCTGCTGAATGAAAGCGTCGAGAACTCTTACGCGGTGGCCGCGTTCCACCAAAGCCCGGCACACGTGCCGGCCGATGAAGCCGCAGCCACCCGTCACGAGGACCGTCTCTCCCACCGCGCGCCTCTCAGGCTGAATTGAACCGAAGGTAAGTACCCGGACGAGGAAACGCGAAGCGGTGTTCCTGGTTCCTGCAAGATACAGCCGCGGAGCAATACCCCACCCTGCGCGTTCCCCGGCCAGACCAATCTGGAGAAGCGGCTCGTGTTTCTCTCTCCGGCCGTCTCCTGAAACATCATCGCCAGCCCGCAACCCTCGAACACCCAGCAAACAAGCGCCTGAAGATCGGTGCAAGCTCGATGTCAGGGTCTGCAGACTCGCAACTCAGAATGCCATGGGCGTCCACTTGCCCGGCGTCGCGCGCCCGCAATGACGGGTGCAACGCACCTCTGCCGATTCACGAATCAATTCGTCATGGTTGTAATTCGCTGGCCTTCATGATGCAGACCGCAGTCGAATCGAGCAGTAGCGCGTTCGAGCGCTGCTGGCTTCCTCAGCGGTGACCGACGAGGAACAAACCTATCGGCGCTTGCGTTCTGTTCAGACCTTAGAGCGTCGACCGACGCTCATTTTCCGAGAGCCGATCCATGGGTGCCCGCCATTCACGAACCGTCCGTGTGGCCATTGTCGGCGTCGGCAACTGTGCGTCGTCGCTCTTGCAAGGCATCGAACACTATGGCCGATCGTGCGACGACAGTGCGCTGCCTGGGTTGATGACGGTCGACATCGGCGGGTATCGCCCCAGCGGGATCGAGATATCCTCCGCGTTCGACGTCAGCGTCAGCAAGGTCGGGCTTGACGCCGCCGAGGCGATCTTTGCCAGGCCCAACAATACGCTGCGCTTCTGCACTCCCGCGGCATCGGGCTGCGTCGTGCAACGCGGAAGAACGCTCGATGGTCTGGGTCGATATCTGCGCGAGGATGTGACCGAGTCGAGCCTTCCCGAATGCAACGTGGCGGCGATACTTGCCGAGAGCCGCACTGACGTCGTGGTGTCCTATCTCCCCGTCGGCGCTCAGCTTGCGAGCGAGTACTACGCGGAACAGGCATTGAAGGCCGGCTGTGCGTTCGTCAACTGCATCCCCGTCTTCCTGGCGAGTTCTGCGAAGTGGCGCGCACGCTTCGAGGAGCACAAGCTGCCTCTTATCGGTGACGACATCAAAAGCCAGTTGGGGGCAACGATCGTTCACCGGGTGCTCACAAGACTGATGCGGGATCGGGGCGTCAGCCTCGAGCGAACGTTCCAGCTCAATTTCGGCGGCAATGCCGATTTTAAGAACATGCTGGAGCGGGAGCGGCTGCAGAGCAAAAAGATTTCCAAGACCGAGGCCGTGCAATCTCAACTCGACTCTCCGCTGGCCGCGGATTGCATCCACATCGGTCCGAGCGACTTCGTGCCATGGCTGACCGACAGGAAAATGGCGCTCATCCGCCTCGAAGGAACTGCATTCGGCGGTGCACCGGTCACAATCGAGCTCAAGCTCGACGTGTGGGACTCTCCGAACTCGGCTGGCATCGTCATCGACGCCGTCAGATGCGCGAAGATCGCGATGGATCGGCGTCTGTCTGGCGCTCTGATCGAGCCGAGCTGCTGGCTAATGAAAGCACCGCCAATACAGCTCGACGATCACGAGGCATGTGCAGCATATCTCAGATTTATCGAGGGGGCAGCGGGGTGAAGACTTGGCAGACTACCGTCCATCTGATCCGTCATGGCGAGCACACCCTGGGCGACCACGTGCTCGCGGGGCGCTCTGATGTAGCACTGTCGGCGGTGGGGCGGGGACAAATCATCCGCTTGGCGATGCAGCCCTGGGTGAGCGATCTCGTCGCCATCCAGGCGAGTCCCACCCGGCGCGCGCGCGAGACAGCGGAGATCCTCGCGAACGCAGCTGTCCTGGACGTGACGACGTGCGACGGAATCGACGAAATCGATTTCGGATACTGGAGCGGCCGACTATTTGCCGAACTGGAAGACGATCCATGGTGGCGGCTGTGGAACGCACGCCGAGAAAATGCGCGCACACCGGGCGGGGAGACGATGGTGGGTGTTCAGCAGCGCGTGTGGTCCAGCGTCGGCGAATTCGCGCAACGCTGGAAGGGTGCGGCCGTTGCCGTCGTCACTCACGCCGAGATCATCAGGGCGCTGCTTCTTGCGGCACATGGCGTGCCGATCTCGAGGTGGCACAGCATATCTGTCCCGATCGGTTCCGTGCACCGGATAACGGTGCAGCACAACGCTGCAGCCGACGTTTGCCACGATCAGACGAATGAGCGGGCGGCGTCGTGAGCATAGAGCAAAATCGACTCACGCGGGGATTGCGCAAGGCATTCTGCACGGCGTCTTGCCACGTCGAGAACTCGACCGCTTTGCTGCGACACTGATCGAGCACAACGATGGAGCGCGACCGCGACCCGATCATGAGTTCCAACCCCGAGCTGAGCCCGGCCGAGATCAAGCGGCGAATCGAGTCTCTCGGACCCTGGTTCCACAACATGTGCCTGGGCGGCCACGAGACCGCGCCGAGCCATCCGCTCGGCAATTACCCGTCGATCAAATGGAAGCGTTTCGCGAGCGCAATTAGCAGCGAGGTTTACGGCAAGACCGTACTCGATATCGGTTGCAACGCAGGCTTCTATGCGATCGAGATGAAGCGGCTGGGTGCGGCGCACGTGCTGGCTATCGACGAGCGCGAAGATTACCTGGCGCAGGCGCGGTTCGCCGCCGAGATGCAGGGCGTCGAGATCGAGCTGCGGCAGATGTCGGTCTACGACGTTGCGAAGCTCAGACAGCAGTTTGATCTCGTGCTGTTTCTCGGCGTCCTCTACCACCTCCGGCATCCGTTGCTGGCGCTCGACCTGATCTACGACAATGTCGTGAAGGATCGACTTGTCGTGCAATCGATGCTGCGTGGCACCCCCGATGTGGAGCCTGTCGAGTTGGACTACGATTTCTGGCAAACCGACCATTTCGATAGGCCGGGCTATCCAAAGTTGCATTTCGTCGAGGCCCGCTACGCCGCCGATGATACGAATTGGTGGGTACCGAACCGCGCCTGCCTCGAAGCCATGCTGCGCAGCGCAGGCTTCGAAATAATCGAGCATCCGGAGGCCGAGGTCTACGTATGCCGACGGCTCGGGGATAGGGGACAGGGATGATCGAAGCAGCGATGATTTGGAATGAGCCGAACAATAAGTCGCATTGGGATCTGGAGCTCGACCCCGACTGGCGAATGTTCTCAGATATGGCAATTGCCGCTGGGCAGGCAATCGCCGCGGCACGCCCTGCCTTGCGCCGAGTTCTGGGCGGCATTTCGCCGATTGATCCCGCGTTTATGCGCAACATTGCAGCTCGCGGTGTGCTCGATCACCTCGATGCCGTCGCCGTGCACGGCTTTCCGCTCGATTGGAATTTGTGGCAAATCGACGAATGGCCGGAAAAACTCGAGGAGATTCGAGCCTGCGTGAAGTTACCGGTATGGATCACCGAGGTTGGAGTCTCATCGTTCGGCGCGGAAGAAGTGCAGGCCTGGGGACTGATTCGCACCGCAGAGTTGCTCAGTGGCAAGGCAGAACGCATCCACTGGTACAGCCTTTACGACCTGCCTCGCAGCTGGGAGGCAACGACGCGCCACAGGGAAGCGGAGGGCTCCTCCTATTACCGACACTTCCATATGGGCCTTTTGCGCGAGGACGGCACGCCGAAACTCGCCGCGCGCAGCTTCGGCGACTACACGCCCGCAGTTGGAATCTGCCAGTGGTTCCATTTCCAGGATCATCGTCTGGACGACGCGGTCATCTGGCTGAAGCGCTTGGGTGTGCGCGACCTGCGCACCGGACTGTCTTGGGCAGACTGGCATCGAGAGGGTGCGCGCGCTTGGTTCGACCGGCTGATGGAATCGCTGAGCGAGTTCAACCTCACGGTCACATTCTGCTTCACGCCTGAACATCTGGGCCTCGCGCCGCATCATACGAGCCCGCCGAAGGACAGCGCAGCGTTTGCAGATTTCTGCGCCGAGATGGTCACTCGCTATGCCCGCGTTTGAGCCGCGCGAACACGGGCGAACCCACAACCGCGAGCTTCGCCAACCGACCACGCGAAACACTTCGAGCCACATAACCAAAGATGCCGTCCACTTCGAGGAACCTGCAAGGTCGTTACTTGAAAATCACCGTGGTGAAATCGAGCAGCAGGTCAGCCGGCTCGATGAGGTGACGAAAGCGATTGAGTAAAAGCCGCGAGGGAAGAAGTGTCCAGGCATCGAGGGGATTCTCGCCGAGGCGAAGGAGGCCGTTGTCGAAATCTGCGAGGATGCCATTCGGAACGTCGCGATCATCGGCAGCGCGCAGGCCGTCGAACACTACCAGATTTCGCGCTACGGGACATTGGTCGCCTGGGCGATGAGGACACGATGGAGCGGGCGCAAGCCGGTCCCCCGCGCAGACGCCTAGTCCGTCAGCCGAATTCCGCACAAGCATCGAACTGGCGCTCGACAATTCGTGCAGAAAGCGGCCCGACCTTTCCCCCATCGACAACGACAAACGGCACCACTTGCGATGCAACCTACATCGACCCCGGCGCGTTGTTGAACGGGGATTCCCTTCGATAGGAGACCGAGATGGTTCACAATCACCAACAGGACACGACTAGCTTGGGTGAACAGGCTGGGACCGCGTACAAGAAGGCCTCCGACATGGGCAAAGAATTTGTCGACAATGCTACGGAACAGGCGAGTCGGACCCGCGAAGACCTGAAAACTGCGTCGAACGAACTGAGCAGCAAAGGGATCGAGGCCGCGGAAAATGCGCAGGCTGTCGTAGGCAATTTCAAGACGGCCGTCGAAAAATCGACCAAGGATCACCCACTCACAACTCTCGCGATGGCGGCGGCAATGGGATTTCTGCTCGGCGCAATGTGGAAGTAATCAGGTTCAATGCGCACTTCGGGGCCCGGGTTTCAAACCCGAGCCCCGCACGGCCTTGCCAACCGGGCGTTACTGACTGGAACGTGAGCCTCCAGGCGTGACGCTGGGCATAGGGGCCGTCGTCGCGGGTGGAAGCTCCCGCCTCGACTCCTCACAAGCAGCGCTCCCCAAACGCTGCGAACACTCCGTTATGGTAGGCCCTTTGCTGCGACCTTGTTTCCGACTGCATAAGAGTGCAATCTCTTCGCTCGTTCCACACATGGCGTGACTGCGCCAATGCGGAACTCAGCGATGCGGCTGCAGAGCGAATGGGTCCTTGCCGCTTCGACTGCAGCAATGCCTGCGTTATGAGGTTTCGAATCTGATTGGGCTCGAACGACGCGACGTTCGTCAGCGTCTAGCAGGTGGACGCCAATCGAAAGCCGCTCAGGATAGGCGGTGATGAACACCACCGCCGCGCGGGTCGCTGCCATTATTTCGCTTTCGGCCGCTCCCGTCTGCCAAGCGTACATCGGACAGCAACAGGGTCGGCGACTGCGCTTTCGCAGACGCAAGCGCCTCCGTCGCTGTTCGTGCAACCGAAATCACACAGTGGCCGGCATCTTTTGCGATGCGTTTCAACGCTGAAACAGCGATGTGGGTTCCAATCGCCGGCTCGAGCAATCCATGTCGCTCCTACTCCGATTGCTCTGACCTCCAACTCCTCTGTCACGGCTACCCGTAGATGCTGCTGTCGTATTCAGTGCCGGGCCGAGCATGCCTGAGCCGTTCGTTCATCGCTCGCATTCCTACGGATCGAAGATCGCCGCAACCGTGCCGACCATGCGAGCCTGGAACGATAGCACTCAGAGGACGTTGAGAGGCAGCGGGCAGAGGTTGCCCGCGCTTAGAGAACGAGGCAACGCAATGAGCACTATCATCAAGGCAAGTATCGCTGCTGCATTCACCATGGTGTCAGCGTATGGCGTGGCGGCGCAAACCGGCGGCACGACGTCGGGTCAGAAAATGAGTCAGGCCGAGTGCCAGACGATGTGGAACACCGCCGACTCGAGCAAGTCGGGGTCTCTGACGCAGACGCAGGCGCAGACCTACGTAACGGACTTCAAAGTGGCCGACACCAACAACGACGGGCGGCTGTCGAGCACCGAGTTCCTGGCAGCCTGTCAGCAGGGCCACGTTCGCGGCAGCGCGAGTTCCGGCACAGGTAGCGGTACGACCGGGACGGGCAAATAGTTGAGCAACGGGGGGCTGCCGCGTCTGCTGCAGCCCCCTGGCTCTGAGCGCACTTCTCCGACGCTTCCCATCGACTTCCACGTTTCTGCTGTTGCAGCCGCCGAGGCGGGAACGAACCGCTTCCTGACACGTTGTAATCGCTGACTGAGGATCGTTGAAGGTATCCGTTATGAGTGCAACACGGCGGACCGAACCGGCAGCGCAGGGCCGATATCGTTCACTGCCGGGGGCAGAGCGTGATGTCCGCGCGCCGCCCGTAAAATCTGATCGATCGTCAAATGAACAGCTTCGAAGCCCAGAACAGCATCGCTCCCCAATGACGCTAAGCCCCCCCCCCTCGCCCACAGCGTCACTCGGAGCGACAGGCCCGCGGCCACAAAGGTTGCCACACACCTAGGTCGCGGGCCGCCCCTTTCTTCAATTTGCCATCGAGGAACTCGGCAAGAGTTCGCTTGGTGATCGAGTGCCAAGGCTCTTGCTGAGAAAGACCTCGAGCTGATTGCCCCATAGCGGCCAGCCCGCGTGGTCGTCAGCTATCGAATGGCCGTCTGCGCCATAGGCGGGCAGCACGTGAAGCTCTGCGGCGCCGCCACCCTCGATCCATGCTTGCGACATTCGTCGTGCAAGTGATGGTCCGAAAAACGAATCGTTGCTCGAATACAGCCACAGGGTCGGAATACGGCTCTGTGCGCCAAATTCCCCGGCGGCCGCAATCAAGCGCTCCTCGCCGCAAACGTCGTGAGGTCTCCCCCAGGCGTGCCCGCCGCGCCCTCCCGCAAAGTTGACCACGGCTCGAACCGGCTCGAGGTTGCGAGCCGCAAGCGCCAGGGAAGCCCAGCCGCCCGTAGAAATTCCGCTCACGACGACTTTGTCAGGGTCTATGAACGACTGCCGGGTCATGTGGTCGACGACCGCGTGGATATCGTCGGCGGCGATCGAACCTGAGCGGGCATGATCCGGATTTGCGCAGTCTCCGACGGCCTCCACGAAGGGACCCGCGGTGGCACCGTGACCACGACGCTGCGGGAGAACAACGACGAAGCCGCGCTCCACGAACCAGCGCGACAACCAATAATAGACAGGAAGAGAGACCGCGTGTCGCGTGGTCTCGGAGGTTCCATGATTAATTACAACCAACGGCCGACGCTCGGGTGCTTTGGCGGTCATCCTGTCCGGCGGCCTGAACACGACCGCCCTGAGCGGAACACCCTTCGTCCCACCCGGCAACATCCACATCTGCTCGCGCATGCGTGGTCCTTCAGGTCCGAACGGACCATAGAGAACCTCACTCTTCGCGTGCACATCAGGGACGACTGCCGGCACCAGCCGCGCAACGGTACCAAGCCCGAAGCCCAACAAGAGCACGGGCAGGCAACTCCAGATCATAGCATTCACGCTTATTCCCCTCGGTGAATCTGCCCGATGAACGGTGAGTGAGTGAATGGAACCGAACGGAGTTCAGCAAGTTTACGGCAAATTTTGGGCTGGTGAGACGGTTGGCATCGTGGATTTGGGTGGGGAACTCCAAGTGGTCCTCGAAGTTGTGGAGTCATTACGGCCGAACACGAGAGGAGCCAACGGTGGAGCCGAATACCGGACTTGAGGCAAGTGAGCGCGCCGAAACGGCGAAGAACCTCGGGCGAATCCTCGATGCGACCTATTCTTTGATGGTGCGTACCCATCTTTATCATTGGAATGTGCGGGGCCCGCTGTTCGAGCCGCTGCACACGCTGCTCGAGCAGCACTACAAAGCCTTGTTCGAGGCCGTCGACGAAATCGCAGAGCGGATCCTGCAGTTGGGCTTTCGCGCGCCCTCGTCTGATGGCAGCTCTTTTCCGACCGGCGTGCCGCAACTGCAGCAGGAGACGAACACCCGTGCGATGGTCGACGATCTGCTCCAGCAACATGAGCAGGCCTGCGTCCAGATCCGAGCAGCCGGGAAAATAGCGGACGAAGCCGCCGATCTAGTCACCACTGATTTGCTCAGCAACAAGCTCGCCTTCCACGAAAAGGCAGCATGGATGTTGCGCGCGACATTGGTCGGTTGGCGAAGCGGGCCAGAACGAACGGCAGATGGACCGGCGGCACAGTGAACAGGAGCACACCATGCAGGAAGGCACCAAGCAGCCCGGAGCGCCGCCAGATCAGCCGGGCGAGGCGCAGCGGCCGCCGCAGATCGAACCCACCCCGAGCGAAGTTCCCGACGTGCTTCCGGGCGAGCCGACGCGCTTACCGGTGCCCGGTGATCCCGTGCCCGAGCACGGTCCGCTGCGCGACCCGCAGCCCGATCCGGCGCAGCGGGACAAGAAGGCAGCCTCGATCAACACATGAGCTGGTTCGAGAGCGTGCGCACAGCGACGCCGGAGCACGTCATTCTCGTGCGGTTGCTGCTTGCCGTTTTCTTCGGCGGCATCATTGGCATCGACCGCGAGCTGAAGCGTCGGCCGGCTGGCCTCAGGACCCATATGCTCGTCGCTATGGGAGCGGCGCTTTTCACGCTCATCACCTTCGAGCTGATGGCGCAGCTGCCGTCAGGCCATTCCCGCTCCGATCCGATACGCGTGGTCGAAGCAGTGACAGCGGGCGTCGCGTTTCTTGCCGCCGGGGCGATCATCCAGTCGCGCGGCTCGGTACACGGTCTGACCACGGGCGCGAGCTTGTGGCTCGCGGCAGCGTTAGGGGTAGCCTGCGGCGCCGGTGACTATACGATTGCCGCCATGGCGGCTGGACTGACGGTCCTGATATTGGCGGCGCTTGCACGCGTCGAGCGATGGATCGGGACTCGCGGCGATGATGCGGATGTGTCGTCGGAATGAGGATCCCAATCACGGTTTGCTCTGCCGAATTGTGGGCCCCGGAAGTCATGTCGTTCGAATGCTACGCGCTGACGAGATTGGATTGCTCGTGCAGATCACGGACCACCGCCCTTACGCGATCCACGAAAACGCAGCCCCCTTGCGCGAGCCAGCAGCGCCATGATCGAGGCAATAGGCCTGCTTGCTACCATGCTTTCCGCCTCTTCGTTCGTGCCACAGGTCTGGAAGATCGTCAGAACACGCGAGACCGCCGGGGTATCCCGCCGCATGTATCTCGTTACGCTCACCGCGTCACTGCTCTGGATCGTCTACGGCGTAGGCATTTCGAGTTTGTCGGTCGTCCTCTGCAACACCGTGCTCGGCATTCTGGCTGTCATTATCATCGCACTCAAGGCGAGGTACGGCTGATGGCATTGCCACGCGACATCCTCGGCCATCGATACGATCGACATGGAAACGGAGGTCGAGGAGGACGCACGCGGGCGCGAGATCCCGGCCAGATACCCCGATGCACGACGAATCTTCGTACCGACGCACAACAACAACCCCTCGAGAGCCGCGTGCTCCTGCTGGGCCTGAAGAGCAGCATCACGATGCGGCCCGGTGAACGTAGCTCGAACTTCATCGCGCCCTCGACATCCAATGGCTGCGCCATGGCCTGCGCCTACTGCTATGGCCAATTTCCGGCCGCCACAGCCGGCGGTTGAGATCAATCGGTCGCCGGCGACAGGAACTCAACTGGGCGGCTGGCGTTTGCCGACGGTCGGTTCCGCAATCAGGCGAGACGCGAATGTGCAGTTCCGGTCCGATCACCCCCGCAGCAAGGCAGACAGTCTCGCATGCTCGAGCGTCCGACACCGCACTCGTAACCCTTGGCCGCGAGTTGCGCGCGGACGGGTATCACTTCATCACTTCGACTCCGCTCACCCATGCACGCGTACTGGCGCGGGACCGGGATGCCAAGGATCCGCTCGCGGCCCTATTCGGTTGGAGTTTGGCCATTCCCCGCAGTGCCGTTCCGGCGAGCTTGATAGGTCTCATGGCTGAGGCTCGGGTGCTCCACGAGCGCGACGGCAATGTGCGCAGTTCTGTGCGGTTCTCCTCGATTGGTGATCAGCTGTACGCCCACACCGCCTATCCAACAACGGCGGAAAGTGCGGTGTTCTTCGGACCCGACACTTACCGCTTCGCCAAGGCGGTCCGCTCGGCAGCGGGGCGGCTGCGCTCGCGTTCGGCATGCCGGATTTTCGACGTCGGCTGCGGCAGCGGTGCGGGAGGCATCGTCGCTTCGCACGTGCTCGCACGCACCTCGAAGACCGAGCTCGTGCTCTCCGATGTCAACCGGCTCGCGCTGCGCTTTGCGGCCGTCAACGCGCAAATCAATGAGCTGGACGGCGTCCGCGTCGTGGAGAGCGACGTTTTGCGCGCCGTCGAGGGGAAGGCTGATTTGATCGTCTCGAACCCACCCTACCTGGTCGACCCGGCGGCGCGCGTTTATCGCCACGGCGGAGGCCGCTGGGGCTACGACCTATCGCTGCGAATCGCTCTCGAAAGCCTCGACAGCCTGGCGCCTGGTGGGCGCCTCGCGCTTTACACGGGAACCGCCGTCGTCGCCGGTCGTGACCTTTTCCGCACAGCGCTGTCCGAGGCGCTGGAGGGCCGCAATGTTTCCTTCACCTACGAGGAACTCGATCCCGACGTGTTCGGCGAGGAACTCGTCAATCCTCCTTACGACGTGGCAGATCGGATCGCTGTCGTGCTCGCCTGCATCACCAACACACCGGAGAGTGATCGTGGCTGAACCTGAGTTCGCGTGGAGAAACGGTGCAGATAAGTTCGCGGACGAAGAGTTTCGCCTGTTCCATATCGGTCTGGCAGACTTCAATTCGCGCGCGCTGGAGCCCGGATTGCCCGACGTGCAGTGGCGCGACCGCATAGCCGAGCAGGCCACCATTGCAGTCGCCGAATGCGACTACATAGAAGCCGTGCGGCGTGAAATCGAGCACCTCCTGCCCGGCGTGCCCGACGATTCCGACGGCTTCGTCTCTTGGTTCGAGCGCCTGGAGCAGGTGGGACCCGGGCAGAACGACGTGCTGTTCCCGTGGTTGGCCGAAACGGCGACGATGGAGCAGATGCGCTGGTTCCTCCTGCAGGAGGTCGCAGGCGAAGCAGGGTTCGAGGATTTGTTGGCGCTGACGCAGGTGAAGTTCAGCGAGACGGCCAAGCTCGAAATGGCTCGAAACTACTGGGACGAGATGGGGCGCGGCCATCTGCGAGGCATGCACGGACCGATGCTGGCGCGGCTTGCTACCCACCTCGAGCTCGAGCCGAGCACAGAGGTGGTGATCCCGCAGTCGTTGGCGCTAGGCAATGCCATGCTCGCCATGGCGCGCCACCGCCAATACGCCTACCACTCCGTCGGCGCGCTCGGCGTCATCGAGATGACCGCGCCGGGGCGGGCGAGTCTCGTCAATCAAGGCCTCAAGCGGCTGGGTGTCACGAGCAGCAATCGCCACTACTTCGCCCTTCACTCGACTCTTGATGTGAAGCACTCGCAGGCTTGGAACGCCGAAGTGTTGCGCCCTCTGGTCGGCGAAGACCCGCGTCGTGCACGCCCGATTGCCGAGGGAGCCTTGATTCGCCTGTGGCATGGCGCCCGCTGCTTCGAGGCATATCGCCGTGAGCTCGGCGTTACCGGCCAACAGTCTCAGCTCGTTTTTTCGGAGTGAGTGCAAATGGACATGCCGATCTCCACCTGTGCGGACAGTCCCGTCAAGCCGGCTCCTCGCGGCATGCGCGTCTTGGAATGCAGGGCACTGCGTGGACCGAATCTCTTCAGCTCGACGCCTATGATCCGCATTCAGCTCGACATCGGCGCGATGGAGGCGTGGCCGACGAGTCGCATTCCAGGATTTGTCGACCGGCTAGAAGAGTGTTTGCCCGGCTTGGCCGAGCACGGCTGCTGTTATCAGCAATACGGTGGCTTTCTGCGCAGGCTGCGGGCGGGAACTTGGATCGGCCACGTCGTCGAGCACGTCGCGCTGGAGCTGCAGTCTCTCGTGGGATGTGAGGTCAGCCGAGGCAAGACCCGGTCGGTCCGCGGCAGGCCTGGCGTCTACAACATCCTCTACGCTTATCAAGACGAGCCGGTCGGGCTGCTGGCTGGCCGCCTGGCGCTCGAACTTGTCGACGCTCTGCTGCCGGCGGATCTACATGGCGTCGACGGCCTGGATGTCGTCTGTGATCGAGACCCTTGCGATGACGTCGTTCGAGACGACATCGATATCGAACGCGTCATGACATGCCTCAGACAGGTGCAGCGACGCTGGAGTCTGGGGCCGACGACCCGCGCCCTGGTCGAGGAGGCGAGACGGCGTGGCATTCCCGTCATGCGGCTCGACAGTCGCAGCCTGTTCCAACTCGGCACGGGGCGTTACCAGCGGCGCATTCGCGCCAGCGTCACTGGCCGGACTACTTTCATCGCCACCGACGCCGCCAGCGACAAGCAGCTGACGAGAACCCTGCTCGCCGACGCCGGTCTGCCCGTGCCCGCAGGACATGTGGTCCATTCGCCCGAGGAGGCAGTGGCTGCCGCAACGCGTCTAGGTGGAGCGGTGGTCACCAAGCCGCTCGATGCGAACCATGGGCGTGGCATAACGATCGGCCTCGGCAGCAGTGCCGAGGTCGAAGCAGGCTACGCGACGGCTCGGCAGCACAGCCGCTCGGTGATCGTCGAACAGTTGCTCTACGGCCGCGACTACCGCGTGCTGGTAGTCGACGGTGAAGTCGCCGCGGTGTCCGAGCGGGTGCATGCGCATGTCGTGGGAGACGGCCGGCACACCATTGCCGAGCTGGTTGCCGAAGTGAACCGCGATCCACGCCGAGGTAGTGGCCATGAGAACATGATGACGCGCATCGAGATCGATGCCTGCGCGCTAGCCGTTCTCGACCGACAGGGAATGCAGCCCGAAAGCATCCCGCACGGAGGTCTCGTCGTCCGGCTGCGCGACACGGCCAATCTTTCGACCGGCGGAACGGCCGTGGATTGCACCGATGCAATTCATCCGCACAATGCCGCTGTTGCTTGCCGGGCGGCGCGAGCCGTCGGCCTTGATGTCGCCGGCGTGGATATCGTTGCACCCGATATCGCGTGTCCCTTCGACGAGACTGGCGGTGGCATCGTCGAGGTCAATGCAGCACCCGGTCTGCGCATGCACTTGCAGCCGTCGCAGGGGGCGCCGCGCAACGTAGCGCGCCCCATTATCGACATGCTGTTCCCGCCCGGCACGCCAGCGCGGATTCCGATACTGGCCATTACGGGCACGAACGGGAAATCAACGACGGTCCGCATGCTGGCCCACATTCTGCACGCAGAAGGCCTCACCGTCGGTCTGACGACGACGAGTGGCGTCTACATCGGCAGACACCGCGTCACGAGGACCGATGCGGCGGGGCCGGAGAGTGCACGGCTGGTATTGCGCGACCCGAAGGTCGATGTGGCCGTGCTGGAAACCGCGCGTGGCGGTATTCTGCGCGAGGGGCTCGGCTTCGACCGCTGCGATGTCGGCTGCATCACCAACATCGCCTCCGATCATCTGGGGCTGGGTGGGATCGAGACAATTCGAGATCTCGCCTCGGTCAAGTCCGTGGTGGTCGAGGCCGTGCATCGAGGCGGCACAAGCGTCCTCAATGCGGACGATCCCTACACGACTGAGATCCGCCGGCGTGCGCGGGGTCGGCTGGCTTTTGTCTCGATGCTGGGTGGGGCCCAGTTGAGGCCCGAGTTGAAAGCCCATATCGAAAATGGCGGTCTGGCCGTCGTGCGCGACCCGGGGAGCGCGGAGCTTGCCGAAATCGTTCTCTACGAGAATGGCAAGCGAAGCGTGCTCATGCGCGCAGCCGATATACCGGCGACTCTACACGGCCTCGCAGAGTTCAACGTGGCAAACGCCTTGTGCGCAGTGGCGATGGCGGCGGCTCACGGCGTCTCATGTGCAGCGATCCGCACGGCGCTGTCGACCTTCACGTGCTCGTTCGATGACAATCCGGGGCGGCTCAACATTCATGATGGCCATGGCTTCCGCGTGATCCTCGACTACGCGCACAATCCGGCGGGCTTGTCGGCTCTCGGCGAGTTGCTGGCCAAGCTGCGCTATCGTCACGGACGCAGCATCGCGTTGCTCTCGATGCCCGGAGACCGCCGCGACGATGACATTCGCGAGTTGGGCCGCGTTGCCGCGCGGTTCTTCGACGATCTGGTACTTCGCGAGGATCGCAAGCGGCGCGGTCGCGCGGTTGGCGAGATCGTCGGCCTGATAGCGGAAGGCGCACTGACAGCGGGGTGTAGCGAGCAGCGAATCACAAGGCATCTGGGAGAGGAGACGGAAGCAGCAGAGGAGTGCCTACGTCGCGCCCGTCCGGGCGATCTGGTGGTTCTGACACCTACCGATGTCGAGGCAATGTGGAAGCGGGTCGTCACTTTCACACCGCAGCAACAGCGGCTGACCGACAGCGTCGGCGCCGAGCACCTGTGGGAGCAGACCGCATGATCTGTCTAGCTGTCGGAGTAGGAGCCACAGTACCACAGTCGTGGTTGCAAGTAGTTGCAGCGAAGCTGCCGAACACCGGGAACGACACTGTCGCCAGCGTCGCGATCGCCGCGTTCGGCCGCGTCGCAGTTGGTGTCTCGACGGCTCGGCGCGAACAGAACATCACGCTTGCTAAAATACGTTTCACTTGCCCCGAGACGGCGTAATGAGAGTGTCGGACAGCACCGATGCCACGGGGCCGCTTGTCATCATTGGTGGCGGTGAGGATCGGCGTGGGAAGAAGCTGATCCTGGCAGAAATCGCTCGCCTTATCGGCGGCGGCAAGCTCGTGATCGCAACCATCGCCTCGCACGACCCGAGGGGCTATTTCGACCAATACAGGAAGGCGTTCTCGGCGCTCGGTGTCGGTAGCCTCTCCGAACTCTATATCGCCGAACGCCTGGAGGCCAGGGACCCGGCCCGCCTGGCAATCCTCGATGATGCGGCCGGCGTGTTCTTCACCGGCGGAGATCAGCTGAGGATCACGAGTCAGATCGGGGACACACCGATCGAGCGGCGTGTGCGCGAAATCCACCGTTTCGGCGGGCTGATCGCGGGCACCTCGGCCGGTGCTTCGGTGATGAGCGAGACGATGCTCGTCAAGGGCAGCAGCGCCGTTTCGCATCGGATCGGCGACCTGCACATGGCGCCCGGACTCGGTCTGATCGGCGACGTCATCATCGACCAGCACTTTGCCGAGCGGGGCAGGTTCGGCCGTCTGGTCGGTGCTGTCGCTCTCAATCCGCGCGGACTGGGACTGGGTATAGATGAGGACACCGCCGTCGTCGTGGACGGAGGCATGTTCCGCGTTCTCGGGCGCGGCTGTGTTTGCGTCATCGATGGCTCCGACATCACGCACTCCAACGTTGCGGAAGCTCGGCCCAAGCGCGCGCTGTCTCTCCACGGCCTGCGCGTTCACGTGCTATCAACGGACGAGACCTTCCAGTTGCGGCAGCGGCGGCCATGTCCGGTACTGCAGGAATGAAGCTCAAAGACAGCTCAAGTAGAGCGCACTTCGAGCAGCGTTGGCAGCGGAGACGCACAGCCATCGAATGTGCGCTCGCGCGCATGAAGCCAATTCCAGGAACGAGAATTCTGGCTGGCGGTTAGGCTGGCGACGCTGGCGCTGACCTCTTCAGCGGCGGCATTGGTGGTCATGGCTTGGCAGCAGGTGTCGTCCGAGCAGCGCCGCAACGCGAGCAACGAGGCGAGCGCATTGCTGTCATCCATGAAGGACGCCGCGGCACGAGGACTCGAAGCGGGCGTTGCTTGAGGAACTCGGGCACGTACGCTCCATGGTTTCGGCGACAAAGGCCAATCGCGATGGCGAGAATACTCCTGGTCGAGGACCACGAAGAGGTCTGGCACTTCCTGTCTCGCCGTCTCAACCGGCGCGACCATGAGGTAGAGGTGACGGTTGACGGCGGTCAAGCCGGCGACGACTATCACCCAAAGCCCGTCGACTTCTCTCGCCTGCTCGAGCAGATCGAATGCTTTTTGGCCGGCGCTGCCGGCGGAAAGCAGCCGGCAGTGAGCGCGCCATGAGTCGGCCGGCGGACCAGAGTGTGTCGGAAGCGAGCCATTTCTCTCCGGGGCCGGCCACCGGTGCTGACGGGGTCGATCGCGCCATTCTCGCCGTCCTCGGTACGAAGATTTTGCATGCCTGGTTGCGCACTCAGCACCAGCTGCTGTTTCCGCTGACGTTGGCGATCGAGCGGATCGATGAGAGCGCGCGTGATCACCTGGCGCAGGCCGCGGTTGCCGCCGCCCTATCCGACGGCATTTGGGACAGCGCGAAGGAGGCGCAGGTCGACAACGGCTTGCGACCCTTCCTCGCCAACCCGCAATCTCGCGCTGATGCAATCGTTCGAGCCCGGGTCTCGCCGTGGCCTCTGCACGCGGTGCTCGCCGCCGATGATATACATGCAGCAGGGTTGATCTACGCCGCAGTCCTGGCCGGCACGAACCGCCGCAGCTCCACCGGGCGGATGTTCACTCGCTATGTCGTGGCGCGCCTGCGCCTGCCGGACGAGCTCGCCCGCAGCCTCGAGCGGCGCTACCAGGATTGATCGGCAGTCGTGATGCGCGGGCGGCGAGCTGCGGGCCGTTGGTTACTCGACGCGCGGCCTTTGCTGTAGGAGCTGGCGTCTGGCAGCCTCGATCAGGCCGGGCACGTACCTCACCTTTGGGCGGTGGCGCGGTTTCACTCTCCACCAAGGAACTCTGGCGGGACCGGTCGCAATTGTCGGTTCGGCGGTTTCCTGGTCGGAATGTTCTACGAATGTCTCTCAGGCCATCGCGCGTCGCTGTTCGGCTGGTGGGCGGTGGGTGGCGTCACGCGGCCTCGGGTACAATTTGAACTAGCTGGGTAGCGCAGAAACAACCCGATCCGCGCGGTCTCGCCTCCATCGAACGGCGCGCGGCTACCTACTTCGACTACATGCCGGCAGCTCCGAGCTTGTGTTCCCATTCTAGAGCGTGGCGAACGATCGTATCGAGATCGTCGCAGGCTGCCTTCCAATTCAATGTTTGCCGCAATCTGCCGGTGTCGGAAACAAGCTCGGCGGGATCGCCGGCCCGGCGAGGACAGTGGCGCACTGGGATGAGTTGGCCGGAAACACGCCGGACCGCCTCGACGACGTCGAGGACCGAGTATCCGCGAGAGTATCCGCAATTGAGCACCAGCGAATTTCCCCCGCCGCGAAGATGGTCGAGGGCGGCCAGATGAGCGCGTGCCAGATCGGTGACGTGGATGTAGTCGCGAATGCACGTACCGTCTCGGGTGGGATAGTCGTCGCCGTAGATGTCGAGGTGCGACCGCTTACCGATGGCCACCTCGCAGGCGACTTTGATCAGGTGCGTTGCGCGCCGCGACCACTGGCCGGTGCGGCCTTCCGGATCGGCACCTGCCACATTGAAATAGCGCAATGCCGCGTACTTGAGCCCGTGAGCCGCCGCAACGTCGGCCAGCATACGCTCGGTCATGAGCTTCGACGCGCCGTAGGGCGATAGCGGAGCAAGATCTGCTTCTTCGCTGACAGGTGTTGTTCGTGGGGCCCCGTATACTGCGGCTGTAGACGAGAACACGATGATGGGAATCCCCGACCCAACGACCGCGCTCAGCAGAGCCCGCGACTTCACTGTATTGTTGAGGTAGTAGCCGAGCGGGTCACGAACCGAATCGGGAACGACGATCGAGCCGGCGAAGTGTAGCACGGCATCGAACCGCTGCTCCTCGGCTAGCCGCCTTACGAGCGCTTCATCACCCACGTCACCAACGACGAGGCGAGCCGAGCTGGGAACGAGACGCCGCAACCCGGTCGACAGATCGTCGAGAACGGTCGGACTATGCCCGGAATCGGCCAACTCATGCGAGACGTGGCTCCCGATATAGCCCGCCCCCCCGGTCACAAGAACATTCATGGAAGACTCGTGTGCTCAACAAGCCGCGTTCTGTTCATGCGATAGCCGGCTGTACCATACCCCTCGCGGGTGGCGTGCTCGGCCGTTGAACAGGAACGTCCTCCTGGATGCGCTCGAATGTGGCAAGTGCCTGCCCAACCACCTGGTCCATATTGTAGTACCTGTAGGTGGCGAGCCGACCGACGAACCAGACATCCGGCGTGCTCTCGGCCAGCTTCTCGTAGCGCTTGTAGAGCGCCGCGTTCTCCGGGCGCGGGATGGGGTAGTAGGGATCGCCGACGTCGCACGGATACTCGTAGGTCAGGCTGGTCCGCGCGTTGGTCTGCCCTGTGAGGTGCTTGTACTCGGTGACGCGCGTATAGCGCTCGGTCTGCGGATAATTTACGACAGCGACGGGCTGATGGCACACTTCGTCGAGCGTGACATGCTCGAATTGCAACGAGCGGTAAGGCAGCCGGCCGAACCTATAGTCGAAATACTCGTCGATCGGGCCCGTGTAGATCACGCGCTTGTGAGGGACGAGGCGAGCCACGTCCCGAAAATCGGTCTGCAGCAGGACGGAGATCCGCGGGTTTGCCAGCATGCGCTCGAACATTGCGGTGTAGCCGCGCTTCGGCATGTACTGGAACCGGTCCGAGAAATAGCGATCGTCTCGGTTCGTGCGAACGGGCACGCGCGCGGTGACGGACTTGTCGAGTTCCGAAGGGTCCATGCCCCATTGCTTGCGCGTGTAGTCACGAAAAAATTTGACGTAGAGTTCCCTTCCGACGCGCCCCACGATGACATCTTCGGAAGTACGGATTGTATCGATCTTCTCAGCGCGGCTCTGAAAGAACTCCTCCACCCCCGCTGCGTCCAGGGTCAAACCATAGAGTCGGTTGACCGTGTCTTGATTGATCGGAATGGGCAGGAGCTGCCCGTCCACGAACGCCAGCACTTTGTGCTCATAGGCCCTCCAGTCGGTGAACCGCGAAAGATACGTGAAGATTCGCTCGCTGTTGGTATGGAAGATGTGCGGCCCGTACTGGTGGATCAGTAGACCGGCATCGTCGTGCCGGTCGTATGCGTTGCCGCCAACGTGGGGCCGCCGGTCGATCAGCAACACGCGCTCGTGGCGCTCATTCGCAATGCGCTCTGCCAGCACGCTCCCAGCGAAGCCGGCGCCGACGACAAGCCAATCAAACATGGCTCACCTGCGCGTGCTCGATGCGCGCGCCGCCCTGCGAGCCACGCGCGGCGCCTTGAATCTGGTGGAGCATGGCCCCCCACGTCGTGTCCCACGAGGTCGAGGCGAGCTTGCGGTCGACATCCGCAAGCCAGCCTGACCAGTCTCTTCGGCGACGTCGCGCGAGCAGCCTCTCGATACTGGCTGTCATTGCCGGCGCGTCGGCGGCGATCTCAACGAGGTTCCACGCTCCCCATGTTCGAACCACGTCGACGATCGGAGTGGAGACGACGGGGATTCCGGCAGCAAGGAACTCGGGTGTCTTGGTCGGGCTGATAAACCGAGTGGCTGCGTTCTGAGCGAACGGCATGAAGCCGACGTCGAGGGCCGCAAGATAAGCGGGCAGCTCCGTGTAGTCCTTTGCGCCGAGCCAATGAATGTTGCTTCGCTTTGGAAGTCCGGCCGGATCAATCTTGGCAATCGGACCTATCATCACGAATTGCCAGTCTGGCCTCATCGCAGCGACCCTGTCGACCAGATCAATATCCAGGCGTTCGTCGATCACCCCGAAGTAGCCGATGCGAGGCCCCGCGAGACCGTCCAGATCGGCTGGCTCCGGCAGTCGCATCGATCGCGCAGGAAGGAAATGTCGGATATCCACGCTGCTAGGGAATGCGTGAACGTTGGCATGATAGGGTCGTTTCGATTCGTAAAGGCTCAGTCCGCCTGTGAACACCACGTGTGCCCGCCGCATGAGCAGACGCTCAAAAGCCTTCATCTCGGGTGGCGCACCCTTGAACTGAGCCAGCTCGTCCATACAGTCGTAAACACACACCGGAAACTGCAGGTGGCTCGAGAACCGCAACGCCATGGGCGTGTAGTACCAGCCAACTTCAATCGGTTGGCTGACGTCTTCGAGATACGAATCGAGCAGTGTGCGCAGCATCGCATCGCGATCAGCAGGATCGGAGGTCTCGGGCAACACCGGAACGACGACATTCGGGGCACCGGTACGAATATCAAGTCGCGGCTCCCGAACGTCCGCGAAAAGTGGCTCCTCGAAGAAGTGGACGCAATACGTACGCGCGGCACGCGTCAGCAGATGCTGTGGGCGCTGGAAGACGAAGTTCCATCTGAGGTGAGAGAAGCAGACCAAGTGTCGGGTCCTGCTCGATAGCGCATCTCTCATCATGAAACTCCCGGTTCCTGGGGTGCTCGACAACAACATCACAACGTCGCCGTGCTCTCCGCGGTTCCCAGGTGCCGCCTAGCGCCGCAAACGCTGCGCACTAAGCAACCAACTATGCGACATCGCGGTTCGTTGTAGTCGGGTGGACGGCAAATTCGTCGGCTTTGTCGCGCGTCTGCCGGGCGGCGCGCGCTTTGGTAGTGGGTGAAATGAAACGAGACACAAGCGGGCCGATCAGCCTCGATGGAACGTGGGACTTCATGTACGCGGGCGCGCGGGCGACCACCGTTCAGGTCCGCAGAGCCCACGTGCCCGCGCCCTGGCAGGCCCAGTTTGCCGACCTGCGCACGAGGTCCGGCATCGGTGTCTACGCGCGCCAGTTCAATGTTCCACGTGGCTGGCGCCGGGGGCGTGTGTACGTTCATTTCGGGGCCGTGTTCCACAACGCGCGCGTGTGGATGAACGAGCAATATGCCGGTGCCAATGAAGGCGGATTCCTACCGTTCTTCCTGGACGTATCGGAAAGCGTGCGAGAAGGACAAAACGAAATAAAGGTCAGAGTCGAAAGCCCTACCGACGATCCCAGTCAATTCCCGGATTTCCCCCTTGCCGAGATTCCGTTCGGCAAGCAGAGCTGGTACGGCCCTTTGTCGGGCATCTGGCAGTCGGTTCGCCTCGAGTGCAGGAATGCGGATCACGTCGCTCAGCTGCGCGTCTGGCCCAGTCTAGTCGGAGGCACTCTCGCGGTTCGTGTACTTCTGGCCGGTCCTGCGACGCAGTCTCTCACCGCCGAGCTCACGGTGGTCGATCCTGTGGGAACGGTCGCCGCCGTGCATCGGGCCGAGCTCGCGGTGGGTGCAGACGAGCTGGAGGTCGACCTGATCGTGGTGCCGGACGTTCGCGCCTGGTCGCCGGAAGATCCCTGTCTTTACCGACTTCGCGTCGCATTGCTGGGCAAGAGTGAGGTGCTCGATGCGGTGGTCCGCACGTTCGGCTTTCGCTCGTTCGAAGCCCGAAGCGGACGCTTCTGGCTCAACGGCAAGCCGTTTCACCTGCGTGGCGCGCTCGATCAGGACTACTATCCCGAGACGATCTGCACGCTCCCGTCCACGGATTATGCTGAAGATCAACTGCGGAAGGCCAAATCGCTCGGACTGAATTGCGTGCGTTTACACATCAAGGCGCCGGATCCGCGCTACCTCGATGCGGCCGACCGGGTGGGGATCCTGGTGTGGGCCGAACTGCCGAACGGCGGGATTTCGACCGAGCGGTCACGAGCCCGCAAGGAAGCGCTGATGAAGGGCATGGTCGACCGTGACCACCATCATCCTTCGATCGTGATCTGGACCATCATCAACGAGAACTGGGGTGTCGATCTCGTGCACGACCGCCGCCACCGCGCGTGGCTGAAGAAAACATTCGACTGGCTGAAGGCCTATGATCCTTCCCGCCTGGTCGTCGACAATTCCCCGCTGCATCCGAGTTTCCATCTCAAGTCCGACATTGCCGACTATCACTACTATGCCGCTATTCCAGATAGTCGGAAGTCGTGGGACGACTTCGTCGACAAGCTCGCTGCCCGAAACAGCTTCCTCTTCAGCCCCGACAGCGATGGCGAGCCGACCGGGCAGGAGCCGTTGCTGTGCTCCGAGTTCGGCAACTGGGGCCTGCCTGATCCGAAGCTTCTGGCGGGGCCGGACGGGCGCGAGCCCTGGTGGTTCGAGACGGGCCACGACTGGGGCGGGGGCGTGATGTACCCGCATGGTCTGGAAAACCGTTTCGCGGACTGGCACCTCGACCGTGTTTTCGACAGCGTCGACAATCTCGTCACTGCCACCCAGTGGCACCAGTTCCACGCGCTCAAATACCAGATCGAGCGCATGCGCTTGAAGCCGCAGCTTGCCGGATATGTGATCACGGAGCTCACAGACGTGCACTGGGAGGCAAATGGCCTGCTAGACATGCGCCGGCATCCACGCATTTTCCTCAACGAGCTTGCGCACATCAATGCCGACACCCTGGTGGTTCCCCACCTCGAGCGGTGGTCCTTCTGGGCGGGCGAGCGGCTGACGCTGCCACTCACCGTGACTCATGCTGCCGGGGCGCCACTCTCGGCAACGATGCTGCAGATCCGGATGGGCGAAAACGTCGAGCCTCTCAGCATTGCCGTGCCGCCGCTGCAGCCTGGAACGGAAACGCAGCTCGAAGCGATCATCGAACTGCCGACCGCCGAGACGCCGCGCAACTTGCTTATAGAGCTCCTGCTGAAAGCCGATGGCCAGGAGGTTGCACGGAACTGGATCGATCTCGCGCTGTATCCGTCGCGGCGTCAGCCAGACCGGCATCTTCTTCTGTGGTCGTCCGATCCGCTGTTGATGGAGCATCTACAGGCACTCGGCTACGCGGCTGCGAACCGCGCCGATGCAGCCGACCTGATCGTCACGCGGAACCTCGATGCAGCGCTGGCCGACTCCGTGCGTGAGGGCAGCCGTGTATTGCTCGTTGCCGACAGCGCGATGCCGCTCTATCCGTTCTTCCCTCATTGGCAGAATGTCCAGATCGAAGCGCGCAGCGGCACACCCTGGCAGGGTGATTGGGCGTCCTCATTCAGCTGGCTACACCGGCAGGGACCGTACTCGCGCCTGCCCGGCGGCCCGCTACTGGATCTCACGTTCGACCGGGTAATTCCGACCCATGTGATTTCGGGCGGCAACCGGCACGACTTTCAGGGGCGAGTGCACGCCGGCCTGTTCGTCGGGTGGGTGCACAAGCCTGTCGCACTGATCATGGAGTGCGGCTACGGCAGCGGACGTCTCCTGGCGACGACGTTCCGTGTCTCGAGGGATCCGCCCCGCGCCGATCCGACCGCCACAGTTCTGTTCGATGCGTTGATCGAAAAGGCTCTCGGTGCGGCCGTCAAGCCTCGGCCCAGCGACTCATCTTGAACAAGGCACGACTTGGAACCCCGGATCAGCTTGTGCGATTGTCACAGAGGCAAGTGGAGGCGTCGTTGCACCGCGCAGAATTCGAAAAGCCCGACGGCCGCAAACTCTGGCTTTTCGCCCGTGAGCAGATCTGGACGGCGCAAGGCCCGGTTCCGGTGCCCGGCGGCCCAGCTGTCGTGGCCCAGCCGCACATGCGCTGGAATCCCTTCGATGGGGAGTGGGTGATCTATGCTGCCCACAGGCAGGCCCGGCCTTCGACCGATCCGCGAAGCCAGGACATCAACCCATTAGCGCCAACGCGTGACCCGATGCGACCGACCGAGCTGCCGAATGGCAACTGGCAGGTTGCCGTGTTCGAGAACCGCTTTCCGAGCCTGACTGCAGCCACCGACGTTGTAGCCCCTGTGCAGGGTGCGCTGGCCGCGCCTGCTGTCGGTCGGGCGGAGGTGATCGTGTTCGGTCAGGACGAGAACACATCGCTTGGGCTACTCGGAGATGATCGCATCGCGTTGGTACTGGAGGTAATCGCCGAACGCACTCTGGCGCTGGCGGCCGAGGGCGTCCGCTACGTTCTGCCGTTCCAGAACAGAGGCGCGGAAATGGGGGTTACGCTGAGCCACCCGCATGGACAAATCTACGGCTATGGCTTCGTGCCCGCCCGCCAAGCACGGCAGTCGGCCCTCCTGCGCGCGCACCTCGGTCGCGTCGGTGCGGATCTGGCGGGCGCCGTAGCCCATGCCGAAATCGAAGCCGGCCTACGAGTGATCGACCGGCGCGAGGAGGCAGTCAGTTTCGTTCCGCCGTTCGCGCGCTTCCCTTACGAAATCTGGGTCGTACCGCTGGTGCCTGCGCGGGATCTGGCCGAGCTGCCGCCGGCCGCCCTGAGGGACATCGCGGCCGTGCTTGGGGCTGCACTGCGCCGTCTGGAGGGATTGTGGCAACGCCCGATGCCTTACCTGCTGACGGTAAACCAGCGGCCCTTCGACAACGACGACCATGCAGAGTGGCGTGTTCGCATCGAGATCTGGCCGCTGCTCCGGGCATCAGCAAAGCTCAAATTCCTGGCGGGCACAGAGCTCGCCGCCGGCGTATTCGCGAGCGACGTCGTGCCGGAGCCGGCAGCGGCGGCGCTCAGGGCAGTCGCGCCATGATCATCGACGACGCAGCTGCCACACGATTCCTTCAGCGATTCGGCCAGAGGCCCGAGATTGGAACCCGTGCGCCCGGACGGGTGAACCTGATCGGAGACCATACCGACTACAACGCGGGGCTGGTGCTGCCTGCCGGTATCCCCCAGCAGACGAGCGTGTTGGCGGCGTTCCGCCGAACAAATGGACCACACGAGGCGATCAGCGAGACGCTGGACGAGCATGTGAGATACGACGAGTTCAATGCGGCGAGCGGGTTCGGGCGCTACGTGCAGGCTGCGATAAAGGTAGTCGAGGAGCGCGGCGTAGCTGTGCCGCCGCTGCTGCTCATGGTCACCTCGGAAGTCCCCGTGGGCGCGGGGCTGTCGAGCAGCGCCTCCCTCGAGGTCGCCTTGCTCAGAGCAATCGACAAGCTGCTCGGCCTAGGGCTCGGAGCGGTCGAGCTGGCGATGATGGCGCATCAAGCCGAGACCAGGCACGTCGGCGTGCCGTGTGGCATGATGGACCAGATGGCTGCGAGCCTCGCGACGCCGGACCGCATGCTGTTCCTCGATACGCGGTCCCTGACCTGGGAGCTGTTCGCACTGCCGGACGGTGCCGAGATCTTGGTGCTCGACAGCGGCACGCGACGCTCGCTGCTCACGAGCGGGTACAATCGGCGTATCGAGGAGTGCCGGGCGGCTGCGGCAGCCATGGGGGTGGCGAGCCTGCGCGAGGTCGAAGACCCCGCTCGGGTCGAGCGCCTGCCGGAGCCAATACGCAGCAGAGCGCGCTTCGTGCTCGCGGAGAATGAGCGCGTGGCCGCCGCGGTGCATGCGGACGCCGACGTGTTCGGCCGTCTCATGGTGGAGTCGCACGAGGGATTGCGTGACGATTTCGACGTGGTTGCACCCTCAGTCGAAGCGCTCGTCGGCACCTTGAACGGCAGGGACGACGTCCTGGGTGCACGCATGACGGGGGCCGGGTTCGGCGGTGCCTGCGTTGCCTTGGTGAAAGTCGGAACCGCCGCGAAGATCGGTCGAACCGTGATAGCGACTGCGGGAGTGTACGACGCCTCGATCCTGGTACCTCGACCTCGAAAGCAATGCTGAGGCAGATAGACCGTCCATCGGGGAACGCCCACCAAAGCGTGGGAGTTGCAATGCTCATGACCGACAAGCCGACGACTGGAGCACTGCAGGCCGTAACGCCGCTCGAGATGTGGGGCGGTTTCGAATGCACAATCGCGCGCATCCGCGACGCGTACCGGAACCAGTGCGCCGAAACCGGTCATATACATCGCATCGCCGATCTCGACACAGCGGCGGGACTTGGCTTGGCGCGTCTGCGCTATCCGGTGCTGTGGGAAGCAGTAGCTCCCCGTTCACCCGGCGAGCGGGATTGGTCGTGGTGTGACACGCGACTGCGAAAGTTGCAGGACTTGGGGCTGCCGGTCGTGGCCGGGCTCGTGCATCACGGCTCGGGACCGCGCTACACCCATCTGCTCGATCCCGAGTTCCCGCGTCTCCTGGCGCAGCACGCCGCCGCCGTCGCCGCACGTTATCCCTGGATCGAGGATTTCACACCTGTCAACGAGCCACTGACCACGGCTCGTTTCAGCGCTCTCTACGGCCACTGGTTTCCGCACGCGAGGGATGAAGCGACGTTCCTGCGCGCGCTGGCGATTCAATGCACGGCCGTGGCTGCTTCGATGGACGCAGTGCGGCGCATCACGCCCAGCGCACGCCTCGTCCAAACCGAGGACCTTGGACGAATCTTCAGCACACCGCAGCTGGCCCATCAGGCGAGCTATGAGAACGAGCGGCGCTGGCTCACGTTCGATCTGCTCACGGGCCGGGTCGACCGCCATCACGCCTGGTATCGTCGCTTCGCGCACAGCGGCGTTGCGGAACGGCAGCTCGACGCGCTCGTCGATGCGCCGTGCCGGCCCGACATCGTCGGCATCAATCACTACTTGACGAGCGACCGCTACCTCGATGACGACGTTGCAGGGTATCCCGGCCAGCATATCGGCGGTAACGGCGAGCAAAGGTATGCGGACGTCGCGGCGGTGCGCGCTCCGGTGGAGGCGGCCGAGCTGGGCTTCGCGGCGCGCCTCGATGAGGCGTGGCAGCGCTACCGGCTGCCGATCGCGATCACAGAAGTCCACAACGGATCGACGCGCGAGGAGCAGATCCGCTGGCTCGTCCACGCATGGAATGCCGCCGTCACGAAGCGGCGTGAAGGGGTCGACGTTTGCGCAGTTACGGTGTGGGCACTGGCGGGCGCGGTCGACTGGAACTCGTTGTTGACCGAGCGGCAGGGCTTCTACGAGTCCGGCTTGCTCGACGCCCGATCCGATCCGCCGCGCCCCACGGCCCTCGCCAAAGCAGTTTGCGCGCTAGCCCGTTCGGGCGCCTGCACCCACCCGGTGGCGGCGGACGTCGGTTGGTGGCTTCGCCCGGACCGGTTTCACCGCGTAGGTGCGACCGCTGCTCAGGCTCCCGCGTCGCGAGCCCGCCCGATCCTCGTGACTGGGCGAACGGGTACGCTGGGCCGAGCATTCGAGCGCATCTGCCGTCAGCGCGGCCTCGCCTGCCGGTTGCTTTCGAGGGAGGAGATGGACATCGCCGAGCCTGATGCTGTGCGCGCTATGATGCAGGAATTCCAACCATGGGCGATCGTCAATACGGCTGGTTTCGTGCGGGTTGCGCACGCGGCTGGCGAGCGGTCGCGATGCATGCGCGAGAACGCCACCGGCCCCGCCGTGCTGGCTGAGATCGCAGCCAACTACGACATTCCGCTCGTCACGTTTTCGAGCGACCTGGTGTTCAACGGCCTTGCCGAACGTCCTTATTTCGAGAGCGACCCCACGAGCCCGATGTGCGTCTACGGCGAGAGCAAGGCGGAGGCGGAGCGGCATGTGATGGCGAGCCATCCGCATTCCCTTGTCGTGCGCACTTCAGCGTTCTTCGGGCCCTGGGACAGGTACAATTTCGTGGCCGCTGTGATCGCGGCGCTGCGTCGCGGCGAGCTATTCAGCGCTGCCAGCAATCAGGTGGTGTCTCCGACCTATGTGCCAGATCTCGTGCACTGTGTGCTCGATCTGCTCATCGACGAGGCCGAGGGCATCTGGCACGTCGTGAGCAGCGGCAGCCTGTCGTGGCACGAGTTCGCCTGCCGTGTCGCGCGAGCGGCAGACCTCGGCTCAGGTCTCATCCGCGATGTGCCCTCATCGATGCCGCGACGGACCGCCTTGCAGAGCGAGCGGGGTATCCGTCTTCCTCTGCTGGTCCCAGCAATCGAGAGGTGCGCACGCGAACTGGCGGCGGGTTGATCCAGCCATCGGAGCTGCGACCGCTAACAGCTGCGAGTGATAGGCCAGTGCCTCGGCCGGTCCAAGTGCACGAACAGTGCCTCCTCTAATTCCATTTTGGAGGTGAACTCCCGCGCACTCGTCGGCGGAAGGTCTTCCTCCGGTGAGGACCGCCTTGCTGTGATGTCCGGGTTGGCGGAATCTGCGCGCTGATCCGAGGCAGCGCGGGGTGTTGATGTGTCCACAAAGTCGATTATGGACACAAGTCGGGAGCGGCGGCGGAACAAGCGCTGGCCAGAGGCGCTGAAGCGCGAGATCGTGGCGGCGACATTGGTGCCGGGTGCGTCGGTTTCGGTCGTGGCGCGCCAGCACAATGTCAACGCGAACCAGGTGTTCAGCTGGCGGCGCCGGTATGGAGAGGCGAGCGAGCTGCTCGGCCGCCCGCCATCCACATCTGGACTGGTGCCAGTGACGATCACGCCAGAGCCGGAGAACGTGGGCGCGACGTCGCCGTCGCCGACAACATCGGAGACGATCGAGATCGAGGTTGGCGGCGACTGCCGTGTGCGGGTCGGTTCGAGCTTCGACGGTCGCGCACTGAAGCGCGTGCTCGACGTGCTGAGGAAGCGATGATCCCGGTCCCATCGGACGTGCGGGTATGGCTCGCGGTCGGGCGCACGGACATGCGTCGCGGCATGAACGGGCTCGCGCTGCAGGTGCAGGAAGCACTCGGACGTGATCCGTTCGTCGGCGACCTCTTCGTGTTTCGCGGAGCGCGTGGCGACCTGATCAAGATCCTCTGGCACGACGGCCTCGGGCTGTCGCTCTACGCCAAGCGGCTGGAGCGGGGCCGCTTTGTTTGGCCGCCGAGCCTGCCTGTGCCATCCGCGTCGCCGCGTCCGCCCGAGGAGCACGCGATCTCGATCTCGGCCGCGCAGCTGGCCTACCTTCTGTCTGGCATCGACTGGCGTAACCCGGTTCACACATTCCGCCCGGAACGCGCGGGATAGGAACACTTTCCGCGAGCAACGGACAGCGGCCTGTGATTCCATTGGCGCATGGATTCGCAGCCAGACATCGCTGCCTTGAGAGCCGAGCTGGCACTCGCCCGCGCCCAGCTGGCCGACGACGCGGCGACGATCGCGCGCCAGAACCTGGAGATCGCCAAGCTCAAGCGGCAGATCTACGGGCCGCGCTCGGAGCGCACGGAGCGCCTTCTCGATCAGATGGAGCTGGCGCTCGAAGAGCTTGAAGCCGACGCCACCGAGGACGAGATCGCCGCCGAACGCGCCGCCGCCAAGACGACGAACGTCGCGCAGTTCACGCGCAAGCGTCCGTCGCGCCAGCCGTTCCCTGATCACCTGCCGCGCGAGCGCGTCGTCATTCCGGCGCCTACCGCCTGCGACTGCTGCGGCGGCACGCGCCTGCGCAAGCTCGGCGAGACGATCACCGAGACGCTGGAGGTGATCCCGCGCCAGTGGAAGGTCGTCCAGCACGTGCGCGAGAAGATGACGTGCCGGGACTGCGAGAGGATCAGCGAGCCGCCGGCGCCGTTTCACGTCACGCCGCGTGGCTGGGCCGGCCCGAGCCTGCTCGCCATGCTGCTGTTCGAGAAGTTCGGGCAGCACCAGCCGTTGAACCGTCAGGCCGAGCGCTACGGCCGCGAGGGTGTGCCGCTCGCCCTGTCGACGCTCGCCGATCAGGTCGGTGCTGCCTGCGCCGTGCTGGAGCCGCTGCTCCGTCGCGTGGAAGCACATGTCTTTGCTGCACAGCGCTTGCACGGTGACGACACGACGGTGCCCGTTCTCGCGAAAGGCAAGACGCACACCGGCAGATGTTGGGTCTACGTCAGAGATGATCGGCCGTTCGGCGGCGGCGCTCCGCCTGCGGCAATGTTCTATTACTCGCGTGATCGCGGCGGCGCACATGCGGAGGCGCATCTCACTCGATGGTCCGGGCTGCTGCAGGCCGACGCCTACGGCGGATACAATCGGCTGTATGTGGTCGATCGCAAGCCGGGCCTGATCCTGGAAGCGGCCTGCTGGGCGCATGCACGCCGGCCGTTCTTCGCAGCTGCCGATATCGAGGCCAGCGCCCGCCGCAAGGCAGAAGGCAAGGTGCCGGTACCGATCTCACCGCTCGCGCTGGAGATCGTACAGCGCATGGATCGTCTGTTCGAGATCGAGCGCGGTATCAACGGCAAGAGCGCCGACGAACGACGTGCCGTTCGACAGGAACTGAGCCGGCCGCTCGTCGACGAGCTGGAAGCTCTCATGCGTGTCGAGCGACCCAAGCTCTCGCGCGGCAACGACCTCGCCAAAGCCATGGACTACATGCTCAAGCGCTGGACCGCGTTCACCCGCTTCCTCGACGACGGCCGCGTCTGCTTGTCGAACAATGCGGCGGAGCGCGGCCTTCGCGGTATCGCCCTTGGAAGAAAGTCGTGGCTCTTCGCCGGCTCCGATCGCGGCGGAATGCGCGCCGCCGCCATGTACAGCCTGATCGTCACGGCCAAGATGAACGACATCGACCCGCAGGCCTGGCTCTCCGACGTTCTCGCGCGGATCGCCGAGCATCCGGCTTCGCTGCTCGACGAACTGCTGCCATGGAACTGGCGGCCTGCCGACGCTGCGATTGACCGGGCAGCCTGACCATGGCCGGCATCCCCTACGTCTTCACGATCTCCCACGTCGCCGAGATGCTCGGCGAGGACGAGGAGTGGCTGCGGGAGATCTCCATAAACATGGACCCCGAGGAGGGATCTCTCTGGGTCATCGGTGTCGGCGAGGACGGCTGCCCGGCATTCACCGAATACGGCATCGAATGCCTCAAGCAGATCATCATTGAGGAGCGAGCACTCGCCGCCGCACGCAATACCGATGGCGCCGCATAGTCCCCGCGGTGCTCACCGGATGCTTACGGCGGAAGAGGCCACGCGGGAATTCTGCGAGCAGATCTCGGCTGGCCTCATGTTGCGCGGTGGTGTGCTGCGCGGGCGAATTGCAGCCGGTCACAGCAGCCGAACAGCATGAGACGCAACCCGGGTAAACGTTCGAACCCGCTTCTGGTTCCGATTAATCCTCAAAACTAAATGTCTCGGCTCGCCAGCGACTTACGTCTAGGTTTGGTTTGTTTCGCCTCGATCCGATCGGCTGGCACTGGACACGTTCCGCCAGCCTCAAAGCGGCGCCGAGGCGCTCGTTCGACGGGCCAGCAACAAACATCACGTGGGTCATGGCGTTTACAGCTCGATCGCCGCTCGACAGCTTTCCCGCGCCCGCCTTCTGGAGCGTGGCTGCCTTCGGATTTGTGCTCACGTCCGCCGCGATCGGTCTCAGGCTCCAGACTGACGGCATCGCCCTGTTCTGGCCAGCCGCCGGTGTGGCTGCCGGGCTCGTGCTGGTGACGCGGGGCGCCGATCGACACGCCGTCATCGTCGGCACCGTCCTGGCCCTCGCCATAGGCAACATCTCGCAAGGACGCAGCCTAGTGACGTCGGCGATCTTCATGAGCGGCAACGTGGCCGAGGCGCTGCTGCTTGTCTGGTCGCTCGAGCGGAAGGTCAAGGAGGCCGTTCGCCTCGACAAGCCGCAAAACCTGGCAATCCTGTTGGTGGCTGGCGTGATCGTGCCCGTCCTCGTCGGACTGCCTGTTTCCGCCGCCTTGCGGTGGAGCGGCCATGCGCAGGGCAGCTATGACGAGGTGCTGTGGATCTGGGTCAGCTCGCACGCGCTCGGCCTGGTCGCAACGACACCGGCGGTCCTGATACTCGGCGATGCCGTGCGTCGCGCGCACGGTCGAGCCGATTACCCTCTCTCGGTACTTATTTCGGCGGCGCTGCTCGCCGCGCTGATGCCGCTCGTGCTGCTCGGCGCCTATGGCATCAGCAGCTGGAAAGACCGGCAGCGGATCGATGAGATCAGACTGGTTGCGCGCAACGCCGAGCTCACGGCGGCAACTGTCGATCGCGAGCTGAGATCCTACATCGAGACGACCGAGCTGGTAGCCAGCGCACTGCAGCTGCAGGCCGCGCCGCTGGATGCCGCAGAGGCCCGCCTCAGAAGCCTGACGCCACGCCTGGCCGGCGACTTCATTCTCGTCGATCGCTCACACAGACAGCTGATCAACACCTCTTTGCCGCCCGGCACGCCGCCGCCGCTCGCCACCGATGTCGACTTCTACCGCCAAGCCTTAGAAACAGGTAAACCCGGAGTGCCCGACTTGGTTGTCGGGACCGACATGGATACTCCGCGCGTCGTGATCCATGCACCGGTAATTGTCGACGGGGAGATCCGTTACGTGCTCGCCTTCTTGCCACGAGAAGTCGCTTTCCGCGACATCGTGCAGGGCACTTCGCGCCCAGAAGGTTGGTTCGCTGCGGTTCTGGACGGCACCGGGCGGGTCGTCGCCCGCTCCTTCCGGCACGAAGACTTCTACGGTAAATCGTCGTCGGCCGGTTTCCTCGCCAGCATGACCGGCTCGTCCGGCGTCGTCAGGAGCGTCGACCTCGAGGGCCGCGCCTCGGTGTCCGCCTACCACCGCTCGAGCCTCACAGACTGGCGGGCGGTGGTCTGGGTGCCGCGAGCCACGCTGGAGGCGCCGCTCAGCACCGCTCAGCAGATCATCGCCGCGCTGATCGCGGCCGCGCTCTCCATCTCATTCGGCCTGGCCTGGGTCGCTGGCCGCTTGCTCGCTTCGCCGTCACGACAATTGGTCGCGACAGCCGCCGCCATCGGCGGCGGACAGTCCGCGTCGTTCATCCCGACCATGATGCGCGAGGCGAACGTGGTCGGCGAGGCCTTGGTGGAGGCCGGTCTGCAGAGGCAACGGGCTGAAACCGCGCTCGCCCATGCCAAGCGCTTCTCGCAGGGCCTCGTCGATACGGCACCGATGCTGCTCTATATCTATGATCTCGACGAGCGCCGTAATGTATACATCGGGCCGCAGATCGGACCCTTGCTCGGCTACTCGCCGACGGAGATCGCAAGGCGCGGCGACCGCGTGCTTGCCGAGTTGGTCCACTCCGACGACCTCAGCCGCATCGCCGAGCACCATGCAACAATCTCGGCGGCCTCGCACGCGGGGCCGTTCGAGATCGAGTACAGGTTGCGGCACATCGACGGAAGCTGGCGGTGGCTGATGAGCCGCGACACCGTCTACCAGCGGAAGCCGGACGGCGGCGTTAAGCAGATCATCGGAACCGCCCAGGATATCACCAAGCGCAAGGAGGCTGAGGACGCCGCGCGGGAAAGCGCATACCTCTACCGGCTGGCCATGCAGGTCGGCAGGCTCGGCGCCTGGCAGACCGACTTCGGCCGAGGAACGCGCCGTTGGACCCAAGAGGCTATGGCCCTGTTCGACATCGAGCACGAGCAGGGACGAATCGGCGGCGAGGACGACGAACTCTACCGCCGCATGCACCCGAACGATCGACATTTGCTGGCAGAGTATCACCGCCTCGCACGCCAGCATGACTCGTTTTCGGCCGAATACCGCATCGTGAGGAGCGATGGCTCCGTCCGCTGGGTCTCAGGCCACGGCACCGTACTCACGCGGGACGCGACGGGGGGGCCGCTGACGGCGCTGCACATTGCACTCGACACTACGGATCGCAAGAACGTCGAAATTGCCTTGAGCGAGAGCGAGCGCCGCGCGCGTGAGCAGGCGGCCGAGATCGCCTCGATCTACGACACCGCGCACGTCGGGCTGTGCATGCTCGATCGCAATCTGCGCTTCGTTCGCATCAATGAGCACCTGGCCGAGATCAACGGCATTCCGGCCGCCGACCACATCGGCAAGACCGTGCGTGAGATTCTTCCCGATCTCGCCGACGCCGCCGAAAGGCTGGCAGCGCAGGTGCTCGACACCGGCAAGCCGGTGCTCGACTTCGAGCTTTCTGGCGTGACACCGGCCCAACCGGGTGTCCTCCGGTACTGGGTCGAACAATGGGTGCCGCTCGAGAACGACGTGGGCGAGGTCGTCGGCATCAACGTGGTCGCCGAGGAGGTCACGGAGCGCAAGCGGGCCGAGCATGCGCTGCGCGAGAGCGAGGAGCGACTTGCCGCCGCGCTGCGCGCCGGCCGGCTCGGCGTCTACGACTACGACCCGCGCACCGGGCACACGAAGTGCGACGCGTTGATCCACAAACTGTGGGGCGTGCCCGAAACCGCCTCTTTCGGCATCGCGATATTCGAGGCGGGCATCCACCCCGACGACCTCGAGCGTGTGCACGAAGCGGTCGCTCGTGCACTCGATCCTGCTGGCTCCGGCCGGTTCGAGGCGGAGTACCGCGTCGTTTCGCTCGACGACAACACGATACGGTGGGTCTGGTCGGATGGCGACGCGACGTTCGAGGGCGGCACGGCCGTCCGGCTCGTCGGCACGGCCCAGGACATCACTGCCGGCAAGGAGGCCGAGCAACGCATCGCCGCGATCCGCGATGCCCTGTCCGCGGAGGCGCCGGCCGAGCTGCAGCCGCTCGCCGAGACCCGCAGCGTTCGAGAACAGTCGGCCACCGCCGGGCAGCGGCGCGCGGCTCTGCAAACCGCCGGCCTGCTCGATGCCGCGCCCGAGCGCATCTTCGACCAGGTCACGCGGCTCGCCGCCGGTGTGCTGCAGACGCCATTCTCGCTGTTGACCGTCATCGACCAGGAGCGGCAATTCTTCGTCAGCGATTACGGCCTGTCCGAACCGTTGCGCAGCGCCCGGCAGAGCCCGCTGTGGTCCTCCTACTGCCGCTGGGTCATCGACGGCGAGGCCCCGGTCGTGATCCAGGACGCCGAGTACAATCCGCTCGTGTCCGGGATCGGCGCCTGCAAGGAGGGGTTCGTCGCATATCTCGGCACGCCCGTGCACGACCGCGACGGCACCGTGATCGCGTCCCTGTGCGTCGCCGACAGCAAGCCGCGCGCCTGGACCAGCCGCGACCTGCTCACGCTGCAAGGTATTGCCCGCCTGCTCAAGCGCGAGTTCGAAAATCGCGCGATCCAGGCTGACCTCGAAGCGAGCCGGGCTATCATCGAGCAACGCAATCATCAGCTCGATCTGCTGGCCAGCTCGTCGCAGTCGCTGCTGCTGACCGACGGTAACGAGCGCGAAGTCATCGAACGCATCTTCGTCGACATTGCGGAGATGCTCGGCGCAGAATCGATCTTCCACTACCGGCCGGCGAAGGAGCCGGGATTGCTCGCGCTCGCCTTGGCGCACGGCATCGGCGAAGACGACCGCCGCCAGTTCGACATGGTGCGCCTTGGAGAACACCTGTGCGGACGCGTGGCGCAGACGAAGCAGAAGCTGGTCATCGAAGACCTGCAACACAGCGATGCGCCAGGCAGCGAGCCTCTGCGCGGAGCTGGATTCACGCGCTACGCGGGGTTCCCGCTCGTCGCCGAAGGTCAGCTCTTCGGCACCGTCGCATTCGTCTCTGGCAGACTTTCGCACTTCCGCAAGGGGGAGATACAGACCATCCAGACCATCTGCGATCACGTCGCGACGGCCATGGAGCGGGCCCGCCTGCAGCGCGATCTGGCAGCAAGTGAGCGGCGCCTCGGCGTCGAGGTCGAAGACCTCAGGCGCGTGCACGCCCTCGGTCTCGCGCTGGCCGAGCTGCCGGATGTACGCAACGTCCTGCGCGAGACACTGCGCGTCGCATCCCACCTTGCCGGCGTGAACACCGGCAGTGCGCAGCTGCGCGAGCCGGACGGCACGCTGACGTTGGTCGACCTGCTCGGCTTCGACGAGGAGAAGGCCGCCCGCTTCGCCGACGTCGGCCCTGACGGATTCACGACCTGCGTCACCGCCATGGCCGAGAAGCGACGCGTCATCGTCGAGGACGTGACGCGCGATTCGCTCTACTGCCGGTTCGCGGAAGCGGCAGCGCCGTTCAAAGTGCACGGCGCCGTATCGACACCGCTGCTCGACAGCAGCGGCGAGGTCTCTGCGATGTTCACGCTGTACTGGAACGTGCCGCACCGGCCGAGCGAGCGCGAGCTGCGACTGCTCGATCTGTGCGCGGGAATTGCCGCCCGACACATCGAGCGCAACGCCGCCGCCGAGGCCGTGCGCCTGCGCGAGGAGCGTTTCACAGCCGCCGAGGAGGCGGCCTCCGGCCTCGTCTACGACTGGGACGTGCGCGCCAACCGGCTGTGGCGCAGCAACGGCCTCACGCGCCTCACGGGCTGGCGGCCCGACGAACTCGAGCCCACCAGCGCGGCCTGGTTCTCGCTGTGGCAGCCCGACGACCGCAAGGAGATCGAGGCCCAACTGCCCGACAAGTTCATCGGCGCCGACGGCACCTACGCTTTGGAGTACCGCATCCGCCACAAGGATGGTCACTGGGTCTGGGTGTGGGACCGCGGACGCGCCGAGCGAGGCCCCGACGGCAGCCTGCTGCGCTTCGTTGGCGCCACCGTCGACATCACCGAGCGGAAAAGCCGCGAGGAGCAGATCGGCCTGCTCATGAAAGAGGTCAATCACCGCGCCAAGAACATGCTGGGTCTCGTGCAGTCGGTCGCGCGGCAGACCGCGTCGACGAACCCGACCGACTTCGTCACGCGCTTCGGCGAGCGCATCCAGGCGCTCTCCGCCAATCAGGACCTGCTCGTCAACAATGCCTGGACCGGTGTCGGCATCGAGGATCTCGCCCGCGCCCAGCTTGCGCTGTTCAAGGATCTGATCGGCACGCGCATCTCGATCGGCGGGACGCCGATGCGCTTCGCGCCGGCCGCCGCGCAGGCCATCGGCCTCGCGCTGCACGAACTCGCCACCAACGCCGGCAAGTACGGCGCCCTGTCGAACGACGTCGGTTGCGTCGATGTCACGTGGCGCCTCGACGGCGAGGATTTTCTGTTCGCCTGGGTGGAGCGCGGTGGTCCGCCCGTGAAGCCGCCGACGCGCAAGGGCTTCGGCAGCACGGTCATAAACTCCCTGGTGAAGATGTCTGTCTACGGCGCGGTAGACATTGCCTTCGATCCGGCTGGCTTCTCGTGGAGGCTCACCTGTCCGGCCGAGAAGGCACTGGAGCGGGGGAGGGGTGGCAATCTTGAACAGTCAGCCATTCAAGAGGGGTCATTGACATGAAGCGCGTGCTTGTCGTCGAGGACGACGCCATCATGGCGTTCGATCTGTCGGATCAATTGCGTGCCGCTGGATTCATTGTTGTCGGCCCTGCGATCGACGCCGAGCAGGGTATCGCCCTCGTCAGGGCAGAAGGCTGCGATATTGCCGTGCTCGACGTAAATCTCGGCAACGGCTGCACTTCGGAGCCGGTCGCCGTCGAACTCTCCCGGCGCTCGATCCCGTTCGTCGTCGTCTCCGGATACTCGAGCGACCAGCACCCGCCGGTCTTCGCCGGCGCCCCCTTGGTCGTCAAGCCGGTTCGGATCGGGGAGATCATCAGAATCCTGTCGTGTCGTTGGACACCGCCGCCAGCACGGAGTTGATGTTTTGCCTACCCGCACCAAGCTCGCCGCCGTCGGTGTCGATGCCCACCGTCGACGTCCCTTTCTGTCGCTGCCCGTCGCCTTCGACCGCCTGCCAGTGCATTGTGGTGCAACCGACGCAATTGGCAACCTCGATCGTCGAGGGCTCCGGCTGAAGGAATGACCGACATCTTGAATTGGTCAGCGCTCTGTGGGACAAACAATCAAAACCTCATGGCGTGCTCGAGGGAAGTCGAGTTTTTGCGCGCACAAAGTCCAGAGTGGCCTTATTTCGAGAGTGGCCCGTTATGGCTGACGAGATTTTCATAAACTATCGAAGATCAGACGGTTGTTACATTGCCCACTTGCTGGCCTGGCATCTCCGCGCCGAATTTGAAAAGGAGGCGGTGTTTCTCGACGTCGATTGTATCGAAGCAGGTGCCGATTTCGAACGGCGGCTCAGCGTGAAGCTCGGCCGGGCCAAAGCGCTCGTCGCAGTGATCGGCGACAAATGGCTGGAGGAAGGCCCAACAGGCAAGCCGAGGTTGTTCGATGACGGCGACTATGTCCGGCGCGAGATCGCCAAGGCGCTCGAACGCAAGATTCATATCTTTCCTGTGCTCCAGCATGAAGTGAAGCTGCCGCAGGAACTGCCGCCGGACATCGAAGGTCTGCGGAAACCGAACTATGTCGAGTTGCATCCAGATCGAGTCCCCGATGACATCCGCAAACTCGTTGGCGACATGAGGCAACGTCTGAGCCAACCGATGAGCGAGGTGGGGCCACTGTCGGATGCGCCGCTCGAGCCGGAGACGAGACGCGCACGCGGGCGCTTCGCTGTCTCGCTGTGCCCGGCGCCGCTGCGTGAGGTGCATTGGATGCATCCCGGCGCAGATTTCCGCGAAATGCCGGCTGCACCGTTGATGGTGGTGCTGCCGCCGGGGCAACTGGAGATGGGAGCCTCCAGGGGCGATCCGGACGCTGGGCCAGAGGAGGAACAGCCGCATCCGGTGAGGATCGAACGTCAGTTCGCGCTCGCCAGGCACCCAGTGTCGGTAGAGGAATGGAATGCGTTTGCCAAGGAATGCCCGCAAGCCGGTACGCTCATCAGCTTCAAATCCGAGCGCGATCGCTCCGGGCCGGTCGTCGGGATCAGCTGGGAGCAGGCTCAAGCCTATGTCGACTGGCTTTCCAAGCGTACGGAGCAGGATTATCGCCTACCGAGCGAGGCCGAGTGGGAATACGCGGCTCGTGCGGGCACTCACACGAGGTACTGGTGGGGTGACACCGTCACAGAACTCGACGCGACGAGGTCGCTCGATGCTGCCGGCAGGTTTCCAGCGAACCCCTGGGGGCTGTGCGGCATGCTAGGATCGGTCTCTCAATGGGTGGAGGACGACTGGCACCCAAATTATGTGGGGGCTCCCGGAAACGCAAAGCCGTGGCGCGCTTTCAAGAGTACCCTCAAGGTCGTTCGTGGCGGCAGCTGGAAGTCACCGGCGAAACAATCGCGATGCAGCTCGAGGATTGGGTTCAACCAAACCGAGCGGATCGATCACGTCGGGTTCCGCGTCGCAAGGTCGCTGGTCGATTCGTGATATGGAGCAAGCCTGCTCGATGATAGGCCGCCAGCCGCGCAAGGAATGAAGCGCGGCTGGTGCGAAATGCGAATTGGAGTCATATTGCCTGAGGCGGTCGTCGTCCTCGGATTGTTGCCCGGTCAGAGTTCGAGGGAACATCAGTGGATCAGTATTGCATCATCGTCGAGAACACCAAGAAGCCGCTGATCTACGTGCACTTCGTGCCGATACCGGCCAAGATCGGTCGCAGGCAGGATGGCGACATGCACGTGGTTCTGCACGACCTCGATCCGGAAAAGCCCAGGATCTCCAAGTTTCACGCATCGCTGGAAGACGAAGGCGACGAGCGCTTCTTCGTCATCGATCAGAGCACGAATGGAACGACCGTCGATGGTCGCAGCTGTCCGAAAGGGGGCAAGCTGCCGGCTCGAGTCGACGCCAGCATCATCGGAATCGAACATTACCGCCTTCGTCTCGTGAAGCGGCCGGTTCTCGAACTGGTAGATGTCATGGATGGCCACCCTCCCGAGCAGAACGAGCGCTGGCCGCTGCTACCGGGCATTCCGGTCGTTATCGGCGACATCAATGGCGACACGCAGGTCCTCGGCGGCGAGTGCCTGGACATGCCCAATGCAGATCATGTGATCACGCCCCGCATCCACCTGAAGGCGTCCGGCCAAGGTCTCGACTGGATCGCAACGGTATCTCCTGAACTGAAGGGGGTTTGGCTCAACGAAAAGCCGGCGCCGACAAAGGGCTGGTTTGCCGTTCGCGAAAACGACATGCTGAAAGTCGGGGAACGCCGGTTCGCCGTGATCCGCTATCGCACGGCTCCCGTGCAGTGCGGCGTCCCCAACTGTCGGCTGCTGACGGTGCCCTCGTTCCCGCCAGCCATTTGCCGCTTCTGCAAGGCGCCGCTCGATGAGCGCGCGATCACCATAATGGGAGTCGTCGACGAATAGACGACGACAGGGGCGCCAACCCGAGCGCGCCCGTTTGCGGGGCACCTCAAGCCTTTCGGCTGGCACCGTTGCTGCGCGGAGGCCTTGTCGTGTCGTCACTCAGTACGGTCGCATCGAGATCGGCGGGTTGGTAGCGCCCCTGCACCACGGAAGCGGCGGTGGCCATTGTCGGCTCGAAGTCGGGTCTGTTCGGTGGCGATGCGTGAGCGGCGCTTCCAGCGGAGCCCACCGAAGCGGCGTCGTCGACAATCACGCTCGCGACCGTCTCGTCCATGTCGATCGGCCCGCGTGCGTGCTGAGCCCGTGCGGCCTGCGGTTGCGCCCGCTCACTCGCCGGATGCGCAGCATTTCCTTTTGGCGGTGATCCGCCAGCCGGCGGGGGACCTGCGAAGTGGGGCGGGGAGGCATAGGGAACGTTTCCACCCGCCGGACCTGCATGGCCATTCCCCATGTGAGGCTGCTGCTGCCCGTTCCGGGCGGACTGCGGGGCGGTCCAGTCGTCCTGAGGCTCATAGGACAGCGCCCTGCCGGGAGCGACCTGGCCGGTCAGGACGTTGCTCCACAGATTTTCCTCGGGTTGGGGAGGAGCGAAGCTGCCTTGGCCGCGCACGCGCCGCTCCGCCTCCTCCAGCAACTCCGCCATCTTCGGCTTCGGCACATAGTAGACGTTGAAGGCCTCGTACTTGGACAATTCCTCTTGCTGACGCTTGGCGTATCTCTTCTTCACGCGGCCGGGCCACATGAGCCATGCACGGCTGACCTCACGGTTGGCCTCCAGAATGTCGAAGAACGCGTTGAGGTGATTGAAACCGGCGCTTTTGTCGTTTCTGGTGTCGGGGATCGCGACGTAATGGCCCTGCATGGTTCGAAGATGCACGTCGCCGAGCAGCCGCCAGGCCAGTCCGACGTCGTGTTTCTCGTCGAACTGGTTGAACATCTCGACCAGCCGGCTGCTCTTGGAAGGCCGGTCCTTGTACCCGGTCGCGAACAGCAGGCAGACGTCGATCGCAATTGCGATGACCAGGGCGAGCAGGTCCTTCTGCGTCAGGCCATCCTGTCCGACCTGTTGTCCGGTGATCGGATCGATGCCGTGGTTCGCGGCGATCTTGCAATCGCCCGTCGCGCAGCTGCCGAGCCATGCGAGCAGGCGGAAGAAGGCCGCCTTGGTTGCCTCAGAACCGATCTCGGCAGCAACTTGCGGAACGTGCTTGATCTGCGGCAGCGACTGCAGCGCTTCCGAAGCCCGCGTGAGATGGCCGGACAGGACGGGGTCGATGCAGCGGAAGGTACCGCCGCCCCCCTTGGCGCCCTTGGCGGGACTGCCGCCGGCCGGATGATCCTGCCTCGCCGCGCGTTCGGCCATCTGCTGTGCAATAGCCTTGATGTTCGGATCTCCGCTGAGCCGGTTGATGTCGGTCGTCACTGCGGCGATCTGGGAATTCAACTGCTGGATCGAGCGCACCGCTTCGTCTTGAGAGGCGCCCTTGATGCTCTTGCTCGCCTTGCCGGCTCGCTCCTTGAGAGTTTGAATGTCGCGATTGAGGTTGGTCACCCGATCCTTGATCAAAGAATTCCACTGCTCGGCGTTGTCGGCGTCGGTCTTGCGCAGGTTGCAGATCGGGCCGCAGCCGCCGCCGCTGCGCAGCGGCAAGCAGGTGTTGCCCTTAGTGGTCTCTTCTTGCGATTTCGCGCGGGAGTAGGAAGCTGCGGTGGCCAGCACCTGGGCGGCACTACTGATGTCGCGGCTCACACGTGTGAAGGCGCTCTCCACTACCCCTTCCGCTACGCCGACGTTGGAAAACACGGACTCGGTCGAGTTCAGGACTTTCCAGTAAAAACCGAAGCCCAGCCCGACCGACACCACCTCGAGGAACAGGTACACCACCACGGCAGAGGCCCTGAAGAACTTCGTGGCGTGGTCGGAGAACATCAGGTGCAGCGTGAACACGATCATCGCCGTAAGCATCGACACGACGAGAATCAGCGCCAGTGCCGGGACGGTGAAGAATGTCGAGAAGTCGTCGAGTTTGATCCCGGCTTGCGGAATGAGTTCGCGCATGCCGTCGAACGTCGCCCACAAGTGGACGAGACTTAGTCCGATAATCAGGAGCCCTCGAGACGTCAAACGCCTGAAAGAGCTGAGCATTTTTGTCAGTTTACTCATGTCGACCGCCAGCGCTGCACTGGTCACACTTACTGTTCGGCAAAGAGTGGAAGTTAACACACATCTGCGTCGGAAATACTTCAAACCTAGCCGCATCGATGCTGCAGAGTCACGATCGGCTTGAACACAGGAGAAGCTGTCGAGGCGCGTGAAGTCAACTGGGCATGGCGGCCAACCTGGACGATCCGGCAGCCGGCCGGCATTTCGCCTGAACGCTTACCCGCCGCGATCGTTTGTCGATCTCAAGATTGCTCGAGCCAAGTATGAACGAACAGCCTGGACAGGCGGACCTCGTGGTCGCCGAGCCGGATTTTTTTTCCGCTGATCGGCGCCCAGTCTTTTCCAACGGGCCTCCACTCGTCGAATTTGCCATCGGGCACGAGCGTACCGTTTGTCGAGCCCAGATCGCAGATGACCCAGCCAGCAGCAAGATCATAGCCGATGGCCGCGTGCGGCCGCGATATCGAAGGGACGTCGACCACGAAGTCGGACGATTCTCTGGTGCGCCCGATCACACTCAACTGGATCGGTGAGCCAACGGCTGGATCTCGCCTGATGCGGCGCTGGACGGCCATGCCCCATTTGTCGAAGGTTGACAGCATAATCTCCAACTCGTCCCACGGCGTGCCGATCGCAGCATCCGGCGGTAGCGGAGGCGGTTTCGCATCGGGGGGAACGGGGCGGGTCGAGCCGGTACCAGTATTGCGCCGCGCGAGGACCTCGAGTTCGATCTGGCCGATCATGATACGGCTTCCGACGCCGAGCGGCATCTGCTCGTAAGGCATCCGCAGGTGCTGTCCGTTCACGATTGTCGGGCGTCCGCTGCCGAGGTCTTCGATGCTGAGTGCATCCTTGCCGATTTTGCCCAGATGCAGGCGGGCGTGGTTGTCAGCCACCGACGGATCGGCCAGACGGAAGTCGGCTTTCGCCGAACTGCCGATCACCAAGCCGGACGTCTCGAGCGTCTGCGTCTTGCTGGACAATACGGTATCTATACCGCCCGCCGACCTGATGATCCATTCCATCGATGCCCCACTTATCCAACGCTTCACATGACAAGGACTCGATCGCGCTCACTTTCCGAGTTCGCCAAGGCTCCACACCGACAATGTGCCGCCGTTGTCCGCCACGAAGAGCTCCGTTCCATCGGGGGTGGCGGCGACCCCGGTGATGTATTTCTGAGAGGCCTCGAACGTTCCCAGCAGCTTGCCTTCGGCGTTGTACACGAGGATCTGACCGCCTGCGGTGCCCGCCACCAGACCGCCCCCTTTCCGCCCAGCGACGGCTGCAGGGCTTATGTTCTCCAGCGTGATCCACACTCGTACCGACTTGTTCTTCAGGTCGACGAGGTGGATCGACGTGGCGTCCTTGCCGATGAGTGCGATCTCCTCGCGGCCCGGCAGTTCGAAGAGGCGTGCCTCCGCCGCATCTTCTGCCGTGATGCCTGTTTTGACGAGTTCGCTTCGGTCGATCGTGGTTTTCAAGACAATGGCATCCCGAGCCGGGGCCCCTTCACCTCCTTGTGTCCGGACCCGGTACAGCACACGGATGGCTGGTTCGTTCGTCAGCGCGAGCACGTTGCCGAGCGGCGTATCTGAAGTTGCTGTCACGCCTTGCGGAGGACCGCCGAGCAATCGGACGATCTGGAACCCGGCCGGCGTCAGTTGCTTGGTGTCGATGGACTTCTCCGCTTGTCGCTTGTTGACCGGCACCCGCTGCTGGTTCGACGTCCTTCTAGCGTCCTTGGTCGAGCATTCAGGCGCCCTGGGTGTCGACTTGCAGTTCGCCGGCGGCTTCGGGAGTACCGGCTCGCAAGCCATGCCCGTTGGAGACGCAGCTTCCGTCAGGTCCTTGGTCTCGACAGAGAATGCCTGCCAGGCTGCTGGCTGCTGCAAGTTTTCGTCCGCCCTTTTCGTCTCGACGAGCAGGCACAGCGTGCGGCCACCAACAGCCACGGCAAACCCGCTCAGGCTGTCGGTCGCGATATCGGTCACGTCTCCGGGGGGTAATCGTACGCGGAACGCCGCCTCGTCCCTCCATGTCGAGCGGATCTGGACTTCCCCCTCGGGCATCAGGACGCCGAGAACCGTCCCTGCTCGGTCGACGGTGAATGCGCGCCGCCCCTTGGCCGACAAGAAGCTCGCAATCCTCGGCAGCGGCGCCAGCTTGTTCCCGTCGAACGTGAGCACGTCGATCGAACCATCGTTGAGTACTGCCGCGATCGTCGGTATCGGGGAATCGGTGGAGATCTTGAGCTGCTCGATCTGGCCGCTCAGGTTTACTTTCGCGACCTCCCGGGGCTTTGCAATCTGCTTCTGAGGGGACTGCTTTTGTGGAGGCGGCGATGTCGCGACGTTGTTGAGTGGGGTGGTCGGTGCCGCTGCGGCCGGAGCACCAGGTGCCGGAGCATCGGGAGCAGGTCGCTGCTTGGCGAGATACACGGTCGCCAGCCAGGCGGTCATTCCGGAAGCGGCCAACACGGCGACAGCCGTTGCGATCTGCTTCAGGACTTGTCCGGCGCCACGCACACGGTCTCGGGCGGCGCCGGTGATCTTGTCGGCAACTTCCTTGGCCTTGGCCGACGCTTCCGATGGAGCACGCTTCAGAGGCTCGATCGGGACGTGTGGCAGATTGTCGATCACTGCCACGACGACCGAAGCGTTGTCGCCTTCTTTGCCTCCGATACCTTCTGCTTGATCGGCAATGATGCGGGTAAGGTCGACGATGTCGGACTGACCATGTGGCTTTCTGCTGGACACGAGCCGCAATAGGTCGGTGTTGCGGACCGAATCCCAGATACCGTCCGTACAGACCACCAGTGTATCGCCGTTCATCAGTTCGCGTTGTTCGTAGCTGATCCGCGGCGGACGGGGGCCGCCGACGCTCTGGAGCAACTGGCCTTTGCTCGGATGGCGGGCGGCCTCCGCCTCCGTGATGTCCCCGACATAGAGGAGCCCTTCGACGACCGAGTGATCGCGGGTGACGTAGTCGATGGCTCCGTGTCGGATCAGGTACACGCGGCTGTCGCCTACGTGCGCGATGTGCACCATGCCGTCCAGCATCAGAGCGATGGCGATCGTCGACTGAGGATCGACGTCGGCGCGGCGCTCCGCTTGCTGTTTGATTCGCGCATGAGAAACGCGAACGATCTGGCCGAGGAACTCCTTGGGATCGCGCGGACGGCCGCCAATCGCGTTCCACGCTTCCTTGGCCGTATCGGCGATCGTACGTGACGCGACGTCGCCACCGCCGTGGCCGCCGACTCCGTCGGCCACGAGTGCAAGTCCACTGGCGTCCTGGGGATGACGCAGGAAGACAGCTCGATCCTCCTGGTACTCCCGCCCACCCAGCCGGCTATCGAACGCGCCCAGGACCCGCAAACGAAATGCTCCCACTTGGCATCCTGAATGGTCGTCAATATAATCGCCGCATATAGATGATGCAAACGCATCTTGGAATCGCAATTCTTTGGTGATTGCATCGACTGGCGCCTACGTGACTTGGATGATTGTCGTTCCCACGAGAATTTGTCGAGCGTAACGAGTTTGTTGCAAGGGGCGGCGAGTGAACGACGGCAGCTACTCCCCCAAGACCGACAAGGACACCCTGCCGAACGGTACTGACCTTTGCGGTGGCGCCTACCGCATTGTCGAGCCGATCGGCAACGGCGGCTTCGGTAAGACCTACAAGGCGATCGATGTATCGACGAGTATGTTCGTCGCCATCAAGGAGTGTTTCCCGAAGGACCATGTGCATCGGTCCGGCGGCGACGTTTACCCGAATTCGGCCACCAGCAAGATGCTCGCGAACTGCATCGGCTGGTTCGAGACCGAGGCCGAGACACTGGCCATTTTCGACGACGTCGGCATCGTGAAGATCATACGGCGTTTCCACGAGTTCCGCACCGCCTACATGGTTCTGGAATTCATCGAGGGCAAAACGCTCTTCCAGCGAATCGCAGAGCTACGCGAGAACGGCCACAGCATAAAGGTCGAGGAGTTCATGTGGATCGCGCGCCGCGTGATCGACGCACTCGCCACCGTTCACGGCAACGCCGTGCTGCATCGCGATTTGACGCCGATGAATATCATGCTGCGGTCCGATGGCGACGTGCCTGTGCTCATCGACTTCGGTTCGGCCCGCGAGCAGTTCGATCAGGAGGCGAGCCGAACGCAAGGCGCAAATTATACCGCCGTGCTCAACCGTCAGTACGCCCCCCCCGAACAACACTACAATCACGATAAGCTCCGCCGCGAGGATGCGGTCATCGACGAGGCGATGCCGTTCGGCAACAACAAGGGGCAAGGCCCCTGGACAGACGTGTTCGCGCTGTGCGGTACATTCTACTTTGTTCTGACAGGCAGCCATCCGCCGAACGCGACGGAGCGGCTGGCCGACATCAACGAAGGTCTTCCAGATCCGTTGCGATTGAAGAGCTTGGGTTCCGAGCTTGGCTATCCTGAACACGTGCTTGCAGCGATCGAGGCGGGGCTGTCGCTGACCCGGCGTGACCGCCCGCAAGACGTCCGCGTCCTCTACGAGTTCTTGTCAGGGCGGCGTTCTCCCGAGGCTCCGGCCCCTAGACAGCGTGCCCGGCAGGAGCCGCCGATCCCTCGGGCACCGATACCCGGCGCCGAGAAGCCTTCGGATCCGGCCCCGGAGGTCGACCCTTCCACGGCGCGGCACACCCATTCTGGAACTGGTACTGGAACGGGTGGTGAACCGTACGATTGGGGGCGTCCAAAGCTCGAACCGGAAAAGTATGTGGAGGTGGAGGATGATCCACCGCCGCCGGAGCCGCCGGTTCCGCCCATCAAGCCTCCCAGCAACTCGCCCTGGAAGGGCCTGGTGACGTTCTGGCGAAGGTTCGTCGAGGACGAGAATGTGCCGGATGCCGTTCCCTTGAGATACCGCGTCCGCCTCGATCTCGGCGCTGGCGTCGAGGCGCTCGGGTTTGATCGCAATGCCGACTGGATCGCGGCGGCAACCGGGGCCGGCACGATTGCGCTTGCGTCCTTGGGACGGAAAGGCGGGGAGTACAGGCTCACCTATCGGGAGGGACGGATCTCCTGCATTCTGCCCGTGATCCCGTGGAAGGGTATTCTGGTCGGTGATCATAGCGGTCACGTGGCGCTGCTGGATATCGAGACCGGCAAGCTGTCAGAGCACTTCAAGCGCTTCAAAGCGGCGGAAGGCGTGGTGACCCATCTCCGCATCACGCCGGATGCTCAGTTGATCGTCGTCGCCGCCGCGAAAAACCTAGGCACAGCCAACCATTCCGGCCAGATCATGGCCTACTCGACGGCGGCAAGCCGCGACTGGCTGGGCTCCCTGCACAGTGAGGACCAGCCGCCGTTCTCGGCACTCACGTTCGCGGCTCGGCAGCCTGTACTGGTTGCCGCACGGGACGACGGGCGGCTTCTGATGTGCGACCTCAGACAGGTCGGCAGGCAGCGGCTCATCCCACTCAGAGGCATCCTCGCGCCCGGCACGATCTCGCTGACCGAGAATGGCGAGACGGCTTTCGCCGTCGACACCGGGACCGGTATCGGCGCACAGGGTAAGGTCGTGCGCTTCAACACAAAGACCGGTGAGCCGGAAAAATCAGCGCCTGAACCTTACGCACCCATCACGCGGACCGCAGTGACATCGATCGGTTCGCGCGCAGCAACCGCCTGGAAGGAGGGGCAGGTTACCGTCTGGGATACGATGAGCATGACCCCGCTGCACGAGTTGAAGGACCACAAGGGCCAAGTGAGCCGGCTGGAGTTCTCGCCCGAAAAGCGCCTGCTCGCCACCGCCGGCGACGATGGTCGGGTGTTCGTCTACGACGTCGCCCCGAAAGTAAACTGACGTGGGCCGAAGGTGACGCCGAATGCGCTGTCACCGGTTTCTTCTAATAGAATAATTTACCCAGTCTGTGGGATCCAATTCGGCCCGAGTGTTCCTTCGCATTTCCATCGCGCGCCTATCGTACAAATAACAATACGGGCGACGATAACCAAGTGGCACCCTGAAAGACACCGCCGCGCAATCCCTGTCCCTAAGGCATTCTTCTTTGCACTTATCGAGCGAACCTGCCTGCCACCACTCACTGCTTTGGTAGGCAAATCGGCTGTCTGAGCGAACCTCCCATTGCTGCTTCTGCTGTGCTTGGTTCTGTTGTTGCTGCTGTAGTGTCGCGATCGTCGATTTGTCTCCGGATTGTTGCTTGCCGGCTGCGGAACCGGGCGCACCCCACGTCGAAATGCTCGAGTACGTGTAGCTGCCGAGTGCTGCGACAAACATGCCCAACAGGAACAGTCCGATCCAGGCGAGCAGCGGAATCCCGAGAAAGCCTCTCGTCGGCTCCGCGAGGTCTTCTTGCCGAGGCTTGGGTGCGGGTGCCGCTCTCTGCGGCTCAGCTTCATTTATTCGTGGAACTGCAGCCGTTTCAGGGGCCGGGCGCGACGGCCCGTCAACGAGCGGAACGGTGTCCGTCTCCTCTTCCTTTCCACCAGCGCGCGCGCTCGGACGCGCGCCTTGCCCCTCGTCGAAGCTTTCCGATGCCGGCATTGCGGCCTTGAGCGCCGTCTCGTTGCAGCCGACGAGGATCGAGATATTGTCTTGCCCAATCGCGCGCTTACGAAGCACCGCATCGAGCAGTGTCGCGGCAATACCCCGAGCGGTCGGTATACCCGCGTCGACCACCACTCTGTGGATCTCGTCGGGGGCAAGCGTGTCGAGGCCGTCGGAAGCGAGCAGACACACGTCGGTGGGCGCGATGGCGTATGGCGCCTGAGGAGCATCGATCAGCGGAATCTGCCGTCCCGCGACCGCCGACAGCAGCTCATTGCTCCTGCCGGTCGTAACGCCATCCGGCGCCTGAAACGTTACTTTCGTTTCGGCTTGCCCTCGTAGCGAATGGTCAGCATTGAGTTTTATCAGGCCGTCCCTCCTGACCACGTAGAGGTGACTATCGCCGACGCTGATCCATTCGACATCGCACTCGGTGAGGATTGCGACGACCACCGTTGTCGCCATGCCGCGGTGCTCGGCGAACTCCTGGCCGTACTCATAGATGCGCCGGTTGGCGTTCTCGAGCAGGCGTAAAAGGCTCTCGGGCCTCGCCTCCGGATCGTCGAGTTCTCCACGTTGCGCGGCCAGGATGAACTCGTCGACGCATTGCTTGGCGGCGCGCTCGCCCGAGACGCCACCGCCCACGCCGTCGGCGAGCACGAGAAGTTGCGCACTTCCCCCTGCGATCTCGGCCGTTCTGGCGAAATCCTCCTGGGAGGCGCGGCTGCCCTGAGCGGTCTTGATCGCTGTGGAGATCGCCGAAGACATGAGGTCGAGGTCTGTCTCTTGTGAGCTACACGGCGAAAACCCGGATGCAGGCCGGCCGGACCAGCCGGACCACCACATCCCACCCGAATTCACCTTCCGACTATACCTTCCAGGCCATTGTGACGGCAAATGCAAATCGGTGCGAGTTGCTTGCGTCGCACGCGACTCTTACGAACGCGACCGCTGCGTGCTAAAAGTGCCCCACACTATTTTTTCCTCGTTCGTCCCATAGGCATTATTCGAGCATGCAAGAGAGGCAAACATGTCCGACGCCAAGCGCCCTCCACCTCCGCCGCATGGGATACCCCGGCGAGCCTTGCACGGCATCCCACACCCCGCAAGCAGCGAGAAGGAGCCGCCGCCCACCATTGCGCATCGTGATGCCGCTCGCCGGGAGAGTGATGTGGACGACACCGCGCGGTTCGACGGCGAGGTCGAACAGGAGAGGCGATCCCAAGTCGATCAAGGCCACGACCCGCGCCAGTCGGCGGCTGGTTCGCCGTCTCGCGAACGACAGGAAGGCAGGCGCAGCAGAGAAGATGTGCCGGAGCGCACGCCGGCAAGGCCCGTGGGACCGCCGCCGACCGTCGTCTCGGATCTTCCCCAATATGATGGGGGCCGCCAGCCAACCAATCCACCAGCGGGCTCAGCCATGAGCGATGATAACCAAGGGCAGACGCAGGCGCAGAAGGAACTCGATGCTGTGGCGAAGCTGGGCAACGTCGCAGGCTGGCTCGTCGTCACCAACGGACCGGGGCGGGGGATATCCAAGCCGTTCTATTTCGGCCGCAACCCGATCGGCCGCGACGTCTCGCAGCGCATCGCCCTGGCGTATGGCGATCGCGAGATCTCTCGTACCGGGCACGCTTACCTCGTCTTCCAACGTGGCGAGAACATCGGGTTCCTGGAGGACGGTAGGCAGGAGAACCTGGTCCGGGTGAATGGCAAGGTCGTGCGCGGCTCAGTCGATCTCAACGTCTGGGATCAGATCAAAATCGGTGCGACCACGATGCTGTACGTGCCCCTGTGCGGCGCAGATTGGGATTGGGAGCACGCAGGCCCGCAAGCCTGAGGAGCAGCCTCGGAGCAGATCTTCGCGTGTGCGCATCATGTGACTGCCAAGAAGCACGATCTGCGGAGGGCAGGCGCTCAAAAAAACGACTACCACAAATGCGGCGGAACAGGGTGATCTTCGCGGCAGCAGGCGAGGCTTACGATCGTGCCGCTTTCAGCTCGGACAGCTCCGGTCTCGACGGTTCCTGTCTCGACGGCTGTCGTCACTCTGGTCGCCGTCGACGAGATCGTCAGCGTCGCCGCCGAGCCTCATTCGGCCGCCACGCCGAAGCCGACGGTCTGTGCCCCGTCCAGCGCTCGCCGGATGTGCGAGGCGAGCACGCGGATGTTGGGCTCGAGCACCATGCTGTCGTGATCGCCGGGAACTTCCAGGATCGAAAGCTCGGCGATATAGGGCGACCATCCGTTGTCATCGTGGACCGGACCTCTGTCGGCGTTGAGTTCCCGACCGTCCAGCAACCGGTAGGCGACCTGGAGCCGCGGCCGCAGCAGCATCGCATGGCCCTCGTAGCGCGAGCCGTGGTAGCGTGAAAGTGCCCGGTAGAATGCGGCTTCGATCACCTGGTTGTGGAGCTGGTCGCCGGTCAGCCCTTCACCCTCGCGCCGCTTCATGCGCTGGCGGATCTCGTACTCGAGGCGCCACTTCACCCACTCGGCGAAGAATGCAGCCCCTTTCCTGCGCACGTCTTGCGTTCGGATGGCGATACGATCCGCGATCGTGAGTTTGACCTCCTCCGGATACGGCGTATCGAGCAGGATGACGATACCCACCTCCTCGCCCGCAGCCCTGAGCTGCTGGGCCATCTCGAAGGCGACGAGGCCGCCGCCCGAGAAGCCCCCGAGAAGATACGGCCCGTGCGGCTGCACCTGACGGACTTCCGCCAGATTGGCTCGCGCCATCTCCTCGAACGTCTCGTGCGGGCCCTGATCGCCGTAGAGGCCACGGGCTTGCAGGCCGTACACGGGACGGTCCTGCCCGACGTTCACCGATAGATGGCGAAGATTGAGCACATTTCCGAACATTCCGGCACAGATGAAGAAGGGTGTCTGGTCCTTCAGCGCCATGCCGGCCATCGGCACCAGATGCGTGAAGCGCCGGAGCGGCACGGCCGCCGAAGCCGAAGCGCCCAATGCCGTCGGCGTATCCTGCTTCTTGCCGCCCCCGGCGGCCTCGATCAGCGCCGCGCACTGCGCAATCGTGGGGGCTTCGAGCAGCACGGAGATCGGCAGATCCGTCGCGAGGTCTTTCTTGATCATGCGGAACAGCCGCACGGCATTGAGGGAATGCCCGCCGAGATCGAAGAAGTTGTCGTTTATTCCGATCTTCTCGATTCCGAGCAGCTCGGACCAGAAGCCCACGAGCTTGTGCTCGATGTCGTTGCGCGGCGGCTCGTACTCGCTGTCGAGATCCGGCCGCTCGAAACCGGAGCCTGCCTGGGCCGGCGCGTCGATCTGCTCGGCCGCGCGTTTCAGTTGCATGAGATCCATCGAGCTGACGATGACCTCCGGCTGCCCCGTCTTCAGTGCGCGCATCATGGCGTCGAAGCCCTGGTCCGGCAGGATGCCCTGGGCGACCTGGGCCGCAAGGCGCTCGATCGCCGGGGACTTCTCGGCCGGCGATCGATTGGCCGACTGGCGCCGTCGGGTCACGCCGCCCATGGCCTGCTCGACCGATTTCGCGAGATCGAAGCCTTCCTCGAGGCGCTTGACCGTGAAGCGCTCGATGCCGACGAGGACATCTCCGTTGTCGTCCGTCAGGACGACGTTGAACGTCGCATAGCCCGGTCCGAGTTCGCTTTCAGATGCGAGCCTGACGTGGCTGACGATCTTCGATGCGAGCTGCCGGTACACGATCAGGCGACCATAGGACACCGGCACCCAGAGGGACTTGGCCGGATCGTAGCCGGGCACCAACTCCATCGCGAAGCCGGTCGCAATGTCGAGCAATGCTGGATGCAGCCCGTATCCGGCTGCGAGATCGGTGGCGAACTCGTCAGCCAGTGCCAGCCGAGCCAGCGCCTGCCCTGTCCCCAGCTGCATCGAGCGCAGCACGCGCCACCTGGGTCCGAAAGCCAGGTGCTGCTCCTGGATGGAGGGCATGGCAGCACCACCGCCTTCGACGACCCGGTTCGAGCAGGCATCGGCGAGAGCGTCGAGCTTCAGCGGCTTCGGCCGGGCGACGTGGATCGCCCGCGCGAGTGCCTCGGCATGGACGATCTCACCTGGTCCTTGCGGGCCGTCGATCTCGCTCGACAAGGTCATCCTCAACTTGGACCCGGCGCGCTGAACCGAGATCCGGATGGCGGCCGATTGGCCGTCCGGGATGTGCAGAGGACGCAGGAACGTGACGTCCTCGAGCGCGAACGCCGCCTCCGTCATGACCTCGCGTGCAGCCTGGGCGAATGCCTCGATGTAGCCGGTGCCGGGCCAGATCGCCTCGCCGCTCTTCAGACGGTGCTCGTCGAGGATCCACTGCCGCTTCGCGTCCCAGCGCCCTTCGAGCACGTAGCCTTGCTCGCCATGTTCGATGCGACGGTCGAACAACGGTGCCTTGACTGCCACAACCTGCTCCGCGCCGCCCTCCTGACCGGCAACGAGCGCGCGCGCGGCGAGGCCGACATCCTTCCAGATGCCCCAGTGCAGTGCGACGACGCGGGTCCGCGAGCGGCTCGCGCGGCTCTGCGCGAAGGCGTTCAGATATGCGTTGGCCGCAACGTAATCGACCTGACCGGCCGGCGAGGTGTCGCTGCTGGTCGACGAGAACAGCACGAGAAGATCGAGATCGAGGCCCTTCAGCGCTTCCTCGAGAACCAGCGTTCCGACGACCTTGGGAGACAGCACTTCCTGTATCTCGTCGGGCGTCTTCATGGCGATGAGACTGTCGCGCACGGTGCCGGCGGCATGGATGACGCCGTTGATCGTGCCGAACCGCGCGACGGCTGCCGCGATGGCCTGCCTGATCGACTCCGGATTGGTCACGTCCGCGCTGGCGCAGAGGACTTCGCCTCCGGCCGCCTCGATCGCCTTCACGGCATCGATCGCCCGACCGAGGCGATCGTTGCTGCCGTAAGCGGCGGTGTATGCATCCCATGTTTCGCGCGCGGGCAGCTCGTTGCGTCCGAGCAGAACGAGCCTCGCCCGCAGCTGCGTTCCCAGACGCCGCGCAAACGCCAGTCCCAGATCGCCGAGACCGCCGGTGACGAGATAGACGCCTTTCTCCCTGAAACCAGCGTCCGCTTCGGTTCCCGCCGTGAGGTCGAGCCGTTGATAGGTCCTGAGCCAGCGCTGGCCGTCCCGAAATGCTGCAACCTCGTTGGCCGGTGGTGCGAACAAGTCGCCCCAGATCAATCGGGCGATCGTGCCCCCCTGGTCGCCGCCTTTCCTGGAGGCCACCATGTCCTGCACGACCTTGACGACCAAGGGCGGCTGGCGCGGCGGCGATGGCACGTCGAGCACACGCACGCTCGCTCCGGCGATCTCCTTGGGCAGAACCAGCGCCGGCCCCAGGACCGTCGCCTTCTCCGGATACGGCAATTCCTCGTCGCCAACCCGCATCATGCCGTTGGTCACGACCGTGATCTGCAGCGGCGAAGGTGCACCGACCTCGGCCAAGACCTGAGCGAGGAAGAACAGGCTATAGAAGCCGCGCTCCTGATTGCGGTCGAAGAAGCTCGAGCCGGGCCTGAACGTCTCGTCGGCACTCAGCAGCCCGAGGTGGACGATATTGCCGGGAACGCCGCGGTCGGCGGTCAGATCCTGCAGCAGGCGCTCATAGCCCTCGCGGCCCTGCTCCGCGCACACGACGAAGCTTTCCGCATCGATGCGGCTGTAGGTGTCGCCGAGAGCCACCGTGACGACCGAATGACCGAGGCCGCGGAGCCGTGCGACCAATGCCCGGCCCTCACCGACGTCGTCCATCACGACGAGCCAGGAGCGCGGCACAGCGTCCGCACCCAACTGCATGCCGGCAACAGATTGCTGCCAGCCGGGCAGCCAGCCCCACCGAGCCAGATCGTCTTCCCTGGTGAGGCTATCCTGCCGGCTGTCGGCCGCCGGCTTCACGCGCTCCAGGAAGTAGCGCTGGTGCTGGAAACTGTAGGTCGGCATCGAGATCCGCCGGCCACCGCGGTTGGGCCGAATCTGCTCGAGCGGAACCGCGAGCCCCGTCGCCCAGACACGCGCGACGGCGGTTGCGAGGTGCAAGCGGTCGTCGACGATCTCGTCTGCGTGCGGAAGACTGTTGATCACCTGATTCGTCTGGATCGCGCCCTGCGCCTTCACGAGTGACGAGAGCGTCCTGCCCGGACCCACCTCGATGTAGACCCGCTGCTGGTCCTGGGCGAGCAGGGCAAGGCCCTGGGCAAAACGAACAGTGGAGCGAAGGTGCCGGACCCAGTAGGCGGGATCGGTCGCCTCGGCCGGCGTGAGCCATGTTCCCGACAGGTTCGAAACGATCGGAATCCGGGGAGGCGAAAGTTTCGACTGGGCGAGGAAGGCCCCGAAGCGGGCAAGGATGGGCTCGAGAAGCCGGGAATGTGCCGCGATGTCGATCGGCACCCGGCTCGCCTCGATCCCGTCGGCGAGGAGCGCGAGCCGGAAAGCCTCGAGATCGACGTCGGTGCCTGACACGACGCACAGGGTCGGTGCGTTCACGGAGGCAATATCGAGATTCTCCGGGATCTTGCGGGTCAGCTCGTCGAAGCTCATCGGCACGCTCAGCATGCCGCCGCCACGGATCTCGTCGAACAACTCTCCGCGAAGGCGCACGAGCTTCACCGCCCGCTCGAAGCTCAGCACACCGGCGATGCAAGCCGCTGCGTTCTCGCCCATCGAATGGCCGATCAGCGCGGTGGGCTGGACGCCCCGCGCCATCCATGACCGCGCCAGCGCGACCTCGACGATCAGGATCGCGGGTAGCTGCAGCGATGGCAGCAACAGCGTCTTGGCGGCTTCCGCGTCGTCAGGACCGGCTTCGAACGTCGTGCGCCGGATCTCGGCCGCCACGTCTGAGGGCAGGTAAGAAAGTCCTTCGTCGACGGCACTGCGGAAGCTCGGCTCGTCCCGGTAGAGCGCGCGCGCCATTCCCGGATGCTGTGCTCCGCCGCCGGGAAACAGGAACACGGCGGAGGGCTCGCCGTCGACTGCCGTATGCGTCTGCATCCGATTGCCGGCGGTGCCGCTCAGCACCGCAATCGCATCGGCACGATCGGCGACCGCGACGACACGGCGGTGCTCGAAGCGCTGACGACCATGGAGAAGCGTATGAGTGACGTCCTCGAGCGGGGTCTGCTGCGAGGTCTGGAGAAACTCGGCCAGGCGACGCGCCGCTGCATCGAGGGACTTCCGACTCTTTGCCGAAAGGACGATCACATCGGGGCCATCGGGGGCAATTCGCGTCGTCCCACTGCGGGCCGCTCGAGGCGCCTCTTCGATGATCGCATGCGCGTTCGTGCCGCCCACGCCGAGCGAATTGACCGCGGCCCGGCGCGGGCCGGCCACCTTCGGCCACGGCGTCGCCACGGCGTTGACGACAAACGGGCTGTTGGCGAAATCGATCGCCGGATTGGGCTTCTCGAAGTTGAGGCTGGGTGGAATTTCTCCGTGCTCGAGCGCCAGCGCGGTCTTGATGAGACCGACGACGCCCGCCGCTGTATCGAGATGCCCGATGTTGGTCTTCACCGACCCTACCCGGCAGAATCCGTTGCGGGTGGTGCTCATTCTGTAAGCCTGCGTCAGCGCCTCGATCTCGATGGGATCGCCGAGGTAGGTCCCCGTACCGTGACACTCCACGTACTGGATGTCGTCTGCCGAAAGATCCGCGAGCCCGAGAGCTTCCACGACGGCGGCGGCCTGGCCGGTAACGCTGGGGGCAAGGTATCCTGCCTTGGCGGCGCCGTCGTTGTTCAGGGCCGTTGCCTTGATGACGGCACGGATCGGATCGCCTTCAGCGATCGCATCGGAAAGTCTCTTCAACACCACGACGCCGGTGCCGCTGCCGAACACGGTGCCGGCGGCGCGATGGTCGAATGCGCGGCAATGTCCATCGGGCGAGAGGATTTCGCCGTCATGGAAAAGATAGCCCCGCCGATGCGGCAACTCGATCGTGGAGCCGCCGGCCAAGGCCATGTCGCATTCGCCGGAAAGCAGGCTGTGGCAGGCGTAGTGCACGGCGACCAACGACGTCGAGCACGCCGTCTGGACATTGATGCTGGGGCCCTTGAGATCGAAAGCGAACGAAGCGCGTGTGGCGAGGAAATCCTTGTCGTTGCCGGTGTGGCGCAACAGGAACATGCCGACCCGGTCCACCAGATCGCGATGGCTGCAGACATTGAAATAGAAGTAGCTGCCCATGCCGCAGCCCGCGAACACACCAACGGGCCCCGCGACGGTCTGCGGCGGTCGCGTCGCGTCCTCCATTGCCTCCCAGGCACATTCCAGGAATTGCCGGTGCTGCGGGTCCATCACCGCGGCGTCGATCGGACTCAGCCCGAAGAATTCGGCATCGAACATTTCCATGTCCGGCAGGTCGGACGTTCGTGGAACATAGTTCGATCGCTGGGCTCTCGACGGCTTCTCGCCCGCCGCGACGATCTCGTCCGGCGTGAGCGTCCGGATCGACTCGACGCCGTTGCGGAGATTGTTCCAGAACTCACCGACTGTCCGTGCACCGGGCACTCGCAGGGCCATGCCGACGATGGCTATGTCGTTCTGACTGACGGAATCATCGACTCGAGACATAATACCCGTCGCTCTGTAACTCGTTCATACGCAACTCGAGAATGCCATGCACATCGCGTAAACGATCATTCGGATACATAGCCGGCCACATGCAAAATTCGAGGGAAGAATTCCGCTGCGGCGACCATTCATCCTCGTATCGTAAACGCCTTGCTGGACGGCGTCGAAATCGAAAGAAAAACGTGCGCCTTCTGCTGGGTCCGCCCGGCAACGTGGAAACGTGCCATGCCTTCGAGTTACAAGCCGAGAAGACGAAGCTTGAAACGGGCCAGCGTGTCGTATCGACCGATCTGAATGCGTGGAACGCCGAATGCCTGGTCGCGTGCGCAATGCAAGCGCTGGTCCAGAATGACCGTAGATCTGAAGCCGACCTCCCTCGCCGCCGATTCCAACCCGGGATTCCAGTTACCGTTCGGATAGGCGAAGTGACCGACGGACTGGCCGGTCCATTCCTCGAGCAGCAGCTTGGATTTCCGCATGCTCTCTCGCGCCTGACCGATCGGAACCTGATCCAGAAGATTGTGGCAGTGCGAATGTGCGCCGATGGTCACGTGAGGTGAGGCCGCGACCACCTTCAACTCGTCGATCGTCATTGGCCTGAGCGGTCGAAAACTGCGGCGGTGGTCGCGCGGCGCCTGTGCTTCGATCGCTTCGGTGACGGCTTCTCTGCGTTCGGGATCGATCGCCTTCAGGGTTTCGAGCAACGCGGAGAGCTTCAGCCACGTCGCATTCCCGCCCGCTCCGTCGAACCTCCACACCGGCAGTCCCGCATCGGTGAGGTCGATGGCGAAAGGCTTGCTCGACTGCAGGGCGTTCATCACGCGATCGAACCAATACGGCTTGCCATCTGCGATCTGACCGGTCGCAATGTAGAGCGTCACCGGCAGGGCAAGCTCGTTCACGATGCCGAGGAGATGCCGATGGAGCCCTGCTTCGCCATCGTCGAAGGTGATGACCATGCGTGGACGTGCGGCAGGCACCGTCGCGTTCGCCAGCCCTTCCGCCAGTCCGACGATTTCGAATTGCTCGCGAAGGAAGCCGACGTGCTGCCGGAAGTCACCGACGCGCAGCGCGGTCCACGCATCCACATCGTCGTCGTCACCACACAGCGTGTGATAGACGAGGATGATGAGCGGGTCTTTCCGCAATGCTGCAGCCTTGAGAAGCGCGTAAGGCATCGCCGACGCCAGCGTCGCAGTCGCAGCCGATTTCAAAGCTTTGTCGAGTTGTTGCGCCATCGCGCACCTCAACTTCGTTTGGTAAACCGCCCGAGCCGCGGAGCGTGTCGCCCTTCATCCCTTACCACAATGCTGCAGCGCAATTCTCCAGGTACGGCTTCGCTTGGTTACCGTCCCTCGCATGCACGATCTATCGACGATGCCGCTGCGTTGCTCGCTCTCCGGCGGCACCGACGACCACCGTGACCTGAAGCGCGGCCTGCTTCGGTATCCCCTTGCCGGCGGCATTCAATTTTGCTGGCGCACGGCTCGAATGCGATATTAACCAAGCGCTTCCAAGCGGCAGTATCGTATCAATTTTATGTGGTAGCGTAATCATATTTCAACCGATCGTGAAGCGCCGGGGCGAATGCTCTCGTCGGCAAGAGCGCGCCGCTGCGCCGCGCCGAAGCGGCATCCCTTTTGCTCCTGACGCCACGCACGGACTCCGTTGCCCCATTTGGAGACGCTCGTGAGCCGCCGCTGCTGATCGAGGGACTGAAAATGGTTCAATTCGCTCTTGAACTCACAATGCTGATCCTTTTCGCCTCGACCCTTTTGTTCGCCTTCCTGGTGCTGGTGTTCGCGATCGAGGTGCTGCTGGCATTGCCGCAGCGCACCGCTTCGAACAACACCGAGCCGCCGTGGCAAGGCCGGCTGGCCGTCTTGATACCTGCGCACAACGAGGTCGAGGTGATTGCCGCCACCCTTACTTCCTTGATGCGGCAGATCCGGCCGGGAGACCGCGTGGTCGTGGTGGCCGACAACTGCACGGATTCCACTGCAGCGCTGAGCGTCAATCTCGGAGCCGAGGTCGTCGAGCGTCACGATCAGGAGCGGCGCGGGAAGGGCTACGCGCTGGCGCGCGGCATCGAGCATCTCGCGGCCGATCCGCCGGACGTCGTCGTCATTCTGGATGCAGACAGCATGATCGAAGGCGACGGACTTTACCGGTTGGCAGCCGCAAGCCGGGTTTCGCAGCGTCCCGTCCAATCCGACTACGAGCTCACGCTACCGGAACGAGCCCGTGTCGAACTGCGCATCGGTGCGCTCGCCTGGCGGGTGAAGAACTATCTGAGACCTCTGGGTCTTCACCGCGCGCATCTTCCCTGCCAGCTCATGGGCTCGGGGATGGCGTTTCCTTGGCATGTGATCCGCGATGCAGATCTAGCGACAGGTCACCTCGTCGAGGACATGATGCTGGGCCTGGAACTGGCGAACCGCGGCTATCCGGCCCGGTTCATGCCGTCAGTGAGGACGCTCAGTCCATTTCCCGTCAGCCGGGAGGGCCAGGAGACACAGCGAGCCCGCTGGGAGACTGGTCATTTGCAGGTTATCGCGAGATGCCTGCCTCGCCATCTCGGCGCAGCGGTCCGACGCGCGGATCTTCGCTCGATCGCAATCATCATAGACGCAGCCGTGCCTCCGATCGCGTTTCTGGTGCTCAGCGGCGTCATACTGGCTGCACTTTGCTCCGCCGCAGCGATTGCAGGATCAGGAAGCGGCAGCCTTCTTCTGGCGCTGGCTGGCCTTTCTGGCCTGATACTTGCGGTGCTCGCGGCATGGTGGCGTATCGGCCGTGACATCCTATCGCCTCGGGAACTGCTCTCGATGCCGCTCTATGCGATATCGAAGCTGTCGATGTACGGTCGCGCACTGACCGGGAGGAGGCTTGGTTGGGTACGTTCCAGACGATCGTGATCTCCCTTGGAACTGTTTTACATTGAGCGGGAGTGGGACTTGGGCGCAGTATTCAAGTGGGCCAAGCCGAGGTCGGCGGAGATTGCCCTTCATGAAATAGCAAACGGCATCCCGTTTCAGCCCAGTCAGGAGCTGATGCCGTCGCAGATCGAGATTCCACCGCGATGGTCCAGGCCGATGTTGAGCATAATGGCAGCGCTCGACAAGTCGGAGGCCCGGGTCATCGGCGTGGTGGCAGACCGGACCAACGCAGGTGTTACGACCATCGCACGCGGGCTCCGGGACACCTATCGTAGTTTCGGCCGGCGCGCGCACCTCATCGATGCCGACGAGTTCATGCTGGGTCTGCAAGCCGCTCATCCAAACGCCGACATCGGCTTCGAAGAACTCAAGGAGCAGTTCGAGACAGCCTACGGGCAAGCCGCCGCCAGCCACGACTACGTGCTGGTGGATCTTCCCCCGGCAGTGGGACAGGGCGGAAGCCCGACGCCGTGCTTCATGGCTGGAGCCTCGGCCTGCGATGTCGTGCTGCTGGTTTGTCTCACGGCTGTCATGACACGCGCCGAGGTGAGCCGCCTCGTGGACAATTGCCGCCTCAGCAACGTGAAAGTGGGAGCGGTGCTTCTCAACGATCGCAAACTGCCGCTGAGCAGTCTGCTGGGCTAGGAACCGACCGGTCGAGGTGCTGACGTGCCCAATTTGATGATCGAATATGTCGTGCTTGCCATCGCCATCGCTCGGAAGCGATGGCAGCATTTCGTGATCCCGATGATATTGGCTTTGGCGGCCGGCGCGGTACTCACCAAGATTGCGCCCAAGACCTACACGACGAAATCGCTGATCCTGCTGCAGTCCGCCAATCGTACAACCGGCCTGACGGGTCCGCAGAGCATCCTGGCGCGCGAGGCGGTGCTACAGCAGATCAGCGCGATCGATGCCTGGATCAAGAGCGATCAGGTGCTGCGGGACCTATTGCCGAAGCTCGTCGAGGGCAAACAGTTGCACGGCGAAACGCTCAACACGCATGTGCGAGCGCTGCGGACGAGTTTGTCCTTGGAGTTGATCGGTAACTCGGCACTCGAGATACGGCTCGTGGGACTGGAAGCGCGCGGCCTCGCCCGTAAGCTCGAGATCATCATCGAGCGCATCATGGACGGTCTGACGGGACCGGAGCAGAGCATCTTGAATGCGAGCCAGTTCATCACCCTGCGTCGGACCGAGGAGGTGCGGGCAGCCGAGATGGCGCTCGAGCGGGAGATCGTCGCGCTCGGAAGTGCTGATCCCGGTTCGGTGGTGGCGCGCTTGAGGCAGATGGCCGAGATACAGGCGCGCGCAAACGCTGCAGGCGTTGGAGATGCCGCCGCCGAACAGATGAACGTGATCAGGCAAACGATTTCCCGCGAGATCGGTCCCACCGCCAAGCTAGAGGCGCTATACGCGCGTCTTCAGGAAGCCAATGCTCGCGCGAACAGACTTCGTGGCCGCGCGCACAATAGCGGCAACTACTTCGGCATTTTCGATACACCCGAAAATCTCCTGCTCGTCGGGCGGCCGCAAGATCCGTTGTATGGCGAGAATTCGTGGAAGAAGGCGATCATCGCACTGCTTCTTCTGTGCGCCATGTTGACGGCCGGCATCGTAATCCTCGTGGAGCTGCTCAGCGGACGAGCAAGACTTCAAGGCGAATTCGAAAAGCTGACCGGCGTTCCCGTCGTGGCACGTTTCCCCCGTCTGTGACGTACCGCCCTGCATTGTCCTTGAAGGCGCCGGCCTCGTCACGGTGCTTTGATTTCGGGCGACGAACCACTAGACACGGGCGTTGCTGGAGACAGAATACGCGGCTTGCTGCGCGAACGGGCACGGCACGGCCTTGCGCAGCGTGAATACTCTGGAGGGCGTCGATGAGACTGATCGTGACGGGTGGTGCCGGCTTCATCGGCTCTGCGGTATGCCGCCATCTCGTCGGGGAAGCCGGTGCGACCGTGCTCAACCTCGACAAGCTGACTTATGCTGCGAACCTCGCCTCGCTCGATCCCATCGCCGGCCGCGACACCTACGCCTTCACGAAGGCCGACATCTGTGATCGCGCGGCGATGGACGCCGCATTCGAGCGATTTCAGCCCGACGGCGTCATCCATCTGGCTGCCGAAAGCCACGTCGATCGATCGATCACGGGCTCGGATGCGTTCATCCAGACCAATATTCTGGGAACCTACACGCTGCTGGAAGCGGCGCGTGCCTATTGGAGTCGTCTGCCCGCCGGCCACAGGGAAGCCTTCCGCTTCCTGCACGTGTCGACCGACGAGGTCTACGGCTCGCTCGGAGACGACGGCCTGTTCGTCGAGACGACGCCGTACGACCCGAGCTCACCCTACTCAGCCAGCAAGGCGGCTTCCGATCATCTGGTGACGGCGTGGCATCGCACGTACGGTCTGCCGGCCGTGATCTCCAACTGCTCGAACAACTACGGCCCCTACCATTTCCCCGAGAAGCTGATCCCGTTGATGATCCTCAACGCGCGTGACGGACGCCCACTTCCGGTCTATGGCGACGGCCAGAACATCCGGGACTGGCTCTATGTCGACGATCATGCCCGCGCACTCCATCTGATCCTGACCAAGGGCAAGCCGGGAGAGACCTACAACGTCGGCGGCCGCAACGAGCGGACCAACCTGCACGTCGTCACGCGCATCTGCGAGATCATGGATCGGCTCGCTCCGGTCGGCGGTCCGCACGAACGCCTGATCACCTACGTCGCCGATCGCCCCGGCCATGACCGCCGTTATGCAATCGACGCAAGCAAGCTAGAGACGGAGCTCGGCTGGCGAGCACATGAAACGTTCGAGAGCGGCCTCGAGAAAACCATTGCCTGGTACCTCGCGAACGAAGGCTGGTGGAAGCCGCTGCGCAAGGGCGTTTACAGTGGCGAGAGGCTCGGCTTGCTCACTGCCACGGCGATACCCTAAAGGGGAAGCTCTGCCGCGCACTCACTATCTGAACTTCCGATACGGCGCTCGCTGCCAATGCTGCGTTTGCGGCTTCGTCGAGTGGGCAAGGCATTCAGTCGTTTCTTCCGCCCAACGGTACAGGGTCGCCCCGTCAAAGCGATCCGGCTCACCGGTCGCGCGGACTTCAGGAGATTTCGATGAAGGGTATCATTCTCGCCGGCGGCAAAGGCACGCGCCTTCATCCGATGACACTCGTCACGTCGAAGCAGCTATTGCCGGTTTACGACAAGCCGATGATCTATTATCCGCTCACGACGCTGATGCTGGCCGGGATCAGAGAAATCCTCATCATCTCCACGCCGGAGGACCTTCCGAATTTCCGGCGCCTGCTCGGCGACGGACACGCGTGGGGCCTCAATCTCACCTACGCCGAGCAGCCAGAGCCGGGCGGCCTCGCGCAGGCGTACATCATCGGCGCCGACTTCGTCGGCGGCGAAGGTTCAGCCTTGATCCTGGGCGACAATATCTTCTTCGGCCAGGGCCTCGCCGAGCAACTCGCCGCTGCAGCGCAACCCAGAAGCGGTGCGACCGTGTTCGCGTGTCAGGTGACCGATCCCGAGCGCTACGGCGTGGTCGACTTCGACAAGAGCGGGAAAGCGCGGTCGATCGTCGAAAAGCCTTCGAAGCCTGCTTCGAACTGGGCGGTGACAGGACTCTACTTCTACGACGCACGCGTCGTCGACATCGTCAGAAACCTCAAGCCCTCCGGCCGAGGTGAACTCGAAATCACGGATGTCAACGCCGTATATCTGGAGCGTGGCGAATTGCACGTCAGGCAGATGGGACGCGGCTTCGCCTGGCTCGACACCGGCACGCCGGAGAGCCTCAACGAAGCCTGCGATTTCGTGCGCGTACTGGCAAAACGGCAAGGGCTGAGAATCGCCTGCCCCGAAGAAGTCGCCTATCGGATGGGCATGATCGACAGCAAGCAGTTCCAACAGCTCGGGCGCGCGCTGGAGAAATCAGACTACGGGCAATACCTTTTGTCGATAGCCGACAGCTCCCCGGCGTGAACAGCCGACGAGCACACGATATCGGTGTGGATGCCGACTATGCCAGATCGGGACATGCCAGATCGGGACGGGACGAAGCGTCAGTCCTCGAAGGCGCTGGCCACATAGCAGAGCCCAGCAAATACGCCCATTGCGACGACCAGAATGACACCGAACTCGTACATTCCAACTCCAACTCCAACTCATTCAACGCGCAGAAAGTCCACTTGCCGCTCTGTGCCGGCCGCGCTCGTCTATCAGCGTATCATGACACTACTCCGTCACCGGGCGACGTCGGGCCGTCGACATGAACTGCACGGGCACTACCGCCAAACGCCGAAAGACTCGAGCGGAAGCCATCGTGCGATGAATTGGAGACCAGACGAAAGGCGCTCAGCGCCCGACCAGGAGTTCATCGACCGGCAAGCGAGCCCGTCTGCGTTCCTGCACACGTTTGGGGCGGCCGATGCGGAAGGCTCTGATGATTTCGCGATCCGCGGGAACTGCATAGCGGGCCGCGAGCGCGGCACGCGCGACAGACCAGTCGGCGAGCACCGACATCGGACAGCCTGCGAGCGCTATGAACATTCCTTCACCTTGTTCCAGCAGCAACGACACCGCTACTGCGGCGTGATCGTTATCTGCAGGACATCGCTGTAGGCCCCCGCCAGCAGCCTGAGCGCATTCGCCTGCGGCGTAATCGTCACCGACATCGTTCCGCTCGGCGTTGCACCCGTGGTCGAAACGGCAGCGCCGGTTTCGGGACCAGAGGCGGTCGGCAGCGACGACGTGTTGATCGTCGCCGTCGCGCCGGAGAACGTGGCGCTGGCTGCATAATTGATCATGTTGGTGAAGCCCGACGGAGGCGCGCCGACGATCCTGACTGCGCCGTTCTGCGACGTGAGCTGGACATTCGACGGCGTGTTGCATGCGACGCTCGCGTAAGATCTGCTGATTATTGCCGTATTCACCGCGCCGGCTGCACTCACAGGAATATTGGCGGAATCCGCTGCCGGGTTGGCAACGCCTCCGATGGTGCAGACTTTGTTCACGATGCCCGTCACCGTGAAGGCGCGCGAAAAGATGGAACTGCTGGTCACGAGACTGAAGACCCAGGCCGTCAGACCGTCGCTGTAGGATCCAGCAGCCTGCGGCGAGTTCGGCAGCATGCGGACGTAGATCGTCAAGTTGGCGGTGAACGGTACGTTCGTGAGGTTGGCGCCCGCCGATGCGAACGCATGAATCATGACATTGGCGAGGCTGACTGAGTTGCCGGTAAACAGCAGCGTATTGCCGCCTCCCGCCGCGCTCGTGATCGTGTAAGGCAAAGTGGCAGTTCCGCCGCCGGTATTCGCCATGGTCGCGGGTGGATAAGACGGACGCTGGAACGACAAGGCAATCTGACAGGTGCCGGCTGTTGCGTTCGTCGAATATCTGCCGGTGATCGTGATCGCGATCGCCTGCGCGGTCGGCGCGGTGGGCGGCGTGTAGGTTCCCGTGCTCGCGGTGCCGGGCGTCATCGTCATCCCCACGCCGCTGACGGTGCAGACTGCGGCAGCCTCTGTCGTCGAGAGCGCCATGCAGGACAGCGCCGACAATACCGAAATCATCCAAGAGGCTTTCATCGTGCGTTCTCTCCCGCAGGCTTCAGCGTTCCAGCCTTGAACAGGCCCTGCACGCCTTTCGGAACAATCAGCGAAAATCGTAGCGGCTTCTCGGTTGCCATCTCGATGATCCAGCGGCCGGGAGCCAGACCATCGGCACCGAACTTGCCCGAGCCGTTCGTGAATACGGCCACCTGCTTCGATGCATTGTCCGCCGACTGCGCGATGCCGCTGGTCAGGGCGACCGGCTCACCCTTGTCGTCGACGAGCGCGCCGACGACCGACACCGAATATGCCGACCCGACCTCGAGTGCATAACCGGCTCGATAGCTGCCGCGCAGGTCGAACGCGCCCGCACCGAGGCTATAGCCGAGAGGCAGATCCGCGACGTCGACGGGAAGCGAGGAGGGCGAATACGCCGGCACATCGGTTATGACGGCCGGGCCCCAACGGTCGGCTTTCGCGCGCGTGTAGTCGTTGTCGCCCACCGTGATTTCCTTGCCTGCTATGCTTTCATGAGGATGGACCAGCGCGAACGCTCCACCACGGATCGGCGGGCCGACGGCCACAACGCCATCCGCGAACGCAACCGAAGCACCGACGCGGACCGAGGAGCGCTGCGTCACCGCCGCGGTGTCTTTCGCGTCGAATATCGCCCCCGTCGCGTCGCCGTAATGCGAGAAGGAGATTTCACCGCGGTTGCCGAAATAGCCGACGTTGGCGCTGGCGTTCGTCGAATTCGTGTAGCCCAGGCTCTGCGCGCTGACCGACGTATCCCAACGTCCGATGCCGTTGCCCTCGGCGCGATAGGCCGAAACAGTGCTCTGGCGGTTGAGACTATCGTAGCCCGTCGTCACGCTCGTCTTGTCATCGGGACGGAAGCTCAATCGGACACCGACGCGAAATTCCGGTTTGGCCTCTTCGAGAAGCTCCGGCGAGAAGCGAAGGTAGGATTCGTTCGAGTAGCCGACGAGAACACTGCCCGTGACGTTCGACGCGAACGAGCGGGACAGAGTGAGATCCGCACCGTAACGGTCACCCTTGATGGTGAAAGGCGAGAACGTGGGCTGCTTGTCGTCGGAGAACTGATAGCGGGCGGAGAGCGAGAGCCCCATCTTGTCGTCGAGCTTCGTCGAATAATTGCCGGCGAGGCGGAGCCAGTAGCTGAACTCCGGAAACAAGATGCCCGATGCGGTAACGTATCGATCGCCAGGCCGATGAAAGCCCTTGCCGCGATATTCCGCCGACAAGCTGAAGTTCTCGCCGCGCTCGGCGATCAGGCCGGTGTAGCCGATCACGTCCCAATTGAGGCCCGCGGCAAATCCAGTACCGAGATCGCTCGTCGAAGCGGCACCAAGGATGCCGAACGCTCCCCAGGGCGTCGCGGTATTCGCGCCGATGCCTCCCATGGCGACCCGGCTGTCGGCCTGAAAATTCGCTTCGCCGGTCAGCCAATCGTTCAAGCCGTAGCGCAGATACGACGACGCCATGTAGTCGCCGCTCTGGTAGGAGCGCTCGTTGTCGCGCAGATAGGATGGGACGCCAGCGGTCGCCGCCCATTCGCTGGTGCCCGCACGAAGCAGATTCGTCGCGCCGAACGTCGTGAACGTCTCCGTCCGCCGCGTGCCCGTATCGTCCACGATCGATAGCCTGATCTCGTTCGATCCGGTAGCGAGCGGCAGGTCACGGATGTTGTATACTCCCGGCCGCAGCCTCAGATGCTGCACGACCACGCCGTTGACGATCACATCGACTTCCGAGGGCCGATCCAGCCGGAGCGACGTGCGCGCGGTCGAGCCCGACACTTCACCGGGCGCCAGCTTATGGGGAGACTTCTCCAGCGATACGCCGAGCATCTCGACGGAGCGTTGCACGGGTGCTGCCAACGGCTCGGTGTCGCCGAACGACAGGCGCATCTGCGCTTCGGGAAAGTCGTAGATCGCGCGCGAGCTCTGCCGTTTGAAGCCTGCCTCGTGCTGATAAATGCACCTCGCGCCCGTCGGGCAGATGTTCGCATCGACGTTGCCCTCGTACAGGAAGCGATTTTCCAGCACGATGCCGTACAACCGAGTGACCGCTTCGAAGCCCATACGCTGGCCGATGCCGGAAAGCGTTGTGGACTGCAAGCCGGGCATGTCCGAGCCCCAAACGTAGTCGATCCCCGATATCAAGTTGAGGTATCCGGAGATCTTCGCCGGCTGGCTCACCGAAGATGCAACCGGCGATGTGCTCCTGCCGCCGACGCTGATGTCGCTCGTCAGTCGAAGATCCGTCGCCACTTCCAGCCGCAACTCCTGCAGGCCTTTGTCGAAAGTCAGATTGACACCTGCAGCTTTGACGTCCGCCAGGGCGACGAAACCGCCCTGTGCCGACATCCTATCGAGACCGAGTTTCGACGCACCATTCAGCGTCGATTGCAGCCGCTGCTTAAGTTCGGGCAAACTCACGAGCAGACTGTCGTCCGGATTGACGCGCACGGTGACCTCGCCGAGCAGCGTTTCTCCGTCTTTCAGCGGAAGCGGCAGTGTGATCACTTTGCCAGTCGTATTGAATCCGTTCGTTATCGTCTTGACGAATTCCGGTTCTGCTGCATGCAAGGGATTCGTAACCAAGATGAGGCATAGTGCGAGCATAATTCGACGGCACGCCAAGAACGCCCAAAGCGGCCGGGCAAAACCCGACCGCTCCAGCGTCCAAAGAATGTAGTGGCGTAGCGCCACGTGCGATTGCTCCGTTCCTCCGGGGCACTCGACGCAACCAAAACAACGCGACAAAAAGGGCGACTAAGGCACCGAAATCAGCGCTTCTGCGGCCGCATCTCGACGCTCGCCTGGATCGACTTGACGTTTGCCGGAACCTCGACCGGCAGGATGAATTTGCGTCGCTTGCCGGGCTGCACGAGGCCACTGCCCAGATGCTCGCTCAGCAAGCCCGAAGGCAGCGTCTCGGTCCAAGAGCCGCCGGCAAGGCGAACTGTCGTCTGCGGTAGCAGCGCGTGCACCCTCGTGGGGTTGAACACCGTCATCGCCGGGCGGCGCTTTCCGTTCCTGTCGACCACGACCCCCGTGCCGACCACCTGCAGGTTCGGCGATCCCTGAGCCGGTGCCACGTTGACGATCACTCCCATGGCGACCACGACCTGGACGCCCTTGTGGTCCTTCGGCAGCTTCACTGGCACCTGGTTGAAGAAGATGTAGAAGCTCTGGCTCGCCTCGATCATCGGATCGCCCAGCCATTGCACTCGGAAATTCTGGGTTCCTCCGGGAGGGATCATGGCCATCGGCGGCATGAGCAGGAATTCTTCCCCGGCCTTCGCGGTCTGCGACTTGCCGTTCTCGTCGAGCATCATGCGCTGAACGACCGCTTCGATGGCGAGCGGCTGCTGGGAATTGTTGAGAACCGATACCGTCGCGCGGTTCTTGTCACCGATCGAGACAAGCTCGAGCTGAACCGGCGAAACCGTCAAGCCGAAGGCAGGTCCGGGGCCGGCGACCATGAACACGATCGCCAGATATGCCAGCACTGAGCGCCACATTCTCATTCGTATCTCCTTCGGTCCAGAAAGGATAATGGAGCGCACCGGCTTCAACCGGTCGCGCTCCACGCATTCAAGACGCAACTTCTACAGAGGCGCAGTGCTCACTGAGGTATGAGCGACACGCGAAGCGTATCCGCATAAGCGCCGGTGATCAGAGGCAGCGAGGGCGCCAGTGGCGTTATCGAGACGGTGAGGTTGCCGGAATGGGCAGTCGGCACGGACTGCTGCGTACCAGTCTCGGTGCCGATGGCCGTCGCAACCGTCGAGGTGTTGAGGGTGGCAGTCACGCTGTTCCAGGTGGCAGACGCGGTATAGTCGATGATGTTGGTGAAGCCGGACCCTGGTGCGCCCGCGTTGACGACGCCGCCGCTCAGCGAAGAAAGCTGAATGAACGAAGCCGCATTGCAGGCGACGTTGGCGAACGGCGAACCAGTCGCCGTGATCACGGCGGTATTGACGACGCCAGCGGCCGAGACCGGAATGGTGGCCGTACCCGCAGTGCCGGTCGCGGCATTGTTGATCGAGCAGGCAGCAGTAACCGTCGCACTGATGTTGATGTCTTGCGTAGCGGTCTGGGCCTGAGCAGTGCTTGCGCCTACGACGACGAACGCAACTACGGATGCAACTTCGCGGAACTTCCGCATGGCTCTCTCCAACTTGACAACGGGGTTACATTTTCACGCGGCGGGAGGGCCATACGCCACGCTTGCCCCAGGCGCCTTCAATCCGACGGCACTTCACGCGTGCGTCAGTAATATGATTAGAATATCAATTGGTTAATATTGGGTTAATTGTGCCGCTCATCTGTGCCGGATCGGGACAGAATCTGTTTCATTCGACATTTGAAGCATCACTTGCGGACGAGCAGCCGGTCCGGGCTTCGATCGTCGGGAATGCCCGGAGCGCGGCCCGACAGCAGCGTTCGCGGCGGACATGCCTCATCCAGTTGCGCATGCCACACGTTTTCATCGATGCGGGTAGGCCGTGCGCTGGCTCGCCGCCGCCGCGTGCAAGCTGAAGGAGGCCCCTCATCCATGCAGCTTCTCGAACGATTGCAGGGTCCCGCCGAGCCGCTCAAGAACCGGGACGGCGATGCGCGGGTCGATCACGATGGTTCCGGTCGCGATCGACGACAGCAGCGCCGAGATGCTCCAACGGCCACCTTCGCTGCCGTGCTGCTCCATCATGGCCAGCATTTCTGCCCGATCGCGCCCATCGCTCTCTGCCATCAGGAAGTCGGCGATATCCTGCTCGTGGTCCTCTATCGCCACCACGAAACCTCCGACACCGCAGGAACAACTGCCGCCGGCAACGATATGCGCGCGCGAAAGCCTATCCCAGATTTCGAGGAGCCGTTGCGCCTGAGCGGTGAGATCGTCGCGCGCGTCGTCTTGCATGGGCTCACCAGCGAGATGGAGTCGAACCGAACTGCGGGACTGGTTCCCGGCGGGACCGGTCGCGTGGCGTCAGGACAAGCTGCCCGTTTCCGCCTCGATCCCGATGGTTGCACTTTCGAGAACCCCGGGCGAGGCGATGCGAGGTGCGCGAGACCCGTGCCGGCAGAGTGCTCCGTTGCGATGGAAGGTGGCGCATCGGGAGACACGCACGCCGCCCCCCCCCCGGGTCGACAATCGAAACACGGGAGAGACAATAGCAACAACTGTCGGCCTTCGCATCCCCGGACGAACACCCCGGACGAACCGGTGGGCGTCATTCGAGCGGAGCAGCGGACGCGGCCGTCTCTCTCGGCGGTGCACAGCGGTCCGATCAACCCGGTGCGACGGCGGGCGTTGCTGCGTCCCCAGGCACCGAGACCCTGTGTGCTGCCGGCAGCGGCTTGATCTCGCCGCTGACGGTTTCGATCTGCACGTTGCGAGCCTCCGTGCGGCCGTCGGTATGGACCACGATGATCCGAAGCAGCAAATCCTCGACATCGGCGGGACGACGGCCGACAATCAGATCTCTGTTGACCGGATCGAGCCAAGTCGGCAGCGGGCTGCCGTCCGCAGACATAACCTTGTAGTCTGCAATCGAGTTCGTGCCGGATGAGGCGCGGCTCGAAAGCTGGATGATCAAGGTTTCTTCCCGCACCAGCGTCTCGATCACGATCTGCGGGTCGGTCCTGCCGGAATTTCCGGGATTGGCAAGGTCCATGCGCAGAGAGAACCCTGTGAGGCCGTGCAAATCGATCGCTGCCGACGTGGTAACAGGCGCAGTCGGGTCGAGCGTATGACCCGGCAGGTCAGCCGCGGCGGCGGCGACCGTCATTTCTCCGTTCACCACTCCCACGATGCCGCCGAGGCTGCTCGCCCCGTTGACCGTCTCGATCACGATACCGCTGGTGCCGATGCGGCCGCTGATACCGTCGAGCGAACCGATCTTCTGCACGGTCTCGATGATGATGCCATCGACGTGAACCGGATCGCGCGGCGGGTCCATCAGCGGAGGCAATGTCGGCGGCTGCGGCGTCGGGAGCGGCGATGGCGTATCTTGGCTGGAGACCCCGACCGTGTGTGTCGCGCTCGACGTTCCACCATCCTGGTCGCGGATCGTGTAGTAGATCGTCGCCGTTCCGTTGAAACCGCTCGCCGGCGTGAACAGCCAGTTGGTTCCGTCGAAGGCCACTGTGCCTTCCGAGGCAGCCACCGTAGCTGCAATAACCGTGAGTGTATCGCCATCCGGGTCGGTGTCGTTGCCCAGGAGGTCGATCACAACAGCCGTGCCGCCCGTCGATACGGAACTGCCGTCGACCGCGTCAGGGCCGGGGTTGACCGGGGCGATGGTCACTGATGCGGCGAGGCTGCCGCCGCGGCCGTCGGCGACGGTCACCGGGATCGCGACGTTGCCCGTGTTGTCGACCGGCGGCGTGCCGGACAGCACGTGCGTCGTCGCGTTGTAGCTCATCCACGACGGCAGCGTGCCGAGCGTGAACGTCAGCGGATCGCCGTTCGCGTCCGTGAAGCACGCGTCGAGGTCGATCGACACCGCGACGTTGTCGGTCGCGGGAACCACGATGTTGTTCGGGTTCAGCGGATCGATGTACGGCGTGCCCGGCGGGTCGAGCGGCGTCGGCGGCGCGTTCGCCACCGTGACCGTGTGCGTCGCGGTGTCGGTGCCGCCGTCCTGGTCCTGGATCGTGTAGGTGATGGTCGCCGCGCCCGAGAACGTCGCGGCCGGCGTGAACACCCAGTTGCCCGAGACGAGCGCGACGGTGCCTTGCGCGGCCGGAACGCTGACCGCCGTGACGGTGAGCGGATCGCCGTCCGGATCGGTGTCGTTGGCCAGCAGCGGCAAGGTGATCGCGGTCTGGAAGCCGGTCGAAGACGTGCCGTCGACCGCGTCGGGGCCGGGGTTGACCGGGGCGATCGTCACTGATGCGGCGAGGCTGCCGCCGCGGCCGTCGGCGACGGTCACCGGGATCG
>CAZNMY010000005.1:0-9414 GCA_964574325.1 uncultured Devosia sp. | reverse complement strand
TCGCGGGAACCACGATGTTGTTCGGGTTCAGCGGATCGATGTACGGCGTGCCCGGAGGATCGACAGGATCGGGCGCGAGATTCACGACGATCGTCGCCGCAGCGATGTTGCTGGTCGTAATGAAGTTGTTGTTGGTTACGCTGACATTGATGTTGCGATCTGCTGTATTCGGGTTGTCATTTGGATTCTGAAACGTGATCGCCCGAATGGCCGCCTCATAAGTTGTGACAGAGGCGTTGCCCGATAGGGCGACCGTGATCTGCCCGCTCGCGCTCGAGATCGTATAGCCGATACCGCTGATTGTTCCGGACGACGAACTCGAACCGCCGACGAGGAGCTGGTCGCCGGCCTGAGCGTTCGTGAGGACGACAGTCGCACTTCCGATCGTGGTGCCGAGCACCGCATGTTGGTTGATGTCGAAGTCGGTATCGACTACGGGCACGGCGGCGCCCTGCTCCACGAACGTCGTGCGGTAGGATGTACCTGTAGCGGTGGAGTTGTCGGCGTCGAGGTCGATGCCGAGAAGATAGTTGGTGATCGGCGTCGTGAACGTGAAGTCGCCGTCGCCGTCATGGAAGAACCAGCGAGTACTCTGTCCAACGACAGCCGTATAGGTGACCTCCCAGGCCGAGACATTGGTCCAGTCGAACGCAACCAGCGAAGTGCTCTCCGAGGTTTGATTCACGGTGCCGCGAACCAGAAGGTTACTGCCGTTGATCCCGGCCGTGAGATTCGTCACCGCGTCCAGGGTGTAGCTCGTCAATCCGACGAGATTCGGTGATACGGCTTCGACCTCGACCTGAGGAAATGGCAGGTTCTGGTTGTTGTCGCCGTCGATATCGGCAATCCGGAAATTTGGATCGCCGATTGCGGTTATCGTCTGGTTGGTGCCGGCAGCGAAGATCTCCCAACGGACAGTGATTACGCCATTGGTGACCAGCAATCGCATGTCGTCGCCGCTGCCGGTGGGCGGGCCAGGCGTGTCGAAGCCGATCGTTGCGCCCGATGAGGCGCTGACCACGGTGGCACGGATATCGATCGCCGTGCTGCCGATGGTTCCGGCGTTCGTCCAAAGGCCGGACGCGCCCAACCCTGTGCCACCGGTCACGGTCGGAGCGCCGCTGGCCCTGATCGTCAGTGGTGCAAGAATGCCGTTCCACTCCGGCGCATCGATCGCGTGCGCCTCGATATCGCCGATGCTGGTCTCGAGAATCCAATCGCCGCCGAGTGCCGCAGAGCCGGTGTCGTTGGTGGAGCCGGCGACATCCGCACCCGTCATCGCGGCTAGAACTTCGGCGGCCTGCTGACCGCTCGAGCCGCGCGTGAAATCGCAGCCGTAGACCAGGATATCGCCGTTCGAATTCAGCGCCTGGCCGATAGCCGCGAGTGCGGTTGCATACTGGCCTTGCATGCTGGCCGCATCGAGCGTCGCGGTACCCAGGCGGAGCAAACCCTCCTCGCCGTGGCTGACGATATGGATCGAGGCGACATCGTGACGGCCTGCGAGCGCTTCGGCGATCTGCAGTACACCATCGCCGGTGCGGTCGAGGACAACCACTTCCGCGCCTGAAGGCAATGCGGCCTGGATCGATTGCGACAGCCCGACATTGCCGTCGATGAAGACGATGGTAACGCCCGCTCTATCGGGGGCAGCCGGCGCCGCGGCAAGGGCCTGCAGGATCTCGGTGAACTGCGGTGGCGTATCGGCGTTCGGGGGCGCTTCGGCTGCCGGCGCCGGCACGGGCCCATCCACTACCGTCGCTGCCGTTTCGACGGCCGCGCCGTCGAACACCATGCGGCTCTCGAGCATCCTATACGAACGCGGCTGGAGCCGCTGCGCCACGCCGATCGCAGTTCGGGTGGGACCAGGGGAAGCGGCACGCCGTCTTGGAAACATGGTCGGGGCCTGAACCTTCAACAGAGGCGGTAACTTTTTCAGTCGTGTCTCTCGAATGCCACGCCATGAAACACCAAACGGCTTAATGGACCCTCAGCGTCGATGACAAATCGGCTGCAATTCGTAAGCAATTCAGATGAATTGCGGGCTCTGGACATCGGGATCTGGCACGGCATTTGCTGATCCAGCGATCAGTGGTAGGTGAAACGCGTTTCGCCGGAATGCAATGTATCTGGGAGCATACCAATGATGTTGGCGTCCCTCGCTGCGGGTCTCAACGGAATGATAACCATCTATTCCGGTGCGAACGCGCCCGATTCCCGTATCGAAGCGAGTACCGACCGCGGGCCCATCATCGAGCTGATCGTTCGCTGCCCGACAGGCACGGCGATCATTTCCTATTCGAAGATGGAGCGCCTCTTCTGCGATCCCCGCCTCGTCTGTACCGCGGATAAGGAAGCCGTCATTCGCAGGTCATGCGGCTGACGCAACGCGTGCGTGTCAAGCGCCGGTCTCGCGCAGAAGCACCTTGACGACCTGCCGCCACGATGCGGCCAGAAGGCTCTCGGCCTTGCCCTCGGCGACGACGACGCCGCGAACGGAAAGCTCGGTATTGTTGCCCGTCGATGTCGCGGACATGCGCACCAGATATTGCGCACTGGTCGGCACCAGGCGGCGACCTTCGGCGGGAGAGACTTCGATCCGGCCGGTGTTGACCGAAGCGAGATCCGCGATTTCGATCTCCGAAGCACCCGATGTCGCCACCGTGTCGACGCGCACCGAAAGGCTTTGCCGCAACGGCATTTCAGGCACGAACGTCCCCGTGCTGCCGGTGAAGATCCGCCATAGATCCGTTTCACGCACATAGCCGCGCACGACGAGATCACCAACTCCGGCTACGATCGCGACGGGTTCTTTCGGGTTGACCCAGCGGCCGGGAGCAAGCTCGGGATCGATCTCGACGACACGCCCGTCGAACGGCGCACGCAATACCAGTTCTGCCCGCTCCTTCTCGAGGCCTTCCAGCCTGGTCTGCAAGCTTTCCATCGAGCTTTCCAGAACGATCGAGCTGCCGCGGTCATCCACGTCGGCGCCGCGGCGTCCATGCTGGAAGCGCGCCAAAGCGAGACGCGTCAGCGTCTGGCGAATTTCCTGATCGATTTCGGGGGACTCGAGGCGCACGAGGATATCGCCGCCCTTCACGTCGGCATTCTGGCGGAGCGAAACCTCGACCACGCGAGCCGCGCGGCCGGGATGAACGGCCTGGAGCCTCGCGCTCTCGACAACCGCTGGAATCTCAACGCGCGTCGACCACGGAATGATGCACGCCGTCACGGTCGCGACTGCAAGTGTCGCTGTGACGACGAAGCGTTTCCTGGCCACGATTTTACGGCGCTCTCGCATCCAGAACCTCAGTTCGCCATAGATCGGCCGGGCGACGAAGAAGACGATTTCTATCGCAAAGAGAATGATACCGAGAACCTTGAAGAAGTACTGATAAACGAGCACGGCGATGCCCACGAAGAGCACCAGCCGGTAGATCCACACCAGCCAAGCGTAACCGATGAGAATCGCGCGCAGCCGCCGTGGCACTTCCTCCGGCGGCGGCAAACCCAGGCCGAACAGCAGCTCCCGCATCTTCCAGCGGCCGAACTCGAAGGCGCGCGATTGCAGATTGTCGACGCCCAGGTACTCGGACAGCAGATAGTAACCATCGAACCGCATGAACGGATTGAGGTTCACGGCCAGACTGCTCGCGACGCTGACGACGGAGAGCGTGAAGGCGATGCTGCGCGCAGCCCCCGGCGGCAGGAAAGCCCACAGAAAAAGCGCAACCGCGGCGATGCCGAGCTCTACGAGTATTCCAGCACCGTCGATCATCAGGCGCTTCCTGCGATCTCTGAGGCGCCACGAGTCGGTCACATCAGTGTAGAGCAGCGGCGCCATCACGACGAATGCAACGCCCATCGTGTGTACGCGGCAACCGTAGGCGACCGTCGTATAAGCGTGCCCCAGCTCGTGTGCCGCCTTCACCAGGATCAGCGTTGCGGCCATCAGCGCCGCACCTTCCCAGGTGGCCAAACCATCGAAGCTTGCGGTGAATGCGTCCCATTCGCGCGATACGAGATAGAGGCCGAGCAAGCCCATCACGAACATCGCGAGTCGCGCGGGCATTGATATGAACGGGCGAACGATACCCAGTGTCCGCTCCAGCCACGCCTGTGGGCGCACCAGCGGAATCCGAAAGAAAAGGTAGTTGTGGACGAGCGCGCCGAGGAGCGAGTGCTGTCGCGCATCATGCTCGCGGGCGAAATGACGCCAGCCGTCCGACGGCGCTTCGACCGTCAACCTATTCGCCTGCAGAAACGAGATCAGCGCACCGGCGCTCTGCTCGTCGAGTTCGGCGCGCCCCGCTGCATTGACGTGTTCCACCAACTCGCCGATCGTGCGGCAGAAAGGCCAAGCCTTCAGGGTCTCGCAGGTGGCGGCATCGATCTGCAGGAAGCGATTGAGCAGCGGATCGTGGACCAGCCAATTCGGCGCGCCGTTCGCCGCCGCTGCACCGGGCAGAAGCTCGAGCTCGGCGCGCAAGCGTGGCAGCGGGTTTGCAGCGGCCTTCCCGGTCATATTCCGAACCACTGCCGCGCCGCAGCCAGCGGCCGGCGCAGAAGGTAGAAGCCCAGAGGAACGCGATCGGAGTAGACCTGTGCTGTCCCGCGCGCGCCCAATCTCAGCGCGCCCACGGCTTCGGGCTCAGCTTCGGCGACGAGCCGAAATGCGAGCTGCTGATTTTCCCTAACGCGTGCACGATAGGCGGAGCGCACCAGTTTAGCCTCGATCGAACGCAGCGGATCGGAATCGAGGAATATCTTCACGCGCGCTTCGTCGCGCAATACGATGGCATCGGCGACGCCGAGATCGATGCGGAACTCGATCTCGGACGGGTTCGCGATTTCCATCAGCTTCTCGCCGACGGCGACCGGCTTTCCGACGAGATCCTTCTTGTCTGCGAAGAACGCTACGCCTGCGCGATCCGCCTTGATCTCCGCGCGCTCCAGCAAGTCTGCCGCGTAGTTGCGCTCCGACGTCTTCAGCTCGAGCTCTGCTTGTGCGATCGCCAATTCGTGACGTCCGCGCATGTCGGTGAAGGCCAACTGCGCGGCCTTCTTATAGCGCATCGCCGCAACGCCGACTTCGCGCTCGGCGATTTCAAAACGATTGCGCAGCGTGGTGTCGACCATCCGGACGAGGACCTGGCCGCGAACGATCGGTTGGTTCGGCTCGACGTGCACGCCGAGGATCACACCTTCGACGCCAGCGGTGACGATCGTCGGCGCACGCGGTGCGATCTCGACCGGTGCGAGCGCGGTCATGGGTACGGGAACGGCCAATGCGATCAGGGCTGCAATCGATCCACCGGCCAGGGTCGTGCGCGATGCGCGCAAGAAGCGCGACTTCCGCCATCCCGGAGCCCCCAAAGCGCGCCACGCCTGAGAGAACGAACCCGCCAGATGCCGGCCGAGTGCTGCCTCCTGGCTGGTGAATGGCGTCGTCCGGGCCATCAGCATGCCGGCGAACACCTTGCCATCCGCATCGAGCCAGGGCACCCACAGCAGATGCCCCAGAGGGTAGCTCTTGCCGAATGCCTGATAGCCGCCGCCGAATGCTGCCGCCTTGAAGCCGCAGTCGACCGCGAGACCGTGCGCCTCGTGGAGCGCGTGCATGATGCTCTCGAACCAGAGGATAGCGGGCGACGAGCGTTCGACAGCGGTGACGCTGGAGACGGCCCGAACACGCATCTCGCCGCGGCTGCTGCGCGACAGAACGACAATCTGTTGTGCGCGCAGGATCAGTCGCGGCTCGTTGGCGACGAAGTAGGCCAATTCCGTGCGCGTCCTGATATCCAGGAGATCGGCCTGCAGCTTCAGCAGCGCCGCAGTTGCCGCGTTCACCTGCTCGGCCTGCGGGCCGGCCTGGGGCGCTGACGTCTCGTGCCGTTGCGTCGTCGCTGGCGGATCTGCAGCGGACATCCGTCCGTAGCCGTCGACAGGTTCCGAAATCGGTCCGCTCGCGGTCGGCGACGGGCGCGACGTGGGCGCAATCTTTTGTGCGACATTCTGCTTCTGGGCGGACAACCTGATCATTTCGCCGCCGCCTCGATGAATCTAGCCGTACCCGTCATACCGGCGAGCACGCGATCGTCGAGCTTGATGAACTCCGCGATCACCTTGACAGTCTGACTGACCGGATCGACCGCCGCTCCGATGCGCGACACGCGCGCCTGATAGTTGCGCCCAGTCTCGTCGATCGTGAAGTCGAGCGATGCTCCGGGTGCCAGCGTGCGCAGGGCACTCGACGGCAGAATCAGATCGATCTCGAACGCCGTCTCGTCGATGATGCTGACGAACGGCTGTCCGCTCGCGGGAATCTCGTGCTCGTTGACCCGCAGCTCGGTCATCCGACCATCGTAAGGAGCGACGATCGTGCACTGTTTCAGTCTGGCGGCGAGCGCTTTGGCATCTGCCTCCGCCTTCTGGACGCGGGTGCGAGAGACCTCGACCTCGACTTTGCCGACAGCACCACGCTTATCGAGATAGCTGTTGCTTTCGAGGACGAGTTTCTGCTCGCGGTGCACGGCCGACAATGCGGCGTGCTCGGCGACCAGACGTTCGCAGTCGAATGTGATCAGGATCGCTCCCTTGCGGAACGACTGCGCCTCGCGAAAGTGGATCTTGGCGACCCGTACCGGCAGGTCGGTAGAAATGGAAGCCTGATTGAGCGGGCGCACGATACCGCGCACGGGCATCTGCGTTCGCCGCACTTCACTGCTCGCAGTGGTCGCGCCGTCGACCATCACCGATGTCGCAAGGGCGCCGGCGAGCAGGAACCTGATGGGGCCATGGCAGTGCATGTCGTGAGTTCCCGATGTGCGGAAATGCGGCCTCAGCGCTCGCGAGTGGCCACTTTCGTGGCCCACGGGCCGGCGGCGAAATCGCCCCGCTCGACCCAAACCTGCCCCAGTCTCGCCGCGAGCTGTCTCACGTCCTGCCGCAGATCGAGACTGCCGCCGTGGGGATCGAGGCCGATGGAGGCATAGACGTTCGCGAACGAATTCTGCAGGCTGGAATAGGCGATGTCGCGCTTGGCTTCAGCGACGAGCGTGTTCAGCTCTTCCCGGATGAGCGTCTGCTCGCTGATGCGACCGGCCCGCTCTTCCTGTCTCATCAGACCGATGAGACGGTTCTGGACCGAGAGGTACTCGTCGGCGGTCGACAATTCCTGCGAGAAGTGATGGAAGCGCACGCGGCTGACGTGGACCTGAGTGATCACCGCCATCGTCACCGCCAGTGCGCGCTCGTCGAGCAGGCGGCCCTGCGCGTCGATCATCTCGCGCTTGGTCGGGTACTGAAACACCTTGATCAGATTCCAGCTCACCTTCGCGCCCCAGCTCAGCCAATTGCTGTTGAACAGGAAGTCGTTGCTGTCGTAATTGGTACCCGCATAAGGCGTGAGACCCGGCAACATCTCGAGAAGTGCTGCGTCGTATTCCTTCTCGTTGATGCGCTGCCTGTACCAGACGTCGCGCAACTCGGCCCGGTTCTCGAGCGCGGTCGTGATCATCGTCTGTACGGGCATCCTGATCTGCAGACCGGATGCGCGCTTGCCCGCGATCAGACTGAACCTCGTGCCCGGCTGCAAATTCATCAGCGACGCGAGCTGAGTCTTGGCCACGGCAAGATCGCGCTGCAGCTCCTGGATCGTGCGTTTGATCTCGACCAGCTCGCGCTCATACGTGACCGCGGTGATCGGCGAGGTCTGGCGTTCCGATGAGATCGAGCGGGACCTCGACTGGGCAGCACGAACACGGCGCTCGAGCAGGTTGAGGCGCGAGATCAGGCGCTCGCCGCTGACCGCACGCCAATAGGCCGTGCGCACGTCCTCGAGCAGGCGATGCATTACCTTGCGGCGCATCTCCTCGGCAATCAGGTATTTGTCGGCTGCCTGGCGTGCACGAATATAGGACAGCCCGAAGTCGAGCACGTTCCAACTGAACGTGACATCAGCCGTCACGATCTGCTTCTCTTGAGAAGTAGACTGCGCGAGACTTTGCTGCCCGGTGATCACATTCTGGCTGCTCGACGCATTGTAATTGTTTCTCGCGGCATAGCCGGAGCTTGCAACGGCATTCGGCAACATGCCGAAATGTGCCAGGTCCAATTCTTTCATACGGACGGATGCTTCCATCGCCTCGACGCGGTGATCGAGGTTGTATTTCAGCGCGCGCGCCATCGCCTCATAGAGGCTTATCGGACCGGTGACAGGCTCCTGATCAGCAGCGAGCCGGCTCTGCTGGCTCTGGGATTTCGACGATATTTCGCTCGGTTCCAGAGGCTTTGGAGCTATAGCGCAGGCTGCGACACCGAGGGCAAGGGAAGACACAGATGTCAAAAGCAGGATCCGATACGCAGCACACCCGTACATATTCATATCCGCCCCACAACGCACACACAAAAGCGAGCAGATTTCGGGAACCAACCGAAGGTCTCAGCCTCAGAAAGCCAGCAAATCTGTATTTTCACCCACATGCGGGACACTACAGGGATCCGCTTGCAATTGAATTAACTGCGATATTAATTTAGTAAGAATTCCATGTACTGAATCAGGACAGACTTCGGCCTTCAATCGCGGACGCTTCGAGCAAAACCTGCTGGTCGGACCTCGCGCGCCTGCCGACAATTGCGGGAACGCGCGGGGCGGGCGCTCAAACTGTCGTTCGCGGGCTGCGGCTTCCTCGTTTCAGATATTCCCGCGGGCTGGGAAGTTGCCTTGCCGGCCGCCAATGCCGAGGGCACAGTCGCGTTCGGCTCATCGGAATTCGCTCGAGCGACGGGAGACCTAGAAACAGCCATGAGCACCAATGTCAGTACCAACGGGAATGGCTACGAGGAGATCAGGGAGGCCGTTCGTGCCCTGTGCGCAGATTTCCCCGCAGAATACCACCGTAAGGTCGACGAGCAGCGCGGGTATCCGGAAGCCTTCGTCGAGGCTCTGACCAGGGCCGGCTGGATGGCTGCGCTGATCCCGGAAGAGTTCGGCGGCTCTGGCCTCGGCCTCACGGAAGCCTCCGTGATCATGGAGGAGATAAATCGATCCGGCGGCAATTCCGGCGCATGCCACGGCCAGATGTACAATATGGGCACGCTGCTACGGCATGGCTCGGCAGCGCAGAAGAAGCACTATCTGCCGAAGATCGCCGCGGGCGAGCTGCGATTGCAGTCGATGGGCGTGACCGAGCCGTCGACGGGCACCGACACCACGCGGATCAAGACGACCGCGGTCAAGAAAGGCGACCGCTACGTCATCAACGGCCAGAAAGTTTGGATCAGCCGAGTCCAGCACTCCGATCTGATGATCCTGCTGGCACGCACAACGCCGCTCGCCGATGTGAAGAAGAAATCCGAGGGCATGTCGATCTTCATCGTCGACCTCGAGCAAGCTGGCGCCAACGGCATGAC
>CAZNMY010000004.1:0-122579 GCA_964574325.1 uncultured Devosia sp. | reverse complement strand
GGAAGAAATTGTCCCGGCGGCGTTGCTCTCCGGTCGGCCTACGGCCTCCCTACGCACAACGCCGCCGCGCCCCGCCTCCTACACCACGTCTTGGGACGCCAACTTCTCGTGTCTCAGACATTTGCTCGTAACCTAGCCGCAATGGGAAGCAAATGTCTGAGACGGAACACTAGAGTATCATCCGACCAGACGGAATCACTTCAGCGATCGGATACCGCTCCAGCAAGTCGGAACTGCAAGATGCCAGTCTCTATGACGCACCGAATATTGCATAGCTGAGGGCACTGCTCTGCGCATTTTCCAGTTGCCAATGCTGCGCTGCATCTATAATTTGTGCATTGCGACATCGACGAGCCTCCCTCGTCGTGTCGTGCCCTCCTTGGGCGTTTCCTCCCTAGACTTGGGCCGCACGGCAACCCCGCGCGGCCTTTTTTCTTTTCAAGCACTTCATCGGACAATTTCGATCTCGATTCGGCGGGATAGACACTTCGCCTCAGGTTGCCTCAGGTCAAATTCCAGCTTGTGACGGCCTGTCGCGCGGCCGACCACCACGTGCGACCAATGGAGGTCTTGAAAGCTGTTGCGGCGCACCATACTTAGCGAGTGCAAGCAGGCGACTTGTTCGCGGCTTGTTGCCCACTCTGGGCGTTTCCTCCCTAGACTTGAGCCGCCTCACGGGCGGCTTTCTTTTTTTTGTGCTTCCTGTTCTTTTTCTGGACTGTTCTGTCCGTTTTCGGCTCGGCCCGCGCAGCTCGAATGTGGCGCGCGAAATCCGGCCGCTGCTATTCAGCCGCGGCGCGCCCGTCGGCGGCAGGGGTGAACTCCGCAATCAGTCGTCGGCACAGCGCGGTCAGATCCCGCTGCACCTGAGCGAATCGCTTCGTCGGGCGAAGCGTGACCTCGTCCACGTAGAGCGCACGATTGAGTTCGATCTGGAGGGCATGCACGCCCATGTTCGGACGGCCGTAGTGCTCGGTGATGAAGCCGCCGGCATAGGGCCGGTTGAGCTGGGCGTGGTATCCCAGCCGCTGAAGCTGATCCCGAACGAGCCGCGTCACCCGCATGTCGCAGGACGCCCCGAAGCGATCGCCGATCACGACGTCGGGCCGCGTTCCCGCGGCATGGTTCATCGCCGCCGACGGCATGGAATGACAATCGATCAGGATCGCCAGCCCGAAGCGCGCGCGCGTGCGCTCCAACAATTCGGAAAGGTCGGCGTGGAACGGCCGGTAGAGGCGCTCGATGCGCTCGAGGGCAGCGGCCAGGCTCGGCGGCTTGTGATAGATCTCCTCGCCGTCGGCCACGATGCGCGCGATCGTGCCGAGGCCGCCTGCGACGCGGATCGACTGGCCGTTCGCGTAAGACGGCAACTCGCTTCCGAACAGTTCGGGGTCGAGCTCGAAAGGCTCGCGATTGACGTCCACGTAGGCGCGGGGGAAGCGGGCGGCGATCATCGGCGCACCGAGCTCGACGATCCCGGAGAACAGTTCGTCGACGTAGACGTCTTCGGACTTGCGCAGCGAGAGCGGGTCGAGCCGTGTGGAATCCAACAGAATGCGCGGATAGTGCCGGCCCGAATGCGGCGAGCAGAAGACAAACGGCGCTTCCTGGCCGGCCGGCTCGATGATCGAGTGGCCCGGCGTCAATTCGGCCAGGATTGAAGCGCGCTCTTCGAGAGGCATGGAACTCGCATGTCGCGGAAAATGAGCGCGTACAATGACAAGCGCCGCAGCCGCTGTCCATGCCGATGAATGCGGGAGCGACGATCCGCGCTCGACTGTGGCCTGCCGTCGTCGTTCGGCTCTCGCATCCGATGATCTTCCGCCGCACCAACCCGGAGCGTGTTTCCACGCAGTAGAGCGTGCGGTCGAGCTTCTTGGAGGAACCGACGACGCGCACATGACTTTCCGAAAGATGCACGTCAGTTCACACTACGTTTACCTAAAATGCGTCAGATTGCATGGGCACTGGGACAGTTTCATCCATAGTGTCAGAAATTCGATCTTTTCGACCGGTTTCCTCACGTCCGTCTCTTCGTCCGTCTCTTCGTCCGACAAGCGCGCGCCCGAACACCCATGGCCATCCAGACATCTGCACAAATGCTCCGCCGTATCATCCTCGCGGAGGACGACGAGTCGATGCGCGGCTTTCTCGAGCGAGCGCTTTCGAGAGCCGGCTACGACGTCACGTCGTTCGCCAACGGGCGTGAGGCCTACGAGCGACTGTGCAAGGAGCCGTTCACGCTGCTGCTCACCGATATCGTGATGCCGCAGATGGACGGCATCGAGCTCGCGCGGCGCGCCAGCGAACTCGATCCCGACCTGAAGATCATGTTCATCACCGGCTTCGCCGCCGTCACGCTGAACAGCGAGACGCCCAAGGACGCCCGCGTGCTGTCGAAGCCGTTCCATCTCAAGGACCTCGTTCGCGAGGTCGACAAGATGCTGGGCTCTTGATTTTGAGTACGGCGGACTGCCGCCGGGCCGCGTTGCGGCCTCGGACCTACGGTCCGAAGAACGCCACAACGACGCCGGGCCGCGGCGATCAGCTCAGGTGGCCGGTATCGGGACGCATGGCGTCGTTGCGGTGGACCCAGGCGCACATGCTGAGGCCGAGGCTGAACATCAAGGTCAGCATCGACGTGCCGCCGTAGGATACGAACGGCAAGGGTATCCCGACGACCGGCAATGCGCCCGAAACCATGCCGACGTTGATCGACGCATAGAGAAAAATCGAGACCATCGATCCGCAGATCATCAGGCGGCCGGCCCGGCTCACCGTTCCCAGCGCCATACCGAGCAGGATCGCGAGCAGGATCGCGATCAGGATCAGCACAGCGATCGAGCCGACGAACCCCCATTCCTCCGCGATGGTCGTGAAGATGAAGTCCGTGTGCTTCTCGGGCAGGAAGTCGAGCTGGCCCTGCGTGCCCGACAAAAAGCCCTTGCCGGTGACGCCGCCCGAGCCCATCGCGATCTTCGACTGGGTGATATGATACCCGGCGCCGAGCGGATCGGATGACGGATCGAGGAAAACGTCGATGCGGCGGCGCTGGTAGTCGTGGAGATAAGGGAGCGCAAGCGGTACGCCGACGAACATGGCCGAAAGACCACCGGCAAAATAGAGCAGGTGGACGCCCGCCATCAGCAGGATCGCGCCGCCGAGCATGCCGATCATCATCGCCGTACCGAGGTCGGGCTGCTTCATTATCAGCGCCATCGGAGCCCCGATCATCGCCACCGGCACCAGCAGCCAGAGCGGATGCGAAATCCTGCGGTCTGGAAGCGCGTGATAGTACTTCGCCAGCGCCATCACGAGCGCGACCTTCATCATCTCGGAAGGCTGGAAGGTCAGCGGCCCGAGCGGGAGCCAGCGGCGCGCACCCAGTGCCTCGCTGCCAACGAGAGGCACGAGCAGCAGCGCCACGATCGCGACACCGTACGCCGGATATGCAAGGTGCAGCCAGAATCGCAGCGGTACGACCGCCACCGCGATCAGCATCGCCAGGCCGACGAGAAAGCGCAGCGCATGCCGCTCTGCCCACGGCGACCACGATCCGCCGCCAACCGAATACAGCGCGGCGAGGCCCACACCGGTCAATGCGCACAACGCGATCAGCAAGAGCCAGTTCAGCTCACCGAGCTTTTCGATGATCGTCGGCGGCGGACGGTAGAAGACACCCGCTGTCATGCCTTGCGTCCTCTCCCGGCGCTGCCCGACCCGCCGACAGCCGGCTCGCCGAAACCTTCGCCCGAGGCTTCGCGGGCGCCTGTGCCCGACTTCGGCGGCGAGATGGATATGGCCGGCTTGCGCATCGGGTCGCGCTGCACCAGCTCGGCCATCAACTCGCGCGCCAGCGGCGCCGCCACCGTGCCGCCGCCGCCGCCGTGCTCGATGACCACCGCCACGGCATAACGTGGAGCGTTCGCCGGGAAATAGCCGACGAACAGCGCGTGGTCGCGCTCCTCCCAGCGAAGGCTCGTATGATATCGGTTCGCGGAGCGCCGCGAGACCTGCGATGTTCCGGTCTTGCCTGCGACCTCGAAGCCCAGATCGGAAATGCTGGCGCGTGCGCCGGTGCCTCCGGCCTCGTTGACGACGGCGCGCAATGCCCGCTGGACGGCCTTGAGGTGGCGGTCATCGACGCCGAGACGCGCGAATCCACCACCCGGACGGCCCTGTTCGGGGCGGACCAGCGTCGGGATCACCGCGTTGCCGGTGGCTGCGCGCGCGGTCATCACTGCGAGCTGCAGCGGGGATGTCAGCACGTAGCCCTGGCCGATTCCGGCGATAACCGTTTCACCCCCGAGCCAAGGCCGGCCGATCTTGCCGCGCTTCCATGTCGGCGTCGGAATCACACCGGCGGACAACGGAGCAATGCCGGCGTCGAAAGTCTGCCCCAGACCGAGGCGGCGACCCATCGCGGCGAGGGCATCGATACCCATGCGGCGGGCGACCTCGTAGAAATAGATGTCGCAGCTTTCGCGCATGGCGCGGTGCAAGTCGCAGCGACCGTGGCCGCCGCGGTTCCAACAGCGATAGGTTTTGTCGGCGAGCGCGAAGCTGCCTTGGCAATCGATACGTTCACGCAGGTCGATGACGCCGGCCTCGAGGGCCGCCAGCGCCGTGACGATCTTGAACGTCGAGCCCGGCGGATAGAGACCCGACGTGGCGCGATTGAAGAGCGCGTCCGGCTTCGCGGCCACGATCCGCTGCCCCGTGCGCAGCGAGCGGTTGCGGCGGCGGCCGCGCTGCGGTTCGGGAGGGGGCGGTGGTGGTTGCGGCGTATTGAGTGCGGGGTCGTAGCCCGGCGACGACGCCATCGCGACGACCTCGCCGCCGATCACATCAATCGCCACAGCGGCGGAGCGACGCTCGCGCGCCAGCCGCTCGACGAGCCAGCTCTGGAGGTCGACATCGATGGTCGTCGCGACGTCGGTGCCCGGTTGAGGCTCGGAGCGGGCGATGTTGCGAACGATGCGGCCGCGCGCGTCGACTTCGCGGCGGACGATGCCGCTCTGCCCGTGCAACGTGCGCTCCATTCCGCGCTCGACGCCGGCGCGGCCGATGCGGACGCCGGGAATGCGCAAAGCGGGATCATCGCCCATCGCGAAGCGCTCGACCGCGCCGACATGGCCGATGACATGTCCGACGATCCTGGCGTGATGGTAGATTCGCCGGCTGAAGGTCTCGGTTTCGATGCCCGGCAGCTCGGGCGCCATCAGGTTGATGGTAGCGACCTGATCCCAATCGAGGTCGCTCGCAACCAGGATCGGCAGGTTGGCCGGCTGACGTTTCGCGCGGGTGACGATGCGAATGCGCTCGTCGGCCGGAACGGGTACGATCTGCGACAGGCGATCGAGCGCCAGGTCCAAGTTCCCGGCGAGCGCAGGCACGATCGAGACGCGCAGAGATTCTTCGTTGGTCGCCAAAGCGACGCCGAAGCGATCGAGGATACGCCCCCGCGTCGGGGCCAACGGAATGGCATTGAAGCGATTGTCGTCGGCGAGCAGCGAGTAGCGGCCGGCGTCGAGAACCTGGATCTGATACAGCCTCGCGCCCAGCGCGCCGAAGCCGAGCGCCTGGCCGAGCCCGAGCAGCACAGCGCGGCGCGAGAAAACCCGGCGGTCGTCGGCTTCGCGGATCGAATCCGGCTTCCGCGCGTCGCTCATCACAGCCCCCGCTCGAGGCGGCTGTTGACGCGAACGGGCTCGGTCGATTCGCCGGGCACGAGCAGGAGCATCACGAGATAGGCGCCGGCTGCGATGGCAACCGCGAGAACCAGCGGCTGAATGTCCGTCGACCGCAGGTAATAGATCGACGCCACCGACCACTGCATCATCGCCAGAGTGACGATGGTGACGAGGAACAGGAAGGTGCTCGACATGAAGCCATGCGTACGATCGGCCGTGACCGAACGGATCATGGTGTAGCCGCACAGATAGATCAGTGCCCAGTAACCGAGCGGTCCTTGCCCCGCGACATCGGTTGCAAAGCCCGCCAGGAAAACGAGCCAGTCTGGTGTCGCTTGGCCCCAGCGCTCGACGCAGCGATGGATCACCACGTACGGCATCAGTGGAAGCACGAGGCGGAATTCCGGCGGCGGTCCCCACGGCAACGCGCAGATCAGCGTTGCCAGGACGATCAGAAAAAAGGGCAGCAGGCGGATGCCGGGGTTCATTGGCGCGACCTCTGTTCGCCGACCACCCGGTTGCGCGGGGGCTGGTTGGGATCGGCCGGCAGCCGCAGCTCCTTCGTCAGCGCGAGGCCCGGGTTGTCGTACATGAGCACGCTCACGTATTCGAGGTCGCCGAGCGAGGCATCCAGCTCCGCGCGCGGACCGCCCTGGGTGAAGGACGTAACGCCGACGTGCATGCCGCGCGGGAACATGCCGCCGATACCCGCGGTCACGATCTCCTCGCCCTGATCGATCGAGATGTCGGGGGGCAGCATCGTGAGGCGCGGGCGAGGACCGTTGTCGCCTGCGAGAATCGCGCGATACTGGTTGGCGCCGACCATCACGGGAATGCGGCTGTTGATGTCGGTGAGCAGCAGCAGGCGCGACGTCTTGCGGCCGGCTTCCACGATGCGGCCAAGCACGCCGCCCGCATTGATCACGGGCTGGCCGACCATGATGCCGTGCTCGGTTCCGGCTTCGAGAAGGGCGGAATGCAGGAAGCCGCCGTTCGAGGTCGCGATCACGCGCACCGTGCGATAGTCGATGCGTTGCTGATCGAGGGCTTTGGTGAGCACGGCGAGTTCCTCCATCTTGCGTTGGAGATCGCGGGCGCGGCTTTCCCATTGCTTCAATCGCTGGTTCTCGGACTTGACGCGCTCCAGCTCGGCGAAGCCGTCATAGCTCGACTGGACCTGGCGCACGAGACGGCGGGCCGGCTCCAGCGGCAGCATTGCCGCGCTCAGCGCCGGGGCGATCCAGGCTTCGGCTTGCGCGCGCAGATCCTTGATCGCGGGATGGTCGAGACGGCTCAGGGCGATGAGGGCGAATGACAGGAAGAAGAGCACGGGCAGGCGAAGCGTGAACGCGCCCCGCGGTCGCGGCACATAGCTGCCGCGCATGAACCGGTCCTTGGAGAGCAGGCTCATGGGTGCTGAATGATCTCCGATGTCGCGAGTGGGCCACGAGGATACTGATACACCGCGGAACTCCTCAGGGCTTGATGATCAGATGCTCGCGCTCGGCGAAGTTCTGAAGTATCGCAACGGTGCCCTTGATGACGCAATGCGTCGGCATCTCAGGCACGACGAAGGGGACGCCGACGCGCCTTTCCAACTCCGTATCCAGGTTGTGCAGCAGAGCGCCGCCGCCGCTCAGATAGATGCCGCGCTCGCAGACGTCGGTCGAGACCTCGGGCGGCAAGTCTTCCAGCGAGCGCATGATGAACTCGGCCAGTTCCTCGACCGGCGGCTCGAGCGCTTCGGCGATATCCTGCGGACCAAGCACGATGCTCTTCGGGCGGCCGAGGCGGAGATCGCGGCCACGAATGTGGATCTCGGCGTTGCGGCCATTTGGTTGATACAGCGCGGTGCCGGCCTCGATCTTGATGCGTTCGGCGTTGCTTTCGCCGATCAGCAACTGATGCGTGCGGCGGACATAGCGGACGATGGCCTCGTCCATGGCGTTGCCGGCGCAGCGCAGCGAGCGTGCGAGTACGACGCCGCCGAGCGACAGCACCGCGATATCCGATGTGCCGCCGCCGATGTCGACGACCATGGAACCTGCGGGATCGTCGACGGGAAGGCCGGCGCCGAGGGCTGCGGCCACAGGCTCCTCGATCAGGTAGACCTTGCGGGCGCCGGCAGAAAGGGCGGTCTCGTAAACGGCGCGGCGTTCGACCGGGGTGGCGCCGGCGGGGACGCAGATGGCGATGCGGGGGCGGCGGAAATCGAAGGCGCGGCGGGTGCGGCCGATGAAGTGTCGCAGCATCTGCTCGGTGGCGATGAAATCGGCGATGACGCCGTCCTTCAAGGGGCGAATGGTCTCCATGCTTTCGGGCGTGCGGCCGAGCATGGCCTTGGCTTTCGCGCCCACCGCGAGGACCTCGCGCGTACCGTTGCGGGAGCGGATGGCGACGACCGACGGCTCGTCGATCACGATGCCCTTGCCGGCGACATGGACCAGCGTGTTGGCCGTGCCCAGATCGATCGAGATGTCGTCGGAGAAGACGCTGGTTACACTCAGTCGCATTCGATCAGAGGCCTTTGGCACTGTTTCGGTTTGTTACGCGAAGGCACGATCGGATGTGCCACGCGCATCACGTGGCACTCTCCTGGCGTGCCAGTCCGGCACAAACGTGACCCAAGCGGCCTCGAAACCAATCGGCGTCAAGGCCCTCGCGGGGATCCGATGACATTTTCAGAACCGAGGCATTGCAAAGCATGCGCCAATTCAGAGTACTGCCTACTTACCCCTAAACCTTCCGTTGCAGCGGCCGGCAGGTGGCCTCCTTACCCCGCCGCAGCAACTTCGGCCGGTCCATCGGGCCGGCCATTGCCCGTGTAGCATACGCAGCCGAGCAGCCGTTACAACGACTTGGGTCGAGCGCGAACCCGAGCAAAGGGTGTGTTGCACGCGCAACGCTATCCGACGATCTGCCTACTGCCCAGGCGCGGAAGCATTGTCTGTTCTCAGGCCGATATTGCACGACCCTGAAGCATATGCCACCTTCGTGCACGCGATTGGATTGGCTGCGTAGCCTAAACCTATTTGTTTGCGTTGCAGGGGATACTATGAATGTTGACGCTTCGCGATTTCAGTCAAACGGCGCAGATGACAGGCCGGATGTTTTTCTATGCTTTTCCGGACAGGACAGGGATGCACTGCAACCAGTCGTTGACGAGCTGCGGTCCCGTGCATTGAAGGTCTGGTGGAGTTCAGACCTTGTGGCAGGAAGCTGGCCCGACGAAATACCGCTCCGCCTTCAACAATCTCGGCATGTCATTGCGATCATCTCCCCAAATGCAAACAAAAGCGCCCGAGACTACATTTTCGTTGAATTGGAAATGGCCAGAGCCGCAAACAAACTCATTCCATTCGTCGTCGGCAACGACCGCACTTCATATGCATACCGAGGAATGATCGAGCGACTACAGTGCTACTACTTCGAAGATCTTGACAAAATTCTGGGAACTCCGGCATTCGAAAAAGTTATCGCTCTGCGTGGCGGAACTACGAAAAACGCGAACTCGACATTCTCGGTCACCACAAGCCCGGACGCCGCGCAACGAATCGACAATTGGTACTCCACACTGGAAAATCGTTTCGGACGGCGAGGGCAGATTCATCTCTATGCGATGGCAATTGCAGTTGCCATTTTCGAACATGGCCCTGTGGCCGAGGTCGAGGCCCTCGCGCACGAGTTGATCACTCGGCTGTCCGCTAGCGAATGTAACGAAAAAGATCCTCCGCTCGAAGCGGACTTTCCGCAAAGGACCCGAACGCTGCTTACAATGATGGAGTGCGAGGTAGTCGATTCCAAGCATCCCGTACATAATGTTGGGCAGAGCATCGTTCGTTTTGTCGATCGGGAGCGAGGCACAGCGCTCCTACGTTTTACTTGGTTCGAGTTCGGCCGGAGACAGGCCGATTTGCAGCTATGGCTTTCATCGATTGCAGACCGGGCTTCAAGCGAAGGAAAAATGCGCCTCGGCTACGCTCTCGGTGCACTCGCGCAGCACCATTTCATCGATGTTTTCGACCAAATCTTACGACCTTGGCTTATGTCCAACTCTAAAGGAAGGCAGGACGTCGCCGACATCGCGCTTGCCGCTGCCGCATTCGACGCGGGTGCCAACGACGCAACTCGCAAGATCATCAGTGGTTGGGCCGAGCAGGGCACAATTGCTGAACGAAAGGTTGCGGTAAGGCTGGCTTGCGGTTTCGCAGGATCGCGGATGCCGGGCCTCGCGATCGAAACGCTCCAAACAACGGCCCGAGACGGCGAACAAGGCATTCGTGGCGACTTACTGCGAACGATGGAAGAGTCGCTGAAAGGCCTTTTCGCCGCAAACGCCAACAATGCTGACAACAGCTTATTTGACGTAAACGGATTAATTGTAAAACTTGCTTCTTGGGCCACCAATCAGGCCCACACACCCGAGGCCACCGACGACAGGATAAGAGCCAATCCTTATCCATTAATTCTGGTCCTTTTTGTTCTCGGTGATTTGCCCATATTGAAATCTGGCACCGCAACTAGCGAGTTGTCACTTGAGTCGCTAATGTCGGCAAAAGATACACGGCGCATGACTGCCGCCGTATTCGAAGCTGCACTCGAAAGGTTCCAAATCGGGACGATTAAGATCAGGAACATCGCCAGACGGGTCCTTCTCGATTGGATCGTTGAAGCTTTAGCCGAGACATCAACCAGCGGCTTCGATCAGAGAAGCGCCGATCGAAAGAATATACTCTGCATTCTCGAGAGCGAATTACTTACGTGCGCCTCAACTGATGACGATCGAGGTCGCATTGAGGATCTATTTGAGCCACTTCACGGTCTCCCGACGGCCAGTGAACGCAGGCCTCTCGACAATCAAAATAAGGACTAACTACATGCCACAGAGGACTTTCAATCCCATTAGCGAAAAGCACTCCCGCATTCCTTCGCCTGAACGAGGAACTGTAGCTATCGCATACCACAACGGCAAGGCGACCAAAGTCGACGGAAGCGCTGAACAATTTAATGAAACATTGACCAAATTGCTCACACCGCAATTCGTTAGCGTACTAGCGATACTTGCTGGCCTGTTAATATTTGCCTTCGGGATTTCCGGAATATTCTGGTTTCTTCTACTTAGCGCCGGTCTCGTTGTCTATCTAATTGTTGATCGACAGAGCGTTGCCTCGTCGTTTTTTCTTGGTCAGGCACCAGTCTACTATCTTGTCAACGTCGCTGATCAACCGATTAGGGACGAGCGGCGCGTGCAACTCGCCGATACCGGCATTTACTCAATTGTCGACATAAGCTACACCGCTGCCGTCAAGGATCCTGTGAAGGTGGTTGCATCTGACATCAGTGATGTCCGTGAACATCTGTCTGGACCACTGCATCGCACGCTTATCCTGTATGCGTCGCAGAGTAAATTGAACGACAAAATCGGAATTTTTCGCGAAAGTCTCATCAACTACGCTCAGCAATTGGAGACCGGTCGGGTGATTCTTGATCCGATGTTTTCGGTAAAGTCCGTGTCGTTCGATGCAAGGCTGGAGGGCGAGGCCGCCGACCGTGTCATAGACATCAATATTTCGGGTTTGGATGACGAGGTCCGCCGGAAGTGGGAAGAGATCATGGCGGACGACAATAAGCTCATCGCGGAACTTGCAAGACCAGGGGGATCTGGCGAACGCTTGAAGGTAGCGTTGGATGCAAAGCTAGAGCGCCAAGGTCGCCGCTTCGAGCAAAACCTGAAACTCATCAAGGCCGCGATAGATGGCGGACTTCTGGAACCACACCACGTGAAGCAAAGATACCCAGGTTATTACGATGCGCTGGGGGCCGCCATTCAAGACTTGTCTGGGACGGGGCCGCTTCAGCCGCAGGTTGCGGCACCAAGGAAGCCCGCGATCGCGGAAGAGCCAAGAATCCAACCTAGGAGGGCCGCTCCGGCAATAGACCCGGAAGCGACTGTCATACCCGATCCGGATGAGATCGACACCAGGGGCAAGCAATCGTCTTGATGACCAAAGCCCGAGCTTACGGGCAGTCAACGTTGATCGCACCCTGTTTCCCAAGTTGGATCGAGTCCAGCCAACCTCGAGAGGCGTCAGATGCCCTTGATCTTCGGCTCGGGGCCGCGGGGTTGGGCGACGACCTGGCGCTGGCGCTTTATCATCAGCTTGGACAGAGCCGCGACATAGGCTTTGGCCGATGCGACGAGGGTATCGGGGTCGGCGGCCTTGGAACCTACGCTGCGGCCATCCTCCGACAGCCGGACCGAGACCTCAGCCTGGGCATCGGTGCCTTCGGTGACGGCGTGGACCTGATAGAGTTCCAGCGTCGCCGAGTGGGGCACGAGCTTCTGGATCGCGTTGAAGATCGCGTCGACCGGGCCGTTGCCCGTCGACTGGACGGTCTTCTCGGTGCCGTCGACTTCCAGCGTCATCGTCGCGGACTGCGGACCCTGGGTGCCGGCGACGACCATCATCGAGACCACCTTGATGTGATCTGCGAAGGTGGCGATCTCCTCGTCCACCAGCGCCTCGATGTCCTCGTCGTAGATCACCTTCTTGCGGTCGGCGAGCGCCTTGAACCGGTTGAAAGCATCCTCGAACGCGTTGTCGCCCAACTCGTAGCCGAGGTCCTTCAGCTTTGAGCGGAAGGCGTTGCGGCCGGAGTGCTTGCCCATCACCAGCGAAGTCTTGGCGACGCCGACGGACTCCGGCGTCATGATCTCGTAGGTCTGGGTGTGCTTGAGCATGCCGTCCTGGTGGATGCCGCTCTCGTGCGCGAAGGCGTTACGGCCGACGATCGCCTTGTTGTACTGGACCGGGAACGAGGTCGCGGCGGAGACGAGCTTCGAGGCGCGGACCAGCGTGGTCGAGTCGATGCCGGTCGAGTAGGGCAGCACGTCGGCACGGGTCTTGATCGCCATCACGATCTCCTCGAGCGCGGCATTGCCCGCCCGCTCGCCGATGCCGTTGATGGTGCATTCGATCTGGCGCGCACCGGCGCGAACACCGGCCAGCGAGTTGGCGACGGCGAGGCCGAGGTCGTCGTGGCAGTGGGTCGAGAAGATCGCCTTGTCCGCGTTCGGCACGCGCTCGATCAGCATCCGGAAGAGCGCGTAATACTCGTCCGGAACGGTGTAACCGACGGTATCGGGGATGTTGATCGTGGTGGCGCCGGCCTTGATCGCGGTCTCGACGCAGCGGCACAGGAAGTCGTGCTCGGTGCGGGTGGCGTCCTCGGCCGACCATTCGACATCGTCGGTGAAGGCGCGGGCGCGCGAGACCTGGGCGCGGACCATGTCCAGCACCTCGGCCGGCTCCTTCTGAAGCTTGTACTTCATATGGATCGGCGAGGTGGAGATGAACGTGTGGATGCGCGGGCGCCTGGCGTGGCGCACCGCCTCGCCGCACCGCTCGATATCCTTGGCGCCGGCACGGGCGAGGCCGCAGACGACCGCCCGCTTGACGCGTTTGGCGATCTCGGAGACGGCCTCGAAATCGCCATCCGAGGCGATCGGGAAGCCGGCCTCGATGACATCGACGCCCATCTCGTCGAGCAGGTCGGCGACCTCGAGCTTCTCCTCGAAGGTCATGGTGGCGCCGGGCGATTGCTCGCCGTCGCGCAACGTGGTGTCGAACATGATGATGCGGCCGGTGTCGGCGGATTCTATGGTCATAGGAGCGGTTCCTGGAAAACGTAAGCTTTTCGAGCACAACGGGGTGCTGAGATCAACGGCTGCGAGCGTTGCGTGGCTGAAGTGTCTGCATCCCCTGAGCGGCCGGCCCTGCGGGACCGCAGAGCATCAGGCGACGGCCCAGGGGCCTCTAAGCAGCAGAAGAAGCTTCGCCAGGAGAAGCGCAGCAGCCGTCGCCGCGCCGCGTGTGCGGGTCGGGAACAAGGCCGGGGCATGGGAGCCGGTGCGCATAAATCTCGGGTCGATCGCTCGTCTTTGGGTGAGATGGCGGGATTAGTGCCGTCTCGACGCCGATTGTGCAAGCAATTTCGTTAAGGAGAGGAAAAAGGGGACACGCACGATTTCATGATCCAGAGGCTCATCGTTGCGCGGTCAGGTCGCGGATATTGTGTGTGTCCCCATTTTGCCGTTCGGGGGTAGGATCGGGCGAATTCAAACCGGGGGACGGCTCGATGGCAGAGGCTCGCGCAAAACGCATGCACCTCGGCGTGTTCTTCAACCATACGGGGCATCACATCGCCTCGTGGCGGCATCCGAAGGCGGACGCCGACGCCGGCATCAACATCGACCACTACGTGCGGCTGGCGCAGACAGCGGAGGCGGCAGGGCTCGATTTCCTGTTCTTCGCGGATTCGGCGGCGACGGCGGAGCGGACGCGGGAATCGCTGAAGCGATCGGCGCAGTACACGGCCTATTTCGAGCCGACGACGCTGCTCGGCGCGCTCGCCATGGTGACGAAGCGGATCGGCCTCGTGGCGACTGCGACCACCTCCTACAACGAGCCCTACAACGTGGCGCGCCGGTTCGCCTCGCTCGACCACATCTCCAAGGGGCGCGCGGCGTGGAACGTCGTGACCTCGGGCAATGCGTCCGAGGCGCCGAACTTCGGCCGCGACGAGCACTACGAGCACGAGGACCGCTATCAGCGAGCGCACGAGTTCGTGAAGGTCGTGCATGGCCTGTGGGACAGCTGGGACGACGATGCGTTCCCGCGCGACAAGGCTTCGGGCGTGTTCCTCGATCCCGACAAGATGCATCACCTGAACCACCAGGGGGAGCATTTCAAGGTGCGCGGGCCGCTCAACGTGCCCCGGCCCATCCAAGGCTATCCGGTGATATTCCAGGCTGGAACGTCAGATGCCGGACGCGAGCTTGCGGCGGAGACCGCGGAAGGCGTGTTCACGTCGAACCTCACAGCGGAGACGCAGAAAGAGCACTACGACGACGTGAAAGGCCGGATGGCCAAGTTCGGCCGCACGCCCGACCAGATGGTGATCCTGCCGGGGCTTACCGCCGTTGTCGCTGCGACGCGCGATGAAGCGCGGGCGAAGTGGGATCATCTGCAATCGCTGATCCATCCGCAGGTCGGCATGGACTATCTATCGATGCTGCTCGCCACGGATCTGGCGGCAATGGGTTTGAAACCCGACGATCCGTTCCCGCAGATGGAAATGCACGCGAAGGTGGCGAGCCAGGGGATGTTCCGCAACATCATGACGACGGCGGCACGCGAGAACCTCACTGTTCGTCAGATGTGGGAGCGGCTGGCCGGAAGCCGCGGCAAGGCGACGATGATCGGCTCAATCAAGGACGTGGCCGACGAGATGGAGCACTGGTTCGGATTAGGCGCGTGCGACGGGTTCATCCTGCAGCCGAGCTATCTGCCGGGGGAATTGGACGACGTTTGCCAGACGCTGGTTCCCGAGTTGCAGCGGCGCGGGCTGCTGCGGGTCGGCTACGAGGGGACAACGCTGCGGGAGCACATGAGACTGAGGCGGCCGCGGAGCCGATACGATCGTGGGGCCGTGTGAAGCCGCGCCAGCGAACGGCACGCTTCAGGAGGCCGGATCGAGGGGCCGCGGGACATCGCTCGGTTGCAGGATGAACCCGTCGCTCCCGCCCGCGCTGTTTCATGGTCCGCTGAGGCGGACCATCCACGTCTCCAGGCGATCACGCAGCAGGCTCTCTATTTGCCTCACGACTTGGTACGCGAATTTCGGCGTGTCGTGGGTGGTCCGCCTCCGCGGACCATGACGACGTCATTTGTCGATTGGTTGTCGATTGGTCCTGGCAGTTGACAATGTCAGTCATCCACCGATTCCGTCGGGTCGGATTATGCTCTAGTCATTCCTTCAGACTTCAGTGGTAATCGAGGTCGACAATCCACAGTTCCGTGTACCGAATGCTCATTCGCAACTCTTTCCGCATCTTCTGGGGGGCGCACATGCTTCGTATCCTGGCTTCGGGCCTCGCGATGATGCTGGGCCTTTCCGCGGTCTGCGATACGGTGCTGGCACAAACGGGCTCGCGGGCCAGAGGGGCGGAGGCGCGGGCGAAAGCCAACGAATGGACCGTCGGTCTCGCCGCCGGCCTGCCGGAAGACACGTTCCTGCCGTTCGCCGCGGAGATCGCGCGCAATCTCAACGAGAGCGGAACCCTCCGCGTGTTGCCATTGGCGACGCCGGGCGCTGCCAACAACGTCACGGATCTGCTGTTCCTCAACGGCATCGACGTGGCGCTGACACAGACCGACGTGCTGCACCATCTGCGCACCGTCGAGAAGGTTCCGCTGATCGAGAAGCGCGTGCAGTACGTCGCCGCGCTCTATATGTCCGAGATCCACCTCGTGGTGCGGCCGGAAATCAGGACCGTCGAGGATCTCAAAGGGCGCAAAGTGGGCTTCAACGTACCCGGCGCCGGGCCATCGGTGACGGCGCCGATCATCTTCCAGCGGCTGGGGGTCGAGGTCGAGCCGGTGTTCGTGTCGAACGTGCAGGCGCTCGCCATGATGAAGTCGGGCGAGATCGCCGGGTTCATGCACAGCGTGGCGAAGCCGAACAACCTGATTTCGGGCTTTTCGAACGACGCGGGATACAAGCTGCTGCCGATCCCCTACGACAAGCTCGACGAGTTCTATTTTCCAGCCGAGCTGACTTCGGCGGACTATCCGAACTTCATCAAGCCGGGCCAGCGCGTCGAGACGGTCGCGGTGCAGACCGTGCTCGCCGTGCTCGACCGGCCGCAGTCGGCAGACCGTTCGCGCCGGGTGCGCCGGTTCGTGGAGCTGTTCTTCGACCAGTTCGAAAAATTCAAGGGGCTCGGCTATCAGCCCGCCTGGAAGGACGTGAATCTGGCGGCGCAGGTGCCGGGATGGACGCGCCACAGCTTCGCGACGGAAAAGCTCGCGGAGCTGACGAAGAAGCCGCGCGAGGCACAGACGCGCGTCGACGTGATGGCACCGGGCGAGCAGGAGCGGCTGTTCCAGCGCTTCATGGAATGGGCGAAGCGGCAGCCGAGATAGTTCTGCTTCGCGGCAGGTCGCACCGTTTCTTTTCCGCATGAGGACAGCATGAAGACCTCACTGCCGATGATCGCCGCTGCCAAACTCGATCGGCGGGTGGCGCTAGCGATGTTGGGCGCTGCGATGCTCGCGCCTCACGCCAGAGCACAGGCCCCGGTGCGAATCGGCGCGCTGTTCGCCGGCCGCGTCGACGACGGCGGCTTCATGCAGGCGGGATACGGCGGACTGAAGCTCGCCGAGGAGCGGCTGGGTGCGAAGTTCTCGTTCGTGCAGGGCATCCCGACCCAACGGGACGAGCTCGCCAAGGCGATGCGCGAACTCGCCAAGGACAAGCCGGATGTCGTGATCGCGCACGGCGGGCAGAACAACGACGCGGCGAAGCTCGTCGCCGCGGAATTTCCGGAGATGCGCTTCGTCGTCACGCAAGGCGCGGTGTCGGGGCCGAATCTCGCCAGCTACGAGGTTCTTCAAGAGTTGTCGGCCTATCTCGCGGGTTTGCTCGCGGCGATGCTGACCAAGACCGGCACCGTCGGGCATCTGTCGGGCATCAAGTTCGCCTCGTCGCTGAAGGCGCGCGGCGCATTCGTCAACGGCGTCACCGATGCGAACCCGAAGGTGAAGGTGCTGACCGGCTTCACGGGCAGCATGGACGATGGGGCGCTGGCCAAGCGCGGCACGATCGCGATGGCGGACGCCGGTGTCGACATCCTGTTCACGATGCTGAACGCGGCGCGTGGTGGGGCAATCGAAGGCTGCCGCGAGAAGAAGATCCAGCAGATCGGCAACGTGGTGGACTGGACGAGCCGCGTGCCGGACGTGTTCATCGGCTCGGCGATCGCGGATGCGGGCCTCGCCGTGTTCAGCGCGGCGCGCGAGATCCTGGACGGCAGCTTCAAGCCGGGCATCATCCGGCCGATCGGGCTCGAGGACCCGGAAGCTGTGCGGCTGGCTTTGTCGCGCCGGGTGCCGGACGAGATCCGCGGCAAGATGATCGAAGAAGCGCTCGACGTGTTCTCCGATCCGGCGAGCATTTCGGTAGAGTGGAAGGGCGAGGAGTTCGCGCTGCCGAAGTGAGCTGGGGCGGGGCCAAACCAGTTGGAGCCAAGCGGGGTAGGTGCCTCGGTCCACGATAAGCGCCAATCGCACTTCGGCGACCAGCGCGCTCGTGCCTAATATTTACTTCGATCCAGATGCCGCGCCGGTCGACACGGATGCATCAGCCATGCCTTGGCCGGCAATCGCCGGTACGGCCGCACCCCCAAGTTTGCCGCGGACTCGCACGGATGACCGCGAGCGCGACAAGGCGCTGGAATGGCAGAACAGCGAGTGTTGCGAGCCGGAGACACCGCTCCGTCAAGCGCGTGAAACGGAACTTCCGAGCCACCAAGACGAAACTATCGAGCCAACGAGGCGTTGAGAGTGTAACGGCAACGGAGATCAAATCATGCCCGTTATTCTTTGGCTTCTCGGAGTTCCACTCTCGGTGGTGATCGTACTGCTCCTGCTAGGCGTGGTCTGATTGGGGACTGCGCCACTCAAGGCGCGGGGCTCGATGTCTCGCCTCTACACAGCAGCCTCAGCGTGGCGATCTCACTACTCCACCTCACCCCATAAATCGTATTCGTCGGCGTGGCCGATCTTGACGCGCAGTTTGTCGCCGATCTTGACGTTCGTCTCGCCGTTGAGGAAGACGCAGCCGTCGACTTCGGGGGCGTCCCAGGCCGATCGGCCGATGGCGCCTTCCTCGTCGACGTCGTCCACGAGCACGTCGATCGTCTTGCCGATGCGGGATGCGAGCACGTGGCTCGAGACGGCGCGCTGGACGCCCATCAGCATTTCCCAGCGCTCCTCCTTCACTTCTTCGGGCACCTGGCCAGGGAGATCGTTCGCCTTCGCGCCGTCGACATCCTCGTACTTGAAGCAGCCGACGCGGGTGAGGCGGGCTTCCTGCAGGAAGTCTATCAGTATCCGGAAGTCGTCGTCGGTCTCGCCGGGGAAGCCGACGATGAACGTCGAGCGGAGCGCCAGATCCGGGCAGATGTTGCGCCACTTGGCGATGCGCTCGAGCACCTTGTCCTGCGAGGCGGGTCGGCGCATCGCCTTCAAGACAGTGGGCGACGCGTGCTGGAAGGGGATGTCGAGGTAGGGGAGGATCTTGCCCTCGGCCATCAGCGGAATGACGTCGTCGACGTGCGGATAGGGATAGACGTAGTGCATGCGGACCCAGACGCCGAGCGAGCCCAGCGCCTGTGAAAGCTCGAAGAAGCGCGCCTTCAGCGGCTGCTTGTTCCACGTGCTTTCGGCATATTTGATATCGAGGCCGTAGGCGCTCGTGTCTTGCGAGATGACGAGCAGCTCCTTCACGCCGGCCTTCACGAGGCGCTCGGCCTCGGCCATGACGTGGTTCGCGGGGCGGCTGACGAGGCGGCCGCGGATGTCGGGAATGATGCAGAAGCTGCACTTGTTGTTGCAGCCCTCCGAGATTTTCAAATACGCGTAATGGCGGGGCGTGAGATGCAGTCCCTCGGGCGGCACGAGATCGAGGAACGGATCGTGCAGCGGCGGCACCGCATCGTGCACGGCCTCCATCACCTGCTCATATTGATGCGGACCGGTGACGGCGAGCACGCGGGGGTGCGCCGACATGATCCTGTCTTTCTCGACGCCGAGGCAGCCCGTGACGATGACACGGCCGTTCTGTGCGATAGCCTCGCCGATCGCGTCGAGGCTTTCCTGCTTCGCCGAGTTGAGGAAGCCGCAGGTATTGACGACGACCACGTCCGCGCTCTTGTATTCGGGCGCGATCTCGTAGCCTTCCGCGCGCAGGCGCGTGATGATGCGCTCGCTGTCGACGAGGGCTTTCGGGCAGCCGAGCGAGACGAAGCCGACCTTCGGCGCTTTCGTTTTCGCGGTGGGTGACTTCACGGCGCGACGCGCCTTCGCAGGCGGGGCGGAAGCGCCCTTGGCGCCCGCGGGGGGGCGCGAGGTGCGGCGGGCGGCGGATTTCACGGGTGATTTTGACATGCGCGGCTTTTAGCCCGATTGATGGGGATGGGATAGAGTGGGTTCGATCTTTGTGGAATCGCTGAAAATGAGTGGTGACCTACCGAAGCGGCGGAACGAAACGGCAGAGCAGCGCAAGAAGCGGCTCGCAGCCGAGTTGCGGGCAAATCTCGTCAAGCGCAAGGCCAAGGCGCGCGCCCTGTCGCGTGGCGAGATCGCCGAGGGCCTGGACCAGGGCGGGCGCGACCCAGACTGACCAGAGCGCATAGCTCGAGCCGAGGCCATGCAATGCCGTCCCGAAGTTGCCCTGCCGGGGCCGAATTCAGCCTTCATTAGGGGATTTGCGGACAGGTAGCTTGCTGGCGAAAGCGGTCCAAATCTGCTCAAGGCTGCTCGAATACCCTGAAATCCCCGGGGGTCCCCCCTTCAATACTGGAACGCGAACGTATGACACCTCATGCGCGTTGGATCTTTGCGGCCCTCGGTATCGGCGCTGCCGTGACGTCCGTTGCAACCTCAGGCGACGGGAGCGCGCTCGCCCAGGCAGCCCCGAAATCGCTCAACGTCTACACGACGCGGGAAATGGCGCTCGTAGCGCCACTGCTGCAGGTGTTCGAGGGCCTGACCCGGATCAAGCTCAACGTGGTCTACCTCACCGGGGACCCGTCGGCACGGCTGAAGGCGGACGCAGCGGACGGCAAGGTCGATATCTTCATCGCAACAGAACTGAGCCAGCTCATCGCGGCGAAGAACGCCGGCATCACCGAGCCTGTCGGTAACGCCGATCTCGCCGAGCGCGTGCCTGCCATCGATCGCGATACCGATGGCCATTGGTTCGGACTGACGCGCCGGGTGCGTGTGGTCGCGACCGCGCGCGGCCGGGTCACGCAGAAGGCGTTCACCTACGAGGAACTGGCCGATCCGAAATGGAAGGGCAAAGTCTGCGCTCGTTCGGGCCTGCATCCCTACAACGTGTTGCTGACGGCCGCGATGATCGAGCACAAGGGCGCAGAGGCGACCGAGGCGTGGCTGCGGGGCGTCAAGGCCAATCTTGCGGCGAAGCCGACGGGTGGTGATCGCGACCAGATCGCGGCGGTGCAAGCCGGGCGCTGCGACGTGGCGCTGGTGAACACGTACTATATCGGCGGACTGCGCGCATCGAAAGATCCGGCGCAGCAAGCGAGCGGCAATGCGGTCGACATCGTGTTCCCGAACGCGGGTGATCGCGGCGCGCATGTCAGCCTGTCCGGCATGGCGTTGATCAAGGACGCGCCGGGGCTCAACAACGCGGCGGTCCTGATGGATTTCATGACCTCGCAGCCGGCGCAGTTCATCTACGCGCAGGAGAACCACGAGTATCCGATCCGCGAGGATGTGGAGCCGTCTGGACTGGTCGCCAGCTTCGGCAAGTCGAAGCTCGACGGCGTGCCGCTGGCCGATGTGTCGAAGCATCAGGCGAAGGCGGTCGAGTTGATCGGCAAAGTGCGCTTCGACGAGGGGCCGGGGAGTTGAGGGGAGACTCGCCCCCACCCCTATCCCCTCCCCACAGGGGGGAGGGGGACCGGTTGTGCGCTTCTACCCTCGATGGGGAGGGGTCGGGGGTGGGGCGGATATCGTGCGCCGGGGAAGTTTGGCTACCGACCCGTCACTTCCCTTCGCGCCACCACGCGAGGGTGATGAAGAACAGCAGGGCGGCGAGGGCGAGCAGGCCAGTGAACATCGGCGTCAGCTTGATGCCGCGCGTCACGTAGGCTTCGCGATCCTTGAGCCCCATCCAGCCGGAACCGGCGAGCACGCGGGCGCCCGACATCATGGTGACCCGGGGCACGTCGACCGAGGTGCCGCTGGCGACCGCGCCGAACAGGCCGCCGCCGCGCGTCCAGAAAACGCCGCCGCCGGTGCCTTCGACGAGAGGCTTCAGCTTGGTGTCCGTCGCCGTGACCTCCGACATCTCGCGCGGGTCTTCGACGCCGGCAAGCGCAACTGCGGTGAGATTGCCAGCCTCGCTCGGGGACTGCATCTTGTAGAGGCCGGGCTCCTTCACATCGATGGTGGAACGCCAGATGCCTTCGCCGGCCTTGTCGAGCGTCACCTCGGAGTCGCCACCGCCCGGCGCCGAAACCGTGACCGGCTTGATCGCGGTTTCCATCGTGCGCCGCTCGATAGTGAGCTTCAGACCCTTGGATGAGGCGAGGAGGCGCTCCTCCTCGAGGTCGGGCTCCTTCATCAGCCAGTGCGAAAGGCGGCGCAGCAGATCGGTGTGCGGGCCGCCGCCGTCGTGACCACGCGCCCAAAGCCAGGCGTGATCGGACGTGAGCAGCGCAACGCGGCCCTTCTCGCGCCGGTCGAGCACGAGCAGCGGCTTGTCGTCCGCGCCTTGCAGAACGACCTGCCCGCGCGGGTTGGCGACATCGACCTGCCGATACCAGTTGCCCCACGTCGGCTTGTCGGTCTTGCCGCCGGGCAGATCGCGCGTGACGGGATGCATATGGCCCTGCTTCGTCAGCTTGGCTTTGAACGGCATCTCGTAGACGCGGCCCGTGGGCGTGGCCGGGAGCACGGACGAGAGCGGCGTGTTCATCAGGCTCGTCGGTCCGGCGTAGTCGTCGCCGGCTGCCACGAGCAGCGCGCCGCCATGGTCGCGAACGTACTGCGCGATGTTGTCGTAGTACTGGCGGAGCAGGATGTTGCGGTGCTGGTAGCGGTCGAAAATGATCAGGTCGAACTCGCGGATCTTGACCTGGAACAGCTCGCGCGTCGGGAACGCGATCAGCGAGAGCTGGTTGATCGGCGTGCCGTCCTGTTTCTCGGGCGGGCGCAAAATCGTGAAGTGGACGAGATCGACGGCCGCGTCGGACTTCAGCAGATTGCGCCACGTGCGTTCGCCTGCATGAGGCTCGCCCGACACGAGAAGCACGCGCAGGTTCTCGCGCACGCCTTCGGCGGTCACCACGACACGATTGTTGGCAGGCGTCAGCTCGCCGGGGACTGCAGGCAGCTCGACCTCCAGGATGTTCTGGCCGGGCCGCGGAAACTGCATTTCGATGGCGACCTTGCGGTTGAGCTCGGCGCGGCGCAGCTCGTCCGGGCGGCCTTCGCGGCGGATGCGCAGCGTGATCTGCTCGCCCGGGCGGCTCGTGCGGCCGGTCTCGCGGACGGCGACCTCGACCGTACGCGACTGGCCGACGATGCCGAATTTCGGCGCGCTCAGGATCTCGATGCGGCGGTCGAACTCGTCGGGCCGGCCGGTGAGCAGAGCATGAACCGGTGCATCGAAGCCGAGACCCGCGGCCGACTTCGGCACGTCGTGGACCTGTCCGTCGGTGACCATGATGACGCCGGCGAGGCGATCGGGCGGCGTGGTGGCCAGCGCCTGATTGAGATCGGTGAAGAGGTTGGTGCCGCCGCGCGTGTCGTCGGGGCGGGCAGCGCGGACCCATTTCACCTCGAGGCCGGGGATCTTGCCGAGCTTAGCCTCGATATCGCGGCGGATGTCCTCCATCTGCTGGGGACGACCAGCCAGCGTCTGGGAGGTCGATTCATCGAGCACGACGATGGCGACGTTGCCGAGGTTCTCGCGCTCCTCTTCCTTCAGGGTCGGGTTGGCGAGGGCCGTCACGAGCAAGCCCAGCGCCAGCGCGCGAAGTGCGCCGCCCGGTGCGCGCCGGAACAGCAGGACCGCGACCAGTACGGCAGCCAGCACCACGCCCGCCCAGAACACGGGCAGCGGCACCATCGGCGAGAAGTCGATCGACCAGTTGGACATTTGCACTCTCTGTCCCCCTCCCCCTTGTGGGGAGGGGTTAGGGGTGGGGGCCGTTCAAGTAACACCAGCGCCGTGGGGCCCTCCCCCCACCGGCCCTCTTTGCTTGCCGCTCCGGCGCAAGCGCCGACGCGGTGGGCCACCTCCCCCCCAAGGGGGGAGGAGAAATCAAAGCTACTGGCCCAGCCTGTCGAGCAGGGCGGGGACGTGGACCTGATCGGCTTTGTAGTTGCCGGTCAGGGCATGCATCACGATGTTGACGCCGGCGCGAAAGGACATCTCGCGCTGGCTCTCGCCGCCGGGCACGACCGGATAGAGCGGCCGGTTGCGATCGTCCAAGGCCCAGGCGGAGGCGAAATCGTTCGAGGTGACGATGATCGACGTGACGCCGTCGGCGCGGCGCGCCTTGCGGCCGCTCTCCACGTTATCGGCGCTATCGGCCTCGACCCAGAGCTGGCCGCCGTCCCAGCGGCCGGGGAAAGACCGCAGCAGATAGAACGCTCGGGTCAGCACGTGCGTTTCCGGCACCGGCTCCAGGCGTGGAATGTCTAGCCGGCCGAGGAGCCGCTGCAGCGCGGTCCCCGTGTCGCCGCCGCGATTGACGTTGAACCCCGACGGTAGGCCCTGGCCGTAGTCGCGCGTGTCGAAGATGATCAGGCCGCCTTCCTTCATATAGGCGTCGATCTTGGCCAGCGTCGCCTCCTTCAGCGCCTGCGCCTTGGGAAGTACCGGCCAATACAGGATCGGGAAAAAGGCGATGTCGTCGCGGTCGATATCGATCGAGTTGACGCCGGCCCGTTCAACCGAGGTGCGGAAGCCGAGCACCTTGACGAGGCCCGACAAGCCTTCCTTGCTGGTATTGTCGACGATCTGATCTCCGGTCAGCACGTAGCCGAAGGTGACGCGCGAGGTCGCCTTCAGCGCCTGGTCCTCCAGGGGGGTCACGGGCTTGGTCGGACGAACGACCTGCGCGGGGCGTTGAAGCTGGAGCTGGAGCTGTGGTTGACGGTCGAACGGGTTGATCTGCTGAGGTATCCGCGGCGGCACCTGCCATTGCGCGAACGCCGGCCCGGCATTCCAGAGAAGCGCTGCCGACGCAACGGCAAAGGCAATCACTGCTCCGGCGCCGGTGCCGGATCCGGGACCGCGCAGGCCGGCGCTCATCCCTCTGAAGCTTCTGCCTATACCGCTCGCGGTCGCACCAAGTCCGCCACCGCCGCCGAAGATCCGGCCACCGAGCTGCAACAGGATCACTGCCACGATGTCAGCGAATAAGAGCATGAGGGCGGCCGTCAGGAACGAGGGCTTCAAGGGGGTAGCAACCTGGCCTTCATATGCACGACGTTCCGCTCCGGCGGGCAATGCCGGCAACGGGCGCAGAACGGTACGCGCCTCTATCAGATTCAGTGCGCGAGGCGTGCCCTGCGGTCCATAGTAACCTGGGGGATAATCGGCCGACGGGCGGATTTCCGCAAGCCTTCCCGCGGGGATGGCCTGGGCCGTCGGCGGCGGCGAGCGAAGCGTGCCGAAACCGTCGAGGATCTGCAGCGGCGCCAGGATGGTGCCGACGTCGGTGCCTGTCTCGGCGGCTGCGGCAGCCGTGGGATCAGCGACGGCCGTGCCGCCGCCAGTGCCCGAGGTGCTCGATCGACCGAGCGTCGAGATCCGGCGGAGCATCTCCACGAACAAGCCGGACAGCGGCAGATTCGACCACTCGGCGTTCGCGGTGATGTGAAACAGGACGATCTGGCCCTGGCCGCGTTCGCGCGACGTGACCAGCGGCGTGCCGTCCTTGAGGCGCGCCCATACCTTGGTCTGCGGAGCGAGGCGCGCCGGATCGGCGAGCACCTGCCGGTTGACGGTGACGTCCGGCGGCGTCGGCAAGCCGGCGAACAAGCTGTCCTCGGTGAACGGGCTCAACGGCTGCGGCGTGGACCACGACAGAGCACCGCCCAGCGTGCGACCGCCGAGCCGCAACGGCACGGGAATGAGGTCATCGCCGCCCTTCTCGAGGCGGGGGCCGGCAAAGCGAACGAGCACGCCGCCCTTCTGCACCCATTGCTCGACCTGCGCTTTCACGCTTCCCGACAGCGTGCCGATGTCGGCCATAACGATGACGGTAGCGTTCCGCTTGATCGCGAGATCGAGGGCGGTGGCGACGTTGGCGTCCTTGGCTTCGACGAGTTCGGCGAACGGACCCAGGGCGCGGGCGATGTAGTATAGCGGACCGAGAAGAGGCTGATCCTGGTCGCGGCTGTCTCCCGAGATCAGGCCGACCCGGTGCCATTGGGTGCGGCTGTCCAGCAGATGGACGGCGCCTGCCGAGCGCTCTCCGGCAACCTCGATGCGAACGACCTGATTGCGCAGTTCGAGCGGCAGATCGAAGGTCGCGGTCGACTTGGTCTCGTTCGGGGCGAGCCGGAAGGTCGCTTCGCCAAGCCGTTGGCCTCGCTCGGAGAACGCATGGATGACGCCATCGCGCGCGCCGCCTCCGGTCCGCTGGACGACACCTTCCAGGCGGCCACCTTGTCCGAGCGTAGCGGCAAGACCGACCGGGTCGCGGCCCGCGCCCGTCTCGACGACGGAATAGCTGGCACGGCCGACGCGGCCGAGCAGCGACGCGAATGCGCCCGCCTTGCCATCGTGGTCGAGGCCGTCGGTGAGCCACACGACGCTGGCGTCGGCTTCACGCGCCATCAGCGCTTCCAGCGCCTGTCCGACCGGCTCGCGCAGCGGAGCGAACGGCTGCGGCTGGAGGGCGGCGGCCGTGGAGCGGGCGGCTTGCGGCGGCTCGATGCGGAGCGCAGGCGCTTTGCCCGTGATCGCGGTCGGCACGACGACGACCGCACGGCTGCGACCCTCGGCCTCGGCGATCAGCCGGTCGACCATGCGGACGCGCTCGGCCCAGTTCGGTGCGGCGGCCCAGGTGTTGTCGACGACGATGACGACGGGACCAGTGCCGCGCATCGCGGATTCGCGGTTGGGATTGAGCACGGGCTCGGCGAGCGCCAGGATGACGAAGGCGGCAGCGGCGAGCCGGATAAGCATCAGCCACCACGGCGTCTTGGACGGGGTGCGCTCCTTGTTGCGCAGCCCGACGAGAATACGGGTCGCGGGGAACTGCACCTGCCGCGGGCGGGGCGGCACCGTCCGAAGCAACCAATAGATGATGGGCAGAGCCAGCAAGCCGGCGAGCAGCCACGGACTGAGAAACGCCAATGCGCCGATGCTCATGTGGCCTTCGCTCCCTCTGCCGAAGTGGCGGGGGATTTTGCGGATGGCGCAAGGCGATAGTCGCCGCCGGCATTGCTCATGCGCATGATGAGGGACAGGATCGGCTCCGACGCAGGACGATCGGTGTGATGGACCATGAAGGACCAGCCGAGCCGACGCGCCGTCTCTTCCAGACGCGTGCGGTGAGCGAGAAGTGCCTCGCGGTACTCGCTGCGCAGCGCCTCGGCGCGGTCGGCCGTCCAACGATCCTGGCCTTCGAGGCCGATGAACTCCGTGCGGCCACTATAGGGCAGCGTTTCCTCTGCGGGATCGAGCACCTGAATCATGTGGCCGACGACGCCGCCGGCCGCGAGAATGGAGAGGCGCTCGGAAATGATTTCAGGCGGGTCGAGAAAGTCCGAGAGCAGAACCACGCCGGAATACCGCGACAGGCGCTCCGGTGGCGGCAAGCTCGCCTTCAAAATCGGCAGCGACGCGTTGGCGGCGATCGATTCCGCGATCTTGGTCGTCGCCTTGCGGCTGGCGGACGGACGCGTGAGCCCAAGCAGCGCGATGCGCTCGCCGCCGCGCACCAGAAGCTCCGACAGCGCCAGCATCAGGATCAGCGCGCGGTCGCGCTTCGTCACTTTCGAGAGGTGGCTGGCGAATTGCATCGACGGCGACATATCCGGCCAGAGCCAGACGGTGTGGGCGGCCTCCCATTCGCGCTCGCGCACGTACAGGTGGTCGGAACTCCCGGAGCGGCGCCAGTCGATCAGGGTAGCGGCATCCATCGTCTGGAACTGACGGAACTGCCAGAAGGTTTCGCCGGGGCCGGCGCGCCGCCGGCCGTGAATGCCATGCGCCACCGTCGACGTGATCCGCATCGCTTCCATCAACAGCTCGGGCAGCCGGTCGGCAAGGCCGTGCGCCTCGCCTTCCAGCTCGAATACGCGCGTGTCGGGATCGCCCTGCGCGCTACCTGATGCTGTCGATCCTGCGGCCATGCTGGCTCCGGTTTCGCCTGACCCGGGATGGGCCGGGCTCAGGGCTGGTCAGCGCGAAATCAGGCGATGCGCTCGGCAAGGCGCTTGATGACGCCTCCGATATCCTGGCCTTCCGTGCGGGCCGCGAACGACAGCGCCATGCGGTGCTTCAGAACCGGCTCGGCCATGGCCACGACGTCCTCGACGGAAGGCGCGAGGCGGCCATCGATCAACGCCTTTGCGCGAACGGCGAGCATGAGCGCCTGGCTCGCACGCGGACCGGGGCCCCACGCGATCAGGCGGCTCGCTTCGTCGCCTGCATCGGCGCCTGGACGGGCGGAGCGAACGAGCGCCAGGATCGCCTCGACGACCTTGTCGGGGACCGGGATCTGGCGCACGAGGCGCTGTGCCGCCATCAACTCCTGCGGCGAGAAGATCGCTTCGAGCTTGCGTTCCTCGGTGCCGGTCGTCGCGAACAGCATGCGGCGCTCGGCGGCGAGATCGGGATAGGTGACGTCGATCTGGAGAAGGAACCGATCGAGCTGGGCTTCGGGAAGCGGGTAGGTGCCTTCCTGCTCCAGCGGGTTCTGCGTCGCGAGCACATGGAAGGGCGCCGGCGTATCGTGACGCTGGCCAGCCACCGTGACATGGTGCTCCTGCATCGCCTGGAGCAGCGCCGACTGCGTCTTGGGGCTCGCGCGGTTGATTTCGTCGGCCATTAGGAGCTGCGTGAAGATCGGGCCCGGGATGAAGCGGAACGCGCGTCGCTGTCCGGGGTTGTCCTCCAGCACTTCGGAACCGATGATGTCGGACGGCATCAGGTCCGGCGTGAACTGGATGCGCTTGGCTTCCAGCCCCAGAACTTTGCCCAGGGTCTCGACGAGCAGGGTTTTCGCCAGGCCCGGCACACCGATCAGCAGGGCATGGCCGCCCGCCAACAGAGTGACGAGCGTGCGCTCGATCACGAGATCCTGACCGAAGATCACGGAGGCCGCAGCCTTGTGGACGCGCTTCAGCCGCTCGCCAGCGGCCTCGATGCGGGGGACGATGTTCTCGTCCGTCTGAGTGAGGGTGCTCATGGTGCCTTTATAGAACGTCACAACACGTTATTGGAACTCTCAGCTCGCCAGTGTGGTCACTTTATGATGATCGATGCAATCGTTGTCTCGAGATCCGGTTATGACAGCGCCGGGAAGGCGCAGGGATGACCGACACCAACCGGATTCAAGGGCTCGAGGCCCTGCTCAGGAGCCAGGACGGCCAGGCGCCCGCGCCGGTCGAGTCGTGGGATCCGCCCTATTGTGGCGACATCGGCATGGCGATCAAAGCCGATGGAACATGGCTCTATCAAGGCTCGCCGATCGGTCGGATCGCGCTGGTCAAGCTGTTCGCGCGGGTGCTGCGGCGGGATGCAGACGGCCGGTTCTTTCTCGTGACGCCGGCCGAAAAGGTCGATGTCGCGGTCGAGGATGCGCCGTTCCTGGCCGTCGAGTTGCAGGTGGATGGCGAAGGGCCGGGGCAAACGCTGACCTTTCGCACCACCCTCGACGATGTCGTCCGGTGCGGTCCAGCAGCGCCGCTGCGGTTCGAAACGGAGCCGGGAAGCGGCGGGCTCAAGCCCTATGTGCACGTCCGGGGACGGCTCGAAGCGCTGGTTTCACGCGCTCTCTACTACGATCTCGTGGAGCTGGCCGTGCCGCGGAGCGAGGCCGAACCGGATCGCCTGGGGGTATGGAGCGACGGCAGATGGTTCGAGCTCGCCGCGGGGGAAGCCACCGCCCAGTAATCCGGCGTCACTCGTTGGCGACTTCGGCGACGTCGCGACGTTCGGCGGCGGGCACGCGTGACAGCCACTTGTGCGTGTAGGCGGACACGAGGCTCAGCGCGACGATCATTATCCCGCCGGCCAGGAACACCGCGTTGGCTGCCCAGTCGTCCTTGATGCTGTTGATCTTGCCGGAGAGCACCAGGAACCCGAGGCCGCCCAGCGCGCCGACGCCATGCAGGACCGAAAGCCACATCGCCTTGTCGAGGGCCGACGGCCCCCGCAACCGGCTGCCCGGCTGCACGAGAAAATGCACGTAGAGCTGGATCAGCCACGCGACGAGGGCCATGCCGGCGCCATACTGGAGACCATGCTGCCAGCGCAGCGGCGTCAGCCGGTAGACCATGAAGAGGGCGAGCGCGCCCCACAGATAGCCGAGCGCCAGCAGGCGGGTGTTGCGGATCGCCGCGTCGACGGCGGCATCATCCGAATGGCGGTCGCCTTCGGCGCGCCAGAAGCCGGCATTCATCTCCACGGCCGACACGATCAGCGCGATTGCGAACAGACCCGCGGAAATACCCGTGAAGCGGGGCAGGTCATGCACGATCCCCGTCACCATGCCGGCGACGCTCGCGACGATGGCCGCGAGTAGACAGGTGAAGTGCTTTGCCAGCGGCATCTCGCTCGACCTCATCCGCGAATGCGGACTCCTCGTCCGAATTCGCTCAAGCCCTTCTTGCCGGGCGGCCCGGTATAGAGCGCGCGCAAGGCGAGCACAAACCCAACTTCGGCCCCGCAGCCGGCCGTTCCGTGCGCTTCATCCGAGGCGATCACTGCTGTTTGTACTTCAAGGCGTAACCGGTGATGGCAGCCAGCGATACCGCACCGAAGAAGAAGACGTTGTTGGCAGCCCAGTCGGTGAAGCGCGGGTTGAGGAAGCGGACCATCTTGCCGTCGACGATGAAGCCCACGATCGCGACGACCATCCCGACGAGCATGATCTTCGCCAGCAAGTTGCCCAGCTTGAGCAATGCTGCATCTTCCTTGCCGGCGTCGGCATCACGCTGCAGCATGGTGGCGAAGATCAGGCTCGCGGCCGAAAGCACGAGCGCTGCGACAGAAAAATGCAGCCACTCCCGCCACACGAGAATGCCGGTCGCGTAGACGGTCAGCAGGCAGGCAGCCCCCCAACCCCAGACGTAGCCGACGAAGCGGGACGTCGTGGCCGCGATCGCGCTCTGGCTCGCGCCGTTCGCGCGCAGCGCCGTGTTGGCCTTGAAGAAGCTCGCCGCGAATCCAACGGCGACGAGCGCGGCAAGGCCCATGTGCGCATAGGCCATATGAACGCCGTCACCGCGACGGGAGACGAAGACGATCATCAGAACGACGCTCGCGACCAGCGAAAATGCGCTGACGATCATGGAAGGCCCCTCTCGGCGGTTGGTATCGGTGCTTTTGGAGCATCCTTATCCGACCGGCCGAACGGGAATGCAATTCCGTCCGGTGCCTCTCGTCAGTCCGTGCGTCCGTGTGTGTCTGACGGAGAACACGCGCCCTGCGCTTCGATGGCCCCGGCGACAGCTTCCGCGGCCCAGATGTGGCCCTGCGGGTTCCAATGCGCATCGTGACGCCACTGTGCGTCGGCAGGCTTGCCACCCTTCGAGGCGATGTGCGCCTTCAATGAAACATAAGGCACTTTCCGCTCGGCCAGAATCGCTTTCAGCCGGTCTTCCTGGCGCTCACCCAGTTCGTGCGTGCCGAGGACCAACAGCCGCGCGCCGTCCTGTACTGCCCGCTGCCGGTACTGCTCGATACCGAAGCTCGTGAAGCGCAGGGCTTGCTGGAAAGCGGGTGGCAGCGGGTCCGGCTCCCCGAACATCCGGTCGATGCCGGGCGACTTCAGGGGGTCCCAGCTTTCCAGCAGCTTCGCGTGTTCAGGCGCCAGTCTTGCCAGCGCAGCAATGCGGCTCGCGGTACGAGAACCTTCGGTGGGCTCGCGCCCCATCCATGACGCGACGGCGGGATACTGCAGCGTCAGCTTCGCATAGAGCCAGCGATAGAAGCGGCTCGATCTGTGCAGCCAGCGATGAAGCGCGGGGCGCTCGTCCTCGGCCGCGGGCAATCGATGCGCCATCCAGCTCGGATCGATCGGCTGGAGTTCGATCGCGCCGCCCTTCTCGCGTGCAAAAGGCCGCGGGGCGTGGGCCGGATGCCAACCGACACGGATCGCCTCCAGGAGTGAGGAGTTGTTGGCGAAGTCGTTGGAGACGAAAACCAGGACGATCACATCGGGCTTGCGCGGGCGCACGTATGCCTCGAAATAGCCGAGTTGATTGAGCTGCCCGGTTCCCGAGAAGCCCACCGCCATCGTCTCGACGGGCTTGCCCGGCCGCGACGCCTCGAGAAGTCTCTGAAGTTCGACGTGCGCCTTCTGCCGGATCGGCACCTGGGCCGCCTCGACGATACTGTCGCCGATGAAGGCGATGCGACACGTGCCGGGCTTCTTGGCGAGCGGCGGCAACGGGCGATCGAGGAAGCCCGCCTCGTTGCTCTTCTCCTCGACGTGGAAGTCGAGGCCGTTGGTCAGGACGACGCGCGCGTTCGGCTGGAATGTCGTGCCGACCACCGGGTTGTGGACCAGCGGCCAGACGGTCTTGTCCTTGGGCGGAAACAGCCGCGCCCAACCTTCGAGGACGAGGTAGAGAACGAGCACCGTACCGGCGAGTTGGAGGGCGACTACTCGTACGCTGCGCCACATTCTGGCGTCGCTCCCGGTGAGAAGATGGTCATTGATCGAGACACCTATCGCACCGGCCAGCTTCACGGAAGCTGGCGGGAGGGCGTAGTCCCGGCCTCACCTCACGCAGAGTAGGGCCCCCTCGGGCACATCAACGAATCAGGCTTGGAGAGCGCCCCACATCTGGCGGTCGCGTTCGGCCGTCCAGATGCGCGGATGGTCGATGCCGGAGGCTTCGTCGAAGGCGCGCGAGACGTTGAACGGCAGGCAGTGCTCGTAGATCGCCCAGGTCGCGAACTTGGGGTCCATGGCAGCCCGGGACGCGGCCATCGTCTCCTTTAGGGTGCGGCCCTTGGCGACTGAGTCCTGCGCGGCTCTATAGAGGGTCTCGACGAAGTCACGGGTGCCGTCGATGCCGGCGCGGACCTTGTCGGCGCCGACGAGAGCATCGCCGCGGCCCGGCACGAGCGCCTTCGGTCGGAAGCCGCCGATGCGGTCGAGCGTGCGCGGCCAGTCTGCGAGGTGGCTGTCGCCGCAATAACAGGCCGAGTGGTATTCGACGATGTCGCCGGAGAACATCACACCGGCGTCGGGCACCCAGGCGATGGTGTCGCCCGCCGTATGGGCGCGGCCGGCATGGATGATCTCGACGCGGCGCTTGCCGAGCCAAAGGGTCATGCTGCGTGAGAACGTAAGCGTCGGCCACGTCAGCCCGGCGGGGATCGATTCCTGTCCGCGGAACAGGCGCGGGAAGCGGCCGATTTCCGAGGCTTTGTCCTCCTCGCCGCGCTCGACGATCATGTTGCGCGTGGTTTCGCTGGCGATCACCTCGGAAGCGTGGAACGCGGACGCGCCGAACACTCGGACCGCATGATAATGCGTCAGCAGGACGTGCTTGATCGGTTTGTCCGTGACCTTGCGGATGTGGGCGATCACGTCATTCGCGAGCAGCGGCGTCGCCTGCGCGTCGATCACCATCACGCTATCGTCGCCGATGATGACGCCGGTGTTGGGATCGCCCTCCGCGGTGTAGGCGTAGAGGCCCGGACCGATCTCGGTGAACGAGACTTTCTTGTCGGCGGTGTCGGCGGTGGAGGCGAAGTCGGCCATGTGGATTCTTGCTCGTTCATTGGCGCTGTGTCGGGCGCTGGAGACTTACCGATTCCAAACGTGGTACATTGATGCCAACAAAAATGATATTCTGGATGCTTGACCGATGGAAAGTATTCCTGTGAACCAAGCCAAAGAGCGGCTCGGCGAATTGGTGCATCGCGCCAGCCAAGGCGAGGATATCGTCATCGCCGATAGCAACGGCGACCGCGTGCGGCTCCAGCCCGTGGCCAATCTCGAACAGCCCAAGACCAAGCGCATTCCAGGGCGTTGGAAGGGGCGTGTTCAGATTCCGGACGACAAGCTGCTCGAACCGCTGAGCGAAGAAGAATTGGCTTGGTTGTCAGGTGAGAACAGCCCGTGACTCTCATACTCGATACCCACGTATTCTTCTGGTGGGTCACTGGCTCGGACAGCCTTCCTGCGCGCCATCGGGCACTGCTGGAATCCAGCGAGGAGACCATCTACGTGAGCGCTGTGAGCGGCTGGGAGATCGCTGTCAAGGTCAAGATCGGGAAGTGGCCCGATGCTGCCGCACTCATTCCGAAGCTCGAGCAGGCCATCGCGGACGAGGGTCTGGAACGTCTCGATCTCTCGATGAGTCAAGCCAAGCTGGCCGGTTCTCTGGAACTCATTCACCGAGATCCTTTCGACCGTCTGCTCGCCGCGCAATCGATCCTGCTGCAAATCCCGATCGCAACCGTCGACCCCGCCTTGAAGCGGCTGGGCGCGGAGGTGGTCTGACCAAATCCGTCAACGTTTACTTCGGCTTTTGGCGATCACATATCATCCTCGATGGAGCCGATGAACTCGAGGCGGTTGCCGAAGGGGTCGTGGCAGAAGAAGCGGCGGAGGCCTTCGAGGTCGTCTGACCATTCGACCGCGCCGCCGGCCTCCTCGATGCGCTCGGCGAGTTCGTCGATGCCGATGACGAGCACGGAAGGATGGGCCTTCTTGGCGGGGCGAAAATCCTGCTCGACGCCGCAGTGGATCTGCACGCTGGCGCCGTCGCCGCCCGCGAACCACGCCCCGCCTCGACCGGCAAGGGAGGCCGGTTTCGCCAGCTCCATCATACCGAGGACATCGACGTAGAACGCGCGCGCCTTGGCTTCCTCGCCGGGCGGCATCGCCACCTGAACGTGATCGAGCGCGACGAAATTGGTACGTGCGAAAGTCATGGCTCCCAGCCCCTGCTTTCGATGGTGGGGAAAGTCGCGAGTACACACGCGGAGGACGACAGGCCTGCGTCAACCCGCATGTTTCTGCACGGTATTCTCGATCGCGCCGAAGATCGAGTGCCCGTCCTCACCCTTCATCTCGATCCGCACCACGTCGCCGAACTTCAGGAACGGAGTCTTCGGCGCGCCTTCGAGGATCTGCTCCACCGTGCGGATCTCGGCGATGCAGCTGTAGCCGAGGCCCCCCTGGGACACGGGCCGGCCGGGCGTGCCGCCGGGGCCCTTGTTCGAGACCGTGCCGGAGCCGACGATCGTGCCGGCCGAGAGGGGCCGCGTCTTGGCCGCGTGGGCGACAAGCTGGCCGAAATCGAAGGTCATGTCGTTGCCGGCGTTCGGGCAGCCGAACGGCTTGCCGTTGATCGTAAGCAACATCGGCAAGTGGAGCTTGGCGTCCTTCCATGCATCGCCGAGTTCGTCGGGCGTCACGGCAACAGGGGAGAAGGCCGTCGGCGGCTTCGACTGGAGAAACCCGAAGCCCTTGGCCAGCTCGCCCGGAACGAGGTTCCTCAGCGAGATGTCGTTCACGAGCATGACGAGCTTGATGTGACCGCGTGCGGCCTTTGCGTCGATTCCCATCGGAACGTCGTCGACGATCACCGCGACCTCGCCTTCGCAATCGATGCCCCAGGCCTCGTCGGCCAGCACCACGGGATCGCGGGGCGCGACCATGACATCCGAGCCGCCCTGGTACATCAGCGGATCGACGAAGAACGACTTCGGCACCTCGGCGCCGCGGGCCTGCCGGACAAGCTCGACGTGGTTCAGGTATGCCGAGCCGTCGACCCACTGATAGGCGCGTGGCAAGGGGCTCGCGGCCTCGCGCTCGCGGAAGCGCTCCGCGGCGGTCGTGCCGTGCTCGAGGGTTTCGGCAAGGGCGCGCAACTGCGGCTCGGCGCGGGACCAGTCATCGAACGCTGCCTGCATCGTGGCTGCGACCGGCGCGGCAGAAACGCAGCGGGTGAGGTCCTTGGAGACGACGACGAGTTGTCCGTCCCTGCCACCCTTGAGCGATGCGAGCTTCATACTGCGGTCCTTTCCGGCATGCACATGTCTGCTGAGACGATCGTAAGCCCCGAGAGGAGGATTGCAACGCCCACGAGCAGAAAAGGGCCCGGCAGCGATGCCGGACCCACTTGTTTCTTAGGACACGTCGCACTGGCGGCCCAAGCCGCGGTTGCGGCCTCGCAGGGCGGATGAAAGAGCGCGTGGGGTCAGACCCGCGGGGTCTGTCCCCGACGACTGATCGGCGAACTCAGGCGCGGCGCGCGTTGGCCTGATGGGCGTGCGCGTGCGTTTCCGCCTCGACGGCATCGCCGGCATTTCGGCCGGAGATCAGCCAGTAGACCCAGCCGCCCAACAGACCCGAGCAGAGATAGGCGATGATAGCATATTGATTGACGATCGAGTTCGGCCCGGCGGTCTCGCCCGAGTAGAGCGCGAAGAACCCGGCGATGGAAATCGCGATGCCTGCGAGGGCGTAATAGACCCAGCTGCGAATGCTCTGCCACTCGCCGATGGCGGCAGCGACGAGCGCGAACGGCGCGGAGAACACGGCACTGTGCGTGGCAGCGAGCAAGACCTGCTCGACGCTCCAGGAAAGACGGTCCGGGTCATCGGTCAGGACGTCGTTCGGCGTGGCAAACCCAAGCTGGACCAGCGCGCCCGCAATACAAGCCAGCGCGAAGCCAATGAGGACGCGCAACACCGACGTAATCATTCCAAACCCTCCACGACCCGAAACTCTCGATCCCAGTAGAGAAACCTAGCGCGGGACGCCGTGCGGCTCAATGCTCAGTCGCAACACTTCCTTAACCCAGATTCCGGGATGCACGGCCGCGCTCGCTTCGCTGCCGTTTCCGATAGGCGACCAAGGCGCTCCGCTCAGGCCTTGCGGCCGGCCAGGAACCAATACACCCAGCCGCCAAGAAATCCCGATGTGGCAAAGACTTGCCAGACCAGCGTCGGGGGAATGATCGACGATATCGAGGCCCCCGGCGCGGCCTGCCCATAGCGGGCGAGCAGGGGGACGGCCGCAAACGCGAGACCGCCGCCGACGATATAATAAAGCGACGAGCGGATGCGAGCGACCTCGCCAACCACGACGACGAGGACCGCGGGGATGATCGTCAAGCCGGACATCAGGACCTGGCCCTGCCGGAGGAGGTCGAAGATCGCGCCGAGGGAAGCTGAGTCAGGTCCACGCCCGGCCATCGCTTCGACGAGCCGTTCCCGGGCGATGAAGATCAGGAAGAAGACCGTGCCGGCGGCCGAGATCACGAACGCGAGCGGCACCCAGATCAGACGGCCGATGGAAGAGAGCATGTCAGATCCCCGAAAATCGAGCGCAACCGTCCGAAGTCCGATGCCAAATGCTCTCAGCCGGGCATCGCGCGCGCTACGTTCGCTCGCTCGCCTTGAGCTTGATGCTCTCGGAGCGAAGTTGCCCGCAGGCGGCCAGGATATCTCGGCCGCGCGGTGTGCGCACCGGGCTCGCGTAGCCTGCGTTGTTGACGATTTCGGCAAAACGCTCGATCTGGCCCCAGTCCGAGCACTCGTAGTCCGTGCCCGGCCACGGGTTGAACGGGATCAGATTGATCTTGGCGGGAATGCCCGACAGCAGCCTGACGAGCGCGCGGGCGTCGGCCGCGCTGTCGTTGACACCCTTCAGCATGACATATTCGAACGTGATACGGCGGGCGTTCGACAGCGCGGGATACTCGCGACAGGCCTGCAAGAGCTGCGCGATCGGGTACTTCCTGTTGATCGGCACCAGCTTGTCGCGCAGCTCGTCGTTGCTCGCATGCAGCGAGATCGCGAGCATCGTGCCGGCTTCCTCGCCCCAGCGCGGGATCTCCGGCACGACACCGGAGGTCGACAGCGTGATGCGGCGCCTCGACAGCGACAGACCTTCCCCGTCCGACGCCACATCCATCGCGCGGCGGACGTTGTCGAAGTTGTAGAGCGGCTCGCCCATGCCCATGAGGACGATGTTGGTGATCTTGCGGTCGGAGACGGGCAGGAGGCGGCCATCGCCCGGCGGCGTCGCGCCCGGCCAATCGCCGATACGATCACGCGCCAGCAGGATCTGGCCGACGATTTCGTGGGCTTCGAGGTTGCGGACCAGCCGCTGCGTGCCGGTATGGCAGAAGGAGCAATTCAGCGTGCAGCCGACCTGCGAGGAGATGCAGAGCGTGCCGCGGTCCATCTCGGGAATATAGACGGTCTCGATCTCGGGGGCGCGCGCCTCGTGGCCGAGGCGGGGCAAGCGGAGCAGCCACTTGCGCGTGCCGTCGGTCGACACCTGCTCGGTGACGATCTCGGGCCGGTCGAGGGTATAGGCCGCTTCCAGCTTGGCGCGGAGATCCTTCGACACGTCGGTCATGGCGGCGAACGTGGAGACGCCGCGGACGTATAGCCAGCTATAGAGCTGGTTGACGCGCATCCGGGTCTGCTTTGCGGGCACGCCGATGTTTTCGAGCGCAGCGGTCAGTCCGGCGCGGTCCATGCCCGCGATGGTCGGCAGGGTGGTGGACGAAAGCGCTGCGGCCGCCGCCACGGGAGTTGCGTGGGGGGCGCCGGGCGGCGTGTTGTCCAGGACGAGGGTCATGGCCGGGATTTAGCGGTGCGCGGGCCCGACGGCAAGGGCAAGCCGCTGAATTCGATCGGGATCGGTCGGTTCGAGCCCGGGATATGGCGGCGCTGCGCCTGCGAACCCGTCCCGGCGCGCAGGTCACTGGAGGGGCACCACCAGTCTCGCCTGGCCCTGCACGGCGCGATAGCCGGTGGAGCCGATGCCGTCGTAGGAGCCGGCTCCGCGGATCGTGACGCCGCGCGGCATCCGGTAGCTCAGGCCCGCCTCGACGCGGCCGCGCAGACCGTCGTGGGCGATCGGCGTGCCGGTTGCCGTGGTCTCTTCGGTCCGCGCGAAGTCCCATACGCCCTTGAGGCCGACGAAGGGCTCGAGCACGGACTTGTCCGACAGCCGCATCCGATAACCGACCTCGGGGCCGAACAGCGTGCGGCCGAGCGAGAAGGTGTTCGACGCGATGTCGATGCCGATCTGGTTGACGTAGGCCTGCTGCGTCTCGGTGAACCAGATCACCTCCGCGCTGGGACGGAAGCGCCACGCATCCCGGCTCCAATCGCCGGTCAGCTTCGCAGAGGCGAGCTGCCGTGTGGTCGAAAACGTGTCGATGAATGCGCCGACCGGATCGATGTGGTTGGTCGACTGGCCCCAGGCATAGCGCGCATCGAGGTAGAGGTTCTGCGTCAGCCGCGCGCTGAAATAAGGGCCGGCCATCCAGCCGCGCCCGTCGCGGTTGCCGCCGACCGTGGTGCTCGTCTCCGCCATCCAGTCGGTGGAGGCCATCACGCCGACGAGCAGGCCCGGGACCACGATCATGTCGATGCCGGCATGCGCGATCGCGGCATGGCCCTGGCGGCGGCCGTCGATGCGGCTCGTCGTGAAGTAGCTCGACGAGCCTTCCGCCCAGATATCGATCGAGCCCGGCTTGCCCGCCGACGAAGCCGGTGCGGCGAGACCCTGCCCACCCGCTATTCCGAGGCCCGAGGGGCGCTGCGTGGCATTTTCGGGCGCGTCGACGCCAGGCGAAGCGAGTGCTGTCGGGCCCTCTCGACCGGGTGCGGGGGCACCGGCCGGGGAGAACCCCACGCTCGCTCGCTTCGCCTGATCCTGGGCCTCCGCGGCGGCGCGCAACTGCGCGAGGCTGGTCGCGAAGGCGAAGCGGCCCATGCCTTCCTCGGCGTTGCCGCTGAAGCGGAAAGCGCTCGGCCCGGTCCGCGCGGTGTCGTAGACGGCGTCGGGGTATTCGCGCTGTCCGCCGAACGGCGTGCCGTAGACGCTGCCGAAGGCCCTGTTCTCGGAGCCGGCCGCGAATCCCGACGCGAATCCGGGTACTGTCCCGAGCGGGCCGCGCGGGGAGCGGCCGAACGCGGAGGCCGGATCGCCGTCGAGCGTGCCGGCCGCGCGCGCCGATCCACTGGCGAGGCCACCGACGAGGCCGCCGCCGCTCCCGCGCGAGCCGTCGTAGCCGAGCATCGCCCCCTGACGGCCGAACGCTCCGAGCCCCGTGCGCGGTCGCGACACGCCGCGCTCGTCTTCACCGAAGCCGAAGCCGGCAACGGGCGCACCGGCGTCGCCCGAGCCGCCGAACAGCGTGCCGCCGCCGAGCCGCGCGTGGGCGCGGGAGGTGTCCGGGCCGCTCGTGGTGATGAGGTTACCGCGCTGGCCCATGAAGCTCATGATGGCCGCGCGGGTCTTCGACTTCACTTCCGCGACGTCGACCGTCGCCGTCGCGGTGATGGTGAGGTTGATCGTCACCGTCACCTGCTGCTGTGCGGCGGCCGGAGAAGCCGCGCCCGCTGCCGCCGCTATCAAGCCGGCAGAGACTGCTACGTGTTTAGGCACGCTGGAGCACCTCATGGCGTGGCCTCGGCGTAGGTGTAGGTGAGTTGCGGTGTGATGCTGATGCTGCCGGCGGTGAGGTCGGCGGTGGTGGTCAGCGTGGTGCCCTGGCAGTTCAGCTTTGCGCCGGCGGCGAGCGTGGTGGCGGCGCAGGCGAGGTTGGCGAGGCGCGGCTCGCTCATCCTGATGCCGGTCGCGGTCGTGCCGCCGGTGTTGGCGAGCGTGATGACGAAGGTCAGCGTTTCGCCGGGCCGCGAGAACTTGTCGGGCGTCACGACGGCGGTCGCCGAAAGCGAAGGCGTCGTGGCGATGGCGAAGCTCACCGACACGTCGGCGGCAGCGGCGTAGGTCGCGTTGCCGGCCTGCGATGCCTTCACCGTGCAGGTGCCGGCCTTGACGATCGTCGCGGTCGTGCCGGCGACCGTGCAGGCCGCTGGCGTGGTCGAGGCGAACGCGACCGCGAGGCCCGAGGAGGCCGTCGCCTTCAGCGCCACCGTCGCGCCGGCCTTGAACACGACACCGGTCGGCTGGGTGAACGTGATCGTCTGGCCGAGCTTGCCGCCCGCACCGATCGCCAGACTGAGCTGGGTCGCGAGCGAGGCGATCGGCGTCGGCGTCGTGGAATCCGTCGCGGTGATGGCGACCGTGAACGTGCCCGCCTGCGTCGGCGTGCCGGTGATGCTCGCGCCCGAGACGGCGAGGCCGGCCGGCAGGCCTGTCGCGGTGAATGTGTAGGGCGCCGTGCTGCCAGCGGCTGCGAGCGGCGCGGTGTAGGGCGCGCCGACCGTGCCGCCGGGCAGTGAGGAGGTGGTGACGGAGACGGACGAGGCGACGGTCAGCGTGAATGTGCGGGTTGCTGTCGAGGTAACGCTTTCGAAATAGTCGTTGACCGAGACGGTCACCTCGAACGCTCCAGTCTGCGTCGGCGTCCCAGCTAGAAGGCCACTCTCTTGAATTGAAACGCCGCTCGGCAAGCCTGCCGCACTGAAATACGCCCGGGCATTGTTCTGGATGCCCAGCCAGTTGGAGTAGCCGTCGGCGGTCATGATCTGCGCTGAGTAGGGCGCTCCAATCGCGGCGGCTGGCAAGCTCGTCGTCGTTATTCTGATCGGCGGGGCAATGAAGCGAAACGGCGCCGAAGCAAAGCCGGCGGCGGTATTGACCCGAATGGACATATACAGGCCAGTTCCAGCAAGTTGCAGGGTGGGAGCGCTTGGATTAACACGAAGCTCTTCACTGCTCACGATCGTGAAGGGTTGGTCTTGGATCGCACGGGGTGGTGACAAGTTCCAAGTCGTGACCGACGTGACGGCACCGAGGTTGCTCCCGCGGATCACCACCTCGCCGCCGGTGTATGGGACTTGAGTTGGCGAGATCGATGCAATGGTCGGCGGCGGCGAGTTCGACGTCTGGCCGACAGTAAAAGATGGGATTGTCGAACTCTGCACCGGGATGTTGAACGACCCGGCGGTGCCATCCCCGAAGGCAAAGCTGATCGCGCATCCTGCCGTCGAGATAAAGTCGTGATAGCTCGAAAGGCACATCGAGAGCGTGACGACGCCCGTGCCATAGCCCCAATTGCCGACCACACCTTCAGAGGGGCTCCTCACGTCAGCGTCGATATCGAGGGGGGATTGAAACGCAGGTTGCGCGCAGTCGCCGACACATGAGACGTTCGGTTGCTCGTTGCCGGCGGATGTAATCTTTCTGAAAGCAACTCCGACGCGAACAGTGCCCAAGTTGAAATTGACTTTGCCGTCTGTAATCAAGTCGTTGAGGATCTCGATCCCGGTGGTGGCGAAAGACGTGCCGATGTTCGTGCAGGTCGTCACGCCGCCCGTCGTGACGATGTTGAGCTTCTCGCCCGCTGCTGCCGACGGGCACGTCACGCCCTGCGCCTGCGCCTGCGCGCCCGGCCACAGCGCCAGCAGGAGCCCGACCAGCACGGCGGCCAGCATCCCAGATGTCGTTGCACCGCACCTCATGGCGTGGCCTCGGCGTAGGTGTAGGTGAGTTGCGGTGTGATGCTGATGCTGCCGGCGGTGAGGTCGGCGGTGGTGGTCAGCGTGGTGCCCTGGCAGTTCAGCTTTGCGCCGGCGGCGAGCGTGGTGGCGGCGCAGGCGAGGTTGGCGAGGCGCGGCTCGCTCATCCTGATGCCGGTCGCGGTCGTGCCGCCGGTGTTGGCGAGCGTGATGACGAAGGTCAGCGTTTCGCCGGGCCGCGAGAACTTGTCGGGCGTCACGACGGCGGTCGCCGAAAGCGAAGGCGTCGTGGCGATGGCGAAGCTCACCGACACGTCGGCGGCAGCGGCGTAGGTCGCGTTGCCGGCCTGCGATGCCTTCACCGTGCAGGTGCCGGCCTTGACGATCGTCGCGGTCGTGCCGGCGACCGTGCAGGCCGCTGGCGTGGTCGAGGCGAACGCGACCGCGAGGCCCGAGGAGGCCGTCGCCTTCAGCGCCACCGTCGCGCCGGCCTTGAACACGACACCGGTCGGCTGGGTGAACGTGATCGTCTGGCCGAGCTTGCCGCCCGCACCGATCGCCAGACTGAGCTGGGTCGCGAGCGAGGCGATCGGCGTCGGCGTCGTGGAATCCGTCGCGGTGATGGCGACCGTGAACGTGCCCGCCTGCGTCGGCGTGCCGGTGATGCTCGCGCCCGAGACGGCGAGGCCGGCCGGCAGGCCTGTCGCCGCGAACGTGTAGGGCGCCGTGCTGCCGGAGGCTGCGAGCGGCGCGGTATAGGGCGCGCCGACCGTGCCACCGGGCAGCGTGGAGGTGGTGACGGTGACGGACGAGGCGATGGTGAGCGTGAAGGTCTTGCTCGTGCTGGTGGGAGGCCAGATCAGGCCGTTGCCGTTGTCGAACGAGCGGCCCGGGTCACTGACCGTTACGGTGACGCTGAATGTTCCAGCTTGCGTCGGCTGCCCGCTGATCACACCGGAGCCGTTGATCGACAGCCCCGTCGGCAAGCCCGTGGCCGCATAGCCGTAGGTGACCGTTGATTCGGCACTTACGCCCGAGTTCGTTCCGCCGACGACGGAAATCGCCGACGAGTAGCTCGATCCGACTGTTCCGGACGGCAGGCTGGTGGTCGTGATTGCAACGCGAGCCGGCGCAATGATGAGGTTCGACGTCCCCACCCCAGTTGGGCTGACGACCTGCAGAGACGATGTAGTATAGCTAAATTCCGCCGGTACGAACCGAATTTCAGTGCTGCTTATGATCTGGAAGGAGGTATTGCCATTGCCGGCGGCGACCACCCTTGTCACGGTATCCAGTCTGGTGCCTAGGATCACGACCGTGTCGCCGACGGCTGCCGGCGACGGCGTGACTGAAGTAATCTCGGGCGGCAGCGCCACCGTGCCGCCGAGCGAGAACGAGGGGATCACGGTCGAGCTGGTTGCAACTGTGAACGCGCCGGTCGTGCCGTCCGAGAACTGGAAGCTGACCGTGCAGCTTTCGACCGCCGAGCTCAGGCCGGCGCCGCAGAACACCATCGTCGTGGCGCCGGTGCCGTAGCCCCAATCGTAGACGAGACCAGAACTCGAGGCGTCGGGCCTGTCTTCGTCGATGGATCGGCCTGGGGTGGTGACGTTGAAGCATTGGCCGACGCACCCGACGGCGGTCGGCTGTTCGTTGCCTCCCGTGGTGATGCGCCGTAAGGAGACGCCGAACCGGAAACTCCACTCGATTGTAGTATCGACGTCCTTGACCAGATTGTTGCGGATCTCGATGCCTTCGGTCGCCGCCGCGGTGCCGATGTTGGTGCAGGTGGTGACGCCGCCCGTCGTGACGATGTTCAGCGTCTCGTCGTTCGCCGCCGACGGGCATGTCACCTGCGCCTGCGCCTGCGCGGCCGGAAGCGCGGCCGACGCCAGCAGCCACATGAGTGCGGCCAGTCCCGCTCTGATCGTCCCCACCTTCATCGTCCCCCTCACCGGAACCGGTTGACGATCCAGAGCGCCGAGCTCGAGCCGGCGAGCACGCCGGCCACCACGCCCGCGAGGCCGATATAGAGCGCGGCCTGGCCGTCCGGCTTCATCGCCATGATGATCGCCTGAGGAAGCGCGGCGCCGACGAACACGCCGCCGACGATCGAGGCGACGATGCTGACGATCCAGCCGATCACGCCGCGCTTGTTGGCGTAGGCGTCATAGAGCCCGACGGCGGCGGCAAGTGCTGCCCCGGCCAGCAACAGTGTGATGGTCATCATGGGAATTTCCCTCCAGAGTCTTCGGAGGGAACCTGCCACGGCGGCAAAAAGCGCGGGTTGGCCAATTTTGGATCGATCTGACCGCCGGTCAATTTTGTGGCAATTCTGCCTCACCTGGGCAGTCGCGCTCCATCTTGCCGCCTCGAGGAGCGAATTCGGTGTGTCCATTTCTGGACTGATGTACCTTCCGGAAATTGAGAGGGCGCAGTAAGAAGCGGTATCAGAGCGGGAAAAGGAGATACGAGCAAAGGAGGGCTCTCAGCCGTGCCCAGGAAATTCTCGCTCGACTGCTTCGATGCGGAATTGCGCGAGCGCATGTCGCCCGACGAGTGGCGCCGCATACTGACCCTGCGCGAAAGCCCGGGCTTCATGCGTGGCCTTTTCCGTTACGCCGACCTGATGCCGACGTACTTCTCCGACAACGTCAATCTCAACAAGGTGGTGACCGAGGCTTGGCGCTTCCACATGCTGGTGTTCGCCCTCCACCTCCATGACACCTACGACCCCGAGGACCCTTCGACCGGCCTGACCTTCGCCAATCTCACGCGCATCTGCGCGCAGCAGAAGGTCGCCAGCCGCGGCCGGGTGTTCGCCATCCTCGGTATCATGCAGCTCGCCGGATACGTTCGGCGGCGGCGCTCCAAGGTCGACAAGCGCATCGTGTATTTCGAGCCGTCGCCGGGATTCATCGGTATCGTCGAGGGGTGGAACCAACGTATTTTTCAGATCATCGATGCAATCGACGAGGCGGGAGGGCTGGCCGGCGCGCACCTCGCTCATCCGCGGTTCGGCTGGGAGATGCGTGAGCGCGGCGCGCAGACGCTGCTCGCCGGCTGGAAAATCCTCGAGCCGTTTCCCGAGGTGGAGCATTTCGTCTACAGCGACGGCGGTTGGATGCTGCTGCTCAGTTGCGTCGCGGACGCTTTGCGGGAGAGCGGCGGGGCCGAGATCGTGCCCGTCGAAATAGACCTCGGCCGGTTCGGCGCCCGTTTCGGCGTGTCGCGCTCGCATCTGCGACGGCTCCTCGACCAAGCCTACGCCCGAGGATTTCTGGACGCTCCACCGCGGAATGGTCAGCACGTGGCGCTGGCGCCGCACCTGGTGGCATCGTTCCTGACCTGCATGGCCTCCGAGCTCGGCAACTACCGGTTATGGGCGCTGGCGGCGAAGGCCGAGTTGGGCCTGGCGTAGGGAGGTGGTGCGGGTGCGGGGCGGTGGTGCGGGCGATGCCACTTGTCGCCGAGGCCCTCACTGGCTATCAGAAGCGCGTTGCTTCGGTTCGCCGGCTTAGCTCAGTGGTAGAGCAGCGGTTTTGTAAACCGTTGGTCGGGGGTTCAAATCCCTCAGCCGGCACCAGATTTTCGCTCACGGGCCGCGGGCCCTCCGCGGGGGCGGCGCTCGCGCCGGGGCGCGGTGCTCCCTGATCGCTGCCGCGATGAAGCTGTGCGGCAATAGTCTCTCAATCCCTTTCGCTCACGGGCCGCGGGCCCTCCGCGGGGGCGGCGCTTTAACCTAACATTCGACGACCGGATCGACCAGAAACCGCAAGCGCTGTAGACGAACGGCCGAGCACTGATTTTCAGCGTGGCCGCCGGCTCGCATAGCACTTCTGGACAGACGTACCTGGTTCCTGAAAGTGCTACTCCATCACCATGATCTCCGTTCCGTCGCAGACAAGTCACTCCAGAACGATAGCCATAGCCTGGTCATGCCGCCCACCGTCGTCAGGCGCCGCGAGAGTTTCTGCATGAGCGGAACAAGTGCAACACCCGACGACCCCGGGTCGGCCCAGCCGGCCGAATCTCCGAAGGAAGGCGAGACCTCGAACCTGGCGAGCCGCGCGCTGCGCGGGGGGATGCTCGTCGTCGGCTCGAAATTCCTTTTGCAGGGCTTCACCTGGGCCAGCACGCTGCTGGTCATCCGCCTGCTCGAACCCGCAGACTACGGCATCGTCGCGGCTGCGTTCTTCATCGTCGGATTCGCCCAACTCATCGCAGACGGCGGTCTGACGCGCGCGCTGGTGCAACGGCCCGTGCTGGAGCAGAACGAATGCGCGGTGGCTTTCACCATTTCGACCGCCATCAGCATCACGTTCTATGCAGCCATCTGGTTCGCAGCCGAACCAATCGCACGGTATTCCGGAACCCCTCAACTCGCTCCGATGATGCGGGTGATGGGCCTGACACTGCTCATACCGATCTTCCACGTCGTTCCCGATGCGATCCTCGAGCGTAAGCTGCAGTATACGACGATTGCGTTCGCCAATACCGCGTCGACCTTCGGTCAGGCAGCCATCACTCTGGGCCTCGCCTGGCAAGGCTGGGGTGCATGGGCGCTTTGCGTCGGCATCGTAGCGAGCAAAGTCATATATGCGATCTGGGTGAATATCGCGCAGCCCTGGAAGAAGGAATTCGCCTGGCCAGATGCGACGGGCCGAAAACTCCTGGGCTTCGGCATGACGATCGCGGCGACAAATCTGCTGTGGACCATCAATCACAGCGCGGACACCGCTGTGATCCTCGCCATGTTGGGAACGGCGCCGCTGGGCCTCTATTCGGTCGCCATGCAGTTGGCCACGATCCCGCTGGAAAAGGTCAACGTCACGGTCAACGCCGTGTCGTTCTCGACATTCAGCCGGCTGCAGGACGAGCCGGAGCGGCTCCGACGCTGGTTCATCAAGCTGCTGACCCTGCGCGCCGTGCTGGCTTTCCCGATGCTGATCGGGCTTGCGCTCGTGGCGGAGGACATCCTGCCCACGCTGCTGGGCGAAAAGTGGCGGCCACTGGTACCGTTGTTCCAGATCCTGGCGCCGGTCGGCGCCATCATGGTGGCAAGCACGGCTTTTACGCCTCTCTTCAATGCGATCGGACGGCCGGATCTGGCGCTGAAATATACGGCCGCTTCCGCAGTGACGCTATCTGTCGCGTTCTTCGCCGGTTGCTACTATGCAGGGCTTGCGGGTGTGTGCATTGCGTGGGCCGTGTTCTATCCGCTGCTGTTCATCGGCATGCTGTTGCTGACTGCGCCTGCGAGCGGCGTAGGGGCAGGGGAGTCGCTTTTGTCGATGTCTTCTCCAGCAATCGGCACCGCCATCATGACGGCTGCGGTGCTTGCCGCCCGAACGCAATTTCCAGGGGATGAACACTTGCTCGCGCGTTTCATCAGTTCGGTTGCCGTCGGGGGCATCACTTACGCCGTAGCCATAGCGGCAATGTCCGGGCGAGCGCTCTGGGCGGATATCGTCAGCCTTTCGGCGCTTCTGGGACGACGGAAGTCCGGCGAAGCGAGCGCCTGAGGGCAACGAGGGCAACGGTGCGGAGACACGGATGCCGTTCATGCCGGAAGCGATATCGTGGGTGTTCCACCGCGTGATGTCGCCGCCGCCCCCTCTCGTGCGCGGCGAGGTGCATCTATGGTTGTTTTCGCTCGATCGGCCGGCCTCACCGGCCGAAGAGATGATCGATTGCCTCGACGAAGAAGAACAGCACCGTGCAGCGCGATTTCATTTCGAGGTGCACCGCCGCCGCTTCATCGCCGGCCGTAGCCTGCTGCGGCATCTGCTTGCGGGATACTCGTCGATTGCGCCGCGCGATGTGCGCTTCAAAACTGGGCCGCAAGGCAAACCGTTTCTCGATTTCGGCTTGATTTCCGACGTTGCCACCAACGACGGACGAACCCCGCTTCAATTCAACCTGTCGCACAGCGAGGATGTCGCCCTCCTCGGCGTCACGCGCGATGCGGAGATCGGCGTCGACGTCGAAGCCGTGCGAGCGATGCACGATGCCGGCGACGTGGCGCGTGACAATTTCTCGCGGTCGGAAGTCGATGCGTGGGAGCGCCTGCCGGAGACGTTGCGAGACGACGGCTTCTTCGCCTGCTGGTCGCGGAAGGAAGCGATCGTCAAGGCGATGGGAGGTGGGCTTTCGATACCGCTGGACAGTTTCCAGGTGACGCTCGATCCGATGGGGCCGGCTCGGCTCCTGTCGATCGACGGCGAGCCCGACGCCCGACAGCGCTGGACGCTCTGGGGGGAACAGGTCATGCCCGGATACTGGGGTGCGGTCGCGGCGAAAGCGCCTGCGCTCGAGATCAGAAAACTGTTCCTGACGCGCTGAAGGCGCGCCCAGCACGAACGATCAGCGCATGGGGACGGCAGTGTCGCCAGGCAACTTCGGCAGCGCGCTGGTCGACAACGTCACGCGGCGCTTGGTCTCGATCACCGCGGCATCGCCGGTGTACTCCAGCAAAGGCAACACCTTGAGCTCGGTCAGGAGTTGCCGCGGCTGGCCGCTCACGTTCGCCAGGGACAGTTTCGCACCGCGCGCGCGCTTGCGCTTGTAGACGTGCAGAAGCGCGCCGAGCCCCGAGCCGTCAAGCGCTTCGACAGTGCGCAGATCGAGCACGACATCGCTTGGATCGACAGCCAAGTGCTCGAAGAACGTCATAGAATCCCGCACGCTCGTTGCATCGAGTTCGCAATCGATCTTGACGATCGTATTCATTGGTAGGCCCCGCTGATCGGGCGCCGTCGGCACCCTCAGTCCCGCTCTGGGACTGAAATAAAACTTGTATTGGGCGTACATTTCTACACGATCCCGTTCCAGTGATAAGTAAATAGTTGGTTAAACCAGATTAATAATCATCGTTCAAAATCATGCGGTTCCACCTCGCCCCAAACTAAATGTTGTTCACATTCTCACGCTAGCGGAATCCCGCACCATATGGGTCGATCGCGCATGCATTCGATAATACAGAATTGTGATGTTCATTCGACTGTGAAATCAGCCGCTGAGCCCATGTCCGATCGCCACCACTGATGCAGCGAGCATTGTCTCCGCACGATACGGGCACTCACCACGTACGCGTCACACGCGGGGAACCCGGGGCGCGAAAACGCCCGGCCAAATGACTTCGGCCGGGCGCAGGATCGATGAGTGGGATGTCGAATCGAAGCGGCGCAGCGGCCGGCTCAGCGACCGTGGCCCATGACCATCACACGCAGGGTGTCGAACATGATTTCGATGTCGGTTTTCAGCCAACTCGTGAAGCTCGACAGGCGTGCCGCGTAGGCGTGATCGAAAAGGACCTTGCGCCGCACGTCGTCGATCGTATCGTCGTATCCCTGCTTTACTTGCGCGAGGCCCGTGATGCCCGGCAGCATGTAGAAATTCCGTTCCAGATAGAACGGGATCTGCACTTCGAGCTTGGACACGAACTTGGGTCTCTCCGGGCGCGGACCAACGAAGGACATATCCCCGGCAAGCACGTTGAACACCTGGGGCAGCTCATCGATGCGCGTTTTGCGAAGGAAGCGACCGATGCGCGTCACGCGTGGGTCGTCCTTGGTGGCCCAGACGGCGCCCGAAACGGCTTCGGCATCCTCGCGCATCGTCCGGAACTTGATGACGTAGAACAGGCGTGTGACGTTCGGCCGGCAATAGCCGACCCTGAGCTGCCGATAAAAGATCGGGCCTCGTGAATCCAGCTTGATCGCGATCGCGAGCGGGATAAAAAAGATGCCGAGAAACGCCAGTGTCAGGAACACGCAGGCGAGATCGAAGCAGCGCTTGCCGACGCGGACCGACCACGGCATGTAGTCAGGCTCGTCGTCCGGGGCGGGAGGCCGCGACCACGTCACGCCCGAAGGCGAGACCGCATAGCGGGCGGCACCGACCAGAGTCGCGGTGTGACCTTCTACCAAATAAGACAACCACTCCAGTAGCTTCGGCAATTTCGCGCTGCGCATTGCGATGGCAGCGGTCGCCACGGCCAGAACCGTCAGGGCCGCAGCCAATCCAGCCTGGAACAACGGGTAGCCTCTCCAGGACAGATAGGCCGAGCCGACAAGGGCAGCAGCCGTCAGGACCGAGATGAGCGGACGCAAGCCCTTGCCGGACAGGAACACGAAGGCCAGCCAACCGTTGCCGGGTCGCGCGAGGCTCGCCAGCCGAACGATCTGCTGCATGTTTCCGGCGCCGATCCGAACACGGCGGCCGAAATCCTGGTGACGGCCGGTTTCCTCGAGCTCGATGGCAACGACACTCTCATCGTATACTGCACGGTAGCCATCGGCGACGATCCGCATCGGCAGGACGAAGTCGTCATTGATCGTATCGTATGGCAGCGGCTTCCAGGCAGCACGGCGGAACAGATAGAACGCACCGTGAGCACCCATGGGCGCCGCGAGACGGGCCTCGTAGGCTTTGATCCGCGTCTGATACGTCCAGTAAGCCGCCTCGCCGGCATCCCGAGGGCGCGACAAGCGATACGTGGGACAGACGACGCCCACATCTGGCTGCGCGAAATGTCGCGTCGAGCGCAGCAGCGCATCGGGTGCCAAGGTGGCCGACGCATCGCTGAGCGCCACGATCTCGCCGGGCGCGCGCGCGATCTCCTCGTTCAGCACTGCGAGCTTGCCGCGATTGAGGGCGTTGGCACGAAGCTCGATGTGCGCCGGCGAGCCGACCGCCTCGAGCGCCTCGCGGGCAACCTGCTCGGTCTGGTCCGTACAGCCATCGAGTGCGATCACGATCCCGAGCCGCTCCGCGGGATAGTCGAGGGCTGCGAGATTGCGCACCTTCTCGGCTATGACGCGCATCTCATTGTAAGCCGGGACTATCAGCGTGACGGACGGAAGCTGAGCGCTGCCCGGTACGAACGGCGCATCGACCGACGGCGGCATTTTTCTGCGCCGCCGCTCCGCCAGTGCCCTGAGGAGCACCGGATAGACGAAGTGATGGTAGAAAAACGCGGCTACCGCCAAAATGACGATGCCACCTGCGATCACGTCCAAGAGCATCACGCCTACTCACTCAACTTGATACGGCTGCAAGCAAGGCCTGCCGGCCACGAGAACTTTCGTCCGCCTCATCGGCTCCGTCAGTCCGAGCCAGCATTCGACTGCGCAGGACAATTCCGTTCAAAGACGGCACGTGGTGCGCCGGTTCGAATGGAATCTCGATGCTCAGCTCCGGTACGCTCCAGGCGTCGCAAACATCGAGCCCAATTTCGGCGAACTCCCGAAGGAATTCCGCGCGGTTCGCGATCCGATAAGGAACAAATGTCGTCCGGAGGCATTGCAACGTCCAATAGTCCGGCCCGTCGATCAGAGGGATCTTGTTGACGATCACGATGCGTGCCCGGTGTGCGGCTCTCATGAAGTCCGAGTAGGCTTTGGGCGACATATATTGTACGCACCCCAATGACATGAGTACGTCGCATTCGTCAAGCGCTTCAAGATCTTCAGAAAACGATAGATTTTCGGCTCCCATGCGGGTCGCCCGTTCGCGCGCGCGCGCGGTGATCTCGGGCATATCGACGACGGTCCACGTGACGCCGGGCGGCAGCTCGAAGTAGTTCCGATAATGCCAATAGGTCAGGCCGCTCGCACCGCCGACGTCGACGATCCGGGCTCCGGGTTTCAGCACCTTGTTCAACCACAGGAGCACTGCGAACGTCGAAGGCTGATGGAGCAGCACCGGCAGCTCGCCGCCGCCACCCGTCGGCCGGGACGGGATCTGGCTGCCGACCAGATTTTCCGCGATGTCCTTGTCGTCCCAGCCCACGGGCCGTCCGGGAGGCACATGGCGCAGCGCTTCCTCGTAGCTGTGAAACACGCCGCTCATCAGGTTCATGCCTTGCGACCAGTATCGCCGTTCGTAGAGTTTGCGCAGAACAGGGCGCGCCAATCGCCCCACTCCGGTGGTCGTCATCAAGTCCATCGCAACTCTGCGCATAGGGACATTCGCTCCTGATTCAGGGCGCCTTTCGACCGGTCGACGCGGCGCCGTCCCCTTCCGTCGTGCCGACCGCCTTCACGTGCTTCGCCAGAAAGTCCAGAACACTTCGGTCCACCGTCTCGCGAACGAGCTTCGGATTTGCGAGTGGCGGATGCCAGGGGCGCCACTGGGACCAGCGACCGGCGCCGTGGAGCGCATCGGAGTAGTCGCCGTGCAATGTGCCCTGCAGCACCACCAACGACGACGTCGGCCGATTGAGAAGTCGTTGTTGTCGTTCCGTAGACAGGGCATCCATCGCGAAGGCGTTTCTGTGCGCCGATCCCAACTTCGCAAACGGAAGCGAATTGGTGCTCGAGAACACAAGATACGGTTTTTCTACAACGGCGTAGGCCGCTGCGCCGTAGATCCATCCGTCGAGGTTAATTGCAGCTCGAACTCGGCGATCCCTCACGAGCATGCCGGCGGCTACCGTTCCTCCGAAGGAAAAGCCCATCGCCGCCACCCGCGCCGGGTCCGCCAGGGCGAGCGCACCGGCGGCCGACGTCAGCGACCGACTCGAGCCCACGATCGCGTCGAGCACGCGGGACAACTTGACAATCGCGAGGTCGGCCTTGCGATCGGCCGTGGCGACAAAACCGTCGATGCCTTCCGCAGCCGACAGATCGAATTCAGCAGTTCGCGCCTTTCGGTCGCGCTCGCTCTCCGACGCGCCGGGACGGTCGTGCGCGACGTCGTAGATCGCAACGACGATATAGCCCGCTGCCGCGATCCGGCGAAGAAGCACGTCGCTGTCACGCGCGCGGCTGCCCCAACCCGGCATGTAGAGGATCAGTGGGAGTCGCTCCTGCTTCTCCCGCCACGAGAGGTGAGCGGGGAAGAATGTATCGACGCGCATCGGCGATGGCTCGTCGCCGTCGCTCAGGCGCACGAGCAGTTCAGCAGGCGCAGAAGCCGCCCCGGCCGGGATCGGATCAATGGCCTCGATGGCGCGAAGAGCGCGAACGAATCCCGGCAAGTGCCACACGGCGAAAGCAGCGAGTGCGAGCGCCAGCAGAGCGGCCAACAGAGTGATCGCACATCGGACGTGGTCCGATGTTCTCCGGCAATTCATTGCCCTGCGCATGCGCCGATCCCGTTGACCTGCTTCAGGCTTGCAGACCGAGGCCGGAGGACCCTCGCTTCAGCCGCTGGCCGCTGCTTCGCTTTCCCGGCTCAGTCGTTCGAGCAGATCGCGAAGATGAGGCGCGATAATCGCTGCTGCGGGGTCCCTGGTCATTTCTCCATGACGGCATGGGAGGTCACAGACTTCGAGACGCCCGGTGACGTAGGGCCGCCAACCGCTCGCCTCGGGGAAAATCCATGCCTTCGTGGCATCCCGGCTTCGATACAGGGCTACTGCGAGATCCTGGGCTTCAAAGCTCGCCGACGAGCCCTTCGCCACCAGCGCGTCGAAAAAATCAAAGCCGACAACCGATGCTTCACGAGGAGGCAGCGGTTCGATCAAACCCCACCGCGACAGGATCGATGTCAGCTTGATAGCCCTGAACACGCCATAGTGCTCGAGCCATATCGCGGTGGAAATCTCATTGCGCCAACGCATGCGCATCAGCGAGCGGCTGTCGCGAACGACCTCGATAGCCCGCAGGCACGAATGCCAGGCGCTCGCCAGCAACGTGAATTGCTTCTTGTACGTCGGGTGTCGCGCGTCCAACATGATGATCAACCGGACATCATCGCCTTCTGACTTCATGAAGGCGCCGATTTCGAAGGCGAGCTGACCGAGACCGCAGTAGCCGGCGAGAACGTAGGGGCCTTCCGGCTGTCGCTGCCGGATGCGTCGCGCGATGCGAGCGACGACGTCGTCGAACGTCTTGTTGCGCGCGAACTCGACGTCGTCGGCATCGCCGCATTCGACGTCGACAATCTCCGCAACACCCTCCATCCGGCGAGCCAGCGGCGCATAGGCCGAACCGTTGTTCAGCGCTATGATTTTCGACCTGGGCCGACGCGCGCGACCGGCCGGGACATGGGGCTTCCTCGATTCGGCGGTTATCGATGCTACGAAATCGCCCAATGTCGGGTTCGAGAAAAGACCTCTCACGCTGGCCTTCCGGCCGGACGCCTTGTTCAATCGGGCAATCATGCGCATGGCGCTCAGAGAGTTGCCGCCAGCGTCGAAGAAGTCGGTATCCGGGTCCACCTGGTTCAGTCCCAGAACCTCTTTCCAGACCGCAGCCACCTTCTCGCTCAGCCTCGCTTCATCGGATGCAGATGAATGCGATGCGTGCGGATCGGCCAGTTGCCCGCTCTGCGATTCCTGATCCGCCCCCGACGTGCCGACGCCAGACGGCGAATAGCGGCGGCCCGGCAGCTTTTCGAGGGTGGAGATGCGTGCGCTGGCGTCGCCGCCGACGAGGACATCGATCGCATGCGCCCATTTCGTGAGAAACCGGTCCACGGTCGCGATCTCGAACAGCGAGGTGTTGGCGATGCACGAGAGGCGCCAGCCCTCCTCGCGTCCAACCATCACGAATTCGAGATCCATCATGGCGCCGACCGGGAACGACGGGAGGGCGACGATCCGCAGATCGCCGAACTCGAGATCATGGTGCGCACCGGTATCGATGTGAGCCGTCTGCGTCGTGATCGATATCGATTGGACGGGAGGGCGGCTGGCGTCTCGCCGCTGCTGCAGGTCCTGGACCACGAAGTTGAACGGAAGCTGCTGGTGCTCGATTGCCTCCAGGCTGCGCGCTCTGCTCTGCTGCAGAAGATCGGTAAGCGAGGGATCTGAACTCGCATCGAGCCGCAGCACGACGTTGTTTATCAACGGTCCGACGAGCGACGCCAACTCGGGCTGCGTCCTGCAGGCGACCTGCGTTCCCAATACGACATCGTCGACGGAAGCCACTCGGCTCAGGACCGCGCTCAGAGTCGCCGTCGCAATCTGAAACGGCGTCACGGCATGACGGCCGGCGAAGATGGTCAGCCGATCCGACAGATCGCGAGGCAGCAGCAGCGTCCTGATATCGCACTCGTGCGACCAAACCGCACTGCGCGACTTGTCCGTCGGGATCTCGAAGCGACGAACGTCGGCGAGCGTGCGCTTCCAGTACGCGCGATCAGCATCAAAGCCGCCACATTCCAGTGTATCGGCCTGCCACAATGCATAATCGACGTGCTGAAGCGGCAAGTCCGGCAGCTCCACCGTGTCGCCGCGCGCGAGCTGGCTGACGATCTCGCCGAACTCCCGTATCAGGACTCCCACGCTCCAGCCATCGACGATGATGTGGTGGAATGTCGTCAGGAGGTATGCGGTATGCTCGTCCAGCCGGACGAGTTGGACGCGGAAGTGCTGTCCCTCCGCGCGCAGCACTATCGGTGTGCGTGCTTCCTTCTCGGCTATCTCCTCGGCGGCGGTGATACGCTGCGACCGAGGCAAACGCGACAGATCGATATTGCCGAACTTGAGACGCACCTTCGACCAGACGCGCTGCTGCGGCAGACCGTCGACTTCTTCGATGCCGGTTCGCAGCGCCTCGTGGCGATCGACCAGGATCTGCCAGGCGCGCTCAACCATCGCTTCCCGGAAGCGGCCTTCGAGGCGCCACCGCATCGCGACATTCCAATGCGCGCCGTCGGGATCCAACTGCTGGGCGAACCAGATGCGGAGCTGCGTATAGGAGCTCGGAAAGATCGCGCTATCGGAGCGTTCGCCGGCCATGTCACCGCCGGCGTGCAATTCAATTCTGTTCATCGCGCCCTTCCCGAGCGGCGCTTTCCGCTGCTGTAGCTCGAGAGGTCGGGCGCCGTCGCCGGCTTGGAATCGCCGCCAGGTCCGTTTGCAACAGCGGCCGCAAGACGCGCGATCGTCGGATGCTCGAAGATCTGCTGCGCCGACACCGCGATCCCGTCCCTGCGCAATTCGGCGACGACCCTGAACACGCGCAGCGAATCGATCCCGAGCGCGAAGAAGTCGTCATCCGGCGACAGATCTCTGCCTCCCAGCACCGACTTCCAGGCGGCCGTGAGCTTTTGTTGCAGCGGCGTCGGGAGGTTCGCCTCCGCGGTCGCGGGCAGAGACGCCACCGCCGGCACTTCCAGCCCGGGCCTGGCCGGCAGATCCGGAACGGCAACGTCGACCGACGCCAGCTTCTTGCGATCGAGCTTACCGTTCGCCGTCATCGGCATCGACGGCAGACGATGCCACAGAGACGGCACCATATAGTCGGGCAACTTCGCCCGGGCATGGCGCAAAAGGTCCGCATCGGATGGCGCCGCATCGCGCTCGAGCACGACATATGCCGCCAAGCGTTCCGTTCCGGCCGCATCATCGACAACTCCGACCGCGGCCAAAGCCACGCCCTCGGCTTCGCGCAAAACCGTCTCGATCTCTTCCAATTCGATCCGGAACCCACGCAACTTGATCTGGTGGTCGCGGCGGCCTTTGAGGCACAAACGCCCGTCGGGGCAGCGGACGGCGACGTCGCCGGTGCGATAGTAACGCGCGGCCGGCGCGCCTTCGATCGACATCTCGACATAGGCGGCCGCAGTCAGATCCGGCCGACCGAGATAGCCGTTCGCGAGGCCGCTGCCGCCGATGAGCAACTCGCCTGCGACGCCGATCGGCGCGAGAGTACCGTGGGCATCGACAACGATGAGGGACGTATTCGCAATCGGGTGTCCGATCGAAATCGCACCCTCGCGCCGCACGCGATCGACGGCCGACCAGATCGTCGTCTCGGTCGGGCCGTAGAGATTCCAGAGCTCGCCGCCGCCCGAAAGCAGATCGTTCGCAAGATCCCTCGGCAGAGGTTCGCCGCCGACGAACATGCGCAGCCCTATCGAGGGGACGAAGCCGGCTTCCAGCACCATTCGCCAGAGAGACGGGGTGGCTTGCATTACGGTCGCGCCGCTGTCCTTGATCAGATCGACGAGTTCGAATCCGTCGACGACCTGGCTGCGGTCCGCGATGATCACGCGGCCGCCGACGACCAACGGCAAGAACAGCTCGAGGATCGAAATGTCGAAACAGACGGTCGTAACGGCGAGTAGTCGGTCGCGATCCGTGATGCCCGGCTCACGCGCCATCGAGGTCATGAAATTCGTGAGTGCGCGATGGCCGACCTCGACGCCTTTCGGCGTACCCGTCGAACCCGAGGTGAAAATAACATAGGCGGCCTGTTCGGCATTCGCTGCACGCGCTGCGTCGCTCGCGGTGGATGCGGGCTGCTTCGCGGCAGCCGCGAGCAGCCGACCTTTTTCGATCCGCGCAGCTCCCCCGGGCGCCGCATCGAGAATGCCTCTGTCGCTCGAGATGACCGCGGCAACCTCGCCGACCCGCATCGTTTCGCCAAGCCGTGCCACAGGGTGTGAAGGATCGAGCGGCACGAATACGTGGCCGGCCTTCCATATCCCCAACAGGATGGCGACGAGATCGCCAGACCGCTCGACGGCGACCGCGATGCGAGAGGCGCTTGCCGAGACCGTCGCCGCCAACTCCCGGGCGATTGCCGATGATCTCCGCTCGAGCTCGGCATAAGTCGTCGAGCGTCCCGCGTGCACCAGCGCGGTGGCGGCTGGAGTTGCAGCAGCGCGCTCGGCGATCAGGTCGCCGACGGTCTTGTCGAAGGGAAAGCTACGAGCGGTGTCGTTCACCTCGTCGCGAAGCCACGCGATCTCCCTCGCCGTGAGAACGGGCAAGCGCGACAGCGATGCATACTTTGCATCGTCACGCGTCAGTCCGTCGAGAAGCGTCACGAGATGCCCGACCCACCGGACGACCGTCGCTTCGTCGAACAGGTCCGTGGCGTAGTCGACCTCCGCACGAATGCCATCGGAGGTTTCGACGAGATTGAAGAACAGGTCGAAGTTGACCGCGCTCTTCGGGTTCGAGCGCATGGCGGACGTCAGGGCCGCGAATCCGGGATCGGCGACCTCGCTCTCCAGATTGAACTGCGCATCCACCAACGGCGTGCGATCCCATCGCCGCGGGAGGCCGAGCCGCTCGACAAGCGTGCCGAGCGTATAGTCCTGGTGCTCGTAGGCTTCGAGGAGAGCATCGCGGACGCGACGAATGTGCACTTCCGGTGCAGCGTCATATTCGACCTCGATGCGAACCGGAAGGAAGTTGACGAGGTGGCCGACGAGAGCGTCCGCATCCTCGATCTGCTGGCCGGCGACGGGAACCGCGATGCAGATGTCGGTCTGTCCGGTCAGACGAGCCAGAACGATCTGCAGGCTCGACAGCAGCGTTGCGAATGCCGTCACGCCGGACCGTTTGCTGTAGCGCTTGATGCGCTCATGCAAGGAGCGGTCGATGTGGTGATAGACCGTTGAGCCGTTGAAGCTCTTGCGGGCGGGTCTCGGCCGGTCGGTCGGCAACTCGAGCGGGTCCGGCGTCGTCTTGAAACGGCTGAGCCAATATTCCTCGGTCGGCGAGCCTGGGCCGGCGATATCGCGGAGCGCACGTTCGAGCGGCGCAGGCGCCTGCAGTGCCGGCGGCCGGCTCTCCCTGCGCGCGTTGTAGATCTCGGCGAGCTCTTGCAGCAATACGCCTGCGGACCAACCGTCGAAGACGATGTGATGGCCACAGATGACGAGGGCATGTCGCCGGCGCGCGAGGCGGACGAGCTGCATACGGAGAAGCGGGCCGTTTTCCAGGTCGAATGCCGCAGCCTGATCCTGTTCGACAACCTCGGCCAGACGCGCATCCGGGTCTGCTTCGGCTGACGCGTCGATCATGCTCCACGTGAATTCGGCCTCGGCGGCGGGCTTGATGCGCACCGTCTCGCCGGTTGCGCCCAGCGCAGCCCGCAGGGCCGGATGGCGCGCGACGACATCGCTGCAACTCGCCTCGAGGGCGGCGACATCGAGGTCACCGTCGAGGGTGAGTGTGAGGCCCTCATTGAATGCCGAGGAGGCCTTCGCGCCCATCTGGGCGGCGAGATAGATCTCGCGCATCGGCGCGCTCGGGCGCGCGGTGAGAGCTTCGTTCGGCCGTGATGCGGCACCGGAATTCGATACTGGTGTCGGCGAAGGCGTTGCGGGCAATGATTTGCCGACGGACTTGCCCGACATGATGCCGGCGTCGACCAGGGCTTCCACGCTGCGGCTGACACTGTCGGCGATGTGATCGAAGTCGGCGTCGGAATGGGCCGTCGTCATGAACCACGGGAAGCCTTCCTGCGCGTGGACGCCGAGGAGGCGAACGTGGGGGAAGAACAAGCTGGCCAGCGTCGTTTCTTTCGCAGGCGTGAAATACATCCAGCTCGCGAACTGCTCGAAGCGCGACTTGATGCCGATCTTGTCGAGATCCGCATTCATCCTGCCGGCCAGCGCTTCGGTGCGACGGCCGAGCTGGTCGAGTTCGGCGCGGCCGCCTGCACGCAAATGGGCGAGCACGGCGCGGGTCGCTGCAAGGGTCAGCGGATGTCTGACGAAGGTTCCTGCGAAAAACGTCGGCGCGACCTCGGGTACGGAGTCGTCGCCGAACCGCCATTGGCCGCCATCGAGTGCGTCGAGGAAACTCGCCTTACCCGCGAGTACGCCGATCGGCATTCCGCCGCCGAGAACCTTGCCGTAGGTCGCCATGTCGGCGCGTATGTCGTACACAGCCTGCATGCCACCGTCGTGAACGCGGAAGCCGGTCACGACCTCGTCGAACACGAGAGCCGTACCGCTGTTCCCGGTGACCTCGCGCAGCGATACCAGGAAGTCGCGCGGCCTGAACGATGGCCGCCGGCTCTGAACGGGCTCGACGATGACCGCTGCGATCTCGTCGCTGTTGGCCCTGATCCATTCGACGCTTTCTGGTACGCCATAGTCGAGAACGATGATGTTCCCCAGACTGCTCGCGGGAATTCCCGGAGCGACAGGAAGGCTGCGCTGCCGGCCCTGCTTTGCGAGCACCTCGTCGAACTGGCCGTGATAGGCGCCGGAGAAGAAGACGACCCTGTCGCGCCCGGTCACGGCGCGCGCCACACGCATGGCGGCCATCACCGCTTCCGAACCGGTATTGCAGAACGTCGCCCGCTCGTTGCCGGTCATCTCGCAGATCATCTCGGTGACTTCACCGGCGAGGCTGGCCTGCGGGCCGATCGGGTAGCCGTCCTCGATCTGGCGGGCGAGCGCTTCCTGGATGAACGGCGGATTGTGACCAAACGCGGTCTGGCCGAAGCCGTTGACGACATCGACGTAGCTGTTGCCGTCGATGTCCCAGATGCGCGAGCCCTTCGCGCGGTCACAGACGATCGGATAGACGAGCTCTTTCCATCGCAGGTCGAACGCCGAAGCCGCGCGCGGATCGGCAAGCACTTTTCGATAGCGCTGCGCATAAGCCTTGGAGCCCGGCATTTTCGTTTCGAGGCGGGCGCACAGATTGTCGATGAAGCGGCTTTGCGGCGCAGTCAGTGCGTCGGAGCCCGAGTTGCTCTTGACGATGAAAGTCGAGAATCGATCGGGTGATCGGGCCGGGAGCGGCGCCGCGCTTGCAACGGGCTGTGCGGGCGCTGCGTCGGCTGTAACGGCGCTCGTCGACGATGCGACTGCCGCCGCAGCGGTGACCGAGCGGCCGGAAATCGCTGCGAGCTGGCTCGAGATGACTTGCTGCATGGCTGCGAGCTGATCGCGGAACAGCGCTTCCATGCCTTGCGCGGACGGAACTTGCGCGGGCGCGGAGATCGGCGAGAACGACGGTTGTCCACCAGGTCCGGCGGAAACGGCCGGCGCCACCGGGGCCAGGGTGACTGGCTGCCCGGTTTCTGCCGGGTCCGGCGCGACTTTCGTCACGAGGAAGTCCGCCAGCGCATCGATGCTGGAATAAGCGCTCATCAACTTGCGGAACGTGACCGACGTCTTATAGGTTTTGTTCAGACGCTGCGCGATCTGGCCGAGCATCAGCGAGTCGAAGCCGAGTTCCAGGAAGGTCGCGCCGCGAGGCGCCGACGACACGTCCTCGCCGGAGACTTCGGTCAAGATCCCGATCAGGGCGTCGGCGATTTTCTCGCGGTGCCGGGAGCCGTCGGAGATGGAACTGACACTGGAAGTCTCTGCCGACATCGGATTACCTATTGCTGCAACTGACGCGCTTCCGCCGATATCGCCCCCGGACGCGGCAGCCTTCGGCGGCTGCCCCCCAGGCTCGGCCGGCTCGTCGGCCGGAGCGATTGCCGGCGCCACGTCGAGAAAGAACCGCTTGCGTTCGTACGGGTACGTCGGCAGCGAGACACGAGCCGCATCGACCGCGCCGAAGGTATGACAGGCGACATCGATGCCCGATTGCCAGATCGCGGCGCGAGCGTTTGCCAGGAGGGGATCAACCGAGAGATCGTCGTAACCCGGCAGCGTCTGCACAACGGTCGATGCCGGACGAGCGGTCTTGGACTGCCGAGACAGCGCCTGGCGGGCGAGTGACGTCAGCGTCGCGCCGGGCCCCACTTCGATCAATACGCCGCCCTCGGCGGTCACCGTCGCAAGCGCGTCGGCGAACCGCACGGTGGCGCGGCAGTGGTGCGCCCAGTAGTCGGCGGACGTCGCTTCCTCGGTGGTCAGCCAAGTACCGGTCACGCTCGATACGATGGGTATTCGCGGCGCGGAGAGCGTCGCCTCGCGCATCACCTGCTGCAGCTCCGGCACGGCCGGGTCCATCATCGCGGAATGGAACGCATGCGATGTATGGAGGCGGCGGCACACGATGTCCCTGGCCGCCAGCATCTTCTCCAATTGCTCGACGACCTCGACAGGGCCCGAAGCCACGCACAGGCTTTCCGCATTGATCGCAGCGATATCCGTGCCGGGCGGCAACAGGGGTTCCAACTCGCGGACGGGGAGGCGAACCGCGAGCATCGCCCCGCCGGGGAGCGTCGACATCAACCGCGCTCGGTTCGCAACGGCCGTCAACGCGTCGTCGTAGGAAATGACTCCGGCCAGCGTCGCAGCGACGAACTCTCCGAGGCTGTGGCCGATCATGGCGGAAGGCGTGACGCCGAGACGGATCAGCTCCGAGGCCAAGGCGTGCTCGATGATGAAAAGCGCGGGCTGCGCCAGAACGGTCGAGCGGATCGCTTCGGCATGGTCGTGGCCTGGTGTCGCCGGGAACAGGTGCTGCCGCAGATCGCTGCCGAGGCAGCGGCTCGCAACCTCCAAACCGCGATCCACGTCGGCGCGGAAATCAGGCGCGCCGTCATAGAGTTCGCGCCCCATACCGGGATGCTGCGTCCCCTGACCGGGGAACATGAACACCGTTCGGGGAGGCTTGGACGTGACGGCGGACGCCGCAGCAGCGCGCGCCGCCGCTGCCCGAAGCGCCACGACGGCTTCGTCATGCGTCGCAGCAGCGACCGCAAGGCGATGGGTGAAACGGCTGCGGCCCTGCTGCAGCGTGAACGAAACATCCTGCAGGGCCGGAGCGGCCGGCTTCGACAACGCAGTGGCTAGATTCTCGGCGGTCGCCGCCAGCGCCTCCGGGGAGCGCGCGCTCAACTGGAGGACATGATGCGGCGGCCGGGCGACAGGCAACGCGGCCACACGCTCCGTCGGCGGCGCTTCCTCGAGAACGACATGCACATTGGTTCCGCCGACGCCCAAGGCGTTCACGGCGGCGCGACGGGGAACCTCGCAGGCTTCCCACTCGGCAATCCGGTCATCGAACACGAAGCGCGTACCGCCGAGCTCGAAGCGCGGGTTCGGTTGGCGAAAATGAGCGATCGGCGGGATCTGCTTGTGCCGGAGAGCGAGAGCCGCCTTGATGAGACCGGTGACGCCGGCTGCGGCATCGAGATGCCCGACATTGCCTTTCACCGAGCCCAGGTGGCACGGCAAGGCGCCGGGGCCGCCGGACCCCAGCAGAGATGCCAGTGCAGCGACCTCGATCGGATCGCCGAGCGGCGTTGCGGTTCCGTGTGCTTCGACATAGCCGATCGTAGCGGGATCGACATCGGCCATCGCGTAGGCGGCGGCCATCGCATTCGACTGGCCATCGCGGCTCGGCGCCGTGAAGCCGACCTTCCCGGAGCCATCGTTGTTCACACCGTAGCCGAGGATCACCGCATAGATGTTGTCGCGGTCGCGGACAGCTTCCTCGTAGCGCTTCAACAGAACGACGCCCGCGCCATGACCGAACACGGTGCCGGCGGCGTCCTTGTCGAACGGCCGGCAGACGCCGTCCGGCGCGGCCATGCCTCCGTCCGAATAGATGTAGCCGCGGCGCTGGGGAAACGTGATGGAAACGCCGCCTGCAAGCGCCATGTCGCACTGCTGCATGAGCAGACTCTGGCAGGCCAGCGTGACGGCCGTGAGCGACGTCGAACATGCGGTCGCGACCGTCAGACTGGGACCGGTGAGCCCGAGCTTGTAGGAAACGCGCGTCGAGACGAAATCGTTGAGGGCCCCGAGCAGCTCGGAATAGCGACCGACCTGGAACTGGCTGGTGAAATCGTCGACCGCGGCACGATTCTGCAGCACATGGCGGAGAAAATACGTGTTGAGAGACGCGCCCGCGAACACGCCTACCAAGGGGTTGCCGGCGGGCGTGTAGCCTGCGTCCTCGAAAGCTTCCCAGCAGATCTCCAGAAAGACGCGCTGCTGGGGATCGGTGAGCTCGGCTTCGCGAGGCTTCATCCCGAAGAAGGCAGCATCGAAACGCTCGACGTCATCCAAAATGGAACGCGCTGGTACGTAGCCGGGCGAGGCGCGGTCCTCGGCGGTCACCGCGTCCTCGAGTTCGTCGAGATTGAAGTGGGAGATCGCATCTCGACCTCCACAGATATTGCGCCAGAACCCGGCGATATCGCGAGCACCGGGATATCTGCCCGCAACGCCCACAATGGCGATGGCGTCGGCTAGTCTTTCGTTTCGATTTTCCGACATTGCTTTACGCTGCTCTACTCGAGCTACCTGACCGGCAGACGATCAACCCTTGGTCGATGTCCGACCTCCTCGCAGTCGCGCGAGAGCAGCCTTCTGCCGCCCGGCACGCTCGGCTGCTGCGTCGGCAGCCGTGCCCGCGGGCATTTCTGGCCTCGACAACGCCGAAGCAAGCCCGGCTATGGTCGGATGGGCGAACAGTTCCGTTATGGGAACCTGCCGCCCCAAAGCCGACTGAAGCCTCGCATGCACCTCGACCAGAGCAAGAGATGTGCCTCCGCAGTCGAAGAAGTTGTCGCTCAAACCGAACCGACTGCGCCCCAGAGCATCGAGCCACAGGCCGGCGATCGTGCGTTCCAGCGGCGCGGCGCCGTCGAACAGCGCCTGTCGAGTTGCAGCGGCGGTGTCGCGCACCGAGGCCAGAAGCGCCGACCTGTCCACCTTGCCGTTGGCGCTGAGCGGGTAGGCATCCACGACGAATGTCTCATTTGGAACCATGTGCTCGGGCATACGCGCGCGATAGGCGTCCAGAATTGCATCGCGGCGGGTACCGCTCGCCCCGTCCGCTGCGGCGTCCTGGACCGGTCGGACGAACGCCACGATGTGCTTGCGCCCCGCGGGGTCCGTCTCGAGCAGTGTGACGGCGTCTGCGACCCGCGCATCACGGCGCAGGGCCTCTTCGATCTCGTCGAGCTCGATGCGCTTGCCGTTTACCTTCACCTGGCGATCGACCCGACCGACGAACTCGATGTCGCCGTTCTCGTCGACCCTGGCCAGATCTCCCGTGCGATAGATTTGGCTCTCGCGGTCGCCAAGGTAAGCGGTGACGAACTTCTCGTGGGTCAGATCCGGCCGATCGAAATAGCCCAACGCCACGCCACTGCCGGCAATGACCAGTTCGCCGATCTCGCCATCCCGGACCTGGACGGGAACCAACCCGCTATCGGTGACGAACGCTTCGGCGCCTGCGATGGCGCGACCGATCGGTATCGGGCGGTCGACAGGCAAACTGGCGGGAATACGATAGCAGCAGCTAAAGGTCGTCGCTTCCGTCGGCCCGTAGCCGTTCACGAGGTTGCAGCCGGGAAGGTTGTCGATCGCGATGCGGGCGGCACGCGGCTGAACGACATCCCCGCCGACGATCAATGTCTTCAAGCCCCTCAACATGCCGACGTCATGGTCCGCGAAGGCGTGAAAAAGGCCGGCGGTAAGCCACATCGTGGTGACGCCATGGCGCTCGATCGCCGCGGCGATGCCGCTCAGCGAGATCCGATCTTCGCCGTGAACCGCAACCGGGTTGCCGTTCAGCAGTGCACCCCACACCTCCCACGTGCTGGCATCGAAGCTCGGCGGCGAATGATGGAGGAAGACCTGCGGCTCGGCGAAGTCCATATAGTTCTGCGACGTTACGAGCCCCACGACACCACGATGAGGCACGACCACGCCTTTGGGCCTTCCGGTCGAGCCAGACGTGTACATGACGTATGCGGGCGCATCGCGATCGACTTCTACGTCCATCCACGACTCGTGGTCGAAAGCATCGTCGTCGATGATCTCGGCGAGACCGAGCACCTGCGCACCGTTCGATCCCACAGTACGGGCGACGACGCCCTCGCCCTGCAAAAGGACGCGCGGACGACAATCGGCGATCATGAATTCCAAAGCATCAGCGGGATAGTTCGCGTCGAGCGGAAGGTAGGAAGCGCCGCAGCGCAGCGCGGCCAGCCACGCCACCAAGGACTGCGCACCACGCAGCGCCCACACGCCGACGACGCTGCCAGGCTGCGCGCCAGCTTGCCTCATGCGCCGGGCGACACGCCGGCTCAGGAGATCCATATCGCCGAATGAATAAGTTCTCGTTCCATCCAGAACGGCAGTTGCACATGACAACTTCGTGGCGAGATTCCCGAATATGAAATGGATGCTCGCCGAAGGGTCAATTCGCGAATGTCTTGAATACTGGTCAGTTCTCGAGAGGCCGGACATTCTTGCAATACCCCCGCCTGGCAGGTGTCAGCCTCTCTCGCGAGAAAGACGCTATTGCCAGCCGTACTTCACGCCGTACTTGATGCTTTGCATCATGTCTCGCGCACCCCAACCTCACCACAGAAGGTGAGCTGCTTCAGAAGCTTGCCGCCCAAGCTTCGCTTCTCGAAGCAATCGAGTATGCTGCTCCACGATTGAATAGGTCATTCAATCCGCCAGTCAATAAGGATTTGCCCAGCACGCCGCAAGTGGTGAATCCAAAACTAAACGCTGTTGAATTGACATCCTCATCCACGACTTCGACTCCCGTGGATTAACCTTCGCAGCTTAGTCGCTTGCCAACCGATTAGCATTGTGTTCACTAGTTGTACGTTCCGGCTACAGATCAGCACTCGGTACGACTCCCGGATCCGCTGGTCGGCCGCGGGCAACCAACGTCTCTGGTCCTAACCAGCGTTGCGTACCAACTCTTCCGTCCCGAGCTCACGCTCCGAACTCACGTACAAGTCTTCAGTCACTGTCCACGACTTCTGGAGGTTTTTCAGTGTCCCGCATCGTCCTCCGCTGCGCACTCGCTACTGTGTTCACCGCTGCTTCAGGCGTCGCTGCCGTTCATTCCAGTGATCGCCAGCAGGTGGCCCCGCGCCACGATAACGGCGCGAAGAGTGCAATCATCCTGGCACAGGCGCAGCCGCCACGAGGTCTGCCTCGCCGCCCCGCCGTCACGAAGACCGGTCGTGATTCCCCGACTTCGGGCGCGCTGAGCACAACGGTCCCGATCGCATCGATCGCCGAGGCGCTGCAGGTTCGCTTCCAGGGCTTCAACGAGCTTTCCGGCATCTATCGCATCAACGAAGACGACACCATCTCGGTGCCCGGTATCGGCCGTTTCGAACTCGGCTTGATGCCGGCAGAACAGCTCGAAGCAACGCTCTCCAAGCGCATCCTCTCACTGACCGGCCGCGAGGGCATGGTCTCGATCGAGGTGGAGCGCTACCGGCACGTGTTCGTGACGGGCGATGTCGACAAACCCGGTTCCTTCAACTGGTTCCGCGGCATGACCGTGCTCAAGGCCATGTCCGTCGCCGGCGGGTTCGCCCGCGAAAAGGGTGTCGCGAAGGACGCCGACAAGACCGACATGGTCACACTGCAGCTCGCACGTGCGCTCAGCCGTCACGCCCGCCTCAACGCCGAAGTCGATGGCAAGAACTCCATCGAAGTACCCGAGCGCCTCATCGGACTGTGCGGCCAGTTCCGCGCACGCCAACTGATCACCGCCGAAGAGGGCCTGCTCGGCATGCGCCGCGGCTCCAGGATCGCCACGATCAAGGTGATCGATGCCGGCAGCCACGCCAGCGCCCAAGAGATCGAGCGCCTCAAGGAACTGCAGACGAGCCTCGACTCCCGCTACAACCGCTTCAACGATCACGCCGAGAGCCTCGGCAAGCTGTTCAAGACCAATGTCGTCACCAAGCAACGCCTGATGGAAGTCGAGACGACCCTGGCAGAGCTCGGCGAGAAGCGCGCGGGGGCCAAGGTTCAGCTCGCTCGCGCCTTGGCCGAAGAGATCCAACTGATCCGTCAGAAAATCGAGCTCGAAGAGGTCTATCGCGCCAAGCTCACCGAGGAGATGGCCGAGACCTGGGCCAAGGTCGAGGAACTGCAACTCGAGTTCGACAAGTCGCGGCCGACCTCCTCGCCGTTCTCCCGGGAGAAGGTATCGCTTTCGCCGGTTTCGATGCTGACACCGGTCGACGCGGGCGGAGCTGCCGACGGCGCTCCGGGCTATATCATCGTACGCCGCCAGGGCAGCTCCGAGGTCCGCCTCGCGGCCCGCGAAGTCGATACCGTTCGTCCCGGAGACATGGTCGTGGTCGCCCGCGGATCGGGATCGGCCGAGGGCGTGTCGAGCGTTCGCCATGGCTGCGGCGGGACCGGACCGAGCGCACAGCGCGGCTGATCCAGCGGCGGCGAGGCACAGCCTCACCGCGGCCTCCCATCTTCTCGAATGCAACCACTCCCGGCAATCGTCATCGTGCGGCTGCCGGGAGTTCTGCGTCGAGGGTCACCCGACAGCCGATCTGGCCCAATGGTTGCATTTCCAGTCGCCCGAAGGTGCGCGCCGGTGCCGGGTACGAAATGACGCCCACTGCTCGATTTAACCGTCTACTCGAACTGGAGTGCCTTCCAAGCTCATGGTGCACTAGTGTTGCGGACGTCGCAGAACTCTGCGTCCGCGATCGGTCGCGGTGCGACACCAGCGGCATGACAGCGCCTCGAGTATGTCTCGTCGACGGTGGATTTGGAAATTCCGGAAGCCGACTTGAGGGAGCACGCCCGACGGTAGCTTTCGTTGCCAACTGCACCACCCCCGAAGCCTGCAACTATGCTGGCACCTGGACTGGCACTTGGACTGGCACCTGGACTGGCCCCGGCTATCAGCGCAGCTCGATGGATAGTAATCAGTATGGCGGTAAATTCGACGATGTCATCGGGCGCCAGCGGCGGGCGCTCACAAGCCACGCCACAGATCGTTCTGGCCGCGGTGCTTTCTCTCGCCGCCCTGCCGTTCCTGTATTCGAACCCGGCACTGCTGTTCGCGATCGGTCTCATCCCATTTCTTCCGATGCTGATGAGGTTCGCTGCAGTTTATCTTCTCTTCTTCATCTGGTTCTCGTACTTCCGGGTGCACGAAGCCTATCCGTTCCTCGAGGACTTCAGCTTGCCACTGCTCCTGGGCGGCGGCGGAACCGTTGCGTTCGCCTACATTGCCTTCAATAGAAGCGTCGCATTGAGAAAGCCTTCGGATTGGCAGGGCCTCGCACTGCTTTCAACGCTTCTGACCTTCGGGATCGCACAGTCGATCGTCGATACTTCCGCTGGCTCGACCCCTGTGCAGCGCTTCGCAGGCCTCGCAATGGCCATGTCCGCCAGCGTTGCTTTTTATTCGTGGTTTCGATGGCTCGAGGAGATCGACGGCAAGTGGGGAAGCGAAATGCGCGCTTTCGCTGCATTGTTCATCGTTCTGACGCTCGGTGTGCCGTTTGCACGTGAACTCGGCATCGCGCAGGACTACTGGCTGTCCACCTTCTGGAAAATCGGCGCGACCACACTTGCGCTGGCGTGGCTGTTGCGCACGCAGAAACTGTTCGAGCTGGCTACTGCGATCATCGTCGGTGCGGGACTTCTGATTGCAGCAATGGCGATCTACAACGGCATGAACGGCTACAGTCTCGTCGAGGGCACTCGCGTCTCGATCGGACGACTCTATGCTGCCGACGTACTGCCCGGCGCCACTTTGATTCAAAAGACGGCTCTGGCAGATCCGAACGACCTTGCGCTGGTCTTGCTGTTTCCCCTCGGCTTCGCCGTCGCAGGTGCGCTCAAGGCGGGATTGCCGAAGACGACGCGATTACTTTGCCTCGTCGCACTCCCCTGCGTTTCTCTGGGCATCATCTACACGCAAAGCCGGGGCGGCGCGATCGGCATGCTCGCCGTCTTCGGAGTGACGTTGCTGAACCTCGTCAAATCGCGCTCGATCATCATCGTGCTGTTGTCGGGAATGGCGTTCGCACTGGTGTTCGCCATGGCGCTCTCCGACCGGAAATCGGGCGGTGCCGCGGAGTATGCCCAATCGGGAATCGACGAGTCGGCCGAGGGGCGTCTCATCGCGTGGGAAGCAGCCACCAAGATGGCGGTTGCACACCCGATCACGGGGATCGGGATGAACAACTTCGTTTCCCACTTCTACGCCTACACGCCGGTCTGGGCCGGCATCAGCAAGGCTGTGCACAGCACGTGGTTCGCGATGCTGGCCGAGGGCGGACCTATCGCATTGGTTATCTTCGTAACAATGCTCTATCGCACTTTCAAAGGCGTTCATGGAATCGGCGTGTCGATCGGATCGACACCCGAATTGAGAGACCTCGAGCCGATACGAATCGGACTGCTGTCGGCACTTGCCGGCTTTACCGCTGCGTCCACGTTCCTCACGCAGCATATCCAGTGGCCCATCTACATCGAACTCGCCCTGGCCGCAGCGCTCGTCCGGTACGTAACATCCAAATCAACACAGGCCGCAGGGGAAGCCCGCGGTCGATCCGCTAAGCAACCCGGTATGGCGGTAGTTGCCCGCTGATACCTCGAAGCGTCCGCAGCCACATCGGACGGGCAGCGCATACGGTCTCGATCTTCCGCCAGACGGTATTTGACTTACTCCGCCTACGTTGGTTGAAGGCGCATCGATGCGAGCTACATCATCGCCACAGGAACGGATCGAGGTCGGTCTGACGCGCTTCGTCGGGTCGACGTCGGCTGGCAGCCCGGACTGCAGACCGAGCGCCTACCGCTCGGCCACCGCGGATCCGGTCCCGTCTCGCCTGTTGCCGCTGCTCGAAACGCACCGGAAAACGGCTACTTCGGAGTGCAGATTGTGAAGTTTTTCATTCAGCGGTTCGCGTTCTGCCTCGCTCTCATGATGCTGGCTCATGTGGCGCAAGCCCTCGATCTCGGGCGCGGGGCGCTGCCGATCACGCACATGCCGGAACCGCCGGCCAAGCTCGCGCCGGGCGACGTGATCGAGATCACCGGCACAGTGCGCGGCGGCGACACCAACATCGTGCTGCGCATCGACGACAAATGGGGTGCTGCGTTCGCCGACCGCTTCAACGGCGACAAGACGTTTCCCCCGGGGCCGTTCAAGTGGCTCGTCCCCGCCAGCGACATCAAGGCTCCCAACGGGCGGGCGCTCAATCTGGGAACCATCCGCCAGTTCGTCCTGTTCGTCGGCTCGGGAGGCACTGCCGACATAACGACCTTCCGAACCGCGGGGGCTGGCGGCGCATCTGCAGGTTCCGCGGCACCGGCGCCGGCTGGTGCATCATCGCCATCCGTCTCGCTCGACCTCGGGCGCGGGGCGCTGCCGATCACGCACATGCCGGAACCGCCGGCCAAGCTCGCGCCGGGCGACGTGATCGAGATCACCGGCACAGTGCGCGGCGGCGACACCAACATCGTGCTGCGCATCGACGACAAATGGGGTGCTGCGTTCGCCGACCGCTTCAACGGCGACAAGACGTTTCCCCCGGGGCCGTTCAAGTGGCTCGTCCCCGCCAGCGACATCAAGGCTCCCAACGGGCGGGCGCTCAATCTGGGAACCATCCGCCAGTTCGTCCTGTTCGTCGGCTCGGGAGGCACTGCCGACATAACGACCTTCCGAACCGCGGGGGCTGGCGGCGCATCTGCAGGTTCCGCGGCACCGGCGCCGGCCGGTGCGAAGCCCGGAATTCAAGCACCCAAGTCGCTCCCGACAGGTCGCGGCACGATGCGCTTCGAGCCCACCCACCCGGTCGACGCGTCCGGTCGTCAGTTGGTCGTCGAAGGCACCATCGAGGGCAATGAGTCCATCGGAGTCCTGTCGAGGATCGACGACCTTCAGTCGAAGGATTATCCGAGCCGTGTCGGTATCGAGCGGACATTGCCGCCTGGACCGTTTCGATTCCAGATCGGGATCGACGGACTGCGTACTCCAAACGGCCGCACGATCGACTCCGGCAACATCCGGCGGATCATTTTCGGGGCATACCCCGACAACCGGAATGTCGTCGTCACCCGGCTCGATCTCGTCGACGTTCAGAGGTTGGCTGACGGCGCAATCGGATATGCCCTCGGAGCGAAAGAGGCCACGCTACCCAACGGTTTCGAGCGGATCTCACCGGGCGATCCGCGCCTTACTGGTCCTGCGGTTTCGGCGGTGAGGCGGTTGAGGCCCGATCCGCTGGTTGCGAACGGGTTGCGCGGGCTCAGCCGCGTCAGATTAGCCGCGCCACCGGGCAAGGCCCGCATCACGATCTGGAGCGAGGACCCCGGCGACTGGGAGACGTTGCCGCAATTCCTCAACCGGACGATCCGCGCCAATGGCGTGACGGTGCTGGCGGACAAGTCGTCGCCGGCCGAGTGGCTGGCGCGCCGATACCTCAGGGGTAGATGGCAGGAACACGATGCAACAAGCGACACGTGGACCGCCTACGGTGCGTTGCGCGGCGATGCGCGAACGGTCGAAATCGACGTGGGCCATGAAGGCGTCGTGATCGAAATCGAAGGAACAACGGTCGAAGAGCGCTTCATCTCTGCGGTGCTGATCGAGAAGGCCCACTCGCGCAAGGCATTCGAGCAGGTCGAAAACGAGCGAGCGGCTTACTATCGCTCGAACTGGCGCACCGTGCCTGCGAAAGAAATTCGGGGGCCCTGGCCGTTGTCGGGCATCACCCATAGCGCGCGGGTTCATCTGGGACGGGCCGGCGCCGGATCGACCAATCCACCTCGGCACGACGCGCTGAAGGCAAAGATCGCGCCGGGAACAGGCGCCCGGCTGCTGCTCGAGGCATCGGCAGCGCAACGCATCTCCAAGCCGGTCGTCACGGTCGTGCCACCCCGGCGCGCCGGGGGCGGGCAGGGCCTGCCGACGCGGATCTGGGCGGGGCTCTGGAAGCTGACACAGCGAGACATGACCTCTTCCCTCCATACCTTGTGGGACGAGCAATTGATGGCAGACGTCACCCGGCTCGACATCAGGCCGGCGGGTGCCGACGGGGCCGCCAGCCGCAGATACGAGCTCTGGGTGGAAGTGCCCGAAAACACTCCGGCTGGTCTCTACAACGGTCATGTCCGGATCGGCGCTGAGCAGGCGCCGGAAGAGGTTCCGATCGAAATCGAAGTGCTACGGACGAAGCTGCCTGCGCTGAAAAAGCCCGTCGGCTTCTACCTCGCTTATCCAGCGCACCTGTCGTGGCGCGGCGCGACGCGCCTCGATCGGGAAAGGCAAGCCAAGTGCGATCTGGATCTGTTCTCCAAGCTCGGGCTGAATGGAACGGCGCCGCCGATCTCGGCACCGCTGCGCGACGGCATGGACACCTTCATCGCAGAGACCCGGGCGGCGAAAGCTGCGGGCGTGGCGCCCGGCTGGCTGCTCTACGATCCGCTCAAGGACCTCAGATACGCATTCGGGGAAGAGCGCGCGGCGCGCATCGGTGCTGCGGCGATCGAAAGTCTCAAGAAGGCGGGATTGCAACCGCCGGTGTTCACTGCCGCGGACGAGCCCAGCAATCCCGAGCAGTTCACCAAGGGTCTGCAGCCATGGATTGCTGCGCTCCGCAAGGCTTCGCCGGATTTCAAACTCGCCGGTCATCTCAACAACCCAGGGGACGCGGCAATTCTCGGACTGTTCGACGTAGCCATGGTCAACAGTGGATTCGGCCTCGATTTCGCAACCCTCGACCGGGTCGCAAAGACAGGGAAATCCGTGTGGATTTACAATACATTCGAGCCGCGATTGACGGCCGGTCTCTGGCTGACCTACTCAAGTGCGGAGCGTTACGTGCAATGGCATGCTCGGATGCCTACAGCGGATCCCTACGATCCATTGGACGGAAGGGAAGTGGACGTGCAGGTCATCTATCCTTCGGAGACCGTGTGCCCGGCGATGACCGACATTCATCGCGACCTGCTTCGTCTCGCCGACGGCGCCGTGGATCAGAGGTGGCTGCTCTGGCTGCAATCTCGAACCGAACCAGAAGCAAAGCAACTGGCACAGAAGCTGCGTACACGGCTGGGAACCAACTGGTCTGCGGCCATCCGCCTGACCGACAAGGATATCGCGGACATGCGCACCGCGATCGTCGCGCTCGCAGAAAAGCTGGATAGATAAGTTCGACAAGAGGCCCGCCAGTTCGAATGGCGGCTCAGTGGGTAGCGAGTAATGGACAAGATTCTTTACAAGGCCATCGTGCAGGCGGCGTGGCGGCGGCGGCACCTCATCATGTGGCCGCTGATGATCCTCCTGCCGATGAGCGCGCTCGCAGCCTGGATGATGCCGCGCCAATATCAGGCGACGGCGCTGATCATGATCCCCGAAGCGCCGGGATTCGGCAGCTCACAGACCGGCTATGCCTATTCCCAGGACATGGCGGCGAAGATGAAGGGCGTCGACGCCCTGCTGAAAAGCGACTTCATTCTCGCCGACGTCCTGTCCCGGGAGTCCGACGGGCAGAAGCGTGCCGGCGCGATCAAAGACCGTATCGATGATTTGCGCAAACGGCTCGGGACCAAGCCGGTCAGCGACAATTTTGTCCAGGTGACCCTGAACGGCGCCGAAAAGGACGGGCTGGGCGATCAGCTCAACTCCGTACTCGCCAGCCTCTTCGAAGGACTATTGACGCCGACACAGTCGGCCAACGACGCCGTGACTTTCGTCGCCAGGCAGCGACAGGCTGAAATCGAGGCCATCGAGCGCCGGATCAAAGACCTCGAGGCACGCGAGCCCAAACTCACCGAAGCGATGGTTCGCGATCACGTCGATGCCGGCAATTCCGCCGAGGATCGGATCGCTGCCAAGCAGCGTCTGCTGGATTCCGACCGCGCCAGGCTGCAACGCGAGATCGAAGGCATCGTCGGCCCTGCCATTGCCAGAGCGAAGGATCCCAGGGGCGTACCGACCGAAGTCCTGCTCGGGCAGATCATCTCGGATCGGCGCGCGCAACTCGAGGCTTTTTCGCAGAAAGGCGAAGCTCAGTCGGATGCGGCCAAGGCGCTCGCCGGCACCATCGAAAAGCTGTCGGCTCTCGTCGCACAGCAGAAGGACACCGCCGAACTCGCCGACGAACTGAAAGTCGAGCAGGAGCGGGTCGAAAGCGTGCAGGCCATGGCGCGAAATCTCGCGAGCCTCATGCAGCAGCGCAAGCAGCTCTATGACGAAGCGGACCATGCAAGGAACCGCTATCGCCAACTGATGGAGCGTTTGCGCGGTACGACCGGCAGTGCCTCCCTCAACCTTCTGCGCACGCCGGCGCAAGTTCAGGTCGTCGATGCGCCGTCGGATCCCACGCGCCCGACGACCTCCCGGCTGAAACTGCTCTTGATCGGAATAGGCGCTTCGTTCGCCTTCAGCATCGGCCTTGCCACCCTCGTCGAGCAACTCGACCCGACGCTGCGCAGTGCAGAGCAGCTCGCGGCCGTCACGGACCTACCGGTCCTCGCCCGCTTCGATACGTGGCCGAGCGAAAGCTCGCCCGACGACGACGATGCAAGATCCAAGAGCAGGACACGACCGCCCCTTCACACGATCGGGGGCGGTGGGGGCCCTGCGGGTTCGAACATCAAACAAGTCCGTTCGTGAGAGAGCACATGCAAACCACCGATCGAGGGCCACTCCACGTGGTGCATTCAAAACCCTCCGCCAGTGCCGCCGAAGAGCAGCGCGCGCCCATCGAGAGCCTGATGCTCAACCTCGGCAAGCTCGGCGTTCGCGTGGTCGCCGTCGTTGCGCCGACGAGCGTGCAAGAGGTCCGACCGATGTCGCGCGCCTTGTGCGCCAGTTTTGCCGCCGCCGACATCAAGACGGCGCTGATCGATCTCGATCCAGCCGACGCTACAGAGGACGGCGAGCCGGGATGGAATCCCGGCGTGAAGCTAGCCGCGATGCATACCCAGCGCGATGCCGCCGGGTACGACCTCGTCGTCTGCCGCCCGACCGCGCAGACCCGGCCGCTGTTCAACAACCTGCAGCATTTCCGGCGTGCGCTGACGGAAGACCTCGGCGCCTACAAGACCGTCATCATCAATCTGGCGCCGATATTCGACGCGGGCAGCACGGCACCGAACCCGATCGCCGTTGGACGCGCCGCCGACGCGGTGATCGTCGTCTGCGGCACCGGGCGCACCGATGTGTCGGATGCCACGAGGGCGGTCAACGATCTGACGGCTGCCGGCTGCAACGTCATCGGCACCATCCTCGACAACAGCTCCGCCGAGCCTGTCGGTCCGCAGATGGCCGAAACAGTCGAACGACTGAATTTCCTGCCCCCGCGGATGAAGCAAGTGCTGGGCACCGCCTTGCGCAACAGCAAGCTGCTCAACTCATAGCGTTCGCCGACCAGAATCCAGCGAGGCCGGCGTCGCATCCCGGCACCGACCTCGTCGCATTCCATGGTCGCTCGCTCAGCGCTTGACGTGCTTGCGGAAGTCCGGCTGACGCTTCTCCTTGAAGGCGTTCACGCCTTCCTTCGCTTCGTCGGTCTGATAATAGAGCCCCAGCGCCTCGAAACCGAACGCGCCGATGGCGCGGATGTTCTCCGTGTCCATGTTGAACGAGCGTTTGGCGAGGGCGATCGCGGTCGGGCTTTTCGAGCAGATCTCGGCGCACCACAACTCCACCTCTTCGTCGAGTTTGTCGTGCGGGACGACCGTGTTGACGAGGCCCATCGCGAGCGCCTGCTCGGCGGTGTAGCGGCGGCACATGTACCAGATCTCGCGCGCCTTCTTCTCGCCGACGATCCGCGACAGGTAGGCCGTGCCCCAGCCCGGATCGACGCTGCCGACCTTGGGGCCGACCTGGCCGAAAACCGCCTTGTCCGAAGCGATAGCCAAATCGCAGACCGTGACGAGGACGTTGCCGCCACCGATCGCGAAGCCGTTGACGCGTGCGATGACGGGCTTGGGCACGTCACGGATCAGTGACTGCACTTCCTCTACGGGCAAGCCGATCGCGCCACGTCCGCCGTAGCCGCCTTCCTTGTGAGAGGACTGATCGCCGCCGGTGCAGAAGGCCTTGTCGCCTGCGCCTGTCAGCACGATGACGCCGATGTCCTTGTTCCAGCCTGCGCGCTGGAGGGCGTGGATCATTTCCTCGCAGGTCTGTGCGCGGAAGGCGTTGTAGACTTTCTCGCGGTTGATGGTGATGCGCGCGACGGGGCCGGTTTCGGCGTAGATGATGTCGTCGTAAGTCATGGGATTGCTCCGTGAATTGGCTGAAACCCTCATCAACCGTGCATGGTGAGACCGCCTGAGACCGAGATGACCTGGCCGGTGATGTAGCCCGCATCGTCGGAAGCGAGGAAGGCGACGATGCCGGGGTAGTCGTCGGGCTGGCCGAGGCGGCGGAACGGGATCGCGCGCGCGAGGCCCTCGGCGATCTTGGCGCCGTCGGCCGACTGTGCCTTGAACGCGTCGAACAACGGCGTGTCGGTCGGGCCGGGGCAAACGCAGTTGACGTTGATGTTGGCGCGGGCCGCCTCGCGCGCGATCGTCTTCGTGAAGGCGATGATGCCGCCCTTGCAGGCAGAGTAGACCGCTTCGCCGGATGAGCCGACGCGGCCCGCGTCCGATGCGATGTTGACGATGCGGCCCTTCTTGCGCGCCATCATGCGCGGCACGACGACGTGGTGCATGTTGAGCGGGCCGTAGAGATTGATCGCGATCACCTTGTCCCAGAAGGCGCGGTCGGTATCGACGAACGGGATCGGGATGTCCCAGCCGGCATTGTTGACGAGAACATCGATCGGGGCTGCGGTGCTCTCGACGGCATCGACCGCTGCCTCGACGCTGGCGCGAGCTGTGATGTCCACCTTGAACACGAGCGCCTTGCCGCCGGCCGCGACGATCGTCTCGGCTACGTCTTTGGCGCCGGTCTCGTTGATGTCGAGCAGGGCCACGAGCGCGCCTTCCGCACCGAAGCGGAGTGCGATGGCCCGCCCGATGCCCGATGCCGAGCCGGTGACGGCGACGACCTTGTCTTTCAATCCGCGCATGTGATGGCCTCGGAAATCTCCCCTCCCCTCGATGGGGAGGGGGCGGGGGTGGGGTGGAGAAACAAGGGGAGCGGGTTCAGTGGCACCCACACCCCTATCCCCTCCCCACAAGGGGGAGGGGGACCTTGCGATGCTAATTGGGACGCCCGGCCATCATGCGGACGGCGCGATAGGTGATGACCATCTCGCCCTTCTGGTTCATCACGTTGTTCTGTGTGGTGACGATGCCGCGATTGCCCTTCGACGTCGGGCGGATGCCGGTGACTTCGACTTCGGCGTGGATGGTGTCGCCCGCGAAGACGGGCTTCAGCACCTTCTTCTCGACTTCGAGTAGTGCAAGGCCCGTGGTCTGCATCGTCGCCTGGCAGAGCAATCCTTCGATGATCGTATAGACGAGCGCTGCCGGCGAAACGCGGCCCTTGATCGATCCGTGGGTCTCGGCGAACGACAGGTCGGTGAACAGCGTCTCGACCATGCCGGTGACGCCGATGAACTGCACGATGTCGGCTTCGGTGATCGTACGATTGAGCGTGCGGAACTGCTCGCCGACCTTCAGGTCGTTCCAGTAGAAGCCGATGCCGACAGTGCGCATTCGAGTGCTCCTTTTCGACGCCGGGCGGTTTCAGCCCACCGCAGTTTTACCCCACCCCCGTCCCCTACCCATCGAGGAGAGTGGAGATTCATTCGATGACGCGTTCGATCTCTGCAGGTGAAAGACCCGCCTCGGCAAGGATTTCGCGGGAATGTTCGCCGAGGCGCGGCTGAAGGCGGGAGATCGACGACGGCGTCGCGCCGAATCGCGCAGGTGGGCTGGGCTGGCAGATCTCGCCTTCGGTCGGATGGGTGAAGCGCTGGAAGAAACCGACCGACGTCAAGTGCTCGTCAGTCATCAGGTCTTCGAGCGAGCGGACATGGGCCGAGGGGATCTCGTTCTTCTCCAGCAGCGCCAGCCATTCTTCGGTCGTGCGCGCCAGCATGCACTCGCCGGCGATGCGATAGATCTCAGCGATGTTCTCCGCGCGCGCGGACATGGTGGAAAAGCGCGAGTCGCTGCCCAGTTCCTCACGGCCGACGAGCGCCCAGAAGCGCCGCCATTGCGCGTCGGTGTAGACTAGCATCGCGATGAAGCCGTCCTTCGTCTTGTAGGGACGACGCCAAGGTGCAAGCACGCGATTGTATCCGATCCCGCCCTGCGGCGGCTCGAACGTGTGGCCGAACAGGTGCTCGGCCAGGACGAACGCCGCCATCGTCTCCAGCATCGGGATTTCGACGTACTGGCCTTTGCCGGTTCGTTCCCGGGCGAAAAGCGCTGCGGTGATCGCCTGCGACGCTACGAGACCGCACGTCTTGTCGCCCATGATCATCGGGGCGTAGCGTGGCTCTCCGGCAAGCTGGCTCATCAACGCGGCGATGCCGGACTGGCCCTGTATCACGTCGTCATACGCTGGCTTGCCTTCGTAGGCGCCGCCGGTGCCGTAGCCCGTGAGGGCCGCATAGACGATGCGAGAGTTGCGGGCGAGCACGGCTTCGGGTGCGAAACCCAGCCGCTCGACGGCTTGCGGCCGGATCGAATGGACGATCACGTCCGCCGTATCGATCAGCCGCCACAGCGCGTCCTTCGCGGCCTGCTGCTTGAGGTCGAGCACCAGCGAGCGCTTGTTGCGGTTGAGACCGAGAAACAGCGCGGCCATGCCCTTGTTGCGCGCCGGGCCCGTGTAGCGCGTGGTGTCGCCTTCCGGCGCCTCGATCTTGATGACGTCGGCACCCTGATCGCCGAGCACCTGCGTGCACAGCGGGCCGAACACGACCGACGTGAGATCGAGCACCTTCAAGCCGGCGAGCGGGCCGCTAGTCATGTGCGGTTCTCCCGCGGCCGGGCAGAGCGGCAGCCGTCGCGGCATCGACCGTTTCGAGTGCGGCTCGCATCGAGTTGCCCGACCATGTGAGGGCGCGATAAGCGGGCGACGCGACCCGTGGCAATGTCGAGAGGGCGGCAGGATCGGAAAGCAGGTGCAGTTCAGCAGGGGTATCGACGTCCGATACCAGTCCGATCTGGCGAGCAAACCGGATCCGCGCCCTCAGCATTCGCGCCCGACCGACGTGGAGATGCCGGCTATCGGCGCCGAAATGGAATACGAACGGAACGCCAAGCGGCATCGCCAGTGCGTTGGTGCCGCTGCCGATGCGGTCCGGCGCGATTGCGACTGCGCCCTCGCGCGCGCACCATTCGAGATATCTCAGATCGGACTTCTTCAAGAGCGGCAGGTCGGCGGAGACGACGGCCGCGCTAGTCGCGCTTCGAGATCGCAAATGTTCGAAAGCCTGCTCCACCGCCTCGTTCTGACCGGTCGAGACTTCCCGCAGCACGCCAGCGCCGCAACGTCGCGCGATGGCGCTCGCGGTTCGGGAGCCCGTGACCACGAGAACCTGGCGCGCAGGGGAGGTCGCGCAGGCTACGTTCAGCACGTGCTGGAACATCGCGCGGGCGATCTGTCGGCGGGCGGCGTCCGAGATGCCAGCAGACAGCCGGGACTTTCCCGTCGCCGCGCCGCGAAACGGGATGACGATCGCGTGCATCAGACGAACACTCCCGGCGCACCAGCGTTGTCAGCCGGTCTTGGCATCGGCGTCTCACTCCCTCTCAGTTTTGCTTCTGCAATCGGGCATCAGACGAACGGCAGCACTTCCTCGGTCACGCGCTTCAACTGCTGCATGGGGTCGCCCATCGTCGAGATGCGGAACGTGATGCGCTTGCAGCCCGCTTCCTTCCAGCGCTTCAGGTCCTCGATGCAGCGCTGCGGCGAGCCATAGGTGAGCCAGCCTTCGAGGCGCTCACGCGTGTAGTCGGCGCCGTAATAGAGATCCAGGAACTTCTTGGAATCGGCGAGACAGGCTTCGGGGTCTTCGCCGACGTTGATGTGATGGTAGAGGACGTGATCGAAGTTCGAGGTGTCGCGGCCCGCTGTCTTCGCTGCGTCGAGGATCATCTGCCAGGACTTCGTGAAGCCCTCGCGGCTCACCGAATGCGTCATCCAGCCATCGGCGATGCGGCCGACGCGCTTCAGTGCGAAGTCGGAACCGGCCATCTGCACCTCGCCGCGGATCTGGCGGCCGGCGTTCGTCGCCATCCACAACGGGCATGGGCTCTGCACCGGCTTGGGCTCCAGCGTGATGTCCTTGAATTTCCAGAACTGGCCCTCGAACGGCTCATTGTCTCTGGTCCAGAGATGGCGCATCACCGCCATCGCTTCGACCATCATCTTGTGACGGTCTTCCGACTTGAAGCCCATGGCCTGGGTCTCGGCCTCCCAGACGGGGCCGGTGCCGCCGCCCGAACACGCGACCATGCGCGTGCGGCCGCCGGAAATGACATCGAGCGAGGCCCACTCGTAGGCGAGCACCATCGGGTTGCGAAGGGCGAACGAGCCCATGCAGGCGGGGCCGAGCAAGACGCGCTCGGTGCGGCCGGCAACGGCGGCGAGAAGCGTCAGGGCGTCGAGGCGACGGTTTACGAACAGCGCGTCACCGCACCAGACGGAATCCATATGCGGAGATGCCTCGACCGCATCAGCCAGTTGAAGCAGGGCCTTCGTCGTCGTCAGGCCGACGAGCACGCCGCGGTTCGATAGCGTCACACCAAATTTCATGCCTACCTCGGTCCAGTTGGCGGAATGCCGCAAATCCACTTTCAGCTTAGAGCACACTCCGCGTAGGTCGGGTCAAGGACCGCGCCTCCAGTGGGCTGCGGCCCAACAATTCACGGAAGGCCGTGCGAATGTTGGGCCTCGCAGGGCTCGACCCAACCTACGAACCAGCGAACGGCGGGGGATCGAAGCAGGTGATCGGCGGCGGCACGCTCTCGTAGCGCTCGATCTCGACGAGGCAAGAATTGGGGCTCGGCGCCTGCGCCAGTTTCGACGTACCATGGTCCGGCGTGAGCACGTTGGGATTGCCGTGCTTGTCGAGCGAGCCGCTGCCGGCGGGATCGGCCGGATCGTACCAGGCGCCGGTCGAGAGCTGCACGACGCCCCGGCGCAGCGCGTCATCGAGGACAGCGGCAGCGAGAACGGCGCCGCGCGCATTGAAGATGCGCACGATGTCGTCCTGCTTGATGCCGCGCTCGGCTGCGTCTGCAGGATTGAGCCGCACGGGCTCGCGCCCGTTGATTTTCAGACCCCGCGCGTGACTGCCATGGTCGTACTGGCTGTGCAGCTTGCGCGGCGGCTGGTTCGACAGAAGATGCAGCGGATACCGGTTGGCTATCGGCGCGCCGAGCCACTCCTTAGGCGGCAGCCATGCAGGATGGCCGAGGCAGTCCTCGTAGCCGAACGAAGCGATGCGCTCGGAGAACAGCTCGATCCGGCCGGACGGAGTAGCCAGCTTGTTCTTCACGGGATCGGCGCGGAACTTCGACAGCAGCGGCTCGGGCGGATGTGTGGTCACCTCGGCGACGCCGTCGCGCCAGAAGTCGTCGAACTCCGGCAGGGTCTGGCCGGCTGATGCCGCCTTTTTCCGCGCCTCGGCGTAGAGGTGGCGGACCCAGGCGGCCTCGTCGCGGCCTTCGCTGTATTCGGGTTCACCGCCGAGGCGGCGGCTCAATTCGTGGAAGGTCTCGTAGTCGGTGCGCACGCCGGGCGGCGGCGTGCAGACGCGGTGGGAGGCAGAGATGAAGTTGTCGCGGCCGGATGCGGCGATGTCGTTGCGCTCCATCATCATCGCAGAAGGGAAAACGATGTCGGCGTGGCGTGCATGCGCGGTCCAGTAGTGGTCGTGGACGATGACGGTCTCGGGCTTGCGCCAGCCTTCGATCAGCCGGTTCAGATCCTGATGGTGATGGAACGGATTGCCGCCGGCCCAGTAGACGAGCTTGATATCGGGATAGGTGTAGCGCTTGCCGTTGTAGTCGAATTGCGTTCCTGGCCCGAGCAGCATGTCGGTCACGCGGGCCACGGGAATGAAGTCATCGACGCGGGTCTTGCCTTGCGACATCGACGGCCACGTGACCGTCGAGGAATTGATGCCGATGCCGCCGGATGCGGAGTAGCCGTAGCCGACGCCGCCGCCGGGCAGACCGATCTGGCCGACCATCGACGCGAGGGCTGCCGCCATCCAGATCGGCTGCTCGCCGTGGTCGGCGCGCTGCAGGGCCCAGGCGACCGCGATGAGCGTACGCTTGCGCGCCATCTCGCGGGCAAGCCCGTGAATGGCGACAGCGGACATGCCGGTGATCTCTGCTGCCCATTGAGGCGATTTCGGCGTGCCGTCGGAATCGCCCGAGATATAGGCTGCGAGCTTGTCGAAGCCGACCGTGTAGCGCTCGATGAACTGCTGGTCGTAGAGGTTTTCCGTCAGCAGAACGTAGGCTAGGCCCAGCATGAGGGCGGTGTCTGTGTTCGGGCGGATGCCGAGCCATTCTGCGTCGATATCGGCGAGCGCGTCGTCGCGCAGCGGCGAGATGTTGACGAAGCGTGCGCCGCCGTCGCGGACAGACCGGATACCAGCCGGCGTCGCATGGCGGACGATGCCGCCGTTCGAGACCTGCGCATTGCGAACAGGCATGCCGCCGAACATGACGACGAGCTGCGAATGGCCGGCGAGCATACCCCAGGGGGTGTGACCGGCAGCGAGACCCTGCGTGGTGCCGAGGACGTGGGGCAGGATCACGTCGGCGGCGGCGAACGAATAATTCTGGACGCTGCGCGTGTAGCCGCCGATGGCGTTGAGGAAGCGGTGAACCTGCGTGCCTGCGTGATGGAAGCGGCCGGCGCTGCCCCATCCGTAAGAGCCGCCGTATATGGCGGAGTTGCCATGCTGCTTGCGAACCCGATCGAGTTCGGCGGCGGCAAGTGTGATCGCGGTCTCCCAATCGACCTCGACGAACGGCTCGCCGCCGCGGCGCGCACCGCCCGCCTTGTGGCCGCGCTCGAGAAACGATTTGCGGACGGCGGGGCGCAAGATGCGGGCGGGCGACATCCGGGCGCCGAGCATCGCGGAGCCGATGGCCGACGGGTCCGGATCAGCCGAGATCGGATCGAGCGCCACGGCGCTGCCATCATCCATGCGCGCGCGATAGATCCCCCAATGGGTGGCCACCAACGGGGAGGACACCGTCGGGAGTGGCGCTGAAGCCGCTCCCGGACCGGCTTCCAGATTGGCGATCTCGGGAATATCCATGCCCAATTCCTCCCCGTTTCCTGCACTTACGATCAGCCAGTCTTCTTGGCGCGCATTGCGTGTAGTGCGGTGGCGCAACCGCTACTTCACTTCGATCTTCGCAGCCTTGATGATCGGATCGTAGCGCTTCATCTCGTCGACGATGTAGGCGCGCAGGTCGGCTGAGTTGCGATAGGTCGCTTCGAAACCGAGCGGGGCGAGCCTATCCTTGAAGGCCGCCGAGCCGGCAACATCCGCGATATGCTTGCCCAGGAACGACAAGGCACCTGCATCGAGGCCCTTCGGGCCCCACACGGCATACCAGGAGACCATCTCGAACGGGGGCAGGCCGTTCTCCTCGACGGTCGGAACATCCGGCGCGAGCGGCGTGCGCTTCACTGTGGTCACCGCAAGCGCCTTGAGCTTGCCCGCCTTGACGTTCGGGAGGGCCGACAGCATCGGATCGGCAAGCAAGTGGATGTGGCCGCCAACGAGATCGTTGAGGGCCGGTCCTGCGCCGCGATAGGGCAATGTCGGTGACACCACCTTGGTCTGCAACTTCAGGAACTCGACCGTGAGATGTCCGGCCGAGCCAAGACCTGTCGTGGCGATGGTATATTTCTTCGGGTCTGCCTTCAGGGGCTCGAAGAACTCCTTCAGATTGTTCGCGGGAACGGAAGGATGCGTCATCACCAGCAGCGGGCCGGCAGCGACCTGCGCGACGTGGGTGAAGTCATTGACCACGTCGTACTTGATATTGGCGTTGATGATCGGCGTGATGACGTGGATCGACGCATTGAAGAGCAGTGTGTGGCCGTCCGCGTCGGAGCGCAACACGCTGGCCGAGCCGACCGATCCGCCCGCGCCTCCTGCTCGGTTCTCGACGATGAAGGACTTCTTCGTCTTTTCCGACAACTCGCCGGCCAACAGGCGCGCGACGCCGTCAACCGACCCGCCCGGCGGGAATGGGACGACGATGGTTACGTTCTTGGCCGGGAACGTCTGGGCCGAAACTGCGTTGCTCATCATCATAGTGAAGCTGAGCGTGAGACTCGCGGCGGCGGCCAGAGATAGCACTTTTGCTGTTCGCATGACGGAGTCCTGTGCAATTCAGGGGCTGCCGACGGGCGCCCGGGCGACGGATAATTCAGTGTAGCCGCGTTGACCGAGATCCGCCATCTCTCCTGCACGGCTTCAACGCGTCGAAGCCGCGCCGGATCGATACCGCCCGATTGCGAGAGCCGTCACCACCGATATCCGAACCGCGTGCGTAACCATCGGTATTCATAAGGAACTTTTTTTCCATGCAGACATCGCGCACCCGCGTCCCGACCAGTCTCGGAAGCCGCTACCTGCAGCAGTTGTGCAAGCACTGGGGGCACAAGCTGGAGGTTGAATTCACGCCGGAAGCCGGCTCGATCCGGTTCGACGACAGCCGCATGTGCCGGCTGGCGGCGGACGAGACAGGCCTCGAGATCATGGTCGAGGCGGGCGACACCGAGCGGCTGCAGCATACCGAACGGGTGGTGATCGAGCACCTGAAGCGTTTCGCCTTCAAGGAGGACCTGGGCACGCCGGCCTGGATCGCCGCAGACGCCCAGTAGGTGCTCAGTAGGTGCCGGGATACTCGCCACCGTCGATCAGAAGGCTCTGGCCGGTGATGAAGCCGGCTTTCGCCGAGCACAGGAAAGCAGCGTAGGCGCCGATCTCTTCGGGGTCACCGTAGCGGCCGGCAGGGTTGCGGCGGCTGCGCTCGGCCCAGATTTCCTCGAACGGGCGGCCGGTCATCTCGACGAGACCCTGGACGTGGTCGCGTTGGGCATCGGACGCGACGATGCCGGGCAGGATGTTGTTGATGGTGACGCCGTGCGCAATCGTCTGGCGTGCGAGACCGGCGCAGAAGCCGACGAGGCCCGAGCGTGCGCCATTCGACAGGCCGAGTTCGAGTTGGGGGATCTTCACGCTGCGCGAGACGATGTTGACGACGCGGCCGAAGCGGCGGTCGATCATGCCGTCCACCGTCAGGCGGATCATCTCGATGGGCGCGAGCATCATGCGGTCGAGCGCCGTGATCCAGCGGGCGCGGTCCCACTCGCGGAAGTCGCCGGGCGGCTCGCCGTCGCCGTTGTTGATGAGGATGTCCGGCGCGGGGCAAGCGGTGAGCGCGGCGGCACGGCCTTCGGGTGTGGTGATGTCGCCCTGCACGGGCACGACCTTCGCGGCGGTGGCGGCTGCGATCTCTGCGGCGGCTTTCTCGAGGACCGGTAGCTTGCGGGCGACGATATAGACTTCGGCGCCTTCGGCCGCGAGGGCTGCCGCGCAGGCGCGCCCCATGCCGCGACTGCCGCCGATGACGAGCGCGCGTTTGCCTGAGATACCGAGGTTCATCTTCTCTTTTCCCCCTCTCCCCGTCTTCACGGGGAGAGGGCTGGGGTGAGGGGCGGCAACAAGAGAAACGTTGGATCAGAGGCCGCCCCTCACCCCGACCCTCTCCCCATCGCAGAAGTGCGATGGGGAGAGGGAGAGTCACTCCGCCGCGATCGCCGACACCGGCTTCACCTTCCAGCCGTATTTCCTGTCGAGGCCGAGCTGCTGGATCACGCGGACGCCCTTCATCAGGGCCTCGCCTTCGAGGTTCGTCAAAGGCTTGCGCAGGCTGCCCGAGGGCAGGCCGACCGCCTTCATCAGCGACTTCACGGCAACCGGGTTGATCGCCGAGTAAGTGTAGTGCAGCAGCGGCAGCAGGCCCATGTAGGCCTTGCGGAAACCGTCGGCCTCGGCCCAGCCCTTCCACGGCGTCGAGATGGTCGCCATTTCGGCCGGCGCGAGGTTGCCGGTCATGTTCGCGGTGCCGTGGCCGCCGAGGCTCATCGTCGGCACGACGAGGCCGAGATTGGGGCTGTCGCAGCACATGATCGACGCATGCGTGCCCGCGGCGATCATCTGCGCGACCTGGCCGACGCGCGTGGTCGATTCCTTGTGCACGATGTAGTTCGGGTGCTTGAAGATGCGGATCAGATTGTCCCAGTGCAGGTCCGTCTTCACGCGCGGCGGGTTGTTGTAGACGCCGAGCGGCAGATCGGTCGCATCGGCCACGTCGAGGAAAAAGCGCTCGATGTCGTTCTCGGACGCACAGATGTAAGAAGGTGCGGCCAGGATCGCGCCGTCGGCGCCGCTGGCCTTGGCGAACTTGACGGTGTCGATCGTAGATTCCGTGTTGTTGCCAGTGCAGCCGTAGAACAGCTTCATGTTTCCGGTTTTCATCTTCGCCGTCTCGACGATGATCGCCTTCTTCTCCTCGGGCGACAGCATCGAGACTTCGCCGGTCGAGCCCATGATGAGGACGGCGCACGAGCCATTTTTCTCCTGGAACGACAGGAGCTCGCGGAAGGCTTCGAAATCGACCTTGCCATCGCGATTGAAGGGCGTGATGAGTGCCACGAACGAGCCGGCGAGCTTCTGATGAGCCATGGTGCTGTCTCCGATCCTGAATGGTCGGCGGACAGCATAACAGAGCGGCGGCTGTATGGGGAGCCTGTTGCCCGGATGTCGAATGCCCGGATGACGAAGCAGGTGGTGGTGATCGGCGCTGGCATGGTCGGCGTGTGCTGCGCGCTGAGCCTGCGACGCCGCGGAATGACGGTCACCCTCATCGACCGGCGCGAGCCCGGCCGCGAAACTTCCTTCGGCAATTCAGGGGTCTTCAGCCGCAGCTCGATCTTCCCGATCAACGGACCGGGACTGTTGCAGAAGCTGCCGATCTATATGACGAACCGGCATCCCGCCGTGCGGTGGCGGGGGTCGTTGCTGAGCCATCCAAGATGGATCGCCGGCTTCCTGGCCGCGTGCACGGCGCAGAGCGCGGCAAAGCGATCGCGGGCACTGGATGGGCTCATCAAGCTGTCGATGGACCACAACCGGCGGCTGATGCGGGAGGCTCGCTTGTCGGCGCACCTGCGCGAGACCGGTTGGCTGAAGGTCTGGCGCGGCGAACAAGGGGCTGGGTTTGCCCAGGCCGAGGCGGCGGCGCTCGGGGCGTTCGGGATCGCGACGCAGGTTGTCGATGCGGCCGAGATCGCCAGGTTGGAGCCGCATTCGGCCTCGGTTTTCAAGGCCGGTCTGCTCATCACGGACTCGGCGTCGGTAGACGATCCCGGCGCGGTTGTCGCTGGATATGCGGCGCTGGCGCGCGAGCGCGGTGTGGAGGTGCTGCGCGGTGAGGCGCGTGCGCTTTATCGGACGACGACGGGATGGCGAGTTGAAACGCCCGCTGGCTCGCATGATTGCGATGCGGTCGTGGTCGCGCTGGGGCCGTGGAGTGCAGAGTTGCTGCGGCCGCTCGGTTTTCGAGTACCCTTGGGATTCGAGCGCGGCTACCACGTGCATCTGGAAATTACAGAAGGTCGCGGGCCACAGCGCGCCATCTACGACGTCGACGGCGGCTATGTGGTGAGCCCCATGCGGGCCGGCGCGCGGGTGACATCAGGTGTGGAACTGGCGCACCGCGACGCACCGGCAAACCATACTCAGATCGATGCCGCAGCCACTTTGGCGCGGGAGACGTTCGGCCTCGGTGCGGCTGTCGAGGCGAAGCCGTGGATGGGTTCGCGGCCGACGCTGCCGGACAGCCTGCCGATGATCGGCGAGATGCCTGTCAGGTCAACTGGTGCGTTCGGGCTCTATGCCGCGTTCGGCCACCAGCACATCGGTTTCTCGACGGGCTCAGGCACGGGCGAGATCATCGCGGCTGCCATCGCAGGAGAAGCACCGCCGATCGCTGTGAGCGCGTTCGCGCCCAGGCGGTACTTCGGTCGTGCCTAATTTTTGTTCATCGCGATCACTTCGCGCCGCAACACTTTGCCGATCGGCGACTTCGGCAAGGCGTCCACGAATTGAAACGCGTGCGGGATCTTGTTGCGTGCGATCTTGCCGCGCAGCATCTCGCGCAACTCGTCGGCGAGCCCCTGCTCCGCCGTCATGCCGGCCTTCAATGCGACCACCGCACGGATCAGATTGCCGTCCTCTGCGTGCGGCACCGGCACGACGCAAGCCTCGGCTACCTTCGCGTGCTCGACCAGCGCGTTTTCGATTTCGATCGGAACGATGAAGATGCCGCGGCTCTTGAAGCAGTCGTCGTTGCGCCCGGCGATCCAGAAATAGCCATCCTCGTCGCGTCGCGCGAGATCGCCGGTGTGGAACCAGCCGTGGTGGATCACCTCGTCGGTTTTCGCTCTGTCTTTGTGGTAGCCGAGGAAAAAGCTCGGATTGTCTGCGCGGATGCAGAGCTGTCCGACCGCACCGACCGGCAGCTCGACGTGATCGTCGTCGAGAATGCGGGCATCGGCGCCCCACGGGATGCCGATCGAGCCAGGTTTGATCGGGATGAGCGGGCCATGGCTGATGGCGAGCTGCATCTCGGAGATGCCGTAGTGCTCCCAGATGTCGGTGCCATAGCGCCGCTTCCAGTCCGCGAGTGTAGCGGCTCCCAGGGCCTCACCGGACGCGTTGCAGCCGCGCAGCGAGGACGTGTCGTATCGATTCTCGATGCCGTCCATCGCGAGCAGGCGGCGATAGATCGTCGGCACGGCGTGCGCGACAGTCACGCGGAATGTCTCGATACATTCGAGGAACCGCTCCGGTGTCGGCCGACCCTCCATCGTCCCGCACGTCACGCCGTTGCGCAGCGCGAACAGAACATTGTGGCCGAGCAGCGAGATGAAGCTCCACTCGCCGGCCGCCATCACAACGTCGTTCGGCATTGGCGGCACGCGATCCCGATTGGCGTTGCCGCGCGCGACGAGCCAGCGCTGCGCGTGCAGGATGCCCTTCGGCCGGCCCGTCGTGCCGGAGGTGTAGCACATGAACGCGGGTTCCTCCGCGCCGGTTTCCGCCGTCTCGACGGCTCCTCCCGCGCACATTTCCTCGAACGATCCCTCGCCCGGCTTCGCGCCGAGTGCGATCACGAGTCCCTTCGGCAGCATCGCGCGCAGTTCGCGCAGCGGCCCTGCCTGCTCGTCGAGCGCGATTGCCGCCACGCAGTCGCTGTGCCCGAGCACGTATTCGACGTCGGCGACGCCGGTGGCGGTATTCTGCGTAACGGGCACCGCGCCGAGCTTGGCGAGGCCCAGAAACGCGATCACGAACTGCGGACAGTTCCACATCCGGATCAACACCCGATCCCCGCGCGCGATCCCTTGCTTGGCGAGGCTCGCGGCGAACGCCGACACGCGTGCGTCGAGTTCGGCATAGGTCAGCGTCGCGCTGTCCGCTACGATGGCGAGCTTCGCGCCGTCGCCGGCCGCGATGCGCTTGTCGAGGCACTCCGCCGCGATGTTGATCCTCGGCGGGATCTCCGCATAGCGGGCCCATTCGGCGAGTTTGGGATGAGGTGGCATTCACGCTTCTCCGTAGGCCGGGGCAGCGCGAACGCGCGCAACCCACCGAGTTCGGCGGACCAATCGGCGGACTGCGTCACTGAACACCTGCCCGCCGTGCAGCTCAAGCCCCGTATCCTGGCCCCTTGTAGCTCGGCTTGCGCTTCTCCAGGAACGCGCGGATGCCTTCCTGGCAGTCCTTCGTGCGCGTGATCTCCTGGATCGCGGCGTACTCCCGCGCCCAGCCCTCGTCGGAGCGGTTGGAGTTCCAGTAGAACTTCACGAGATCCTTGGCATGGCGCACCGACAGATACGGATTCGACGCCACCTGCCCGGCGAACGCCATTACTTCGTCCATCAGCTTGTCGTGTGGGAACACACGGTCGACGAGCCCGATCCGCTCCGCCTCCGCCGCGTCGATGATCTTGCCCGTCAGGATCATCTCGAGCGCGCGGCCGACGCCGACGAGCTTCGGGAGATTGCGCGCGCCGCCGCTCTCCGGCAGGAATCCCGCCGGCACCGCGACCTCACCGAGCTTGGCCTTCTCCGACGCATAGCGCAAATCGACCAGCGTGCAGATTTCCAGGCCGATGCCGACCGCCGGCCCGTTGATCGCCGCGATGGTGATCGCCGGCAGGTCTTCGAGCTTCTTGAAGCAGCGCTGCAGCACGGAATGCCGCAGATCGTTGAAGAAATAGTGCGCCAGCTCCTTGTACGGACCGAAGTTGCCCATGTCGAAGTCATCCGGCCCCGCGCCGAGCGGACCCGCTTCAGACTTCAGGTCGCCGCCCGCCGAGAAACCGCGCCCCTCGCCCGTCAGGATGACGACCTTGATGTGGCTCTGGTGCTTGATCTCGTCGAGCAGGATGTCGAGCTCGACGCGCATCCGCACGTCGACCGCGTTGAGGAAATCCGGCCGGTTGAGCGTGATGACGCCGATGCTCTTCTCGTCGGGCCGCAGCGGGTTGGCGCGCACCTCCCACTTGATGGTCTGATAGTCCATGGCGCGTTGGCTCCAGGTGAAGTGACGGACGGCGATGTTGCCACGCGCGCGAAGGATGTGCGAGAGGCGATGCCCCTGTCTCGATGTCGCGCCGCCTGATAGGCTGCCTTGGCAACAAAATGAAACGGGATCTCACCAGACATGGCGCAGCACGTTCTCAAATCCAGCCCTGATACCTGCCACTGGGGCTATTTCGACGCGAAGCAGGCGCCGGTCATGACGATCGCGAGCGGCGACGAGATCACGATCGAGACGATCAGCGGCAAGCAGGACACGATGCCGCCCAAGGGGTTCATCGTGCCGCCGGAACTGCTGGAAGTGCACGCGAAGACGCCGCAAATCATCGGGCCGCACATTCTGACGGGACCTGTCGCGGTTGCCGGCGCGATGCCGGGCGACGTGCTCGAGGTCGAGATCCTCGACGTGCAGCTGCGGCAGGACTGGGGCTATAACTCGATCCGGCCACTCGCCGGCACCCTGCCGGACGACTTCCACGAAGCGCGCACGATCAACATCCCGATGGATATGGACCGCATGGTGGCGAAGCTGCCGTGGGGGGTGGAACTGCCGCTGTCGCCGTTCTTCGGCGTGATGGGTGTCGCGCCACCGCCGGGGTGGGGGCGGATCTCGTCGGCCGTCCCGCGCGCGATGGGCGGCAATCTCGACAACAAGGAACTGAAGCCGGGCGCGACGCTGTATCTTCCGGTGTTCGTACCAGGGGCGAACTTCTCGTGTGGCGATGGTCACGGGGTGCAGGGCGACGGCGAAGTTTGCGTCACCGCGATCGAGACCGCGTTGAAGGGCCGGTTCAAACTCACCGTGCGCAAGGACCTGAAGCTCGGCTATCCGAGGGCCGAGACCGCGACGCACTACATGACGATGTGGATGGACCCCGACCTCGACACCTGCGCGATGCAGGCGCTGCGCGACATGATCAAGCTGATCACCGAGCGGATCAACATTTCACGCGAGGACGCCTACACGCTGTGCAGTCTCGCTGCGGACCTGCGGGTTACGCAGACGGTGAACGGCTCGAAAGGCATTCACGTGATGCTGGCGAAGAGTGCGGTTCACGGGAGCTGAAGAGCAACAACGGCGAACCGGTAAACCGGCCCGCCGTTGTGCATATCTTTACCGCTTCTTCTTCGGCACTTTTTCAGGCTTGCCTTTGCGCTTACCTCTAGCCAATTCCTCCAACTGATCCTCGCTCATCGAACGGGCCATCTCCTTGGAGGCGCCGAACAGTTTGGACTGTTTGGTCTCGCCGCGCTTGCTGGACAAAGCTGCTCCGGCAGCCTTCTGCTGTGCTTTAGATTTGGCCGGCACGGCTCCCACCCAAATCGCTAGAGGCGCCATAATGGCGGTCGACATCCGTCATCCAGGCGCTGTCCGACCAGCTATCGTCGGAGAACGCAGGCGCGTCCTTCAATTGCTGCTCGGTGACGCCGGTGACGTAGCCGTCGAGGTTGGTGTCGTACTTCAATGTCGTCCACGGAATGGGGTAGTGGCTCTCGCCGAGCCCAAGAAAGCCGCCGAAGCTCATCACCGCGTAGTTTGTCCGCCCGGAAACCTTGTCGATCATCAGATGGTCGATGTCGCCGATTTTTGTCCCCTTGAGATCGTAAACCGCCGATCCCTGCACGTCATTGCTGGAGATCATGTTGCGATTGGGATGCATCGATGCGCTGGCCATTTCTTCCTCCTGAGCGACGAAATTCAGCTAAGCGTGAGCTGAACCGATGCCATCTCAACGGTCTAGCCGATCGATAGTTCCAATTTGGCCGATGTCGCGGTACACACTTTTCTGCACCTGTGTGCCTGCACGCCACGCTGGCGAAGCACGGGCCATGGTATGGCGTTACGTTGCCGTCAACGTTCGAGAGCGCCTCTGCCATGCTCAAGCCATTGCGACTTCTCGGCCAGGATATCGAGATCGCTGCTCATCGCCTGCGTCACGGCGGATCATATGAGCTCGACGGGCTCGAACTGTCGGTCCCTCCGGGCATGAAGCGGGACATCAAGTATCAGATCATCCGGGGGGAATACGAAAAGGACGAGATCGCGCTCGCTCGACGGTGGATCGATCCGAACCTCCCTTTGATCGAGCTGGGCGGCTGCATGGGCATACTGAGCGCGCACCTGCGGCGCATCCTCGCGCCGGAAATGCCGCTGGTCATCGTCGAAGCCAATCCAGGGCTCGCGGACACCTGCCGGTCGAACGCGATCCGGCACGCCCCCGGCACGCAATCGCGTGTGATTTCCGCGGCGGTGGCCTATGGCGTCGATCACATCGATTTCCACCTCAACCGCAATGTGCATGTCAGCCGCATCGCGACGCCCGACAAGGCCGGGAACTATCGAAGCCCCGCCGTAACCCTGGGCAAGCTCGTCGCTGAAGAATTGCCCGCGGATACGGACTACACGCTGGTTTGCGATATCGAAGGGTGTGAGTACGACGTCTTCGAGAAGGACGTCGACGCGCTCCGACGCTGCCGACTGGCGATCGTGGAGGTCCACCCTCAATTGTTCGACGATCCGTCGGCGGCGCGCCAACGCTTCTCGCGCCTCGTCGAAGCCGCAGGATTCACAGAAGTCGACGCGAGCGGGACAGTCGTCGTGATGAAGCGCTGAGTCGGAGATAGTGGCGATCGGGCTTTGCCGGACCCGCCGTTCGTCGCCACCTGCGTTTCAGCCGCTGCTTCAATAGTTTTCTCTCAACCTTTTCTCTCATGCTTGGCTCGGCGGCCATTCCTGGCCTAGTCTGTGACAAATTCCCATCGTCACCCACATTCCCGGGCCGCCCCATGACCGACACCGCCATTCCCAGCCCCTCGACGATCGTGGCCCGCGCAAGTGCCGGCGCCGATCCGCGCAGCGACAACATGCGGTTCTACCCGACTGCATTCGACCTGCGAGAGCGCGCCCGGCGGCGCATGCCGAACTTCGCTTTCGAGTACGGCGACGGCGGTGCCGGCTCGGACGGCGGCATCCGGCGGAACTGGAATGCGCTCGACGCCGTCGAGATGATGCCGAGCTATGGCAAGGTGGTGGCGCCGCCTTCAGCGCAGACCACGATCTTCGGCCGCAGCTACTCAGCGCCGATCGGGATTGCGCCGGTCGGCGGCCCGGGCACGTGTTTCCCGGGCGCGGAGCGGCATCTGGCGGCGGCGGCGCAGGCGGCCCGCGTGCCTTATACGCTCGGCGTGTTGTCGGGCATCACGGTGGAGCAGGCAGCGGAAATCGCGCCGGACGTGCTGTGGTTCCAGCTCTATCGGTTCGCCAACAACAGCCACAAGATCGGCATGGATCTCGTGCGCCGCGCCGAGGCCGTCGGCGTGCAGGCGCTGGTGTTGACGTTCGATACGCCGGCCCGCACCACGCGGCCGCGCGAATCCAAGAGCGGCATCCCGCATCCGTTCCGCCTGACGTGGAAGATGCGGATGGACGCGATGTCGTCGCCGGCCTGGATGTCCGCGCTTGCCGCCAGCGGCATTCCGCGATTCGTCTCGCTCAACCCCTACATGGGCGGCAAACTGAGCCTCGAAGAATCGACGGCGTTCATCCGGCGCGAGCAGGGCGGAGCGTTCACCTGGGATGAACTCGCCAAATACCGCGATGCGGTGAAGAAGACTAAACTCGTCGTGAAGGGCGTGCTGCAACCGGCCGATGCGGAACGGCTGGTCAAGCTCGGTATGGACGGCATGGTCGTTTCCAATCACGGGGGCCGCCAGATCGAGGCGTTGCCCGCGTCGATCGATGCGCTACCGGAGATCGCGCGGGTGGTCGGCGGCAAATCGACGATCATCCTCGACAGTGGCGTGCGGTCGGGCGTCGATGCGGCGCGGGCCGTGGCACTGGGCGCCGATGCTGCCTTCGCCGGCAAGGCCTTCATGTGGAGTCTCGGCGCACTGGGACCTGCGGGACCGGGCCACTACATCAACATCCTGACCGAGGACGTAAAAGCCACGCTCGGGCAAACCGGGTGCAACACGGTGTCCGAGCTGCGCAAGGTGCCGGTGCGGCATCCGGGCGCCTACAAGACCGCAGAGGTCGTCGAGAGAGTGTAAGCGCGCGACAAGTCCGCCGGATTCCACTGTAATCGACGAGTTGCGTCCGCGACTCTGGTTCTCGCGGCTCGATCGATGGAGTATGGGGTATCAACGCATTGAACCCCAATCCACATTCGAGCCGAGATGGCGCAAAGACGAAACCCCAAGATCCAAAACGCGCCGGCCGAGACCGATCGGCCGGAAAACGCTGCTTCGCCGGCCGAAGCCGTGACTGAGCCGGCTGCGTCCGTCCGTCCCGCTCCGGTCGGCGAAGCCACGCCTTCGATGGCGCAGTTCCTCGAGATCAAGACGGCCAATCCGGATTCGATCCTGTGGTACCGGATGGGCGACTTCTACGAGCTGTTCTTCGAGGACGCCGTCGTCGCGTCAGCCGCCCTCGGCATCGTGCTGACGAAGCGCGGCAAGCATCTCGGCCAGGACATTCCGATGTGCGGCGTGCCGGTGGTGCGCGCGGACGAATACCTTCAGCGGCTGATCCGCCAGGGTTATCGCGTCGCCGTCTGCGAGCAGCTCGAGGACCCGGCGGAAGCGCGTAAACGAGGCTCGAAGGCCGTCGTTCGGCGGGACGTGGTGCGGCTCGTCACGCCCGGCACGCTGACGGAAGACACGCTGCTCGACGCGCGGGCGCGCAACTATCTGACGGCGCTTTATCGCGCGCCGGCCGGAGCCGTCGGAGCGCGCGGCGCGAATGCACCGGAATTCGCAACGGCGTCGCTCGATCTTTCGACGGGCGAAATGGAGGTCGGGCTCGTCGCGCGCGCCGATCTCGGCAGCGAGATCGTGCGCCTGTCGCCGTCCGAGCTGATCGCGGCGGACGAAGTGCTCGGCGACGAGGACGTCGCGAAATGGATCGGCATCGTCCGCGCTGCCTCGACGCCGGTGCCGGGTGCAAGTTTCGACAGCATGGCAGGCGAGCGCAACCTGAAAGCGGGGCTCGGCGTCGCCGATCTCGATGCGTTCGGCGCCTTCAGCCGGCCCGAGATGTGCGCCGTTGCGGCGCTGCTCAAATACGTGGAACTGACGCAGATCGGCCGCCGTCCGATGTTGCGTCCTCCGCGGCGCACCGGCGCTGGCAGCGTTCTGGTGATCGATGCTGCGAGCCGGGCGAGCCTGGAAATCCTGCGCTCGACGTCCGGCGACAAGAGCGGCAGTCTGCTGGCGGCACTCGACCGGACCGTAACGGGTGCGGGTGCGCGCGAGCTTGCCGGTCGTCTGTCGAGCCCGCTGACCGATCCGCATGCAATCAACGCGCGGCTCGATGCCGTCGGCTTCCTGGTGGAGCGTGAGACGCTGCGCGAGGATGTGCGCTCAGCCCTCAAGGCCACGCCCGACATCGCGCGTGCGCTGGCCCGGCTCGCACTGCAACGAGGCGGGCCGCGCGACCTCGGTGCGGTGCGGGATGCGATCATCCAGGGACAGGCGTGCGCCGCGTTGCTGACCGCGGCTGCGCGCGGCATCGGTCTGCCGGAGGAGCTTTCATCCGCGACCGACCGGATCGGAGGTGTCGATCCCGAACTCGGTTCGACGCTCGACAGCGCGCTCGGAGACGAACTGTCCCATCAGCGGCGCGACGGCGATTTCGTGCGCGCCGGCTTCAGGCCCGAACTCGACGAGGCGCGACAGCTCGCGGAGGACAGCCGCAAGGTGATGGCGGCGCTCGAAGCGCGCTATATCGAGGAAACCGGCGTCAAGACGCTGAAGATCCGGCACAACAACATCCTGGGATATTTCATCGAGGTCACACAGCTCAACGCGAAGCCGCTGATGACGCCGCCGCTGTCGGAGAAATACCGACACAAGCAGACGATGTCGAACGCGATGCGTTTCACGACCCTCGAGCTGACCGAGATCGAGGGCCGCATCGCATCGGCTGGCGAGCGCGCGCTTTCTCTGGAGCAGGAGATCTTCACGGAGCTTGCAACGCGCATTGCCGCCTCTGAACAGTTGCTCGTCGCGCTCGCGTCCGCACTCGCCGAAATCGATCTCCATGCCGGGCTCGCGGAGTTGGCTGCGGTCGAGAATTATGTGCGCCCCGTCGTCGACAGCAGTCTCGCCTTCGAGATCCGCGGCGGTCGTCATCCGGTGGTGGAGCAGGCGCTGCGCGCGGCGAAATCGGGACCGTTCATCGAGAACGACTGCGTGCTCGTGCTGATGTCGAACGACGACGTGCCAACGCAGATTTCGGAAACGCGCGGCAAGCCGCCCGGCTTCGAGGAAACGGCGCAGGGCCGCGTCTGGCTCGTCACCGGGCCGAACATGGCGGGTAAATCGACGTTTCTGCGTCAGAACGCACTGATTACTTTGATGGCGCAGATGGGTTCATACGTTCCCGCGCGATCGGCCAGGATCGGCGCCGTAGACCGCTTGTTCAGCCGCGTCGGGGCATCGGACGATCTGGCGCGCGGGCGGTCGACCTTCATGGTCGAGATGGTCGAGACGGCGGCGATTCTCAATCAGGCGAGCGACCGCTCGCTGGTGATCCTCGACGAGATCGGGCGCGGTACGGCGACGTTCGACGGCTTGTCCATCGCGTGGGCGACACTGGAGTATCTGCACGACGTGTGCGGCGCGCGGGCATTGTTCGCGACGCACTATCACGAGCTGACCCAACTGACGGGACGGCTGTCGGCGCTGGCGTGCGCGACGATGGACGTGAAGGAATGGCAGGACGAAATCGTGTTCCTGCATCGCGTGCGTCCCGGCGTCGCCGATCGTTCCTACGGCATACAGGTGGCGAAGCTCGCAGGGTTGCCGCCGAAAGTCGTCGCACGCGCGGGCGAGGTACTGAAGCGGCTCGAAAAGCAGGGTCGGCGCAGCAACGGGCATGAGAAAGTGCTCGAGGATCTGCCGCTGTTCGCCGCTGCCGCGCCAGAACCGAAGCCATCGGACGATCCGGCGACACGTCCCGATCCGCTCGCACTTCTGCTCGATGAAACCAACGCCGACGATCTCAGTCCGCGCGCGGCGCTGGAGCTCGTCTACAAACTCAAAGGTCTGCGATCCGCGGGAGCCGCGGCCGCGGCCGAAACCGGCGCCAGGAAGGCCAAGCCATGACAGCGCACGAACCCAACAGCCTTCATCGCCGCGCCTCGCCGCCGGCGCCACCCAATGACCTGCCCGCACCCTTTTTCGACAAGCTGGAATTGCGCGTCGAGCTGACTGCGCTCTTCAACGTGACACGCTCGGCGCAGGATGCCCGCCCTCTCGTGGTCGAGAGAATGAAGCTGCTCGTGCGGTCGGCGCGTGACGCCGCGCGGGCGCAACTGGAATTCGACGGGAACGGCCGACGCTGCGCAAGCGGGCTTTCACTGTTCCAGGACGAGCTCATCAGCCTGCTCTACGACTACACCACGACGCACGTCTATCGCGCGACCAACCCTTCCGACGCGGAGCGCATGGCGATCATCGCGACGGGCGGATACGGGCGAGGACTGCTTGCGCCGGGATCGGACATCGACCTGCTGTTCCTGCTCCCCTACAAGCAGACACCGTGGGGCGAGAGCGTCGCGGAGTACATGCTCTACATCCTGTGGGATCTCGGATTCAAAGTCGGACATGCGACGCGCACGGTCGAGCAATCCATCAAACTGTCGCAAGCGGACACGACGATCCGCACGTCGCTCGTCGACATGCGGCACATCAAGGGCGACGGTCAGCTGTTCGAGGAACTTTCGCAGCGGCTTCTCGCTGAAGTATTCCGTGGAACAGCGAGGCAGTTCATCGCGGCCAAGCTCGGCGAGCGCGACGACCGGCACAAGCGCGCGGGCGAAAGCCGGTATCGCGTCGAGCCGAACATCAAGGAAGGCTCGGGCGGTCTGCGCGATCTTCATACGCTGCACTGGCTCGCGAAGTATCTCTATGGGGCGGATCTCGCGAGCGGCATCGGTGCGGATAAACTGTTCACTCCAGCCGAGCTCGCAATGTTCCGGCGCTGTGAAGACTTCCTGTGGAGCGTGCGCTGCCACCTGCATTTCATAACGGGCCGCGCCGAGGAACGCCTGTCGTTCGACGTGCAGCCTGCGATGGCGCAGCAGCTCGGCTATCGTGCGGCTGGCGGCATGCTGCCCGTCGAGCGCTTCATGAAGCACTACTTCCTCGTCGCCAAGGATGTCGGCGACCTCACGACGATCCTTTGCTCGGCGCTCGAAATGCAGCAGTTGCTGAGCGTGCCGCGCATCAACCGACTGCTCAACCCGATGTCCTGGACGGTGCGGCGGCGCGTGCGCCAACGTACCGACTTCCGCGTCGACAACGAGCGCTTGAACGTCTCGGACCAGCATGTGTTCGAGCGTGATCCGGTGAACCTGATCCGCATCTTCTCGGTGGCAGAGGAGACGGGCTCGTATCTCCACCCCAACGCGTTGCGGCTGATCCGCAGCTCGCTCAGGATGATCGACGACAAGGTGCGCAGCGATCCGGAGGCAAACCGGCTGTTCCTCGATCTGCTGCAGCGGACCGCAGAACCCGAGACGATGCTGCGCATGATGAACGAAGCCGGTGTTCTGGGACGGTTCATCCCGGAATTCGGAAAAGTCGTCGCGATGATGCAATTCAACATGTACCACCACTACACGGTGGACGAGCATCTCGTGCGCACGGTCGGCGAGATCAAACGTATCGCCGACGGTAAATTCGCGGACACGCTGCCGTTGTCGACGGGAATTTTCACTTCGGTCATCAACAAGCGCGCGCTGCTGGTCGCGGCCCTGATGCACGACGTGGGCAAAGGCCAGAAAGAAGATCATTCGATCGTCGGCGAGCGCGTGTTGCGGTCACTCGGTCCACGGCTCGGGTTGACGCCGGCGGAAACCGAGACCGCAGCGTGGCTGATCCGCGAGCATCTGACGATGAGCGAAATCGCGCAGAGCCGCGATCTCCAGGATCCCAAGACGATCCGTGATTTTGCAGCGATCGTGCAGAGTCCGGAGCGGCTGAAACTCCTCCTGCTGCTCACGGTGGCCGACATCCGCGCCGTCGGACCCGGCACCTGGAACGGCTGGAAGGGCCAGCTTCTGCGCCAACTCTACTGGGAAACCGAGCCGCTGATCGCCGGCGGTCATACGCTGGTCGGCCGCAAGGATCGCATAGCCGCGGCTCAGCGCGCATTGAGGCCCGAGCTCGAAGACTGGCCGGCCGATGAGGTCGAGCGGTTCATCGCGCGGCACTACGACGACTACTGGCTCAAGACCGATACGAGACGGCAGGCAGATCACGCGCGCCTGTGCCGGCGCGCCGAGCAGGGGGAATTGAAGCTCGCGACGGACTTCGCATCGAGTGCGTTCACGTCGATCACCGAATTGACGGTGCTGGCACCCAATCACCCGCGTCTTCTGTCGCTGTTCGCCGGGTCCTGCGCTGCGGCGGGCGCCAACATCATCGGCGCGCACATCTCGACGACGCGCGACGGGATGGCGCTCGATATGTTTCTTCTCCAGCGCGAGTTCAGCGAGGAAGACGACGAACGCCGCCGCATCAATCGGATCACGAAAACAATCGACTCGGTGTTGAACGGCGAAGAGCGCCTCGCGGCACTGATGGCGAAGCGGCGGCCGCCGGAGCGGCGCATCGTTGCGTTCCACGTCGAGCCGCAGGTCGTCATCAACAACGAGGTATCGGACAACTTCACGGTGATCGAAGCGACCGGACGCGACCGGCCGGGCCTTCTCTACGACCTGACGAGCACGCTGTCCGATCTGTCGCTCGACATCACCTCGGCGCACATCACGACCTACGGCGAGAAGGCCGTCGACGTTTTCTACGTGACGGACCTGACGGGCAAGAAGATCACTTCGGAGGCGCGGCAGCAGGCTATCCGCCAGAGGCTCGCGCACGTGCTCGGGCCGCAGGAAGGCGCGGCGCTGGTGCCGAAGAACATGCCGGCTGCGCGGTGAACACTTCCAATGAACAGGTGGTGACGTGACGCCGCGCGGCATTGACCAGAACAGAGACGGCTCTATTTAGAGCATCGGTATTCAGAGCGGGCAGCTCGAAAGGCGCCCGAACCACTTCGCAAGGCGAGAGCACAGCTATGACCTCGACATCCAGCAGACACGTCCGCGTGCTGATCCTCGGTTCGGGACCTGCCGGCTACACGGCCGCCATCTACGCCGCTCGCGCGATGCTGAAACCGCTGATGCTGCAAGGCATCCAGCCGGGCGGGCAGCTCACGATCACGACGGACGTGGAGAATTATCCCGGGTTCGCCAAAGCGATCCAGGGTCCGTGGCTGATGGAAGAGATGAAGGCGCAGGCGGAGCACGTCGGCACGGAGATCGTGATGGATCACGTGAGCAAGGTCGAACTCGACAAGCGCCCGTTCCGCCTGACGTGCGACTCCGGCGACGTCTACACCTGCGATGCGCTCATCATCTGCACCGGTGCGCAGGCGCGGTGGCTCGGCATTCCCACAGAAGAGACGTTCAAGGGCTACGGCGTTTCGGCGTGTGCGACGTGCGACGGCTTCTTCTACAAGAACAAGGAAGTCATCGTCGTCGGTGGCGGCAACACGGCTGTCGAAGAAGCGATCTTCCTCACCAACTTCGCCAAGCGGGTCACCGTCGTGCATCGCCGCGATTCGTTCCGCGCCGAGAAGATCATGCAGGAGCGGCTGTTCAAGAACCCGAAAGTCGAGGTGATCTGGGACAGTGAGATCGCCGAGGTGACCGGCAGTGTCGATCCAAAGGCCGTCAGCGGTGTGAAATTGCGCAACGTCAAGACCGGCAAGATCACGGATCGCGCGGTCGATGGCGTATTCGTTGCAATCGGCCACGCGCCTGCGACCGAGTTGTTCAAGGGGCAACTCGAGATGAAGCCGTCCGGGTATCTCATCACCAAGCCCGACTCGACCGCGACATCGATACCCGGCGTATTCGCGGCCGGCGACGTGAAGGACGACATTTTCCGGCAAGCCGTCACGGCTGCGGGAATGGGCTGCATGGCGGCGCTGGAAGTCGAGCGCTGGTTCGCCGGCGGGCACTGAGTTTGATCGGTAGGCCGTTTCGTAGGGCGGAATAGCGAAGCGTATTCCGCCGAATAGTGCAGGTCCCGCGGGAACGGCGGGTTACGCTTCGCTAACCCGCCCTACGATTTGGGCTGATCGGGCAGCGCAAGATACTTGCGCCAGATCGCCTTTTCGCCGAGCTGCTCGACGAACTTGACGTGGGCGGCTTCGGCTTCAGGCGAGAGGCGGGGCGGAAGCGGCGAGGGGCGCTGCTTCGCCTTGCCGAAGTGCACGACGTTGTTTCCGTCGTCCGACGAATTCGACTTGGCGAGGCTGAGGTTCGCCTGGCGCTCGCCGAGAAGCTCGACATAGACGTCGGCCAGCAAAGTCGAATCCATCAGCGCGCCGTGCTTGATGCGCTTGGAGTTGTCGACGCCGTAGCGCTTGCAGAGCGCGTCCAGCGTATTGGGGCCGGCTGGATGCTTGCGGCGCGCCAGGGCCAGCGTGTCGATGACGCGATCGGGTGTGATCGGGGGGCGGCCCAGCCGATCGAGCTCCATGTTGATGAAGCCCATGTCGAAGTTGGCGTTGTGGATGACCAGCACGCCGTCGTCGCCGATGAATTCCAGGAACTGATCGACCACCTTAGAGAACACCGGCTTGTCGGCCAGGGACGCCGTGGAAATGCCGTGGATCCGCTCGGCGTCGGGGTGAACGTCGCGGCCATCGGAGTTGATGTATTGGTGATACTCGCGGCCCGTCGGGATGCGGTTGATCAGCTCGATGCAGCCGATTTCGATCAGGCGGTCGCCCTTCTTCGCATCGAGGCCTGTGGTCTCGGTGTCCAACACGATCTCGCGCTGCATTTTTGTTATCCCGTTTGCGGCGCGGCGGCGCCTTTCAGCTCCAATGCGTCGCAAACGCGGTACCGGAGCGTCCTTCAAGCTCCACGATGATTCGGTCGACCTGGGCCAGGGTCACTTCGATCATTACCCCGGTATCCACAACGTACGTCGCCCGCTTTCGCTTTTCGGCGTCAGGCATCTGGCGGGCGAGGATCGTGTCGAGTTTCTCGGGCGTCATGCCGGGGCGCAGCATCACGCGCTCGCGTTGCACGTCGGCCGGCGCGCTGACCACGATCGTCACGTCGCAGCGCTTGTCGTTGCCCGGCTCGAACAGCAAAGGCACTTCGAGCACCGCCATCGACGCCCCGCCGGCCGCAGCGGCCCGCAGACACTCGCGCTGCGCGGCGTGAACGAGCGGATGGACAATCTCGCCGAGGCGCTTGAAGCCCGCGGGATTGCGCAGAAGTGCTGCAGAGAGCTTGCTGCGGTCGATCCTGCCGTCCGTCGTCGAGCCGGGGAATTCGGCCTCGACGGGAGCGACGGCCTCGCCTTCGTACAGCTCGTGAACCAGCGCGTCGGCGTCGCACACGGGAATGCCGCGCTCACGGAACTTCTGGGCGACGGTCGACTTACCCATACCGATGGAGCCGGTGAGGCCTATGATGAGCATTGCAGACGCGCCTTCGCTGTGCCGCTGACCGATGAAGTGCAGCACTGTGACCTTCATTGCGGGGGAAGCACAATACCTACCCACCCGGCCCGGCGAAAAGATCCACATAGGCAATTCGCGAGTAAACAGGCAGTATGACGGTTCACTCGCCCCGAGGTCCGAGGCCATGACGAGACTTGTCGCTATTGTCTTGATGATCCTGGCGCTCGGCGCACCGGCGGTAGCGGTGGCGGAGGACGACGAGGACGTGAGCAAGATGGAGATCCGCGCGTCGCTGTGGTGCGACACGCCCGACCAGCTCGAAACTGTGCTGCGGGCGCACTACACGAACAAGGTGCCGCTGCCGCGCGCCATGGCCGAGATCAATCGCTTCAGCCCGGAGGCCTGCATCTTCGCCCGGGCCATCGTGACGCCAGGAGCAGAAGTCAAGCGGCTGACGGCCGGCGACAACGTCATGTCGCTGCGTGCAGCGCGCGTTCACGGGATCATGCGGGGCGGTTACGCGCTGATGATGACGCCGCAGACGTGGTATCACATGCACGTCCTGGCGGAATTGGTGCCGCTGTAGCGCATTTTGCGCTCGTAGGCTGGGTCGAGCGACTCGCGACCCGACGTCCAGCGCAACCCGGCAATGTGTCGGGTCGCGGCCAGTGGCCTTGACCCAAACTACGATAATTTACGCCGGCATGACGCCGCGGTTCCGCAGTTCGGCGAGGAGTTCCAGCAATGGCATGCCGAGGATGGTGAAGTAGTCGCCATCGATGCTGTCGAACAATTGGATACCGAGTCCTTCGAGCTCGTAGGCGCCGACGCAGGCGCAAATGCGATCCCCCGTGCGCGCGAGATAGCCGTCGAGAAACTCGTCGGAAAAGTCACGCATCGACATGGAAGCGGCGTCGAGGTAGCTCCAGGTCTCGTGGCCGGCTTCCGCCAGCGACACAGTGGACAAGAGCCGATGAGTGCGGCCGGAAAAGGCACGCAAGGCGCGGCGCGCCGCATCCATGTCCGGCGGCTTGTTGTAGATGTCGCGCCCGAGTTCGAGGACCTGATCGGCGCCGACCACCAGGGCCGAGGGAAATCGACGGCTCACCTCTTCGGCCTTGGCGCGCGCGAGAACGCGGGACACGCCGGTCGGCGTGCCGTCGGGATCATTCGCGGCGTAGTCCCGTCTGATGCCGTCTTCATCGACATCGGCGGGAACGACGCGGAACGCTACACCGGCTGCTTCGAGCATACTGCGCCTGGCCGAGCTGCCCGAAGCGAGGATCACTTCCGAATATTTTGCGCCGGTCATCCAGATCTCATGCCGTGAAGGTGAACCGCGAGCCGACGTTGGTCGTGACCAACCTCTCCGGCATCCGGCGGCGCAGGGCATTGATGAAAGCCTCGCCTGAACAATGCATGGGGATCACGACGTCGGGCTTCAAGGCCTCGAGCTCCGTAACCGTCTGCTCGATGTACTCGGACGGCGCGGTGACGAGGTGGAAACCGCCGAGAACGGCGTGGAGCTTCGACACGCCGGATACATGCATCGCCTGCTTGATCGTGTTGATGAGCCCGACGTGGCCGCACGACGAAATCACCACGAGGCCCTTGCCCTGCACGATATAGCAGGTGGCGTGCTCGTCGGGGTGGGTGTCCTTGAGCAGCTTGCCGCGCCGCTCGGTTTCGGTGAAGTGGTCGTACTCGTAGACCATCGAGCCGCCGCTGACCGTTTCGAAACTGTCACGCGGAATGAAGCCGGTCGTGAAAGCCTGCTCCTCGATGATGTGCGGCTCGCTGCAACTGCAGGGCTTCACGGCTTGAGCCGTCAGCATCGTGCGATCGACCCTGCCCCATGAAACGGGATCCTCGGGGTCGCCCAGCATCTTCTCGCGGAAACCTTCCTCGCCGCCATTATAGAAGCAGAGATCATCGCGCATCCTGCTGCGATGCTGCGTGACGAAGCCGGTGAGGCCGCCGAAATGGTCGCGATGGGCATGGCTCAGAATGAGGCCGTCGATCTTGCCCGGATCGATGTCGAGAATATCGGCATTGCGCAACACGATCTCCGGCGTGTAGCCGAAGTCGAGCATGAATTGCGCGGGTGTGCCGGCGCGCGACGATTCGAGATGCAGCGACAGGCCCCATTCGCAGGCCAGCGAGGTCATCTGGCGGCGCGGCACCTGACCGACGTGCTCGATCGCGACGTGCTCGTGCGTGTGCTTGGGAAGGAAACGCTCGTAACGGCTGTCTACGACGACGCGTACAGCGAGTTTGTCGACGGTCGGCGGCGAGAACGGCCTGGTGGGTGCTTGCGGGGTGGTCATCGACGGCGCTCCTCGGGCGTTTGTTGTGGCCTTCAGCACACCAGCGCCAACGGTGCATGTCAACGCGGCAGGTTGCGAGGCATCAACGCCGGCCGAAGCCGCCGACACTCTGCAGCATCTGCCAGTTCTGCATCGCGATCAGCACCGCGAGCAGCAGCATGAACGTGCTTCCGGGGAACGACCGCCATGCCAGCCACCCCGCAACGGCGAGCCCCAGAACCGCGACGATGCGGACGGACCAGATCGCGCCGGCAACAGGTGCGAGCCAAGCTTCCAAAACCTTGCCGCCGTCGAGTGGAAACGCGGGCAGGAGATTGAAAATCAACAGCAGCAGGTTCGCATAAGCGAGCTGGTTCAGGACGACAGCCAGGAGCCCGCCGCCGGCGCCGCTGGAAAAATCAGCCGCAATGTCGAACGCCTGCCAGAGCACCAGATTTGCAAAGGGACCCGCAAGACCGATCACCGTTCGCGGCAGCACCGTAGCGGGCAGGGAGCGTTCGAAATAACAAAGTCCACCGAGGCCATTGATCTCGATCGCGCGTGTGCCGATGCCGAACCACCGGCCGGCCCAGGCATGGCCGAGCTCGTGGAGCAGGATCGAAATGAACAGGCCGATGACGAGCACGAAGCCGGCCGACATTCCGACATCGCTTCCGCCAGACCAGTACGGCCAACTGAAGAGTACGGCGAGGAGCAGGAACAGGAAGTCGAGAAAGATCGGAATACCACCGATACGGAAGATCTCAACGCGGCCCATCTTGTGCTCCTTGGACGACGGGGGACGCTGCCTTCGGCGAGGGGAGCGGCAGTTCTTCGAGAAACGCGGCGAGATCGGTCGTCATGTGATGGATGTAGTCGGGCACCGATGTCTTCGCGATGACGTGGCCGACCCGCCAAGGGTGATCGCCCGCGTCGTCGTGCACCAGCACTGTCGTCATGCCGAGCGCGTGCGGCACTTCCAGGTTCGGCGGCATGTCCTCGAACATCGCGGACTCGCCGGCCGATACCCCATGCCGCGTTATCATCCGGTCGAATGCGACAGCGGTCGGCTTAGGCGTGTAGTCGCACGTCTCGATGCTGCAGATATCCTCGAAAAGATCGAGGAGGCCCACCCGCTCGGCGACGCGTTCCGCATGTCTGCGCGAGCCATTGGTGAAGATCAGGCGGCGGCCTTCGAGGCGCTCGATCGAGGATCTGAGGCGTGCGTTAGGTGCGATGGCTGCCAAGTCGATATCGTGGACGTAATCCAGAAACGGCTCGGGCGAAACGCGGTGCACTTTCATCAGCCCCGAAAGTGTGGTGCCGAACTGACGGTAGTAGGTCTTGCGCAAGTGCTGCGCCTGCTCGAACGAGACGCCGAGGAGGCGCTGGATGAACTCGCCCATGCGCTGGTCGATCTGCAGAAAAAGCCTGCATTCCGGGGGATAGAGCGTGTTGTCGAGATCGAAGATCCACACCCCGGTGCGTTCGAAACCTCGCGGTGGCGAAGCCGGCGGGGCACTCGAGGTCGGGGGCGGTCGCTTGCCGGTCTCACTCATGCCACTACCGCTTGGACTCCGGTCTCGACTCGGGATCACGGTCGACAAGCGTGCCGACGCCGTGGGGCGTGAACAGTTCCAGCAATACGCAGTGCGGCACTCGGCCATCGATGATCGCCACGCCTTCGACGCCGGCCTCGACGACCTCGATGCAGCCTTCGATCTTCGGAATCATGCCGCCGGTGATGACGCCTTCGCGGATGAGACGACGCGCTTCCGGCACCGTCAGATGCGAAACGAGGTTCTTGTCCTTGTCGAGGACGCCGGCGACGTCGGTCAGCAGCAGCAGGCGCTTCGCCTTGAGCTTTGCTGCCAGCGCGCTCGCGAACGTATCGGCGTTGACGTTGAGCGTCTGGCCATCGCGATCATGTGCGATCGGAGCTATCACCGGGATCAGGTCGGACTTCGACAGCATATCGACAATGTAGGGGTTAACCTCCTCGGGATCGCCGACATAACCGATGTCGACAGCCTTCATCAGGTTCGATTCCGGGTCGGGCAGATGCGTGATGCGCTTCGCGCGCATCAGGTTCGCGTCCTTGCCCGAAATGCCGACGGCCTTGCCGCCCTGGCGATTGATCGCCGAGACGATCTCCTTGTTGATCGCACCGGCCAGGACCATCTCGACGATCTCGACGGTCGGCTTGTCGGTGACGCGCAGCCCTTGGACGAACTCGGACTTGATCTGCAGCTTCTTCAGCATCTGGCCGATCTGGGGCCCTCCGCCGTGCACGACTACGGGATTGATGCCGGACAGCTTGAGATAGACGATGTCCTGAGCGAAGGCGTCGGCCAGGGCCTCGTCGCCCATGGCGTTGCCGCCGAACTTGATGACGACGGTTTCCTCGTCGTAGCGGATCAGATGGGGCAAGGCCTCGGCAAGAATCCGCGCCTGGTCATGTGCGGATATGTTGCCGCTACCATTGTTCGAAGCAGAATTGTCTGCCTTGCCAGATGCTTGATTCGCGCTCATGTTGACCTTGGTCCTCCGTTCCTGCGCCGCTGTTTATAGCGGGCGGGGGCCGACTCACAATGTATTTCCCATTCATGCCCTCATCCTAAAGGTGCAAGGCGGGCGATGAATGATGCGCATCCGGCATGAATCACGGGCGGCTCGCCTCCTACCCGGCAAGACAAGTCATGTCTCGATCCGAAGGCTGATTTTCGCGTCCGGTTCAGCTACTGTAAAAACGGGTTCCGACCTCGCCGACAGGGAGAGCGTGCGATAGTGATATCGAGCTACTCGATTCGAGGGACGAGGCGATGACGCAGCCGTTCGCGGATGCGCTTACCTGGGTGCCGAAGTCTCGTGCACTGGGCGCCACGCTCGGACGCGCGCACGATCTCGCTCGCGCCCAGAACCATTCCGAAGTGACGCTCGAGCATGTCCTGCTGGCGCTGATCGAGGATCCGGACGCCTCATCGGTATTGCTTTCGTGCAACATCGACCTTCTGAAACTCAATGCCTCGATCGCCGAGTACGTCCAGCAACAGCCGGCCGGACCCGGCGACATGCCCGAAGCTGCACCCGCGTTGCGCACGATCCTCGAATACGCCGTCGCGGCGGCCCAGCAGAGCCGACGCAACGAGATCAACGGCGCCATCGTGCTCGCAGCCATCATCGGCGAGGGCAAGAGTGAGGCGGCAAAGCTGTTGCTCGCCGCCGGCCTCAAATTCCAGGACACCGTGGCGGCGCTGAAGCGATCGAGCGCTCCTTCTCAGCCGCGCCCCGCGCCAGTCGAGGCCGCACCCGCGCAGCCGCCGCCGATCCCGGTCCAACAAACTGCTCCCGAAGTGTTCAAGGCCAGCGCACCCGCCGTCGAGCATCCGGCTGCGGTGGTTGTCGCGTCCGAGGTGCCTGTTGCCGCCGCGGAAGCTCCCGCGACCGGCGGTCAGTATGCATTCGACGATGATCCCGTCACGACCGCCCGCCGCCGGATCGCTGCGATCCGCAGCGGCCAGACACCGCCGCCGCCTTCGTCGATCGGCGGGTCTCATGCAGCGGTTCCGCAACCGATGACCAACGGCAATGCCGCCGTGGCCTGGTCGCCGGAACAGCTCGCGTCTGCGCCGGCTTCGGTGGGTTCCGATTGGGCTCCCGCTCCGATGCCGCAGGCAGGCATTCCTGCCGGACGCCCGGTTCGGATGCCGCCACCGGTGCCGCCCGTCGCCGATGCCCCCTTGCGCCGCATCGGCATTGCGTCCGAGCCGGCGCCGACCTCGAATGCGCCATGGTCCGACGGAGCGCCTGCTGAGCCGTCGAGCGAGCCTCCCCTCGCAGCAAAACCTCAGCCTCAACCGCTTTCTCAGGTCGGCCGTCTGCCGATCGAGACCGCCGATCTTGTCGAGTCGTTCCCGCTCAAAATGCCGCTGATGGCGGCCACGACGATCGAGGTTCGCATCCCGAGATCAGCCGTGCTGGCGACGGCCTACGGTTCGAACGTGCAACCGGTACATGGCCGCGGCCCGATCGTGACGCGTGCCGTGGCGGTTCGGCTGCGTGCGCCGGCCGGGGGCCTGTCGGTCGAGAACGCCTCGCCCGAAACACAGTGGTTCGATTCCAAATCCGCCCAGCGCGAGGACGACGACGTGCGCTGGAGATGGGCCGTCACGCCGCGCACTCGCGGTAGGCTTCCGTTGCAGTTGTCGGTCTCGATCCGCACCGTGGCCGCCGACGGCATGATCGTCGAAACGATGTTGCCGGAACAGCAGGTGACGGTGCGCGTGTCGGGCAACCCGCGCGCCGCGGCGAAGACCCTTGCAAAATGGGCGCTGGCGGCGCTGATCGGCGGCGTTCTGACGCTGCTGGCGTCGGTCGGCGTGGCCGGCCTGCTGGGCCGGATGTTCCAGTAACTACCGCTTCGTCCGATCGGCGGGATCAGGTCGACAGGAGGACCGAAATCTCGGTGCGGAGTTCGGACATTCCCTGCCCCGTCTCCGATGACGTCAAACGCAACACCGGATGCGCTGCCGGGTGCTTGCGCGCGACCGCTGCGACCTTTTCCAGAACGGCGGCCTGCGCCGGTAAGGGCACCTTGTCGACCTTGGTCAGCACGAGCTGGTAGGACACGGCGGCTTCGTCGAGCAGATCCATCACGGGCTCGTCGGCGGCTTTCACGCCGTGCCGCGCGTCGATCAGCATCAGCACGCGCTTCAAGCTGCGGCGGCCGCGGAGGTAGTCGCGCACCAATTCGGTCCAGGCGTCGACCTTGTCCTTGGGGGCCTTCGCGTAGCCGTAGCCGGGCATGTCGACGAGATAGGCGTCGACGGCTTCGACCTGGAAGAAGTTCAGCTCCTGGGTGCGGCCCGGCGTATTCGACGTTCGAGCAAGCCCCTTCTGACGCACCAAGGCGTTGATGAGGCTCGATTTCCCGACATTGGAACGGCCCGCGAACGCGATCTCGGGGCGATCTGCCGCCGGTAGCGATGCCAGCGTCGGCGTGCCCATGACGAATTGCCAGGGGCGGGCGAACAACAGCTCGCCAGCCGCGAGTTGCTCGGCGGAAAACTCAGGATCGGTGTCCACGTCTACTGTCCCAATCCTCGGCCGCGCTGCCGGTAGGCTCGCGCGATCTCTTATTTCTGTTTCATCAGCGGTTTGAACGTCTTGCGCAGATTGTCCATCAGCGGAATGTCGACGTTGTTCTTCTTCATGATCAGGTACTGCTGGCCGATCGACAGGATGTTGCTCCAGGCCCAGTAGATGACGAGGCCCGATGCGAAGCCGCCCAACATCACCGTGAACATCACGGGCATCCAATTGAAGATCGCCTGCTGCATCGGGTCGGGCTGCTGGGGATTGAGCTGCATCTGCAGCCACATCGTGATGCCCATGATGATCGCCCAGGCGCCGATCGTATGACCGAGCAACATCTGCTCGAACGCCGGGATCGGGATAAGGCCGAACAGGTTGAACAGCGACGTCGGATCGGGAGCGGAGAGATCCTTGATCCAGCCGAAGAACGGCGCATGGCGCATGTCGATCAGGACGAACAGCACCTTATAGAGCGCGAAGAACACGGGTATCTGCACGAGCATCGGCAAGCAGCCGGCCAGAGGATTGATCTTCTCCTTCTGGTAGAGCGCCATCGTCTCCTGCTGTTGACGAGCCTTGTCTTCCTTGTAGCGTTCGCGGATCTTCTCCATCTCCGGCTGGAGCTTCTTCATCTTCGCCATCGCCTCATACGACTTGTTGGCGAGAGGGAAGAACAGCAGCTTGACCAGCACCGTGATGATCAGGATCGAGACGCCGAAATTCTTGACGATCCGGTTGATCCAGTCGAGCAGCAGGTACAGCGGCTTGGTGAAGTACCAGAACGTGCCCCAGTCGATGATCGAGTCGAACTGCTTGATGCCGAGGGTGTTCTTATAACCGTCGACGACACGCACTTCCTTGGCGCCGGCGAACATCATCGTCTCGGCAGATCCCGTCGCTCCCGCCGCGATGGTCACCCCAGGCTGACGGTAGTCGACCTGGAAGTAGTTCTTGTCAGCTTCTTTGCGTGCCCACAGCCGCGCGTCGTAGTCCAGGTTCTGATTGGGAATCAGAGCCGCCGCCCAGTACTTGTCGGTGATGCCGAGCCAGCCGGTCTTTTCGTTCTTGAACTCGCGGAAGGCGGAGGTGTTGCCGGGATTGCGTTTGACGTTCTTCTCGATTTCGTCTGTCAATTCGGCATAGCCGATCTCCTTCAGGCCCTGGGCGCCGAGCACGCCGATGAGGCCCTCGTGAGAGATGTAGAACCCTTCGATCTTCGGCGTGCCGTGGCGCGAGATCAGCGCAAACGGATAGAGCGTCAGCTCTCTGCCGGATTTGTTTTCGACGTCGTCGGCAATCGTGAACATGTAGTTGTCGTCGAGCTTCACCGTGCGGCGGAAAGTGAGGCCCTGGCCGTTGTTCCAGCTCAGCACGACAGGGCTCGTCGGCGTCAGCGCGCCTTTCGTCTCGGCGGTCCAGACGGTGTCCTTGTCCGGCATGCGCTGATCGATGCCGGGAGCCGGCACCCAACCCTTCTCGGCGTAGTAGGCGTTGGGCCCGCCCGAGGGCGAGAACAGCACGACGTTCGGGCTCGAGCGATCGACGGTGTCGTGATACTTCGCCAGCTTCAGATCGTCGATACGGCCGCCGCGCAGAGAAACGCTGCCGCGCAGAGACGGCGTCTCGATCGCAATGCGCGGAGAGGTCTTCAACGCTTCGTCGCGGGTTACCTGCTTGACCGGCACGATGGGAGCCGCTGATCCCGGTGCTGCGGGCTGCGCCCCCGGTGCGGGGGCGGTTCCCGTCGCGGGCGTGCCCGGCGCCGTCGTTCCCGGGACCGTTTGCGACGCCGTCGTCTGCTTGAGGCGAGCCTGGCGCTCCATCTCCTCCTTCTGCTTGGGACCGGCGTAGAAGTATTGCCAAAGCAGCAGGACGCCCATCGACAGCGCGATGGCCGCCAAGAGGTTCTTCTGGTCGGGTTGTTGCGAGAACATGGGCGCGTGAGCTCCGCCAGTAACGGGTAGCGATGAAGTGCCGAGCGGCTTGTATCCGTGTTTTGCGCTCGGGTTAAGTGCTACCTCGTCACGGCCGAGGGCGGTTTCAGTCCAATTCAGCGCGTCCGAGAGGTCGGGCGTCCGGGAAGCGAGGTCTCGTCGCCCTTCGCCGAACCGTGGTCTGCGGTGTTCGGTTTCGGACGCATCGGCTTGGGTCCCCGGTGAACCCGCTCGAAGGCCAACGTCAGATCGTCACGCAGCTTCGCGAATTCGATTTCGAAGCACGGCTGCCGCGCCACGACAACGTAGTCGAAACGTGGATTTGCATGCACGCCCGCAAGCTCGGCCAGTGCTGCACGAAGCCGGCGGCGAATTCGATTGCGCACCACGGCACCGCCGAGCTTCTTCGTCACCGTGAAGCCGAAACGCGGTTCCTCGATACCATCATCCCGGCGCGCCTTACCTTCCAGCACGAACGCTTCCGCCGACCATCTGCCGCCGCCGCGTACGCGCTGGAACTCGGCGCGCTTCTTCAGTGTCGAGAGGCGCACCGTCGCTCTCCTTCGAGGAATGCGCGGCGTTCGCGGGCGCCCGAGATCGAGCAGACTGGACCCGAACAGATCGGGTTCAAGCCGACAGGCGCTTGCGACCTTTCGAGCGACGGCGGGCAAGCACTTTCTGGCCGCCCTTGGTCAACATGCGCGCGCGAAAACCATGGCGACGCTTCCGAACGAGCCGGCTCGGCTGATAAGTGCGCTTCACGGGGAAATCTCCAAAGGTGTGCCGGGTTGTGCAGGGACAACCGGAGCGGCGCCAAACAAAACGACGCCTCCCGCGGACCATCAGAGATCCGACAGAAGGCGCGCTTCAGATCGAGCGCCCTGATATCACTGTGGCGGCAGCTTATAGGTTGGAGATGTGTGCAAGTCAAACAACTACGTCGACCCGAACATCCCGCAGAAGTCTACCGCCCGAGCGGGCGCGCGTTCAGTGACGACCGGGGCGAGCGCCGTAGCTCGGGCGCGCATGATGCCGCGGTGCGGCGCGCCGGCCAGCGTAGTAGCCCGCTGCGCCGTAGCCCGGATTGGCATAGGCGTTGGCCTCGTTTCGAGAAGGGGCAGCATAGGCCGGGCCGGTGTGATTGACCGTCTCGCGCACGTCGGTGACGTTCACGCTCACCGGTGCGTTGGTCGGGTTGATGATCATGTGGCTGGTGGGCGGAAGCGGCCGCCAGACCCGGACGCCTTGCTCCAGCGTGACCACGGCGCCGTAGTAGGGGCGCGGCTCGATGCGGATGGTCTGGGATTGCGCGAAAACCGGGGTGACGGCTGCTGCTGATACGAAGAGGGTGGCTGCGAAAAGCGTGCGGCGGAGCATCTCAAACCTCGTGACTACGCGGTTGCCTGGGCGGACGAACGAACTTCGTCCGGTTGAGCGCCAGCGTAGATCGTGAGACGGAATGTCCCCAATTCATCCTGACTTAAAGATTAATATCGGTTCCGGAATGGAATTGGTGCCCGAGCATGACCTTACCATTCGGGTGAGGTGGCGTGGATGGCCCGCCTTCGCGGACCATGACGACTTCGAGGGGATAAGTCGGGGCAAAGCGACCTGCAATGTCGGGTCGTAACTCTCAGCGTAAGATCGAACCGGGAGGCATTGGAAAGCCGCGCAGCAATTCGGAGGCGCTCATCGGGCGCTTGCCAGCACGCTGCAGTTCGAGGAGACGAATGCCGCCCTCGGTACATGCGACGGTCAGTCGATCGTCGATGATCTCACCGGGTGTGCGGCCCGCCACTGCCGCCTCGACCGGTTCGCAGCGCAGGACTTTGATGCGTTCGCTCTTGCCCGATGCACCAATTTCGAACCAGGCGCCGGGGAAAGGAGACAGCCCCCGGATGGTATCGTGGACGGCGCGTGCGGGGCGGCCGAAATCGATGTGCGCCTCGTCCTTCTCGATCTTGCGGGCATAGGTGACGCCGACATCCGATTGCGGCTGGCAGGTCAACTCGTCGATCTCGAGCCGGCGCAATGCTTCGGCCATCAAACGAGCGCCTGTCTCCGAAAGCCGGTCGTGGAGTTCGCCCGCAGTCGTTTCGAGCGGGATCGGCAGCGTCTCGCCGAGACAGACGGGGCCGGTGTCGAGACCTTCCTCCATCCGCATCACCATGACCGCCGTTTCAGAGTCGCCGGCCATGATGGCGCGCTGGATCGGTGCTGCACCGCGCCAGCGGGGTAGAGCGGACGCATGCAGGTTGAGGCAGCCATGGCGGGGCGCTTCGAGGATGGCTTTTGGCAGGATCAGGCCATAGGCGACGACGATCGCCGCATCCGCTGCGTGTGCCGCGAAGGTCTCGGCGGATTCCGGCGTGCGCAGCGACTTCGGCGTGTGCACGGGAATGCCGGCTGCCTCGGCATGCAGGTGAACCGGCGACTTGCGAGGCTCCATGCCTCGGCCGGCGGGGCGCGGCGGCTGCGAATATGCAGCCACGACCCGATGCCCCGCAGCGATGAGAGCGGCGAGCGTGGGAACCGAGAAGTCGGGCGTGCCCATGAAGACGATGCGGAGCGACATGCGGTTCTTGTCCGTGCTCCTGATTTCGCCGTCAAGTGCGCCGGCCGCAATCACGGCACTCGATCGTCCGCGCGCGGCAGCATCGGCCAAACGTCATAAGTATGTATTCAGGGGCTTTCGCCGAGGTCCTGTTTGGCATTACGAGATTGTAGAACGTGATCTAACTATTCGCCAATTCGACCGCCTATCGAGGATGGAAGGTTCGTAGATCTTCGGATGGCGTTGACTGCACACAGCTCCCGCGCTGATGACAACCGGGGGAGCAAGGGGGAGACGAATGGAACAATTCACTACCTGGATCACCCAGATGCTGGGAACAGATGCCGCGACGGCTCTGGCGATCTTCAAGATCATCGGCATCAACATCGTCTTGTCGGGCGACAACGCGGTCGTGATCGCACTGGCTTGCCGCAACCTGCCGCCTGCGCAGCGCAACATGGGCATTCTGCTCGGCGCGGGCGCGGCCGTCGTGCTGCGCATCATCTTCACGGTGCTGATCGCCTACGTGCTCGATGTGCCGTGGCTGAAACTGATCGGCGGTCTCGCGCTATTCTGGATCGCGATCAAACTCGTCAAAGGTGAAGAAGCCGACGAGGACAGCGTCAAGGCGGGCAACAGCCTGATGGAAGCGGTCAAGATCGTCGCCATCGCCGACGTGGTGATGAGCCTCGACAACGTGCTGGCCATCGCCGCTGCCGCCGGCGGCCAGATGTGGCTGATCATTCTCGGGCTCATCATCTCCATCCCGCTCGTCGTGTTCGGCGCGACGCTGATCCTGTCGCTGCTCACCCGCTTTCCTATCCTGGTCTGGGCCGGTGCGGCGCTGCTGGGCTGGGTTGCAGGCGAGCTGATCGCCACCGAGCCGGCGCTGAAGGTGTACATGGAGCAGTTGTCCATGATGATCGGCACCGACATGAAGACGCTGGCCAAGATCTTCGAAGCAGCCGGCGCCGCAATCGTGATCATGGGCGGCCTCCTCCTGAACAAGATGGGTGGTCACCACAGCCAAGAGCACGCATCGAAATAGCGGGAGTTCAACATTCCCGATGAAGTACGGCCCGGTCTTGCGAGACCGGGCCGTTTTCATAGGCTGGATATAAAGCCGAAGCGATCATTGCGGTTGGAAGTTGGCGGCTTTCAGCAGGTCGGCGTTCTGGCTCACGTCCTTGGCGATGTAGGCTGCGAACTGCGCCGGCGTCTCCTGAACGCCATCGACGCCGAGCTTGGAGAAGCGGCCTTCCTTGACGCTATCGGCGATGGCCGCGTTGATCATCTGATTGAGCTTCGCCGTCACATCCGTGGGCATGCCTTTCGGTCCCCACATGCCGTACCACGAGGCTGCCAGCAGGCCGGGCATGCCGCTTTCCTCAGCCGTCGGTACACTCGGGGCGAGGCTGGAACGCTTGGCCGTCGTGATGGCGACGGCGCGTACGGTTCCACCAGCCGCTGCCGGCAAGAGGACGATACCGGCGTCGATCAGCACGGGAATGTGACCGCCTGCAACGTCGTTCAAAGCCGGCGCCGTGCCACGAAACGGCAATATGGTGAGCTTAATGCCGGCGAGCTTGCCGAACAGGAGCGTCGCCAGATGCCCGGGCGAGCCCAGCGTCGGCACCGCGAACGTCCACTTGTCCGGCGCCTTCTTCACCTCGTCGACGATTTCCTTGAGGGTCTTCTGGGTCACCTTGGGCGACACGACGACGACGAGCGGCGCCTCACCCGTGCGGGCCACGGGTGTGAAGTCGGTTTGCGGATCGTAGGGCACCTTGCTCATCACGAGGCGCGCCATCACGTGCGGGGCACCCGAATAGAGCAGCGTATAGCCGTCCGGCGTCGCCTGCTGGACCGCTGTGCCGGCGATCGTGCCGTTCGATCCTGCGCGATTCTCGACGATGATCTGAGCGCCCTGCTTGTCCTGGATGTGCTGCGCGATGATCCGAGCGGTCGCATCGACACCGCCGCCGGGGGCGAACGGTACGACGACGCGAATCTGGCGTTCGGGAAACTTGCCGGATTGTGCAAAAGCGTCATGTGCCAGGAACGACGTTGCAGAAAGGAGTGCGGCGGCCAGTGACACGGATCGAAACAGCATCGGCTTCTCCCTCACATATTCCGCGCTGCGGCGGTTGTGAGCGAATGTTCGACGATAACCGTGTCGCAGGCAAGTCCGCTCGAATGCGGACGACGCCAAAGAGAGTTCAGAAGCTCGAGCCCGGCTGAGCCAGGAAAGCCTGCTCCTCCGACGTCGAGGAACGGTTCAAAAGCGCGTTGCGGTGTGGGAAGCGGCCGAAGCGGGCGATGATGTCACGGTGATCCTGCGCGTAGCGAAGGTAGAGCGGATCACCGAGTTGCTCGAACAGAGCGACCGAAATTTCCTGGTCGGTGAGCGCTTCGCTGTGCTCGAAGGGGAGGTAGAAAAACAGCCGGCGCGCCGCTTCGACCTGCTGATCGGTGCCGGCGTCCCGGGCCCGGCGCGCGAGATCCAGCGCCTTGGCATCGCTTTCGAACATGCGGGCTGAGCCGCGGAACATATTGCGTGGGAACTGGTCGAGCGCGATCAGGGCTGCAAGAGTGGTCTCAGCTGGAGCCAGAAGGGTGTCGAGCGGTGCGTCGGTCGACAGATGGTTGTAAACGCCGAGAAATCGCGCGTGGATGTGCGCGTCGAGCGCCTCATCCTTGGTGAACCAGGCCTTTGGGCTCAGCTCGGCGAACCAGAAATCGAGGATGGAAGCGGCCCAGCTCTGGTTCATGCGCGTGCCTCCCGTTGCGGTAACATCACGTTCCCGCCCAACTCGGACAACTCACCTCGGGTTGGCCAGCCCGGAGTGCCGAGACCTGAGTGCCAAGACCAGATCGGCAGGCTCAATGCGTCGCGTGATCCGGTTCGCTCTTGCCGGCGGGCACGAGATCGACGCTCTCGCCGCAACCGCAGGCGCTCTTCTGATTGGGATTGTTGAACACGAACTGCGAGGCGAACTTGTCGACCTTCCAGTCCATTTCCGTGCCGATCAGGTAGAGCACCGCGGCCGGCTCGATGACGACCTTGACGCCCTTGTCTTCGATCACCTCGTCGAATTTACCGATGCTGTCGGCCCAGGAGATCGTGTATTCCATGCCGGCGCAGCCGCCCTTCTTGATGCCGATCTTGAGCGCCAGGGCGTCGGGCTTGCCGGCCATGACCTCGCGTACGCGGTTCGCGGCAGCGTCGGTCAGGGACAGAACCTTGGGGCGGGGACGGGCCGGGGTCGAAGCAGCCATGGCGATGTCTTCCAAGTGACGTCGGGGAAACGGGTCAGGTAAACAACATATAGTGCAGAGGTTCCCCAAAGCGAAATGTCAGAGCAACACATTGGAATTATTCTACTTTCGGCGGGTTCATTGCAGGCGTTCAGAACGGCTTGACGATCACCAGGGCGACAATTCCGAGCATCAGCAGTGTCGGCACCTCGTTCATAATCCTGAAGAATTTCGCGTCTTTCTGGTTCTCGTCGGCGGCGAAGGCCTTCATCCAGCGGGCCAGCCTGTGGTGGAAGTCGGTCATTGCGGCGACGAGCGCGAATTTCGCCCACATCCAGTGGTCGTTCAAAAACCCCATCTGCCAGGCGAGCAACGGACCGGTGATCCAGACCACGACCATTGCCGGGTTCATGATCGCCCGCAGAAGCCGCCGTTCCATGACCTTGAAGGTCTCGGACTGCACCGAGCCCTTCTCGGCACCGACGTGGTAGACCATGAGTCGCGGCAGGTAGAGAAGCCCCGCCATCCACGAAATGACGGCCACGACGTGCAGGGCCTTCAGCCAGAGCAGCCAGCTCATCCGGCGGCGCCTTCCCGGATCAGCTCGACCAGACGTGCGACGTGGGCAGGCGGCGTCTGCGGCACGATGCCGTGGCCGAGATTGAAAATGAACGGCGCGCCCGCAGCATCGGCGAGTATCTCGCGAACCCGCGTTTCCATCTGCGCTCCGCCCGCAACGAGCAGCAGCGGATCGAGATTGCCCTGCATCACGACACCCAATTCGGCAATGCGTTCCTTCAGCTCCGACATCGGCATCGTCGTATCACAGCCGATGCCGTCGACGCCGGTTTCCTCGACGTAGTGGGGCACGTGGACGCCGATACCGCGGGGGAACCCGATCACCGGCACGTCCGGGTGCCGCGTGCGCAATGCCGTGACGATGCGGCGCGTGGGCTCGATCACCCAGCGCTCGAGCTGGTCGGTCGGCAAGGCGCCAGCCCAGGTGTCGAAAATCTGCACGACATCGGCGCCGGCGAGGATCTGGCCGGAGAGATACTCGATCGAGGTTGCGGTGAGCATGTCGATCAGACGGGTGAAGCCTTCCGGGTCACGATAGGCCCAGAGCCGGGCATCGGCTTGGTCGGATGTGCCGTGGCCTGCAACCATGTAGGTCGCGACGGTCCAAGGTGCGCCGCAGAAGCCGATCAGGGCTGTGCCCGTGGGCAGTCCGTCGCGAACGCGTGCCACTGTCTCGTAAACCCTCGAGAAGCGATCCGCAGTACGTGCGGGATCGAGTCTGGCGAGGCCGGCTGCTTCACGGATCGGTTCGAGTACCGGGCCTTCGCCTTCCTTGAAATCGAGTTTCTGTCCCAGAGCGTGCGGGACGATCAGGATGTCCGAGAACAGAATTGCAGCGTCGAGGCCGAAGCGTCGGATGGGCTGCAAGGTGACCTCGGCGGCCATCGCGGGTGTGTAGCACAGATCCAGGAAGCCACCCGCCTTGGCGCGGAGCTCGCGATACTCGGGCAGGTAGCGGCCCGCTTGCCGCATCAGCCAGACGGGAGGTGGGGTCGTCGATTGCCCGGTGAAGGGTTGCAGGAAGCGGCATTCCAGGTGTCGTGTCGGGGTTCGGCCGGGCATCTTTTCAACGTCGCTCTCTGGTTCTCTTTAAATCTAGAGAAGATTCTTCTGAGATTCTTATTTTGACTCTTAGGGCAGGGGATTGTGGGGCTTGCGGTCTCATACCGGGTTGTCGACAGCGTATGCTCAGGTTGGCAAGTGTCGTGCGATATCTAGTGGCGGAACGGCGAGTGCGCTACTAGGTCGATAAGCTGGCGCTGAATCAACGTGTTGATCCGAGCGTTGCGGAGCTGCCTTCGCGGATAACCTGTTGGGAACCTGTGGGGCGGGCCAGTGGACCCCGGCAATGCACCGGAGCCGTGAATCCTGGTCCGAATTTCTCCCTCGGGGTTCGGGCTGGGACAACTTTGTGGAGAAGGCTAGAGTTGTCCCCTGAGGTGGGCGCGCCGCGTCGACCCCCTAGGATAACTGCAGGTCTTATCCACACATGGCCAACGCCCTTCCGAGCTACTTCCATCTCCACCTCGTGTCGGACTCGACGGGTGAGACCTTGACCACGATTGCGAAGGCGGCGGCCGTTCAATACGCGGATGCGCGAGCCATCGAGCACGTCTATCCGCTGATCCGAAACCGGAAGCAGATCGAGCGCGTGCTGCAGGAAATAGAATCGGCGCCGGGCATCGTGCTCTACACGATCGTGAACAAGGAGCTGACGGGGGAACTCGAGCGGCGATGCAAGGAGATGAGTGTTCCCTGCCTCTATGTTCTCGAGCCGATCATGAAGCTGTTCGAGAGCTACCTCGGCACCGCATCCACTCCGATCGTGGCCGGCCAGCACGTCCTCGATCAGGAGTATTTCAGGCGGATCGACGCGCTCAACTTCACGATGATGCATGATGACGGCAAGCTGCCGGACAATCTCAGCGAAGCCGACATCCTGGTGCTCGGCATTTCCCGGACATCGAAGACGCCGACCAGCATTTATCTCGCCCAGCGCGGCTACAAGACGACCAACCTGCCGCTGGTGCCGTCGATCGCGCTGCCCGAAGCGCTGACGCAGCCGCATTCTGCGTTCATCGTGTGTCTGGTGGCGGCTGCCGAGCGGATCGCGGAAATCCGGCGAAACCGGGTGCGGCTGATGTCGGATCGCAACCTCGACACCTACGTCGATCTCAAAGAGATCCAGAACGAGATCGCCTACACGCGGCGGCTCGCGGCTCGACACGGCTGGCCGGTCATCGACGTGACGCGGCGGTCGGTGGAGGAAACGGCGGCGTCCATCATCAAGTACTTCCACGACTGGAAGGAAGGCGCTGCGGCGGAAGCAGAGCAGGGGTGAGTGACGTGACCGAAGACCAGGCGGGAATCGACCGGCGGCATCTCCTGCGCGCGATAGAGTTGTCGGTCGAGCAGGTGCGTAGCGGCCAGGGCGGGCCTTTCGGTGCGGTGATCGTGCGGCATGGCGCCGTCATCGCCGAGGGATGCAACGAGGTGACGTCGTCGCTCGATCCATCGGCACATGCCGAAGTCGTGGCGATCCGGCGGGCCTGCCGTGCCATCGGTGATTTTTCGCTCGCGGGGGCGACGATCTATGCGAGCTGCGAGCCGTGTCCGATGTGCCTTGCCGCAATCTATTGGGCAAGGCTCGATCGTCTCGTGTTCGCTAATACGCGGGCCGAGGCTGCCGCGATCGGATTCGACGATGCGTCGATCTACGACGAGATCCCGAAGCCCGTTCTTGCGCGGCGCCTGCCGACGCTACATCTGCCGCTGCGCGAAGGTGCGGATGCTTTCGGTGAATGGGCGCGCAAGCCGGACAAGGTTGCTTATTGAGACTGGCTGGTTAGGCTGGCTGGTTAAGCTGGCAGGCGTCGAAACAGAAATGGAGCCGAGCCTTTTGGCCCCGCTCCATCCCAATTCCCGATCTTGAACCGACGCACGAACCTCAGTTCTTGCCCGTCGTCATCGAGTTGAAGAAGTCGCCGTTGGTCTTGGTCTTCTGCAGGCGGTCGACCAGGAACTCGATCGCGTCCTGGGTGCCCATCGGGTTGAGGATGCGCCTGAGGATATAGGTTTTGGAAAGCTGCTCGCGGGGAATGAGCAGATCTTCCTTGCGCGTGCCGGATTTCGCGATGTCGATCGCCGGGAACACGCGCTTGTCGGACACCTTGCGGTCGAGCACGATTTCGCTGTTGCCGGTGCCCTTGAACTCTTCGAAGATCACCTCGTCCATGCGGCTGCCGGTATCGATCAGGGCGGTGGCGATGATGGTCAGCGAGCCGCCTTCCTCGATGTTACGCGCCGCGCCGAAGAAGCGCTTGGGCCGCTGCAGGGCATTGGCGTCGACGCCGCCGGTCAAGACCTTGCCCGAAGATGGCACCACGGTGTTGTAGGCCCGCGCCAGCCGGGTGATGGAATCCAAGAGGATCACCACGTCGCGCTTGTGCTCAATCAGCCTTTTGGCCTTTTCGATCACCATTTCCGCCACCTGGACGTGGCGCGAGGCCGGC